>NZ_BJHU01000022.1 GCF_005405905.1 Acidovorax sp. NB1
TTGGCGGGCCAACAGGATGTGCTCACGGGTCTGGGGCATGGGGCCGTCAGCGGCCGAGCACACCAGGATAGCGCCGTCCATCTGGGCAGCGCCGGTGATCATGTTCTTCACATAGTCGGCGTGACCGGGGCAGTCCACGTGGGCGTAGTGGCGGTTGGCCGTTTCGTATTCCACGTGAGCGGTGTTGATGGTGATACCGCGGGCCTTTTCTTCGGGCGCTGCGTCGATCTGGTCGTAAGCCTTGGCTTCACCGCCGAACTTGGCAGACAGCACGGTAGCGATGGCTGCCGTCAGGGTCGTCTTGCCGTGGTCCACGTGGCCGATCGTGCCCACGTTGACGTGGGGCTTGGTACGCTCGAATTTTCCTTTTGCCATTTTTCCGACTCCGAAAAAAATCTATATCAACACAACAGGATCTCGGCGCAACCAGATCCGGACGCACCTGAAAGTGGTGCCCATGGCGGGAATCGGACCCGCGACCTCTCCCTTACCAAGGGAGTGCTCTACCACTGAGCCACATGGGCAACTTGATGCCGCTTGCGCGACCTCAAAATTTTCATCTCGACAAACCAGAACAAACAAGCAGTGGAGCGGGAGACGGGAATCGAACCCGCGTCATTAGCTTGGAAGGCTAGGGTTCTACCATTGAACTACTCCCGCATCGGCATCAACCTTTGCGCGCCCAACCCCACTTTGCAGCAGAACCAAGCATTACTCTCAACACTACTCACTCACTGGTGGAGGGGACTGGATTCGAACCAGTGTAGGCGTAAGCCAACAGATTTACAGTCTGCCCCCTTTAGCCACTCGGGCACCCCTCCGGAGAATTTCGAATTATAGCACCAATTTTTTGCAGTCCGGGCAAATTCCATCAATTTGCAGATCAACCCCACAAACAACAGGAGGCAGGACTGCAAACGTCACTGGTGCGGCTGGCGGGGATCGAACCCACGACCCTTGGCTTCGGAGGCCAATACTCTATCCACTGAGCTACAGCCGCTGAACTGAACTGGTACAGCCCTGGATTATCGCACGCGACCGCACCTCGCGAAAGCAATCCCCAGAGATGCAACACCACAGAAGCCACCACCACCTTCAACCCTACTCGCGCGCCAACCTCACGCAGCACCCCCTGCAGCCCGCGGCAAAGCCAGCCCCAAACCCAACAAGAATGCATCGGTCCCTACCCGCCCGACCTTCTCAAGGTCAAACGCACCCCCACCAAGGATCCAGTTGCGAATCAATCCGTCAAACAAGGCATGCAAACCCACCGCAGCCTCCACAGAGGTCATGGGCAAGGCAATTCCCTGCGCCTGGGCGGCCAGCTCAAAGTCACTCGCCAATTGGCTGGTAAAGCCCTCCGAGGCCGCAATGTGCCGGTCACGGACACCGACAAGCTCTCCCACATATTCCACTTTGTAGAGCGCAATCTCGAACACCCGACGGGTCCGCGCATCCGAGGCCACGCCATGTAGCACCAGCGCCAACACCGCGCGCAACCGCTCCACCGGATCAGGACAAGTGCTCCCCTCCAACGCACCGAAACCCTGCTCGAGCGGCAGCGTCACCCGGTCCATCATGGCACTGAAGAGATCCAGTTTGTCTTTGAAGTGCCAATAGATCGCCCCCCTGGTGGCACCCGCCGCCTGAGCTATGTCACTCAACGACGCCCGGGCCACCCCCTTGTCGAAAAAAACCTGCTCGGCCGCATCAATCAGGCTGCTGCGCGTAGCAATCGCATCTTCCTTGGTCCGACGCGCCATATTTGTATGCCTCCTCGTTCGGGCTCCCACCCACCAGCGGCACCACCTCGACATCCGCTCATCACAATTATACATTCATGTTTGTATGTATAATTGCGCACTTGTTTTGTCGGACTCTTGCTTTGGGTCGCCTTTGGCGGGCACCCCATCCCCGACAACCCCATTTCTTGACGCCAATCAGAAGGACTCTCATGCCCAAACTGCGTGACCCATCCGTCATCCCCCTCTTTCGCAATGCATCCAGCCGCAAAACGCTCACTCTCGTGGCGGCCGTTGCCGCTGCCGCACTGTTGGTCGCATGTGGCAAAACCGATGGCAAGGCCGCCGCAGGCGGGCCCCAGATGCCTCCCGTCGAAGTAGGCGTGGTCACGGCAACCCCCGGAGACATCGGGCTTTTGACCGAGCTGCCCGGCCGCGTCGAGGCCTCGCGTGTGGCACAGGTCCGTGCGCGTGCTGCAGGCATCCTGCAACAGCGCCTGTTCAAGGAAGGCAGCGACGTGAAGGTCGGCCAGCCTTTGTTCCGCATTGACCCTGCCCCTTATGCGGCTGCGGCAGAGAGCGCCCGCGCCAGCCTCGCCAAGACCCAGGCCAACCTCGCCCAGGCCAGCGCCCTGGTTGAACGCTATCGCCCACTGGTCACGGCTAACGCGATCAGCAAACAGGATTTTGTGAATGCCGAGGCTGCAGAAAAGCAGGCGCAGGCCGATGTGGCGGCTGCCAAAGCCGTGGTGCGCACGGCCGACATCAACCTGGGCTATGCCAGCGTGACCTCGCCCATTGCGGGCCGCATCGGGCGGGCCCTGGTGACAGAGGGTGCCCTGGTCGGGCAAGGCGAAGCCACCGCGCTGGCTGTGGTGCAGCAGATCGACCCGGTCTACGTGAACTTCACCCAATCAGCCAGCGACGTCTTCCAGCTGCGCCGCGCCATGGAAAGCGGTCAGTTCAAACGCGCAGGCAGTGCGGAAACCGCCAGCGTCAAGCTGGTCCTGGGAGATGGATCGGAGTACCCCCAGGCTGGCAAGCTGCTGTTCACCGACCTTTCGGTGGACTCCACCACCGGCCAGGTCACGCTGCGCGCCGAGGTGCCCAACCCCAAGGGCGAACTGCTGCCCGGCCTGTACCTGCGCGTACGCATCGAGCAAGCCCAGGCCAGCAACGCTATCACCCTGCCCCAGCAAGCAGTCACCCGCACCCAGCAAGGCGACACGGTCAGTGTGGTGGGTGAAGACGGCAAGGTGTCGCCGCGCACGGTCAAGATCAGCGCCGCGCAAAACAACCGCTGGGTTGTGCTCGACGGACTCAAGGCCGGGGAAAAAGTGATGGTTGACGGGTTCCAGAAGCTGCAGATGCTGCCGCCGGGCACCCCCGTCAAGCCCGTACCATGGCAGGCGCCTGGTGCAGCTCCCGCACCAGCCCCCACCTCTGCGCCGGCCTCCGCCGCCAAGCCATAAGGGGCACCCCAGCATGGCCAAGTTTTTTATCGACCGCCCCATCTTTGCATGGGTGATCGCACTGTTCATCATGGTGATGGGCGGTGTGGCGATCACGCAGCTGCCCATCGCCCAGTACCCCCCGGTGGCCCCACCCGCCATCGTCATCAACGCCGCCTACCCCGGTGCCTCGGCGCAGACGCTGGAGGACAGCGTGCTGTCCGTCATCGAGCGCGAAATGAACGGCTCGCCCGGCCTGATCTACATGGAGTCGGTCGCGCAAGCCGATGGGTCGGGCAGCATCACCCTGAGCTTCCAGCCCGGCACCAACGCCGACCTGGCGCAGGTGGATGTGCAAAACCGCCTGTCGCGTGCCAGCCCTCGCCTGCCTTCGGCGGTGACCCAGCAAGGCGTGCGCGTGGACAAGTCGCGCTCCAACTTCCTGCTGTTCACCATGCTGTCGTCGTCCAACCCGGCGACTGACACGGTGGCCCTGGGCGACTACGCATCGCGCAACATCGTGCCCGAGCTGCAGCGGCTGCAGGGCATTGGCCAGGCACAGCTGTTTGGTACCGAACGCGCCATGCGCATCTGGATCGACCCGGCCAAGATGATGAGCTTCAACCTCTCGGCCGCCGAGATCACCGCCGCCATCCGCGCCCAGAACGCACAGGTGGCCAGCGGCACGATTGGCGACCTGCCCAACGTCGCGGGCCAGGGGATTGCCGCCACCGTGGTGGTCAACGGCCAGCTCAGCAGCGTGGAGCAGTTCGGCAACATCGTGCTGCGCGCCAATACCGATGGCTCCACCGTGCGCATCAAGGATGTGGCACGCGTCGAACTGGGCGGCCAGGCCTATGCCACCGCCGCACGCCTGAACGGCAAGCCCGCCGTGGGCATTGGTGTCCAGCTGTCGCCCAGCGGCAATGCCCTGGAAGCCGCCAAGGCCGTGCGCGCCAAGATGGATGAACTCTCGCGCTACTTCCCCGAAGGCATGGGCTGGAGCATTCCCTACGACAGCTCGCGCTTTGTGGACATCTCCATCAAGCAGGTCGCCCAGACCCTGTTCGAGGCTGTGGCCCTGGTGTTTCTGGTGATGTTCCTGTTCCTGCAGAACTGGCGCTACACCATCATCCCCACCATCGTGGTGCCCATTGCCCTGCTGGGCACGTTCGCCACGCTGCTGGCGCTGGGGTTCTCGATCAACGTGCTGACCATGTTCGGCATGGTGCTGGTGATCGGCATCGTGGTGGACGACGCCATCGTGGTGGTGGAAAACGTCGAGCGCATCATGAGCGAGGAAGGCCTGTCTCCGCTGGAGGCTACGCGCAAGGCCATGCGCCAGATCTCGGGCGCCATCATTGGCGTGACCGTGGTGCTGATCTCGGTGTTTGTGCCCCTGGCGTTTTTTGCGGGCTCCACCGGCAACATCTACCGCCAGTTCTCGGCAGTGATGGTCGCCTCGATCGGCTTCTCGGCCTTCATGGCGCTGTCGCTCACACCCGCGCTGTGTGCCACGCTGCTCAAGCCGGTAGAGGCGGGTCACCACCACGAAAAAACAGGCTTCTTCGGCTGGTTCAACCGGGGCTTTTCGCGCACCGCCAAGGGCTATGAAGGGTTCGTGGCCCGCATGCTCAAGCGTGCCGCGCGCTACCTGGTCATCTACGCCGCTATCGTGGGCGCCGTGGCCGTGGTCTACATGCGCCTGCCCACGTCGTTCCTACCGAGCGAAGACCAGGGCAACATCATCGTCAACGTGCAGCTGCCTCCCGGTGCCACGCAAGAGCGCACGCTGGCCGTGATGGAGCAGGTCGAAGGCTTCATCCTCAAGCAACCCGAAGTGCAAAGCATGGTCGGCGTGCTGGGCTTCAGCTTCTCGGGCCAGGGCCAGAATGCCGCGCTGGCGTTCGTGACCCTCAAGGACTGGAGCGAGCGCCACGGCCCCGGCCAATCGGCGCAAGACGTGGCCAACCGCGCCTTTGGTGGGCTGATGGGCATCCGCGATGCGTTCATCTTCCCATTGAGCCCGCCACCCATCCCCGAACTGGGCAATGCCAGCGGATTCACCTTCCGCCTGCAGGACCGGGGCGGCGCAGGCCACGAGGCCCTGGTGCAGGCCCGCAATCAGTTGCTGGGCATGGCCTCGCAAAGTAAGGTGCTCACGCAGGTACGCCCGGACGGCCTGGAAGACGCGCCGCAGCTGCAGATCGACATCGACCGCGACAAGGCCAACGCCCTGGGCGTGCCGTTTGATGCGATCAACTCGGCGCTGTCCACTGCGCTGGGCTCCAGCTACGTGAACGACTTCCCCAACCAGGGCCGCCTGCAGCGCGTGGTGGTGCAGGCCGATGCGCCGGCACGCATGCAGCCGGACGATCTGCTCAAGATCAATGCCGCCAACAGCCAGGGCAAGCCCGTACCACTGTCGGCATTTGCCACCACCCGCTGGGTGAACGGCGCGCAGCAGACGGTGCGCTACAACGGCTATCCGGCCATGCGCATCTCGGGCGCACCCGCCCCCGGCTTCAGCACCGGTGCCGCCATGGCCGAGATGGAAAAACTCGCCAAGCAGCTGCCCGCAGGCTTCGGCTTTGAGTGGACCGGCCAGTCGCGCGAAGAAAAGCTCGCTGGCGCCCAGTCTCTGATCCTCTACAGCTTCGCCATCCTGGCCGTGTTCCTGTGCCTGGCAGCGCTGTACGAGAGCTGGTCCATCCCGCTGGCGGTGATCCTGGTCGTGCCCCTCGGTGTGCTGGGTGTGCTGCTGGCCACGCTGATGCGGGGCTATGCCAACGACGTGTACTTCCAGGTGGGCCTGATCACCATCATTGGCCTGTCAGCGAAGAACGCCATCCTGATCATCGAATTTGCCAAGGACCTGCAAGCCCAGGGCAAGGGCGTGATCGAGTCGGCGCTGGCGGCCGCCCACCTGCGGTTCCGCCCCATCGTCATGACGTCCATGGCCTTCGGGCTGGGCGTGCTGCCGCTGGCCATCGCCTCGGGCGCTGGCTCAGCCAGCCAGCGCGCCATCGGCACCGGCGTGCTGGGCGGCATGGTCACTGGCACCGCGTTGGCTGTGTTTTTTGTGCCCGTGTTCTTTGTGGTGGTGCGCGGCCTGTTCAAGGGCAGCGCACGCCAAGCAGAGATGAATCGCCGCCATGCAGAAGAAGCAGGAGTTGGAACCCATGATTGATCCCCGCAGCACCCCCCTCGCACTGACGGCGGCAGCGGCTGCGCTGCTGCTCGCGGGCTGCTCGTTCATCCCCACCTATGAACGCCCCGCAGCCCCCGTGCCAGCGACCTATGCAGCCGCATCCTCTGCGACGGGCGCGACCCAGGCCACGGCCGACACAGCCCCCTGGCAAGACTACTTTGCCGATCCCCGACTGCGGCAATTGATCGAGACCGCGCTCGCCAACAACCGCGACCTGCGCGTGGCCATGCTCAACGTCGAACAGGCGCGTGCCACCTACCAGGTGCGCCGCGCCGACCAGTACCCGGGTGTGGGCCTGGCCGCCAACGCCAGCCGCGCGCCCGCCTCGGGCAGTGGCAACCTCACAAACTCGTTCAGCGTCGGGCTGGCAGTGTCGGCCTGGGAGATCGACTTCTTCGGCCGCCTCGCAAGCCTCAAGGAACAGGCCCTGGCCCAGTACCTTGCCACCGAGGAAGGCCGCAACGCCGCCCAGGTGAGCCTGGTGGCGGCGGTGGCCAACGGCTGGCTGGCGCTGCTGGCCGACGAAGAACTGCTGGACCTGTCCCGCCAGACACTCGCCTCGCGCGAGGAATCGGTGCGGCTGACCAAGATGCGGCTGGATGCCGGTGTGGCCTCGGAATTGGACTTCCGCCAGGCCGAGTCCCTCACTCAGGCAGCCCGCGCCACGCTGGCGCAGCAGCAGCGCCAACGCGCACTCGACGAAAACGCCCTGGCCTTGCTGCTGGGCCAGGCCCTGCCCGGCGAGGTCAGCGCCAGCCTGGCCGGCAGCCGGCTGGTCAATGCACCCGCCATGGCCCCGCTGCCCGCAGGCTTGCCATCGGAGCTGCTCATCCGCAGGCCCGACATCCGCCAGGCCGAACAGCAGCTGATCGGCGCCAACGCCAACATTGGTGCCGCGCGCGCCGCGTTTTTCCCGCGCATCTCGCTGACAGCGCAGGCGGGCACGGCCAGCGGCGAGCTGTCGGGGCTGTTCAAGAACGGCTCCTGGGGCTTCACCATTGCGCCGTCGCTGCTGTTGCCCATCTTTGATGCGGGCCGCAACCAGGCCAACCTGGAGAGCGCACAGGCCAGCCGCAGCATTGCTGTCGCGCAGTATGAAAAAGCCATCCAGACCGCATTCCGAGAGGTCTCGGACGCCCTCGCGGGGCAGGCGACGCTGGGCGAACAGTCACTGGCCCAGCAGCGGCAGGCCGAAGCCGAGAGTGCGCGCCTGCAACTGGCCGACCTGCGCTATCGCAACGGCGTGGCCAGCTACCTGGACCTGCTGGACGCCCAGCGCTCCCTGTTCACGGCCCAGCAGGCCGTGGTGCAGGTGCGGCTGGCGCAGCTGCAGAACCAAGTGGCGCTCTACAAGGCCCTGGGCGGCGGCGCCCCGGCACCCGCGCAGGTCAGCAGCTCCTGATGCGCAACCCCACGCCCGCAGACTGCCCGTGCCGTGTGTTACGGGTTGTGTGCGGACGACACCGGCCCACCCGGGCCGGGGCGGGAGCCGAAGTTCCCCGGGGGCGTAGATATAATTTAAGGTTGATTTCATCAAAGCCCCCCGATAACCAGAGGACGTCATGAGCGACAACCACCACGAAGAAGCGCACACCGGCCCCATCAAGACTCCCAAGCAGTTGCTGCTGGCGAGTTTTTTCTCGTTCGTGATCCCGATCTTTGCCATCATCGGCTTGGTCATTTACGTGACGTCCGCCGACAAGCCTGCCGCTGGCGCCGTCAACCCCGAGAAGGCCATCGCCGAGCGCATCCAGAAGGTGGGCATGGTCGAAGTGCGTGACGCCAACCGCCCCCTCAAGAGCGGTGAAGACGTGTTCAAGGCGCAATGCACGGCCTGCCACACCTCGGGTGCCGCAGGTGCCCCCAAGATGGGTGATGCCGCAGCCTGGTCGGCACGCATCAAGACCGGCTTCGAAGCCCTGGTGCAGTCCGCTCTGAAGGGCAAGGGCGCGATGGCTCCCCAAGGCGGTGGCGACTTCAACGATACCGAAATCGCCCGCGCTGTGGCCTACATGGCCAACGCCAGCGGCGGCAAGTTCGACGAGCCCGCAGCCCCCGCTGCAGCGGCAGGTGGCGAAGCCGCCGCTGCGGCAGCAGCCCCCGCCGCTTCGCGCTAAGCAGCAGTCCTGACCCTGCCCCGCCATCTGGCGGCGCGGGTCCCGGCGCTGGGTGGCGCTTCTGTGTCCACCCAGCCACCTGCAGCCCATGGGGTGGCCAAGCCATTGGCAGGAAAACTAACCGTGCCGGGGCTGGCCCCCACCCCCATAAAAAAACCGACGCATGCGTCGGTTTTTTTATGGCCGCAATACACGGCCCTGCTCAACTACGCTCCTACCGGGCCCCGCCCTCGCACGACCGCGCAACCCACCCAGCCTGCGGGCTGGCCATGTAGCCAAACCGGGTCGGCAGGTCGCTGGCCAGCACCTCCTGCAGCGGCCAGCGGCCAGACTCCACGGCCTCGGCCGCCAGGGGCACATCCATGGTGTGCACCAGGCCGACGCCGATGTCGGTGGCCAGGTACAGCCGCCCCTGCTCGTCTACCAGCGCTTCCCGCACTTCCGCCGCCTGGCATGTGTGGGCCTGCAGCGACAGGTCGGGCTGGATGCGCCAGATCCAGGGCGTGGCCTCCAGCTCTACATACACCCGCTGGGGGCCGTTCTGAAAGAACCATTGCCCCTGGGCATCGGCCTCGTAGTTGCGGGCGATGAAAGCAATGAGCTTGTCGTGCTCCAGCAACTGCCCCTTGCTCTGCGCAAAGGGCCCCGCCGCCTGCGTGGCATCGTCGCGCAAGTACCAGCGGCCCCGCGCGTCCAGCCCCAGCCAGCCATAGCAGTCCGGCACGTTGGGCCATTTGGCCAGGGCCTGTTTGACGATGTCATCCATGGGCCGATTGTCCTCCCTGGGTGCCCCCTGCCCCGGCCTGCTCCGCCAGCCAGCCGCCCACGGCCTCGGGCATGGCGCGCACATGGCCGGGTGGGCGCCCGCGCGGGAAGCCGACATGCCCGCCGTGCGCCGGTTGCCAGAGCGTGACGCACCGGCCCACCTCGTGCACCCCGGGCAGGCTCGCCGCAGGCACAAACGGGTCGTTGCGGGCGTTGACCACCAGCGCGGGAATGCGGATCTGGTGCAGCAAGGGCTTGGCCGAGGCGCGCAGCCAGTAGTCCTCGGTGTTGCGGTAGCCGTGCACCGGGGCGGTGAACACGTTGTCGAAGGCGTACAGGTCCCGCGCGGCCAGCAGCGCCTGGCGGTCGAACAGCCCCGGGTGCTGCGCCAGCTTCTGCAGCGCCTTGGGCACCAGGGTGCGCATGAACATGCGGGTGTAGACCTGCCGGTTGAAGCCGCGCCCAATCGCGTGCCCACCCGCTGCCAGGTCGATGGGCGAGCACACGGCGGCCACGGCGTCGGCGCTGCGCGCGGCGTCAGTGCCCACTTCGGCAGCCCAGCGCAGCAGCGCATTGCCGCCCAGCGACACCCCGGCCGCCATCAGCGGCCCGGTGTGGGCGGCGCGCAGCCGCTGCAGCATCCAGCCGATCTCGGCATGGTCGCCCGAGTGGTAGGCACGGGGCGCACGGTTGATCTCGCCGCTGCAGCCTCGGAAGTGGGGCAGCGCGCAGGCCCAGCCGCGCTGGCGCGCCAGGTCGGCAAAGGCCTCGCTGTAATGGCTGCGCGAGGAGCCCTCCAGGCCGTGAAACACCACCAGCAGGGGCCGCTGCACGGTGGTGGCGATGCCGTCGTGCAGAAAATCCACGTCCACAAAATCGCCGTCCGGTGTGTCCCAGCGCTCACGGCGGTACTCAGGGCGGGGGCCCAGCGCCCGGCGGGAATACAACGCGGGCCAGATCGTTTGGAGCTGCCCACCGGGCAGCCATCGAGGTGCTACATATTTCATAGCTATCAGGGCAATACCATCGCGCGCAAAAGCGCTAAAAAGCTCATATTCTTGCGGTCATGCAGGTGTCAGTGCAGCACCGGCCGCTGGGCCGCCACCACCTGCGCATCGGGCGCCGTGCCCGGGCTCGCATGGTGGGCCACCATGCGCCAGCCTTCGGGGGTCTTGTGATAGACATTGGTGGCCAGCACCACGGCCTGGTGCAGGCCATCGGGCAGCATCACTTCCACCTGTTCGGCCACGCTGTGCACCGCACTCGACAGCGCCACCACCCGGTGCACCTGCACCGGCCGCGCGCGCACCGTGCCGTTCGCAAACATGGACTCGAAAGCCGCACGGATGGCCCCCGCCCCCAGCAGGCGCGGCCCGCCAGGGTGCACGCAGACGATGTCGTCCTCGTCTGCCCAGCAAGACATCAGCAGGTCGATGTCACCGCGCTGCAGGGCTTCGTAGAACGCTGATTCGGTTTCATCCGACGAGCCACCGAGGGTGGCAGCTTTGGAGCGGGCGCGGGGCATGGTCGTTCAGGGTGGTGGTGGGGATGAATCGGCGGGCGGCGCCACAGCGGCACAACTGGCAAGGCAGCTATTGTGCGTTCAGCCCGCCACCGGCTGGCCGCGCATGCGGCGATGGCCGAGGGCTTTGGTGGGCCTCGGTCTTGGAATCGGTTCACGATCTCCCGGGGCCGCTCGGTGGCCTTGCCGGGCAGTCTGCTGCGTTGCGGCACCAGACTCCCCGTGCCGCCGGGTTTCTGGCACATTCGCCCCATTCTCCTTTTTTGGCAGGCACCCATGATGATGAAGATGCGACGTTTCCTTGCCCTTGGCACCCTGCTGCTGGCCACATTGGCCCTGGGCGGCTGCGGCTACAACGACTTCCAGCGCCTGGACGAACAGACCAAGGCCGCCTGGAGCGAGGTGCTCAACCAGTACCAGCGGCGCGCCGACCTGGTGCCCAACATCGTCGCCACCGTGAAGGGCGAGGCAGATTTCGAGCAGGAGACCCTGACCCGCGTGGTCGAGGCCCGCACCAAGGCCACGGCGGTCCAGGTCACGCCCGAGACCCTGAACAACCCCGAGGCCTTCAACAAGTTCCAGCAGGCGCAGGGCGAGCTGTCGGGTGCGCTGTCGCGCCTCATGGCGGTGTCCGAGCGCTACCCCACCCTGCAGGCCAACCAGGGCTTTCGCGACCTGCGCGTGACGCTGGAGGGCACGGAAAACCGCATCACCGTGGCCCGCAACCGCTACATCCAGACCGTGCAGGACTACAACGTGCTCGCGCGCAGCTTCCCCACCAACCTCACGGCCATGGCGTTCAGCTACGCCCCCAAGCCCAGCTTCAGCGTGGCCAACGAGGCGCAGATCAGCACGCCCCCCACCGTGGACTTTGGCGCCTCCAAAGCCAAGCCCTGACGCACCCGGCCGCGCCCCTGTTCTCTGCAGAAATCTGAAGAAAATATGCTTCTTGCGCGCATTGGACGGGCGTTGATAGCTATATTATTTATAGCAATCACACCTTTGAGCGCGTGGGCCCAGGGTGCGCTGCAAGCCATCCCGCCGCTCACCGGCCACGTCATCGACCAGACGGGCAGCCTGAGCGCGGCCGACACCCAGGCGCTGGAATCACAGCTGGTCACGCTGGAGCAGACCCGGGGCGCACAGGTGGTGGTGCTGATGGTGGCCAGCACAGCGCCCGAGGACATTGCCGCCTATGCCAACCGCGTGGGCAATCACTGGAAAATTGGCCGCCGGGGTGTAGGTGATGGCGTGCTGGTGCTGGTGGCAAAAAACGACCGCAAGATGCGCATCGAGGTGGCCAAGGCGCTGGAAGGGGCCATCCCCGACATCGCGGCCGCCCGCATCATCGACAGCGCGATGAAGCCCCGCTTTCAGCAGAACGACTATGCAGGTGGCCTGGCCGCCGCAGCCACCCAGATCGCCGCACGCATCGCCACCGAAGGCCTGCCACAGCCCGAGGCAGAGCCTGTTTCCACCCAAGACATTCAGCACCATGGCCTGTTCGACTGGACCGATTTCGCCATCTTCCTGTTCTTCGGCGTGATGGTGGCCGGGCCCCTGGCCCGCAGCATCTTTGGCAGCGCGCTGGGCGGGTTGCTGGTGGGCGGTGGGGTGGGCGTGCTGGCCTTTGTGTTCACCGCCAGCCTGCTGCTGTCCGTGGGCGCGGGGGTGATTGCGCTGCTCTACACCTGGATTTTCGGGGGCCGCAGCGCACCCATCGCGTTGGGGCCCGGCAGCAGCCATTCTGGAAGCTGGGGATCGGGGGGCAGTGGCAGCAGCGGCGGCTACAGCAGCAGCAGCGGCAGCGGCAGCGGGGGATTCAGCTCCGGTGGTGGCGGCGATTTTGGCGGCGGTGGCGCCTCGGGAGACTGGTGATGGGCAGCAAAGGCGCAACGACTTTTCACCCGCTGCAGGCCCTGCGACGCCTGCTGCGGCACCGCTGGACAGAAGCCGCCTCCCGCCGCGCCCTCTCGGCCCCCGTCTTGCAGCGCGTGGAGGCGCGGGTCCATGCCAGCGAACAGCACCACACAGGGCAGATCCGTGTCGTGGCCGAGGCCAGCCTGCCCTGGAGCTACCTGCGCCGCCAGGCCAGCCCCCGCGAACGCGCCATCATGCTCTTCAGCAAGTACCGCGTGTGGGACACCGAACACAACAACGGCGTGCTGATTTACCTGCTGATGCCCGAACATGCGATCGAGATCGTGGCCGATCGGGGCTTGGCACGGCTGGTTCCGCCCCAGGAGTGGCAAGCGCTGGTGCAACAGATGTCCAGCCGTTTCCGGGATTTGCGCTACGAAGAAGGCCTGATCGAGGCCATTGATGCCGTCTCGCTACATTTGACCCGGCATTTCCCGCGCACAGGCAGCGCCCCGCAGGCCAACGAGCTTCCGGACGCGCCCGTGGGGCCATCCCGGCGCTGAAAGTCGGGGAGCCCAGGCCCGGGCTCGTACGGCCCTCGGCGCCAGAACCTCTTGCCTCACCAGCCAGCATTCCGCCCCGACTGGCTTGTGGTGTCCCGCCTGGCCGCACCGCACCAAGGCTGCTCCGATCCATCGGTACCTCAGAGCAGGCCAGTGTGGCTGTGCAGCGAACACAGGCTATTGTCGGGATGCAGAAGCCCCATACACCGCAGCCTCGCACCGCCCCCGCGCCAGGCGGCGTTCTGAAAATGTGCCCGGGTTTCTTCCTAGGTCGGAGCCAGCGACCTCTAAGTGGGCAATGAATCCTCTCTGGCCCTCTGCGCCAAACTCCATATTGTTTCCAATACTGGAACAGTTAGTTCGCGACCCGGTGGTTTTTCCCTGAACACCATCGGCGTACAGTTCAACCCATCGATGAGCCGAACCCGCAAGGCGACTCACCGAACCCGGTTCAGGAATGGTTTTTTGGCCCGGCTTTTTTGAGACGCTTTTTAACTTCAAGGATTTTCATCATGAACAACACCGCACGTTTCC
>NZ_BJHU01000023.1 GCF_005405905.1 Acidovorax sp. NB1
GCGATCTCGCTGAGAGAGAGTTGGTCGCGCAGCCTCATGCGCCTGACCTTGCCAATCATGTCCATGGTGATCACCTTGAATCCCTGCTGAAATTCTCAGCAGGTCAGTGGAACACCCTGGTCAATATTGGATTGGCACTTTGCGGTTTAGCTGGTCAAGATTGCATCGGCACTAACAACCCGAGAGATTCATCCCCTTGGGCATGTACTGCCTGAGTAAACCGTTCGTGTTCTCGTTGCTTCCCCGCTGCCATGGGCTTCGCGGGTCGCAGAAGTAAACCTGGATGTCGGTAGCCATCGTGAATTGCTTGTGGGCATGCATCTCCGTGCCTCTGTCCCAGGTCAGTGACTTGTACAACTCCTGCGGTAGCTTGCTGGCGCTCTTGATGAGTGCCTTGACGACCGACTCCGAGTCTTTGCCATTGAGCTTCACCAGCATCACGTATCGCGTTTGGCGTTCAACCAGCGTCGCAATTTGGCTGTTGCCACTGCCAAAGACCAGGTCGCCTTCCCAGTGACCAGGCACGGCTCGGTCCTCGATACAAGCGGGGCGCTCGCTGATCGAAACAGCATCAACAATCTTTCCGTGAATTGCCGTCTTCTGTGTGTAGTGCCGTGATCGGCGCATCCCACGAGTGCGCCTGAGGTGCTCCAAAAGCTCCTTCTTCAAGGCGCCACGCGCTTGAATGAACAGACTGCGGTAGATGGTCTCGTGTGACACGTGGTGGCTCTCGTCGCAAGGATAAGTTTGCTTGAGCCAACCTGCAATTTGCTCTGGCGACCACAGTATTCGCAGCTTGTGAGCCACGATTCGTGCCAATGCACGATTCTCACTGAGCTTGCAGCGCTTTGGGCGCCGCGCTCGCCCCCAGGCTGCTTCATCGGCCTGGTTTGCACGGTAGCCATCGCAGTCGCCATTGCGCTTGATCTCTCGGCTGATGGTCGATGGTGCTCGCCCGAGCCGAGTTGCGATGGAGCGAATCGAATCGCCTGACACCATCGCCCGCGAGATCTCCTCGCGCTCTGCCAACGTCAATGCAATCGCTGCACGTGATCGCTCAGGAGGTCGGAATCCACCTGTTTCAGCGATTATTCGGTGGATAGACGAGTGGGCGCGATCAAAGAGCTTGCCGATCTCATGCAGCGTCCAGCCTTGCTTCCAGCGCTCCCACATCAGTGCCTTCTGGGTATCCGAATAGTAGATTCTTGGTCGCTGTTTCATCTGCAACACTCCTTGCACCTGCGCGGTGGTTAGTGTGTTGCATCGACCGGTTGAATCCGCCGCCCAGAGCGGAAGTTCACCGATTCGCGACGAGTGACAGGAATGCAGCGGACAGCCCCACCCAGTCGGGTAGCTACGATGCCGGACAACATGCCCCATCCATCACACGAACTCTTCGAACTCGTCCAACAGTTTGACGCGTTCCCTAATGGCGTCACTTCAATTCCAAAGCAACTACAAGGAACCAGTTTCTTCCCTGCTGGAGTTGGCCTTCTGGTTGACAAGCGCAGTACTGAGCTGCCTAGATTCCCTATTGGCGGCATCATGGTCCTCGCGCACGACTGGGGGACAGTGGGGGATTTTGAACTGTACGAAAAAGAGGACGAGGAGCGTCTGACGAATCCGACTTGGCGCAACATGCTGCCGTTTTTCGAGCAGGCCGGCATTCGCACTAGCGACTGTTTCTTTACGAATTTTTTTGTTGGACTTCGAACGGGCAAGAGCTCAGTAGGCGTATTTCCCGGCGCCAAGGACCCTGTGTACGTTATGACCTGTCAACGGTTGTTAGCTAAGCAAATAGACCGGCAGAAGCCCAGGCTCGTCTTGGTTCTCGGTGCATATGTACCAAAGCTGATTGCATCCATGTCAGATGACTTGAAGTCGTGGGAGCGATTCGATTCATTCAAAGCCATAGACCGGCAGAGCCTAGCAAGCTTTCGAAACGTAAATCTCAGGGGCTCCGATCACGAATTTTCGGTGGCTTCCTTGGTACACCCCTGTTACCGTCAACGAAATGCTAGAAATCGGCGATGGAAAAATTTCGAGGGCGATGCGGCGGAAGTTAATCTGGTCAAGGAGCTTCTTGCATAGATGGGCAGTCCTCAATGATCGCTACCGCGGATGCTTAGCGTTCAACGTCCGGTCTTGAAAGTAGGCAACGTCCGTTGCTGGCCGCTTGCGGCCGGTGACCGAGGATACCTGCTGTGGGTGTTCATGGCGCCGGACTGACCGGTCACCAGCGCCGGAATGCGCAGCTGACATAGCGCTGCCTCATCAACCCGCTGTTCGGCAAGCGTTTGAGGCAGAATGTCGTAGACCAAGCGCCGGACGCCCAGTCCTCTGCAGCGATGGGTTAAGTTGCATCACGGCAGAAGCACCTGCATATCTAGCAGATACGCGTCGTAGTTTTCCCACCCGAGTGCGTCGAGAATCTGCTTCGCTCTACTCTGATTGGCGTGGGCGGTTAGTGAGAATTGGGGCCCCTGCTCTGCTTCAAGTGTTGAAAAAAGGTCCACGAGCGCTTTTTTAAACGAACCCTCTTCATAGTGCATCGACTGGTTTCGGGCTTGCCAAATGATATCGCGCAGCGCCAATGATCCGAGCATCCGGCCCGCGGGCGCTCCGTTCGGAGCACCGTAGACGAGAGAGATGCCTTGCTTCGCAATCTGAAGTATCGCACCCGCGATAGCTTGCACTGAGCGCTGACGAACTCCAACGCTCGCCTGCAATTCGGCCACTTGCCCTTTATGGCGCAGGACTTCTTGGCCAGTGCGAGCAGCCCGAACGAAAGCTGCCATTACATAGGCATCGGAAAAATCATCATTGAGGTCGCTTGTCTCGAAGTCCCATTGTTGAACCTTCAACTGCTGCTCAAGCGGAGGCAGTTGTGCGACCAAAGACTTTAGAGAATTTTCCTCGTCGGTCGCTAGGCGGAACAGATTCTGGCAAGCGAATTCGGTATCTTGAAGGTAGCGGTGCATATTGCGCGTCCCTATGCAACTTAACGTAGAGGTAATCGGCGCACAAGAGCGGGTCCGACCAAAGTGAGCGGACGCGCTTGTGCGTCCGTGTTGACCGCCTTGTTAGACCTCAATTCCGCACTCGATGTATCGCGCCAGTGGGTTCTGATAAAGCTCATGCCCGTGGATGCACCAACCTTCGGGCATGTCGCGCTGAAAGCCGCGCCTTGAAAGAAGGCGGTCCTCCTCCCGGGTAACCTCAACGATGAGCAGTGAGGCGCGAAGAAATCCATCGACCCGCGCGATGTTTTCGGCCGACGCCTCTAAGTGAGCATCCGGCCACTGAAGAAGCTCCTCGAGCATGACAATAACTGGCACTGCGTGATCGCGCACAGGAACGCCAGAAGCACCGCTGAGAACGGCCCTCGACTGGCGGACTGCACTTTCGCCAACACGCCCGAGCGGTTCAGAAAACTTCCGAATGAGGTGGTTCACGACGACCTTGCAGTCATTGACCGTGCACTGGTCAGGATGCTGCCGACGTGCGCGAAGGCTAGCGAGTATCTGAATTGCTATTCCGGTGGTGGTGAGAGCCACGGCGCGCCTCTTGGGTCTAATGTGGAGCTAACCGGCCTGCGCGGCTTCTTGCGCAGGTCCGATTGAGCGTAGTGTTAGATTTTTGCACGGAGAAATTTGATACGGCCGCTGCCATTTGAACTAACAACCTCTGTCTCTTCCAACTCGCTTGGCACGCCCGGAAGGTAGAGAAGGATTCCGTTCGGTATTCCGCTGGCCATCATGTAGCTCTCAACCTGATACAAGGCGTTCTTGTGGTTCGATTCGCGAAAACGCTGCTTAAGTTCAATTACGACATGCTCCTGCCCCAACGATACAAGAAGGTCTGCTTCAAGATGACGAGAACCTAGAGCCATTGGAGCGTTCGCTTGAAGAGTCGCGTTTGGCAAGGCCGACGAAAGAAAGCCATGGATTGAGCCGATCCATTGCACCTCTGTTTGAACAGGCGTTCCCTGCACAGGCACATGGTGAGAACAGAATTCCTTTATCGCTTCTGTCGTGCGGGTAAGCAGATCTGGTGGGAGAGATGCCATACGTTGTTCGACAGCAAGCTTTTGCGCCTCCGCTTCTGCTTTCGCCTTTTCAAATGCAAGACGCTCAGAAATCTGGTCTATCAGTACGCACGCAAAAGCAGTGACAGAAACGATCGCTAGAAATGACTCGCTTTCGTCAAAATCGAGTTTGTAGTCATGTGCGGATGGATTTCTCCATTCGGTTCTGTAGTTCGTAAATTGACTCAGAACTCGCGGACGAAAGACTCCTTCTGTCTCCAGATAGTTTTCAATATCGAAGGGGCGCTTTCGGGCCGGGTCCTGTCCGGCCAGTACCCGGTAGGCCTCTTTGATGCTGCCCTCAAATGCCTGGTTCGTTCTATAGATCGCATCGGTGAATGCGGTGTCGTCGGATGTCTCTTGGCCGCGAGATAGGTGACGAAATGCGGTCTCTATGTGCAGTTGGACTGCTCGAAGCTCAAGTATGTAATCGCCATCATCAAGCGTGGCAATTTTCTTGCGGAGTAACTCGACTATGTCCATAGCCTGAAAAATCTAACGTTTGAGTTAAGCGGCGCCGTCAGACGTCCCCTTGAACGAAGGGTGAGGCGTCACCGTAGATGACTCTACTAGTACTTCTTCTGGACACATTCGCGGAGCCAGATAACGCCGTCTTCGAGTTCAATGCACTGGAGGGCGGTCAGCCGGTTAACGGCCGAAGCGTACTGACTTTGGGTTAGCGGAGGCAACGTGTATCGTCCTCTGACTTCATTGGTTTTCACAAAACCCTCTTGCTCTGGAATTCTGTTCTTCCCGTTCCTGTGCTCCCACAGCGCCAAAATCGTGACGGCTTCCACATCCGAAAACTCCTCCACTGCCCCGCGCCAGACCTTGTTCCAGATGTAGAGGCCGGCAAGAACGACTGCTACTTGCGGGGCAACTGGCAATGTTGCCGCACCGAGGCCGGCTAGTGATACGTCAGGGACGATGTCAAGCAGTTTCCGCCAATTCAAGACTATGTTGCCTGGCTTTCGCGAATTCGCTTTCGGCGCATCGTAGAGCGAGCTGATGGTGATCAGTTCGAGCGTGATTGCTGGTTCTGCTGGGGGCGTGACCCTGGCGAATGCGTCGACAAGCTGACGCAGCACGTCTTCGGGAAGCTTTTGACCGATCGGGCCGAGTGCCGCATGTTCCAACAGCTGTGCCCGCTTTGCGCTTGCTGCGTCTTTGTCGTATTCCATCGTCGGTGAGATCCCCGGGGAGTTGTTGTGTGACGCCTAACGTAATGTAGACCGCACCAAGCCGCAGGCCATATCTGGCGCTTGCGGTCTAAACTGGAGCGAAAAAAGCGCGGAAAGGGGCTTGTGGCCTAGCTTGACGGTGCGCATGCTGCACAAAAATACAGTACTAAATCCAGCCATGAAACCCGCCGCCCCTCCTGTGTTGCGCGCCACACGGTTGCTGGACCAAGTCCGTGAGCGAATTCGTTACAAACACTATAGCCTGCGCACCGAGCAGGCCTAGGCGCAATGGGTGCGCATGTTCGTGAAATGGCACGGCTTGCGGCATCCACGAGACATGGGGCGGCTGGAAATCGAAGGTTTTCTAGCCATGTTGGCTAACGAGCGGCGGGTGGCGGCTGCCATACACAACCAAGCGTTGAGTGCGCTGTTATTTCTCTACCGTGAGGTGTTGGGAATGGAGCTGCCATGGCTCGATGAGGTGCAGCGCCCCCGCACGCCCAAGCGCTTCCCTCGGTTTTGTCGGTGGCCGAGGTGGCTGCTCTGCTATCGGTGCTGCCGACCGATATGGCCTTACCTGCCCGCCTGCTGAACGGTACAGGCACGCGGCTGATGGAAGGCCTGCGCTTGCGGGTCAAGGACGTGGATTTTGACTGTGGGGTGGTCGTGGTACGCCAGGCCAACGGCGACAAGGATCGGGTTGTGATGCTGCCGCGCAGCCTGGCAGTCGAGCTGCGCCAACAGGTGCTGGATGCACGCGCGCTGTGGGAGCAAGACCGGCAGGCGCAGTGCGGTGGCGTGGACGTTCCGCATGCACTGGAGACCAAATACCCCGGCGTGGGGCAGCGCTGGGGATGGTTCTGGGTGTCCCCGCTTCATCCCTGTCGGTGGATCCTCGCACCGGTGTCTGGCGGCGCCATCGCGTCTATGAGGAGCGATTGCAGTGCGCACTAAAGAAGGCTGTGGCACAGGTGGGTATTTGTGAACCCGTTTCTGTGCAAACATTCCGCCACAGCTTCGCCACGCACTTGTTTGCAGTCGGGCGCCGACATTCGTACGGTGCAGGAGTTGCTGCGGCACTCGGACATGAGTACGACGATGATCGATACCCGTGTCCTGAAAGTCGCTGCCCCAGGAACCGTCAGCCCGCTGGACTCCTTGGCTTTGCACTTACGGCCTGGCTGAATGACGGCTTTGGAGCCTCTAGCTGGATGGCGACCCAGGGTCAAAGCTGCCACGCGAGAAGCCCGAGACGAAAGCCCGCTACCAGCCTGCAGCTGCCATGCAGAGGTCGGTTCTACAGCAATAGCTGCCGGTCATGTCTGCAAGACCAAGAACCGATTTCAGTCAGATAGCAGTCACCCCATGGGCTACTTCGGTCGATCCTTAATGCCTGGTTTCGGGTGGCCGACAGTGAAGTACAGCCTGCTAAAACTGGGCGCCGCTTGCCCGTGATCACCGGATATGAAGTGGTCCTATCGACCCAGAGCGGAGTTCGGCTAGTCAAGTGCATTGTCGGCAAGTAGTCACACAGCCCATTGCAGCGGGGGTCTAGGCATTCTCCAAAAAGCGAGGACTAGCTATGGACTTGCGGGTCTTCTGTCGTAGCGCTGCGTGCGATGGATGGTGCACCCTCGAGAGGTAAAGGACTGGGTGCGCCAACCGGAGTGCCCTCTATCAAATCCGAAGATTTCTTAAGAAAGTCGGGGATTGCTAACTCATCTCCACCTGAGGAGATGGCTCCACCACAAGTCCCACAAATTAACTTTCTGTGATTTTTCTTAGCCATTGGAATCGTATTCATAGAGCACTAAATAAATTTGTTTTCCTCTGTATGGCCATTCCGCTGTAGGACGTGTGACCTAGCCAGTTGGATTGGTTTATCACCTAAGATTCTTGCTCATCACCACGAATTGAAGCTATATGGGCGAGTACAGCACCCGTTTGGTCAGTGAAGGACTTTGGCAAGAGGTTACGGCCGTGCCACGCGCAGGGAGCGCCACATTGGCTGCGATTGCGTACTACAGCCAGGATCTCTTGAAGCTCAAAAAGGGCGACACGCTCGTGTGTGACGCTTCTGAGCCCACCATCAAGTCAGGAGGTACCCGTGCTGCCCTGCTTCTTAAATTGCACCATAAGGGCGTGAAGATCTACAACCAGGACACGTTGCATGCTAAGGTGGCCTGCATTGGGTCCTTCGCCCTAGTGGGGTCGGCAAATGCGTCGAACAACTCCCAGGACAACATGGTGGAGGCGGCAGTGTTGAGTCAGGACAGTGGTTTGCGGGCGCAAGTGCTGTCGTTGATCGCGCAGCTAGCCAAACCAGAGAATCTGCTCAGTACGGAACTGTTGATCGAGTTGACCAAGATCCCGGTGGAGCAGCGCAAGTACCCGAACAAGTCAGCCAAACCCAACGTGAGCCTAAAAGGGACATCGGTGGCTTGGTGGTGCTCAACCTCGCCAATGTCCGATAAACGCTATGAAGCTGATACCACTTTACGAGCTAAGGCGGCGAAGAAACTTGAAAAACGAGACGATCTTGAGCCGGATGACTTGGACTTCATCCGATACACACCACGCCACCGAATTGCCCAAGTGATCAAGCCCGGGGATCGGGTCATTCTGTCTCATGCCTCCAAATCCGGGGTAGCACGAACTGCTAAGGTGCAGCCGCCGGCGGCTGTTGTTCACGTTGAGCGTGGTACCGAAAGCGTGCTGGTCTACGTCAAACCCATCAATGACGGCGCGAACCCAATGCCATTTGGCAAATTCCGCCATGTGACCCAAACCTTTGCTGGCCGAGGGTTGACCTTCAAAAGCAACCGCATACTCAATGCCGACGAATACTCGAAGCTAGCCGCTGTTTTCTAGGCTGGCCGCAACCGGGCCGGCTGGCAATGCTCGCAAAGTGTGATCCTATCGGCTTCAAGCTGTATCAGATGCTCTCGGTCAGCCGCAAGCTTCTTCCGAAGCGCCCACAAGGCGAAGCCGATGGTTGGCAGGCTCCCTATAGGAAGAAGGACGTTACGGACATAGTTGTTTAGTCCCTGCTCGAAGTCCTTGCGCTCGTTTCTTAATCACAGCTTTGAGGTGCATTGCTGCCGTTCACGTCAACGAATCGAAGTACCGCTTTCAGCCAGAAGCAGAAAGAGCCTCTCAGACTAGCCTTGCGATCACAAAGTCGGCATGCACATTTTTTGTTGCCTAAAACTGTCCTCCATCTAGAGTGCGGTCTTAGGAGGGAATATGCACGCCGCGATCGACACGACAGCCGTTCATCGTCACGACTCATCGCTTTCAGTGCGTTCTATCGCGCGTCTTGTTTCAGTCGCTGCGGGTGTTCTGGTTCTCTCGAATTCGGCCATGGCCTTCCAGATCGCCCCCATGGGCTCCGCCTTCGAATCCAAGCTGACCAACGAAACAGAAAACTCTCTCGCGACTGTGGCAGGAAGACTGGGCGTTCTGATCAAAGGCCGAGTCCACGAAGAAATCACCCAGATTGGGATGGGCTGTCCGATAGAGCCAGGCACGCTGGCCCAAGACGTCAGCTGCAGCTCCCGGGATCTGCCCTTTGCCACCCCCTATGTCATCTACGGCGTGCGTTGGAACGATCTACCCCCGTTCAAGCTTTCACCCGATGAGGGCAACTGCACCTACCTGGGCAAATCCTGCAACGTGTCTCAGACCATCCGGTTCTCTACGCAGCCGCTTTGTTGGTACTGCCTCTTCAAGGATGCAGAGAAGAAAGCACAGACCCAGCCGATAGTTGGGTGCAGCAAGACCAAGGGTAGTCTTCACGGCAACGTGATGACCCGCTCGCACTTCGGCGACTTGCAGTTCCTGCATGCCATGGCCAGTGAAGAGGGTGTTCACCCTGGTGCGACCCGCGCCAAAGTGCTGGATTGGCTGGAGTTCGCCTGGAAAGTGTCCTCGCGCGAAATCAAGCCCGATGCCTTTCTTCGAGACATCGACAACGCCACGCTGAAGGAGCACTTCGGATGCACACAGTGGCGGGTTTCGGACCTCTATATCCTCGGGCGTCAGGACAAGCTGCTCCCGTACTTGCACCACGTGGCATTCGGCTCGGTGCTCCACACGGTCCAGGACTCGTTCGCCGGAGCCCATGCCTCGCGGGAGAGCTCACAGCCAAGCGGCATGTGTCAGGGCACTGACCTTACGCAGCCCAGACGGATCGTGGAATTCCATACCTATGGCGCGCAGGACGGAAGCCTGCACGACGATCAAGACAGCCGGGAAGCTATGACGCGCGTAAGCGCTGCAGACAGGTGGCCAGATGCTGTGGAGGCGACGCGCAATCTGTCGCGCTTCTATGAAGAACGCGCCCGATGGAGCGAAGTCCAGCCCTACATGCAGTGCCTGTTCGAACTGGCGGACGAGCGCAATGACTCATCACCAGGAGAGTTGTATCGTCGCCGCTGAGTGCGTGGTGGGTGAGCTGCCCCACCATTCCTGTCACTGCGGATTGAGCAGTGACAGCGCCTTGCGCTTGCCCAGCTTGAGCACTTCAGCAATGCGGTCTAGTTGTGCTGCGCGGGGATGAACGTGGCCCGTCTCCCACTTGTAGACCGACAGCGAGGAAGCGCCCAGCAGCTGGGCCATCTGCTTCTGTGTGATGCCAAGTGCCGCGCGTTTGTCGATCAACACCTGAGCATCGAACTGAATCTGCTTTGACTTCTTGGGAGTGACATCCTCTGTCACGGCCTTGGCTTTGGGCACATCCGTTACTTTGACCTGGCGTTGAGTGGCCTTCAGCTGGGAGGTAAGAGCCTTGACCTCACGCTTCAGAGCGGCAATCTCCGAGCGATGGCTGGTGATCGCCTTGCGCATACCCTGAAGTTCAGGTTTGAGCTCCTTGCGCGCCATGCGAACAACTTCAGCGCGAAAGGCATTGGAAAACGTATTCATAGGCCCAATGGTAACTTTGCCGCCTTATCGCGCGCTTAGGTGGCAGATGCACCGCCGTATCGCACTTCGTCTTCGTCTCCCCAAAAAACAAAACCGCCAGAGGCCTGAGCCCATGGCGGTTTGCTTCGGTTGTGACCGAGAACGCCGTACTTACTTCCCAGCCTTGTCTGCCTTGCGCTTCGCAGCCTTGGGATCAACGACAGCCTTGAACTTCGCACCCGCTACAAACTTCGGCACCGTGCTCGCAGGGATCTTCAGCGCAGCACCGGTGGATGGGTTCTTGCCCGTGCGTGCTGCACGCTTGGCGGACTTGAAGGTCCCAAAGCCCACCAGCTGGACGGCATCACCCTTCTTCACAGCGGTCTGGATGGTGTCGATCAGCGTTTCCAGCACCGCATTGGCGGCTGTCTTGGACAGGTCATTCTTGGAAGCCAGGATTTCAACGAGTTCTGCGCGGTTCATGGATGCTCACGTGTAGAGGTTGGAAAGGACCGATTTATAACCTCGCCGCTGACACGGCCCTTGCTGCCACTCAATGCTGCAGTGCACTTCTTGGCAAAAACTCCACCCCCGTGCGTTTGACCAGCTCCTGGTAACTGATCGGCCGCCCCACGGTCTCGCCCTCACGGTTCTCTTGCCAGTGCGCCCAGGCCTTGTTGGTCGTGGCGTCGTACACGAGCTTGTACAGATAGGTCGGCACCTTCACCCCATTGGCCCCGATGCGTTTCCCCGCATCCGTGAACACCGGCCCGGTGATCACAAACACATCCCCCTTGGCACGCTTCACATAGTGCCGCGTGTCCTGCTCTATCTTGTTCCAGGCGCCCCCGTTGTGCTGGGCATTCTGAGGAACCATGTTCGCCAGACTGAAGCTCTGAGCCATCGCAGTAGCTGTCGTCATGTCTCCCGCCGGCGCCATATGTCCTCGGGAGTAGCCTGAATTCTTATAGTCCTCCAGCTCCGCCCGCTCACCGCTTGGGAGCCGCGCATCCGCGAAGAACCGTTTCGCCCGTTTCTCGTTGGCCCCTTCCAGCATCTGCCGATTCAACCGCTGGGCCACAAACACTGGCGTCTTGGTGGTACCGGAGTGCAGCACCGCAAAGGCTTCATAGCAAAGCTCCCGCAGCTGTGGCCGGGGTGTGATGGCCGGTGGTGTGCCATTCGCAAAGAACTGCGGGCACTGCGCAAAGGAGGTGGTGTTAGCGCCAGTGCAATCGTGATCAGCAGTGCCAGTCGAACATTGACCAGGGGCTGAAGCTGGTTCCATTAGAAGCCAGCTGTGGATAACTATAGGTTGGATGGTTCGGTAGCACCTCCTTTTTTTGAACTGGTAGTTGGTATTCCCGAGCCGTCAGGCGAGGCCCCCTCCTGCGA
>NZ_BJHU01000024.1 GCF_005405905.1 Acidovorax sp. NB1
GGGCACGCTGGTCACGGCCATTGGCTTCATGCCCAATGGCTTTGCGCGCTCCACAGCGGGCGAATACACCAGCAACATGTTCTGGATCGTCGGCATTGCATTGATTGCGTCGTGGGTGGTGGCCGTGGTGTTCACGCCGTACCTGGGCGTCAAGCTGCTGCCCGACCTCAAAAAGGTAGAGGGCGGGCACGACGCCATCTACGACACGCCGCGCTACAACCGGTTTCGCCAGCTGCTTGGCCGCGTCATTGCGCGCAAGTGGATCGTGGCGGCCTCTGTCGTCATGCTCTTTGTGGTGTCGGTGCTGGGCATGGCCGTGGTCAAGAAGCAGTTCTTCCCCACATCCGACCGGCCAGAAGTGCTGGTCGAGGTGCAGATGCCCTATGGCACGTCCATCGAGCAAACCAGCGCCGCCACGGCCAAGGTCGAGGCCTGGCTCGCGAAGCAGGACGAGGCCAAGGTGGTGACCGCCTACATCGGCCAGGGTGCGCCGCGCTTCTTCCTGGCCATGTCGCCCGAGCTGCCGGACCCATCGTTCGCCAAGGTCGTGGTGCTCACGGGCAACGACAAGGAGCGGGAAGCTCTCAAGTTCAGGCTGCGCCATGCCGTGGCCGATGGCCTGGCGCCAGAGGCGCAGGTGCGGGTCACGCAAATCGTGTTTGGCCCACCCTCGCCCTTCCCGGTGGCTTACCGCGTCATGGGCCCCGACCCCGACAAGCTGCGCGCAATCGCCGCCGAGGTTGAGGCCGTGCTGCAGGCCAGCCCGATGATGCGTACGGTCAACACAGACTGGGGCCCGCGTGTCCCAACCCTGCACTTCACACTCGACCAGGACCGCCTGACGGCCGTGGGACTCAGCTCCAGCGCCGTGGCCCAGCAGCTGCAGTTCTTGCTGAGCGGCGCACCGCTGACGGAGGTGCGTGAGGACATCCGCTCGGTGCAGGTCATGGGCCGGGCCGCTGGCGATGTTCGCCTGGACCCCGCGAAGATTTCTGGCCTGTCGCTGGTGGGGTCGGGCGGGCAGCGCATCCCGCTGTCGCAGGTGGGCAAGGTCGATGTGCGCATGGAAGACCCCATCCTGCGCCGACGCGACCGCACGCCGACGATCACGGTGCGTGGCGATATTGCCGAGGGCCTGCAGCCGCCAGACGTGTCCACCGCCATCACCCAGCAGCTCCAGCCCATCATGGACAAGTTGCCGGGCGGCTACCGCATCGTCGAAGCGGGCTCCATCGAAGAAGCTGGCAAGGCCACCGTCGCCATGCTGCCGATCTTCCCCATCATGCTGGCGGCGACCCTGCTCATCATCATCCTGCAGGTCCGCTCGATTTCGGGCATGGTCATGGTCTTCCTGACCAGCCCGCTGGGCCTGATCGGCGTGGTGCCCACGCTGCTCCTGTTCCAGCAGCCTTTCGGCATCAATGCGCTGGTGGGTTTGATTGCGCTGTCTGGCATCTTGATGCGCAACACGCTGATCCTGATCGGGCAGATCCGAGAAAACGAGGAGGCTGGGCTGGACCCCTTCCGCGCCGTGGTCGAGGCCACTGTGCAACGTGCCCGCCCGGTGATCCTCACCGCCCTGGCCGCGATCCTGGCGTTCATCCCTCTCACGCACTCCGTGTTCTGGGGAACGCTGGCCTACACCTTGATCGGCGGAACGCTGGCCGGCACGGTGCTAACGCTCGTGTTCCTTCCTGCGATGTATTCGATCTGGTTCGGTATCCGGCCCGCTCGTTCTTCCTCCGCGTCCCCCGCATCCGTGTGATTCCCCCCTGCACATCCCTCCTACAAAAAAGGAACTGCCATGTCGAAATCCAAAGTTGTCGTTGTCACCGGCGTGTCCTCGGGCATCGGTCGTGCTGCGGCCATACAGTTTGCCCAGCAGGGCTGCCGGGTCTTTGGCACCGTGCGCAACACGGCCAAAGCGTACGCCATTCCCAACGTGACGCTCATTGAAATGGACATCCGCGACGAGGTATCGGTGGAGCGCGGCATCCAGACCATCATCGCGCAAGCCCAGCGCATCGACGTGCTGGTCAACAGCGCGGGCGTGACCCTGCTAGGCGCAGCGGAAGAAACTTCTGTCGAGGAAGCCAAGACACTGTTTGACACCAACCTCTTCGGCGTCTTGCGCGTGATCAAGGCGGTATTGCCCCACATGCGATCGCAGCGTTCAGGCCGCATCGTCAATGTGAGTTCGGTGCTAGGCTTTCTGCCCGCGCCCTACATGGCGCTCTACTCGGCGTCCAAGCATGCGGTTGAAGGGCTGGCCGAGACGCTGGACCACGAGGTGCGCCAGTTCGGCATCCGCGTCTCGCTGGTCGAGCCCTCCTTCACCAAGACCAACCTGGATCTGAACGCGCCCCAAACGGTGGCCCGGATCGCTGACTACAGCCAGGAGTTGGAGATCGTGTCGAAAGCGATCCAAGGCAATGTGCAGAAGGCACCCCCACCCCAGGGCGTGGCCGACACCATCGTCCGTGCCGCACTCGGTACCTGGAAGATGCGCCACACGCCCAAGGGTGAGGCATCGCTGCTGGCCAAGCTGCGCCGTTTCATGCCTGCAGGCCCGGTGGGCAAGGGCCTGCGCAAATCGTTCGGACTGGCGTAACGGCTGGCACCAATCCCCAGCGCAATCACTGGCGGCAAGGCCCCAAGGGCCCGCCGCAGGCGAACTGCCGTATGACTCAACTGGAGAGCATCATGATGGACGAAAACAAACCCATGGACTGGGCTGCGCAGCAGTCTGAGGTTGTGCAACGCATGCGTAAGAGTGGTGGTTTGCCGGGTCTGGCACGCGCCGAGCAGATCGCAGGAAAGGGCGGCCGAGAGATTCTGGAAGCCATGGTGTCCGGCAATCTGCCCTATCCGCCCATGAACGACACCATGAACCTCGCGTTGCTGGAGGTGGGCGATGGCCGTGCCGTGTTCCAGGGCATCCCGCAGCTGGCCCACTACAACCCGCTGGGCAGCGTGCATGGGGGCTGGTTTGCGTCACTCCTGGACTCTGCGCTGGGCTGTGCGATTCAGTCTGCGCTGCCTGCGGGGCAGTCTTACACCACGGCCGAACTCAGCATCAGGATCGTGCGGTCTGCGTCCCACAAAACCGGCCCGCTGCGGGCCACGGGCAGGCTGGTTCATGCCGGTGATCGGCTCGCGACTGCCGAGGCACGCGTTGAGGATGAGCACGGCAAGCTGTATGCACACGCCACCACGACATGCCTGGTCTTCGACTTGTCGAAGCGCGATGCGTAGCGCCGTTTGCATTCGGTCGCTTCGGCCGCCGTCACGTTCGCGCCCGAATCGCCCCATGCGCCAAGCCAGAGTTTGCGCGGCAGCCAAGGGACAGCCATGCTATTCGTGAAGGACGGTCCGTCGGAGGTGGCGGTACGCAGGCTCAAGGTGTGTAACCTTTTCGCCGGAATGGATGAATCGAAGCTCTCCGAGGTAGCTCGCCAGTGCAGTTGGCAACAACTATCCACGGGGCACATTGCAACAGGCAGATCCCAAGACACCTTCTTTATCGTCTGCCAAGGCAAGATGCGCGTGTCAGCCTTGTCTTCGAATGGGCGCGAGCTACTCATTGCGGACTTTGACCAAGGCGGGCATTTCGGGGTCATTGGCGTGCTGGGGGCGAGTGCCGCCTCTTTGCAGGCTCATGCCCTGGAGCCGTCGATATTGGCCTGTCTGCAACGTGCCGACTTCATGAGGCTGGTTCAGCAGAATTCCCTGTTGGCTGAGCGTGTGCGCGAATCGCTTCAGATCGCCGCAGAGCAATTGATGAGTCGGCTTGTCGAGATGGGCGTCCTAAACATCGCAGGGCGACTCTATAGCTGTTTGCTGGAGATGGCGCGACAGACTGGCATTACGGACAACTGTGCCGCGATCGTGCCAGCGCCGCACCACTCTGAACTGGCGACCCGGATTGCAGCATCGCGCGAAGAGGTGAGTCGCGAGCTGGCTCGGCTACGCAAACTGGGGCTCATCACGTCCACACGCCAAAAACTCTTGCTGAACGATGTAGCAACGTTGGAGCAGCGACTTCAGAATCTTTGAGTAGAGTACGGGCAGTGAGAAGCGGTTCAAAGCCCGCTTCTCACGCACCGGTCAAAGTTCGCCGGACGAAATCCGGCCCTGGCGCAGAGCCTCGGCGGCAGCAGCGCTGACCGCTGTACGGTCAGCCTTTGATTGATATGCCAAAGCCTGGGAGCCTGCGGGATGCACGCTACGTGTCTTGACCACAGTGGCGGCCTCGGCAGCGACTTCCGCGCGCGTGCGTTGGGTCTCAAATTTCAACGCGTACTGCGAAGCATCTGCTTCGTCAGCCTGAGCGCCAAAGGATGTGAATACCGCGATGGCAGAGATAGAAAGAATGCGAAGAGTCGTGTTCATGATGGTTCCTCAGTGAATAAGCGCGCCGAAAGCGTCCCACTTCCCACAAGCAGGTCCATCGCGTCATGCGCATGGCCTGTCTTTGTTCGTTGTCTACTTCCTGGCGCTGAGGAAATTCTCATTCTTGGGTCTACGAAGGTCTGTGTGATTTCTCACGTGAACCGCAACGCGAACTCAAGGCTGGACGCTGGGGAACAGGCGACCCGGAGATCGCGCTCGCGAATCAAATAGACGTTGATGCTGTTAAGCCGCTGATCACGATGGCGTATGAAGGGCGCTGACCGCTTTCCGCCGGACAGAGGACGCTGAGTCCATCATGTTCGGGTGACCGCAATCGCTGCAGAACCGAACTCTGCGTGACAGTTTCAGACCCATCTGAGTCATTTGCGGTCCCGTATTTGCGCTGCTCCCCCCGCCGCTGGACCTTGAATGGTTGGATGCGGCATCGAAACTCGACAGCCAGGCTGAGCGCCCGTGGCTGGTATCGCCGCTTCCCTGCTCTGCGACAGGTTCATTCCGACCCTCGTTTTTGAGCACGCTGCACCGGCTCACAGCCCGGCACACGGATGATTTACCGGTGGACGACTTGTCCAGTTGCAGTCTCTGGGCGGCATCTATGATTCAAAGCGGACCAGACGAGCCTGTGTTTGCGGCTGGCCGTTGGGTTGCCATGTGGGGCCCGTATCTTGGGCAAGTGGCCCCCAGGCAATCCTGCCGATCCTCTAGTACCTATGAATCAAAATCTAAGCCAGGCACTTGCAGACCAGCTGCAGAGCTCCACAAAAAATGTCGACGTGTTTCTGGCACTGGAAGCGCTTTCCCTCGCTGCTCCCGCAGTGGCTTTCGAGGCCATCACGACATTCCTACGGTCTGCGCCGGCAAATCAGCTGCCCCTGGCCCGAAATGCACTGCTGGTGTTGGCGGATCGTGCTCCCGCGCTCTTGCAGAACGCGACGCTGGACGAAGACGCGAAGGTGGCGGACGCGGCCAAGCAGGCCTTGATGCTCCGCCCCTCCAATGATGCGTTGCCCCTGTACCTGCGCATGGCCAAGTCCAAGAGCGTTGACGAAGCCTGCTCGGGTTTCATGTTCCTGGGCCGTATCTCCTCGCCGCAGGCGCGAGCGCCGTTGTTCAAGGCCTTGGGCCACCGCAGCGCGACGGTGCGCGAGTATGCCGCGACGTCCATCCACAGCCACGCCGACGAACACTGGATTGCCGACCTGCTGGAGGCCATCCGTACGCTGCGGCGTGAAGAGGCTGACAAAAAGAAGGACTTTGGCGAGGTGATCAACACGCTGTGCAGCGCGGTGATTCAGAAATCCATGCGCTCCAACCTGGACCTGCTGATGGAAGGACTCGGCGACGCAGACGCGAGAGTCCGCCGCACCTGTATCAGCGCACTAGGGCGCCTAGGGGACGCGGCGGCGGTGGTCCCGCTGATCGAGACATTTGAACACCCGCGCCGCGGGATGCCGCTGGAGCTGCGGAGGGAGCTGGTCAAGGTGCTTGGCGAATTGGGCGACGCGCGTGCGATCGCGCCACTGCTGCGTGCTGGCGTAGCCCTTGCCGCCCCGGCACTGGGTCCGCTGAAGGCGCAGGAAGCAGTCCCCGAACTTGTGGCTGCGCTGGAGCAGGCCAGAACACCGCGCGATGCCAGCGATTTGGCCGATATGTTGGCCCAGCTGGAAGGGCCCGGCGAGCAGCAGTGGCCCCGCGCCGGGTTGCATTCGACGTCGTTGCAGGTGCGTCGAGCCGCCGCGCTGCAGCTGGCGCGAGCGGCGCCCGAGGAAGCGGCAGAGCACCTGCGCGCCATGCTCCCGCAGCTCTCCAGCGGCGACGCTGTGGGCGTGGCCGCGGCCCTGGTTTCCATGGGCTGTGTGGAGGGTTTCGATGGCTTCGCTCGGGCATTGGAAGATGATCCCCATCACTGGAACGCCAGCGCCGTGGCGTACGCCTGCAAAAATCTTCGCGGGCCACGAGTGCAAGCGCTGTTGTTGGGCCTGCTGCCTGGCATCCGCAACGAATATCTCCACCACGTGTGCGCAGCCCTGGCTGCGCAAGGGGCTGAAGTGTTGCCTGCGCTGATCGGCGCAGCCCAGGAGGCCAGCGACGGCTTGCGATACCGCTACATTGCGGCGCTTGCCGAGTTCCGCGACCCCCACGGGGCCGTGCTGTTGGCGCCTCTCATGGTCCGCCGCAACCCATTGCGGGACGCAGCGATGCAGTCGTTGGTAGCCACGCCCTGCGCTGAGGCCCATGCAGCGCTGGCTGCTGCATTGCCGCTGGCTGAGTCGCCCGCTGACGCGCGGCTGATCACCGAAGCCCTGGCGAAAGCAGCCACGCGCGAGGCGATCCCCGATTTGATACGGGTGCTGCAGACCGACGTCGCCACTGAGACGATATTGGAGGCCCTGGGCCGTTTGGGCGATCGGGCGGCTGTGCCTGCGCTGGTCGATCAACTGAGCAGCGCCAACGCGCGCCGCCGCCAGGGAGCGGCCATGGCGCTAGGGCAGATCTCAGACCCTGCGGCGGGGGCGCCACTGGTCAACCTGCTGCTGAAAGAGTTTCATCTGGAGGTGGCGCAGGCCGCAATGCACGCCTGGCTGGCCAGTGGAGCGGAAGACGATGGCGCACTCGATGGGCTGAGTGTGCCGGGCACGCGCGCATTCCTGTTGACCAGTGCCAGACAGCTGTGCAAGGAACGCCAGCACGCACGTTCCTGACCATGCCGACTCTGTCCCCTGTTTTAGATGATCGCCGGGTTGGATGAGATCGTCCAGCGGGCACCTGCCCAGATTGCAGCGTGTTTGGTCAAGCTTGTCCTCGCTGCGCAACCGACATTTGGCGCGGCGGCTTGAGGCTGGTTGCTGACGCACAGCTCGCAGTTGTCAAGCGACTGCTGCTACCAGGAGCAGACAGTGAAAGAGATAGGAGAAGTTTTGCTGGAGCTCTAAAGCTGCAACAACGAGCCAGACAGAGTCCGCCAGCCTAGAGTTGATCCAGGATTGCGCACTTAGGTAGGTGGATCACAAGAAACGCACAACCCTTGAGGGTGCTTGGGAGCTCATAGGCTGACGAACCCTGGCGAGGTATGAATTGCCTTCAATGACATGCCAACGCTCAAAAGCACCCGTGGATCCCTAAGGGGTGAAATCAAAAGTCCAATGATCCTGACATTGAGACACGGAATGCACGCCCAACTGACACAAGCCTAGTAGCAGCTAGTGGCACCTTTTGGCAGAATTCGGGTTCCCAAGATCAGTTGCTCAACGAAAATCAGGGTTAACCCTTGATTTGGGTCAATTCTCTCTCAGCCGCGCGGAGTACTTCCTACTCCAAAAGAGATCTCCTCAGCCAAGGCCTTCAGCAGCGGGACATACCTAGTAGAAATCTCCCGCTCTGAGACTGCATTACCCTGCATGACCAAGTTGATCGCACCAATTGCATGCTCTCCGATACGAATCGGTAGACCAATAGCCGTCACACTAGACTCGGATGCCCATTCCCCTCTGTTGACGGCATAGCCTCTGCGCCGTGTCTCGCGAATGATTCGTTTGATATTGGCGCTATCGCGGGCCATCTCTCCAATCGCATCCGATCGCTCGCGTAGTAACGAAAGGGTGGCCTCGCGCTCCTCTTCCGCGCACCATGACAACCACGCACGACCAAGTGATGACACCAGCATGGGAATCCTGATGCCGATGGTCGCGCGATGTTGAGATAGCATGCTCACCCGATGCGTGGACTCGCGAACGATCATGAATCCGCCGTCAGGCGTCGCCAGGTCGCTTGGCCAAGACAGCGCACGCAGATGACTGCGCATTGCAGGGGCTGCAACGCGGTCCACCCAGTCTGCCCCCACATAACCTTCCGACAGTCTCCTGACTTCAAAACCCAAGGCATAAGAGGCGCCGTCGTCCTTGTGATGTACCAGCCCCTCGGCCTTCAAGGTCTCAAGGAGTCGCTTTACGGTGGTCCGATGGAGACCAGTTAGGCGCGCGATCTCCACCACGCCGCCAATGCCACCTGGTAGGGCATTTAGAACCCGCAAGACAGCTAGTCCTCGGCTCAATCCACGCACCTCCCGGTACTGAGCCGCATCGGAAAACGCATTTATTTGGGGCATATCAAAGACTTTTGGTGCACTCTGTGCACGCACTATACGTCGGTTTGACGCACTTCGATACTTCGACCCGTGCAGCAAATGGCTGCAATCGAACAGGCACCAAGTGCCATATCAGGAGACAACATGTCAATTTCTCGACGTACTTTGTGCGCCATCTCCGCGTTGGCTCTCTCTGCAAACGTTGCCTTCGCCCAAGAATGGCCATCCAAGCAGCCGATTCGCATCGTCGTTCCCTATCCTGCTGGAGGAAACGCGGACTCTGCCGCACGAGCCATTGCCGAAGTCATCGGTAGCAACCTCAAACAAGCAGTCATCGTCGACAACCGCCCTGGAGCGTCCTCAATCATTGGGACGGAGGCGGTGTCCAGAGCACCCGCCGACGGCTACACCATTGGTGTCGTCTCTGACTCGCATGCCATCAACCATGCGATGGCAAAGTCACCAAAAGCGAGTGAGATCCTCGGAGCCAAGGTCCCCTATGACGCCATGAAGGACTTCGTGCCGGTCGCGGGAATGATCGCAGTACCTCTCGTGCTGGTAGTGAATCCCAAGGTTCCATCACGCACGCTGAAGGAATTGGTCCAGTACTCGAAGGAGCGCACCAAAGGAGGACTGAACTTCGGAACCATGGGTACGGGTAGTCCATGGTTTATCCACATGCACCAACTGCATGAGATGACAGCAGGAAAGTTCGTTGATGTTCCATACAAGGGACTCGCTCCCGCAGCCACCGACCTCCTTGCCGGCCAGATCGACAGCATGGTGATGCCGGTTCACTATGCGCAGCAATACATCAAGACAGGAAAGCTCGTGCCGATTGCAACGCTCGGTGCTCAGAGACATCCCCTCTTGCCTGATGTGCCGACTGTTCTTGAAAGTGGGTACACAGGGCCCGCAATCGCCAACTACCTCTTCTTCGTCGCGCCGGCATCCACACCGCCTGCCATCGTGGAGAAGCTCGGTCGCGAAATAAACGCTGCTCTCAAGCTACCTGCCATGAAGGACAAGCTGAGCCTGTCGGGCGACCCCTATCCAGCCGATTCTGCAGAGCTTGCAGCACGTGTTCGCAAAGACATCGACACGTACGGCGCCGTGATCGAAAAGACTATTAAGTAACCAGAGTGAGATGAAGCCATGAGTCAAGAGAATGAGTTCCAGACAGACGTGCTGGTGATTGGAACAGGCCCTATGGGGGCGACAACAGCCCTTGCACTGGCCACGTACGGCGTCCGTGTGCATGTGATCAATCGCTACAACTGGACGGCGAACACCCCACGGGCGCACATTACAAATCAGCGCGCCGTCGAAGTGCTGAGAGACCTTGGCGTTGAGGACGAAGCCAGGCGTGATGCGACGCCATGGGAGTGGATGGGAGACACCTTGTTCACGACAAGTTTGGCAGGTCCGGAGATCGCACGTTTGCGTACCTGGGGCACAGGTGATGCTCGCATCGGAGACTATCTGCAAGCTAGTCCGTGCGCGTTGATGGACTTACCACAAGACAAGATGGAGCCACTTCTTGTCAAAAACGCATCGGCAAGAGGCGCCGTCTTCTCCTTCAACACGGAATATCTTGGCCATGTACAGGACTCAACGGGCGTGACTGTCGCGCTCCGCGATTTACTGACTGGCCGTGAGTATGAAGTTCGAGCTCGGTATCTCGTAGGCGCAGACGGTGCTCGCTCCAAAGTCATGGACGATGCGGGATTGAAAGTGGAAGGCCAGCTCGCGCGCGCCGCCACCGCCTATGTGCTGTTCCGCGCAGACCTGACGCGATATGTTGAGCACCGCCCAAGCATCCTGTACTGGGTGATCACATCGGACGCCGCGTTCGGTGAGATCGGAATGGGGCTGCTGCGCGCTGTTGAGCCGTGGAACCAGTGGATCGCGGGCTGGGGCTTCGACATGAGCAAAGGCGACCCAGACTTCTCGCCTGATGAGATCAAACGCAAGGTCCGTATGCTCGTAGGCGATCCCGAGTTGGAATTCGAAGTGGACAGCACGTCGGTTTGGTACGTGAACCAAGCACATGCACCTGTTTACTCAAAAGGGCGTGTTTTCTGCGGAGGCGATGCGGTTCATCGCCACCCCCCCTCAAGCGGCCTGGGCTCCAACACATGCATGCAGGACGCCTTTAACCTGGCTTGGAAACTTTCCTTTGTACTCAAAGGATACGCAGGGCCAGCGCTGCTGGACACCTATACCACCGAACGCGCACCTGTTGGAGCTCAGATCGTGGCACGCGCCAACCAGTCGCGTCTTGACTACGCGCCGCTCAAGGCCTGTTTCCGGGACGAGACGGCAGCCGACCCTGTAGCGGCGGGCCTCAAGCAGCTCGCTGACCCGGGCGAGGAAGGGGTTTCCAGGCGCGCCGCTTTGGCTGCTGCTCTCGACCTCAAGAACTACGAGTTCAACGCCCAAGGCGTGGAACTCAACCAGCGCTACGTGTCCGACTGCGTTGTACCCGATGAAGACGCCAAGCCAGAAGTCTGGAAGCGTGACCAGCAGCTTCATGTGCAACCCACCACTCGCCCAGGCGCGAAGCTTCCCCATGCTTGGCTGGTTGGCCACAATGGCCGCCGCACCTCCACGCTTGACTTGGTGGGTAAGGGGAAATTTACCGTCGTCACTGGCATTGCCGGTGGCGCGTGGGTAAAGGCCGCCCAACAGCTTGGCCTACCGTTCCTTAACACCTTGGTTATTGGCACGCACGGCGCACAGGATTCGTACGCTACCTGGCACGCCGTTCGAGAGGTCGAGGAGTCGGGTGCTATTTTGGTGCGACCTGACGGAGTGGTGGCGTGGAGGCAGCACAGCGGCGCAGCAGACGAAGAGCACGCCAAGAATCTACTGGCGGACGCGTTGTCTGCTGTTCTCGCTACCGAAGTGTTGGCAGTGGAGCCCGCGTGATGCAACGTGCATTCCTGGGCATGTCGCACACACCGCTGATGGGGTTGAACCCCATAGCGCCGGTAGTGGAACAGACTCTCCAAGCCGCGATAGCGGCTGCCCGAGAACAGGTTAAGGCCTTCGCGCCAGAACTCGTCGTTCTTGTTGCACCGGATCACTACAACGGCTTCTTCAACGAGTTGATGCCGCCTTTTTGTATCGGTACACAAGCGCATTCGGTTGGAGACTACTTGACGCCCAGCGGCCCGATGAATGTGGATGCGTCAACCGCATTGAGCTTGTCTGAGAGTCTCATGGACGACGGCTTCGACATCGCGATCTCGCGTCGCATGGCCGTAGACCACGGGTTCGCGCAGGTGCTGCAGTTGATGTGGGGAAGTCTGGACACCCCACTTGTGCTGCCCATATTCCTGAACGCGGTAGCGCAGCCCGGAATTCCTCGCATGCGCCGCTGCAAGGCACTGGGCGAGGCGATCGGGCGCTTCCTTGATAACGACCCACGGCGCACCCTCTTTATCGGATCCGGCGGGCTATCGCACGAACCGCCTGTACCGACGCTGGCACACCCCGATCCAGCAGTGCGCGAGCGGATCATAAGTAAGCGCGAGCCCACAGAGCAGGAAAAGGAGGCCAAGACGCAGCGCGTCATGGCCGCAGGTATGGCTCTGGCGTCGGGGACCAGCTCAATGAAACCCATCAACCCCGAGTGGGACTTGCACTGGATGCGCAGTCTGTCCGGTAACGAAGCGGACCTGCAACAGCTTTGCGGGATGACCGAGCAAAGCATTGAGGACTTGGCTGGCTTGTCAGCGCATGAGTCCAAGTGCTGGCTGGTTGCCCGCAGCGCGTTGCCGACAGACCGTCTGCTGACGAGCACTCTCAATTACTACCAAGAAATCCCTGAGTACATCGCTGGCTACGGCGCGATGTTTCTCAAGGTCTGACATCTCAAAGAAGGAAACAACATGGACTCCCGAATCACCCAGTGGGCAGAGCGCCTGCGCGCGGCCGAAGAACAAAAGACCCCGATCGACCCACTTCGTGAAGAGATCGGCACAGATGCTGACGGCGGCATCGCGTATGCGATTCAACAGGCCAACGTCGCTCATGCCGTCGCGCAAGGCCGCCGTATCGTCGGACGCAAGATCGGCCTGACTTCGCCAGCCGTGCAAAAGCAACTTGGAGTTGATCAACCCGACTTCGGAACACTGTTCGCCGACATGCTGTTCGGGGATGGCGAAGAGGTGCCCATGTCCCGCACCCTTCAACCCAAGGTGGAGGCGGAAGTGGCGCTAGTGCTGGCCTCTGACCTTCCGCGTGAGGACACCACTTTGGTGGAACTCATCGCGGCCACGGCCTATGTGATGCCCGCCATCGAAATCGTCGGAAGCCGCATCGCCAACTGGAACATTCGATTTACAGACACGGTCGCTGACAACGCCTCCAGCGGCTTGGTGGTGCTCGGCGGGGTCCCGACAAAGCTGGACGGCCTGGATCTCAAGAAGTGTGCGATGACGATGACGCGCGGCACGGACACCGTCTCCAGTGGAAACGGCGCTGCCTGCCTGGGCCACCCGCTCAATGCGGCGGTGTGGCTCGCACGCAAGCTTGCGACCCTGGGCCAGCCGTTGCGCGCGGGCGACCTGGTACTGACCGGCGCATTGGGCCCCATGGTTGCAGTCAATGCGGGCGACCGATTCGAGGCCCACATCGAAGGTGTCGGGACAGTACGGGCCCGGTTCTCCGCATCGTAAGCCTTCCGTGTCCAAAGCCTACACACCTCCCACCCGCACGGCGACTGCCGTGGCAACGCAGAAGGAACAGCAATGACCCGCAAGCTCAAGGCCGCAATCATCGGCAGCGGCAACATCGGCACAGACCTGATGATCAAGATCATGCGGCACGGCCGCAATATCGAAATGGGTGCCATGGTTGGCATCGACGCCAAGTCGGACGGTCTCGCACGTGCCGCACGACTGGGCATTGCGGTCACCCATGAGGGTGTCGAGGGCCTGGTTCGCCTTCCGGTATTCCAGGACATTGACGTCGTTTTCGATGCAACCTCTGCTGGTGCTCACATCGGTAACGATGCGTTGCTCCGCCAGGAGAAGCCCGCCATCCGCATAGTGGATCTGACGCCTGCAGCAATCGGTCCCTACTGCATTCCCGTGGTCAACGGCGCCGATCACCTAGATGCCGTGAACGTCAACATGGTGACTTGCGGCGGGCAGGCAACTATCCCGATGGTGGCTGCGGTTTCCCGCGTCGCTAAGGTTCACTATGGGGAGATCGTTGCCAGTATCTCCAGCAAGAGCGCAGGCCCTGGCACCCGCGCAAATATTGATGAGTTCACGGAGACAACCTCCAAGGCCATCGAAGTGGTGGGAGGCGCGGCCAAGGGCAAGGCAATCATCGTGCTCAATCCCGCCGAGCCGCCGCTGATGATGCGCGACACCGTGTACACGCTGAGCGAGCTGGCAGACGAGGACGCCATCGCCAAGTCCGTTGAGCGCATGGCAGCTGACGTGCAGGCCTATGTGCCTGGCTACAGGCTCAAGCAGAGCGTGCAGTTTGATCGCATTCAGAAAGACAGCCCCATCCGCATCCCGGGCGTCGGCATGAGCATGCACGGATTGAAGACCTCAATCTTCTTAGAAGTGCAAGGCGCCGCGCACTACCTGCCTGCCTATGCCGGCAATCTGGACATCATGACCAGCGCTGCCTTGCGCACCGCAGAGTCCATGGCCGAGCGGATGCTCGAAGCCGTCCAAGCTTGAAGGAAAACCTCACCATGAGCAACGATCAAACCAAGAAGATCTACATCTCGGATGTCACGCTGCGCGATGGCAGTCATGCCATCCGGCACCAATACAGCGTGGAGCAAGCCAAGCAGATTGCCAAGGCTCTGGATGAGGCCAAGGTGGACTCCATCGAGGTCGCGCATGGCGATGGCCTTCAAGGTGGCAGCTTCAACTATGGCTTCGGCGCACACACTGACATCGAGTGGATCGAGGCGGTAGCCAGCGTCATCAAGCACGCCAAGATCGCTACCCTGCTGCTGCCCGGCATTGGCACTGTGCATGACCTGAAGGTCGCTTACGACGCTGGCGCCCGCGTGGTGCGCGTTGCCACGCACTGCACGGAGGCGGACATCTCCAAGCAACACATCGAGTACGCACGCCACCTGGGCATGGAGGCGGTCGGCTTCCTCATGATGAGCCACATGACGACGCCCCAGGCGCTTGCACAACAGGCCAAGTTGATGGAGTCGTACGGCGCCACGTGCTGCTACGTTGTGGACTCGGGCGGTGCATTGAGCATGGACGACGTGAAAGCGCGCTTTCGTGCCTTCAAGGACACGCTCAAACCTGAGACGCAGACTGGCATGCACGCGCACCACAACCTGAGCCTGGGTGTAGCCAACAGCATCGTCGCGGTGCAAGAGGGTTGCGACCGTGTGGACGCAAGTTTGGCAGGCATGGGGGCTGGCGCCGGCAATGCCCCCCTGGAGGTGTTTGTCGCTGCCGCCGCGCGTCTCGGCTGGAACCACGGCACCGACCTGTACAAGCTCATGGATGCCGCCGATGACATCGTGCGTCCGTTGCAGGACCGCCCGGTGCGCGTTGATCGCGAGACCCTGGCCCTGGGTTATGCAGGCGTGTACTCGAGCTTCCTTCGTCACTCCGAGGCCGCCGCGAAGAAGTACGGCCTGAAGACCGTGGACATCCTGGTCGAGCTGGGCAAGCGACGGATGGTCGGTGGTCAGGAAGACATGATCGTCGACGTTGCGCTTGACCTGCTGCGAGCCAATCCCTCATCGTCCACCGCCGCTTCAGCGGCGTAAGCACGCGCCGATCTCTAGATTTCGAAAAGCAGAAAGCAATCACATGACCACAGCAGCAAGCGCAATCACGGAAGCATCGACCAGCCGATTCGTGCGCATCAAGGAAGCGGACCTCGATCTGCAACTCCACTACAACGACGCGGGCAGCGGCGACGAAACCGTGGTCATGCTCCACGGCTCGGGTCCTGGTGCCAGCGGCTGGGCAAACTTCAATAGAAACGTCGAGCCCTTCGTCAATGCTGGCTATCGCGTGATCCTCATGGATTGCCCTGGCTGGAGCAAGAGCGATCCCATCGTGAGCAAGGGCTCGCGATCGGAACTCAATGCCAAGGCTCTGAAAGGTCTTCTGGATGCTATCGGTATCAGCAAGGTGCACTTGGTCGGAAACTCGATGGGAGCGCACAGCACAGTGGCTTTTGCCCTGGCGAATCCGGATCGCGTTGGCAAGCTGGTGCTGATGGGCGGTGGAACTGGCGGCGTCAGCTCCTTCGTCCCTATGCCGACCGAAGGCATCAAGCTCATCGGAGCACTCTATCGCGACCCGACGATCGAGAACCTCAAGCGGATGATGAACGTGTTCGTCTATGACACGAGCAACCTCACTGAGGCTTTGTTCCAGGCCCGCCTGGACAATATGCTTGCCCGCCGTGAGCACTTAGAAAACTTTGTGAAGAGCGCGGAAGCCAATCCCAAGCAGTTCCCGGATGTAGGACATCGCCTGGGCGAGATCAAGGCGCCTGCACTGATCATCTGGGGCCGCGATGACCGGTTCGTGCCCCTCGACACGGGGCTGCGCCTAGTGGCAGGTCTCCAGAACGCTGACCTCCACGTATTCAGCCGCTGCGGCCACTGGGCCCAGTGGGAGCACGCCGAGAAATTCAATCGCATGGTGCTGGAGTTCCTTCAGCGCTGATTGCCTCCGCCCAATCATTTCAGCAGCGACAGTGAGCCAGGCACTCCTGGCATTCTTGCCGCCAGCGGCTTGCGGCTGCGCGGCGGCATCGGATCGATAACAAAGCAAAGGAGACAAGATGTCTAAGATGATGCGCGCAGCTCGACTGCATACGGAAGGCCAGCCCTTCCAAGTTGACAATGTGCCTGTTCCCGACGTCAGGCCTACTGACGTCCTCGTGGAAGTGAAGGCTGCTGGGGTTGTGCCAAACCTCCGCAACGTGGTGACTCACTACTCTGAATGGTTTCCGTTCCTTCCGCTGCCCAAGCTCCCTGCGATCTACGGCCTCGACTCTGCAGGCGTTGTAGCCGCAGTGGGGAGCCAGGTGCGGTCTGGCATCAAGGTAGGTGACCGTGTCTATGTGAATCCTGGACTTTCCTGTGGATCGTGTATCGCCTGTCGGCGTGGCGACAACGTGAACTGCACTGCCTACACTTTCCAAGGCTACTTTGGCTTCGGGCCAGGTTCTCAAAAGCTCTTCGAAGATTACCCCTACGGTGGTTTCGGCCAATACCTGACGGCGCCTGCTTCGAACCTGGTGGTACTGCCAGAGAGCATCACCTTCGAACAGGGCGCACGCTTCGGGTACCTGGGGACTTCCTACTCAGCGTTGCGAAAGGCTCAGTTCTCGCCCGGTCAAACCGTGTTGGTCGACGGAGGAACGGGAACGCTTGGTCTGGGCGCTGTGATTCTCGCCCTTGCAATGGGCGCGGCGAAGGTATTCGCTACGGGACGGAACAAGGCCCTGTTGTCCAAGCTGAAGCAGCTCGATGCGCGTGTCGTACCCATCGAGCTGGGAGTGCGTCCCACCGCCGACGTGGTGATGGAAGCCACGGATGGCTACGGAGTGGATGTGCTGATCGAGACGCTGGGACCCAATGCGCCACCGGCTACCGTCCTGGATGCATTCAATGGCCTGCGCCGTGGTGGCAAGGCAGTGAATATCGGCGGCGTGGCGGAACCCATCCCGCTTGAACCCTTCCCCCTGATGTGTCTGCAGAAATCCTACATCGGCTCACTGTGGTTCACCACGGCCGAAGGTCAAGACATGGCAAATATGGCCCATGCGGGAACGCTCGATTTGGGTGTCTTTGAGCACGAGCGCTTCACGCTCGATCAAGTGAATGAAGCTTTGGAGGCCGTCGACAAGCGCGGCGGCGGCTTCACTAACGTAGTCATCATGCATTGACCCACGAGTCCGGCGGGAGCAATTGCGCCGCCGTACAAGTTCAAATTCAGGAGACAACTATGCAAGTAAGACGCATCGTAACCGGCAACGACAGCCAGGGAAAATCCATTTTCACATCGGACGAAATCACTCCAAGGTTTCACAGCTTCGTGCATGTACCTGGTTTTGAGACAGCGCTGGTGTGGGGTACCAATTCCCCCGCTGCAGCAACAGGTGAGGATCCGACTGCAAAAGCAATTTCGTGGCTTCCTCAAGCTGGTGGTACCAAGCTGATGGTGATCACTTTTCCTCCCGACAGCGTAATGGGATCAGGCGATTTCGATCCTGCTGCCGCCGGAGGCGAGTACATGGAAACCATCCCAGGCTTGGCCGAGCGATTTGAGATGGACAACCCGGGCATGCATACGACGCCTACGGTGGACTACGGCATGTTGCTCGACGGCGAAATTCACCTCGAGCTCGACAACGGCGAGATAAAGAAGCTTGCGAAACACGACGTTGTAATTCAGCAAGGTACGCGTCATGCCTGGAGAAACCGAAGTGCCGCGCCCGCCACCATGTTGTTTGTGCTGATCGGCACATCCAGCGCTGTTTGAACGAATAAACGCACCGCTATGTACTACGAACCCGGAAACATTCCGCACGGCCTCAAGCACGACCCCTTCAAGTCTTGCGTTGTTCCACGTCCAATAGGCTGGATCTCCACAGTCGACGCGGATGGCAACCACAACCTTGCTCCGTACAGTCAATTCCAGAACGTGACTTTCAACCCTCCAATTGTCATGTTCGCATCCAACCAAGACAGTAGGGGAGGACGCAAAGATTCTGTCCGCAACGCGGAGCAAGTGGGTGAGTTTGTTTGGAACATGGCCACTTGGGATCTCAGAGAGGCGGTGAATATCAGCGCTCAAGAGTTGCCACCCGAGGTAGACGAGTTCGAACTTGCAGGGCTAGAGAAGGCTCCTTCACGACTGGTAAAGCCCATGCGCGTGAAGCGATCCCCGATTCAGTTCGAGTGTAAATACCTCAACACCCTGCGCTTTCCGGGGAATGGACCGATGGGTAGCGCTGACGTGGTCTTTGGGAAGGTGGTCGCCATTCACATCGCCGACGAAGTGTTGGATGCGGATGGTCTGGTTGACATTGTCAAAGTCCGGCCTATTGCACGTATGGGCTACTTTGAATACACGTCGGTGGACTCAAAATTCAGCATGGTCATCCCCGGTGATCAGCGGGCGCTGCTGGGTGGTCTGGAAGGATCGCCTGACAAGGTCAGCATGGAACTGAACAAGTCGTAGCACGCAAACCATACTTAGGAGTGCTACCGATGAAATCCTCGTTTTTTGGCAGGATTGGTATCCTGCTCGTGACCGCATTGGCTGCAATCTTGCCTCTCTCGGCTGGAGCGCAGACTTTTCCTGACCGGCCAATCAAAGTCACGGTCGGTTTCCCGGCTGGGACGGGACCGGATTTGCTCGCTCGCGTCGTTGGGCAACGCTTGTCAGAGCTTTTCAAACAACCTGTTGTCATCGACAACAAGCCCGGAGCAGGTGGGCAGATTGCATCGCAGCAAGTGGCAAAGAGTGCTGCTGATGGCTATAGCCTTCTGCTTGCTGAGGCCGGCTCGATCAGCATCGCGCCCAGCGCGTTCACCAAGCTTCCTTATGACCCAGCCCGCGAATTTGTGGGGGTGGCAGAGCTAGCGTGGGCAGACTTTGTGTTGGTAGTCCCTGCGACATCGCCGTACGCATCTCTAATGGACATGGTGGCGGCCAAGAAGGGCAAGTCCAATCCGTTGAATTTGGCTACCTTCGGTGCCGGCAGCCCAGGCCATTTTGGGGCGGTGGAATTCGGCCTTCAGGCGAATGTGAAAGTTGAGCCTATTCACTTTAGAAATACTGGGGATGCAGTTACAGCGATCATTTCTGGGGATGTCGACGGTGCCTGGGTATCTACGGCTGTTGCGAGTGCTCAACTAAAGGGCGGAAAGATGCGGGCCTTGGCAACCACCGCAAAAACACGCTCTCCGCTTATCCCCAGCATTCCAACTACTGCTGAAGCCGGCATGCCAAAGCTGAGTTTCTCATCGTGGCTTGGTATCTTGGCTCCGGCGGGTACGCCCGAAGCCGTGTTGAATGAAGCCAACCGCTCGCTATTGTCGGCACTCCAGGCACCAGACGTGACAAGCAAGCTTACGGAGGCGGGGTTTACTGTTACCGGGGCGAATCGCTCTGAAACCAATCGAATGCTGAAGGCTGAGGCGAGCCGCTGGAGCGCCATCGTGAAGACATCGGGATTCAAAGGCGACTAAACGTCCGGCGCATAGCTAAGTCTAGGTCGAGTGCTCGATCTAGTTCAGACGGGCGCCAGGGCGTGTCCGAGGCCGTGTTGGGTTGTCGGCCGGTGCCCTCTCTGCTCCTTGTATTTGCCCGCTTTCCTGCTGTAAGCTGACTTAAGCCACGGGTATTCGGATAGGCTGCAACCGCTGCAAGACCGTCTTTGAATGAGGCGAATACCGAAGGAGATGTACGCGGCCATCACTGGTTGAAAGCAACTGACCAGCAATCAATGCTCGAAATTCTCAAGCTTACGGATCTGCGCGTTCCGTCATAAGGGCCCCCGGGTAGAGTTGATTCAGAATTTCGGCAACCAACTCGATAGTTCCCAGCACCTGGTTTGTCAGCATCGAACTGCCATGCGCCAGCTCGTTGCGAATAGCTGGCAGGCTATCCGGGAGCCCTCCTACGAGGTCCCACTGATGATCTTCCGGCAATAACTCTAAGATCTCCGGTATCTGGTACTCCACAACGGTCAGCTCGTTATCAATCATTGCTTTAAAAGCTTCCATGGACAACCGCTCTCGCGCATTGACCTGTGCCGCGTGGTGCCAACGTCGAAATCCCTCGTTTCTCACCAGTCCATGATCCACCGCCATGCGGAGCAGTCTTTTGAGCATCAGCTTCTTACCCTGTTCCTTATCCGGAAGCGTGGTGCGCAGTCGTTCCCGCAGGCCGAATTCAAGCGCAGACAGAGCTGCAGCCGTTGCTGGCATGTAGAAGCGGTATACGTACCAAGCGTAGAGATAGAGGTTCCGAGCGTTCTCAAACTGAATCGCCACTGGCTCGGGAACGGCGGAACTGATTTGGATGGCGGCAACTCCAGCGTGATGCACAGCGAGCGAGGGTGGTTCTGGTGCCGCCCATGTGACCGTGCGCGGGTCCGGCAGCATGGCTGTGGCACTGTCGCGTAATCGGTCAGCAGAGTGGAGTGTTGCCTGCTTCATATTCGCTCCATCCCAATGACCAATCATCAGCCAGCAGCGCGCGTTCCTCGGCACTTCGGATAGGTTGTGCACCCCCAGAAGTTGCTTCCAGTATTAGCGCCTTGTCGAGCGGTGCGCAACTGCATGGATGCGCCACAGCGTGGACAGTCCGGCGAAGAGGTCTGTGCTGTGGTGACCGCAGTGGCTTCGGGCTGCTGAGCCTGCGCCGGAGAATCCGCTGCAATTGGTGGAGACGAAGAAGTTCCGGTCCGCCGTGCACGTTGAATCATTGCGAAGAGACGAGGGCCGTCGACCAGCTCAATGTTTCGACCTTGGGCAAACTCCACGGCGTCTGTTGTGAAGCGGCCTGAAGTCACCACGAATCCGCCGGTAGCGCCCTTGGCTGCCATGACACCGTAGAGTTCGCGGACGGTGGTCACCCCCACCTTGTACGCCTTCCACTGTTTGCACTGCACGAAGAATTTCTCATTGCCTTTGGTGAGTAAAAGATCTACACCGCCATCTGGGCCGGCTCCCCCTAACTCGGCAACCTGGTAGCCCTGATGTCGATAGGATTCCCCCACGAGGATTTCAAACTCTCTCCAGTTCATGCCGTCCAGTGCATCCGCGCTTTCAGCTTCCGAAACACCAGCAATCAGTTCCCTGCGTTGTTTGCGCCGCCATGCAGAGATCGCAGCAGCAATCAGGCACATGAGGGGAACGAGATACTGGCCGATCGTCGCCAGTCCATGGATGATGGCCTTTTGCATCATGGCTCCCACCATCGCGCCACCTTGGCCTTGGATATCGGAGGGTTTGATAGGAACAGCCAAGTTGCTAAGCACGATGTAGGTGACCGCAGCCAGCACCAAACAGACCCACCATGGAAGCAGGGACAACAAGTCCAGGATATCCTCCAAAGGACTGGTTTTCTTACGTCTGGCCATGATTTCCTCCCTGGGCGTTGGTTCTTTTTTGAAGCAGGTGTGTTTGCGCCTGAAAGCTCAGCGGTATCTTGGCGACGGCTAGCCTCGGGACACGCTGTATCAACTGCGGACGTGCTGGGCCACGAATCGTCAGCAATCTATGTTCAAGAGCTTCTTTGCCGCAGTGCAGTTCAACGCAATCTCAGAGGTCTTTCCTTCCTTGGCGTTGAAGATCGTGAAGACCATGTAGTTGCTCGTATCGCACTGAGCACGAATTGATCCATCAGGCGCTCTGACGGCGTTGGAGACGGTTCTGCAACTCGGAAAGTTGTGTTTGATGATCCTGCTAGCTACGGCTTTCGTATCACCCTTTGGCGCGGCGCCCACGCTCGATTGCGCGATGGCGGATGCGCAGAAGAACGTTATGCAAAAAACAATGATTGCGATCGAACTGCGATAGGGGAGTTTCATGGTTTGCGATTGTTGTCGGAGGTCCTGGCGGCATACGGCCAGCAGGCAGTTCACCAATGCCTCGGCTGCGTGCGCCGTCATTGGACTGCAGGTATGCCAAGGGCATTGAGCGTAGGCGTTGTCATGGTCCCGGTCTTAGGAAATCCCTTCAGCTCCTGGAAGTGTTTTAGCGCCTCACGCAATCCGTCATTCATCACCCCGTCAATCGATCCCTCGTATAGGCCCAGGCTGCGAAGCTTGATCTGAACTCGCATGATCTGGAGCCGCAGTTTCTCTGGATGAGTCAGCTCATCGGTCGCTTGGGGCTGCTTGCCCGGTTGCGCTGACTGGGACATTCCATTCTTCGCGGGGTTGTTGGATCCCGATGCGTTGTTCGAATCCAGAAACTGTCGAGGTGCACCCGGGGCTGGGGCAGACTCCGGAACATAGCGGTTTGTCGAAGGAGAAGGTGCTGGCGCGGGCGATGGTGCGACGTAAGCTGGAGCGGGGCTTGGCGCTACGTATGCAGGTGCCCGGTAACTAGAACCGCCGCTGGATCCTGAGTAATGAGAGCTGTGGCTTGAATGCGACCTGTGGCTGGAGTGCGAACGATGCCCTGCAAAAAGATTGTCTGACTCTAAATTCAATGGGCGCAACGGCACGGCACCTGTCGTGTCGAGCGGCTCCATCTCCGCTCTGGGTGCGGGTGCCGCTGAGACGCTCTTTGTGACCAGCAAAGGCAACCCCGCCACGAAAAGAGAGAGGTTTCGGACGAACTTGCTCATAAATTAACCTCGGTTGTCTCCATTGTTCTTAGGGGCGCAGGTTTCCAGCCTCGCTCATGCCAGGCGAACAGTCCGGAGCAGTTCTGTCTTGCTGCACAACCCTCACATTCGGGTGCGAAGACATTCTTCCAATCTGAAATGCTTTTCTGCGCCTGAGGCCAAAGAGGCTGAGGCAATGCACACAAAGGCGTGTTCATCCAGACGTGGGGAATCCGGTAGGTGCGAAGCACTCTGCGGGTTTGCTCCAGTGTTGCGCCCCAAGCGACCAGGTCCAATTCGCATGCCTCTCGATTGGCGAGAGCAAACCCGATCGGCTCGCATCCCATCAATGCCCACTCCCGGATGAATGGGAGATTTCGTGCGACGAACAGGGCTAGCTCCGGCAGAACCTCCAAGACAGGAGAAATCAACACGGAGCGCAACTGAATCTCTTGCTGGTGCTCCTGGAGCGTGAGCAATCCATCAATGGTCTCGTCAAAGGCGCCGGGGGCCTGCACCACAAAGTCATGCAGGAAGTTGGCATGCCCGTATAGAGGCACCAACCAACGGACCTTCGTAGTGAGACCGGACAACACCTCCGGCACCACAGAGGCATCTGCAAACAACCGGCCGTTGGTCAAAACTTCTACCGCTGTCTGGGGAAGACTCTTGTCAATGACATCCAGAACCCTCCGCAGGCTTGCTCTCAACAACAATGGCTCGCCACCAGTCAGGCCGATGGTCTGAGGATGCCAGTTCAAATGGCGGACGGCCTCCAGAGCTTCCTCAACGAGCCAACCGTCGTCTTCTTTGGTCGGCGGTTGGGAGCACATCAAGCAATTGCTGTTGCACCGATTTGTGAGGAACAGCGCGTGGTGGGTATCAGATTCACGTAGTAGGACAATCAACTCTCCCTTGAACGGGCGCGCGACAACGATGTCCCCAATCTCCAGCTGATCGCTTACGACCCAAGCGAGGTTGTCTAGGCCGGTACTCTGCAAGTCCTCAATGGAACGTCTCTCCTCGGAAGTCTGAACTCGAACCAAGAAATACAGAGACGGCTCCCACTGGGCTGCAAAGCCCTCGAAATCCACCACCCGACGCACGCGCAGGCCGCATCTCTCATCGAGGTCGGCAGACACTTTACGCATTGGCGCATGACTCCCGCACCTGCGCCCACTCGTGCAAAAGCGCAGACGTATCCTCGTCGGCAGCGCGCAGGGTAGAGAACATCGCATCAAAGAGCGCCATGTGCCGCTGGCAGTGTTCAGTTGCCCCCGCCGCGAAAGTCATTGTTCCGTGTTGAGCCTGGGCATCGACGGGGTTTGGAGAGCAGTACAAGTTGTAGGCGCAGTCGCGGCAATCGCTCATGGATCGAACGTCGCAGGCCTCCACCAATTGCTGTCGCACCGGGGAGTTGAGTAGCTCGTCCAAGGATTCACCAATGCGCCCCATTCTCAGCGAGCGATCTCCTGTCTCTGCGAGCATTCGTGCCTCGTCGCTGGGATACACGAACCCGTCGTAGTTGTAGACCAGGACACTAGAGCCAGCACCTGTTGGACTTTGAAGATCCACGTAGCCCGCATCAAAGGTGGAAAGCATCTTGTTCAGTAGGATCGATGCATACACCTCTCGCAGCTCCACACCGCGCTGGTTCCAATACATGATGCGATCCAGGCCGCGCCGGTAGAAGTTCAGGAAATCTTGGACAGAGTAACCAAGCAGGTTTTGATTGCGTTTGGCGAAGCCATAGCTGCTGAGGGGGCGTAAAAAGATCTCCCGAAACCCCTGGCGAACATATTCATCCACGATCTCCTCAGGGAAAGCCAGAGACGCTTTGGTTGTCGTCATCAAGGCGGCAACGGCATCAACCCCTATTTTTTCTCGTGCGAGATGGATGCCAGCCAGGGTACGTTCGTAAGCATTTCGACCTGGGGTCGGTCGATTGGCGTTATGTAGTGCGCGAGGCCCATCCAAGCTGGTCGACATGTAGACGTTTTGTTCCTTGAAAAAGGCACACATCGCGTCGTCGAGCTGATGGAGCGTTGAAGCGACTACAAAGCGAATCGGACGATTCGCCGCAGCTTCCTCGCGAATGCGCAGAATGGCATGTTTGACCAAGTCGAATCGCAGCAGCGGATCACCGCCTTGAAACTCGACTGTGAGCTGATCGGATTTGCTTTCGAGAATGGTGTCGCATGCTGCATTCAGATCCGTGAGCGATATCGTATGCCCCTCGTCGTCGAGAGATCTGCTTACCTGGCAATACTGGCAGGAGTGGGCGCATTGCAGGGTGGGCACGATGATATGAAGCGATGGACCAGAGGTAACGGTCTCTCGCTTCGCCGCAATACGCGAAGCCAGCAAGCGTTGCATGCCCTTTGACGTAGCACCATCAGTGAGCAAAAAACGGGCTCGCAAGTCGGCTTGTTTTCGAAGGTCAAGCCTTTGCGGGGATGCGTGAAATCGATCGAATTCCTCACTGTCAAAAAACGCAAAGTCCCCGGCCGCTCCGGTCACGATGATGTGGCCATCCGGAAGTAGGCGGTGTTTGGCCGGCATAGCCCGAGGTGCGTACATCACCCCGGCACCTGCGTAGACCGCCTGTCATTCGACTCTTGATGCTTGACCTTGATCAAGGAGCACGTTGCATTCATGCGAGCCATGTCCCCTCTTGTTCTAAATCTCATGTTCAGAAACATTGTGCAACAACAATTCCCAAAGTCATACCGAGAAATGTGCGGCTTGGCGAAGTGCATCTTGCTCCTATTGAAGCGTTGAGGATTCGTTTCCAGGCACATTCCGATTCGATAAAAGACCTTTGGTGGAAGTATCAGGAGGGGCTTGGATCGATCAGTCGGGCACGCCCTCGCTCACAAAGTCGTCTTGCTGAGTGACGTGCACTCTGACCCACGTGGTGGTGTAAATTTAGGTTACAACCGATCACGTCAATCTAAATAGATAACCTCATGCGAATATTGAAAGCTGTCAGCCTGGTTGTAGCAATCGTCCTAACCGGCTGCGCCACACAGTACGGGCCCAAAACCATGGTGGAAGGCGGGCGATATGCTCGCGCTTATGCAATGGTGCATGAGGACGGTCCGTACAAGGGGGATCGTCAATCGCTGGTTCAGCTGATCCAAGAAACAACCAGAACCAAAGGCGGAAATGTCTTCCTCGATTCCTACAAGGAGAGCATCCAGATCGACACGCCTAAGGACGTTAGGTTTTTTGAAACGCATCTCCGCAATATCAACTTTGCCTACGAAGACAAGCTCATTACGGCGGGCCAGAGAACTGAACTAGTTGATCTGCTGACTCTGCAGTTCGCCATGCAGGCATTGAAATCCGCCGAGCTACTTCAAAGTCAAAACCTCCTCAGTACACTGAAAATCTCTGCCGACAAGACCGCTTTGGCGGATAGAGCACTGCAAGGGTTGATCGCAATCCAGGGGAAGGAGCTGGAGCAATATTTCCCGATCTTCAACGCATACAAGTCCGAGAACAACACTGCGGGAATGGACCGTGCAGTGAAGGTCATGCAGCCACTCGTGGATGTACCCACCACCACATTGAAAGGGCAGAAAGCTGGCTTCTATGCTCTGGAAATCTACGTGCGGTACGTGGAGGTGACTGGAGACCGCTCAATGGACGAGAAAATCTTAGGCCTGTTGGGTGAGACCAAACTGAGCAAGGCCAATCTAGAAGTGGTCGAGAAAGTTTTCCCCGACTACTCCAAGGCCCTTATGGCCGCACGGAGCATCAAGGTCGATTTCAAGACCAATGGCGACGAGTTCCTGCTTTCCGAGCTGGCAGACGAAGTGCAGAAGGTCAATGAATGGGTCGAAGTAACACCCGACGCTACCAAGAAGATTCTGTTCAATCGTCTGCGCCTGAACGAGCAGCGCATGCCTCCGACCACCAACACAGAAATCATCCCCGATCCTGACTTCGGAACGCTGCTGATGATCCCTAAGAACGCATCTGTCCTCATTGACTACACATCCTCTGAATACTCACTTCAGTGGAATTTCACTGTGCAAGATCCGCAGTCGCGCAAGAGCAAGACCTTTTCCGGCAACCGCAAATTCAAACGCATTGAGTGCCGCAACGCGCGCTATCAGAACGTCTTCGGAGGAGTGGGAGCCCTGTACTCATTCCCCAATGCGCGCACCCAGCAAGCCTGCGCGGAGGGAGCAGGCGTGGACTTCGATGTTGCACGAGCCAGCGTGCTGCAAGACATAGCGAAGGAAATCAACAACGAGTTCCTTGCAATCACGAAGTAATCAATCTTCTTCCAGGCCCTACAGCAGCAACGTCGCAGCCGTGGTGGCTGATCGGGCAGTACGTTATGGCAAGAACGTACGGCTCACCTCAACACTCGGGTCGATGTAAACGCTGCAGAAGCGACTACAGACTTAAACTGGAGTTGCCTCGCATGCACAATTCGCCCGGGGGTGGAATTACTCCTTTGAGCGGAGACCCTTATATCTCGACCAGACTTGTGGATGGAATGACATTACCGCTGTCGACGCGTGATTGGAGGGCAGGGTTGGGGCTTGATGTGCTGGTCGATGGGCTGCTTTGACGCAGTCCTTTCAGGAGGAACTCACGTGGCATCAGACCACCAACGCATCCTGATTCTGTGCAAGACCTACCCGTCGCCCAGCGCTCGGTATGTTGAAACCTCTTGCGTCGCCGGTATGACCGACGACGGGCGTTTAATCCGGCTGTTTCCGGTGCCATTCCGGCTGGTGGAGGACGACCAGCAGTTCAAGAAATGGCAGTGGATCACAGCCCGGGTTCGCCGCGCGCAGGACGATGCCCGGACCGAGAGTCACCGCGTTTCGGTGGACACGATCGAGGTGGAGGGCGATCCGCTTCCCACGCGCGACTTCTGGATCACCCGCCGCGAGGCGATTAAGGGCGTACCAGTGTTTGATTCGTTCGATGCGCTGGAGGCTTCACGTCAGGCTAGTGGGACGACCCTAGGGCTGGTGCGGCCGAGCCGCTTGCTGGGGCTGGACATCAAGGCCGTGGAATCTTCAGACTGGACCGAGGATGAACTGGCCAAACTGTTGCAGGAGCAACAGCAGGGCAGCCTGTTCGACGCGGTGGAGGATCAGCGCTCCCTCAAGACGCTCAAGAAACTCCCTTACGACTTCCACTACCGCTACGAATGCCAGACCTCCGAGGGTGTGAAGACGTTCAAGCACAAGCTGGTGGACTGGGAGGCCGGAGCGCTCTACTGGAACGTGCACCGCCGTGCTGACTGGCAGGAGGCGATGCGGCACAAGTTTTTCACCCAGTTCAGCGAGTTGGATGTCATGTTCCTCATGGGTACCATACACCGCTTTCCGGGGCAGTGGTTGATCGTGAGCGTGCTGTACCCGCCTAAGCTGCCAGAGACGCTGGTGCGTCAGCAAACACTGTTTTAGCCGTCAGGTGGTGCACCGCTGGGCCACCAGCAGCTCGAACAGCGCGGGCCACGTAGGAGCGGTGGCAGGCAGAAAAATCAGCCTCGAAACAGACCAGGCATGCCCGGTAGTCGCGGGCTGTGGCGGCCAGGTTGCGCACCTCGGTTTTCACGGTATCCAGATGGGCCAGAAAACCACGGGTGTAGTCAGCCCAGTCGCCATTTTCGCGGTATTTGTCGCGCACGGGCTTGGGGCAACCCAAGGCGGGCCGATGTTCATAACCGATGCCTGCCGCGGCCAGATGCTCGCGGAATGCACTTTTCGAGAACCCCTTTTTGCGTGAGAGCGGCAGCTCGCGCACGTCCACGATCAGGTTCACGCGCGCGTCCTTCAGACGGGAGATGAACCCGTCGATAGTCAAACCTTCGTAGCCGAAGGTGAAAAGCGCGGGAGTGGTCACTGGTAGTCGAGGGTTGGAGCATCACCGAAGAATGGTGCGGGACAATTGTCTCACGCGAGCTTTGACTAGGTGTGCCGCAGTACACGATTCAGCGGTAGAGCCGAGACTGCCGGGAAGCAGTCATTCGTCGACGCCCGCTCCATAGCCGAGAGCAGGCGCCTGCCGCCGCCCTACTGACCGACCGCAACCGCTGCAGAACAGACCTCAGGCGTGGCGGCTTCAGGCTGTATGCCGCCATTCAATTCTGTCAGCACAGATGTCTGCTGCCGCCAGCACCAGCCATTCGACTGATCAAATGAAGGGTGCATTGCACCATCTAGGACCGGCCATCGAGCGAATCTTCTGCTCCTGGGTAGTTGACCATGACCTTAGATAGGTCAACGGCAACGCTCGTCATCTTCGGGCAGCCCTGTCGACTCGTCTCGGACATTGGCCTTTATGAACCCGAACCAATACTCTAGTGAATGCATTTCAATCAAGTGGTACTCGCAAATCATGGGAAGCTGCCGCTCGATCTCGGGGAGCAATGCCTCAATGTAGCCACGCTGCTGATCGCCCCCATCGAGAAGCAAACTCATGTACGAAGGCAAGTATTCAGGGCTCTCGCGCTTCTCGATACGGTGGGCACGAAACAGCCCGGTCATGAGAGAGGCCCGAACGCTGAGATAGGCCAGGGGCGTAGAAACCTCCTCTCGGCTCTGGGCATTCTTGCTCGCGACAAGATAGTCGGCTATCCAATTGATGCTCAAGAGCTGGCTTGCCTCGTCACGGATAGCTGGATGAGGATGCCGAGCGTGCGACAACTGCAGGTTCGCTGGATAGCTGTTGTAGAAGCGCTGGAACATGCACCCCACGGAGCAGAGCAGTAAATAGCACACGTTGAAATTCAGCCTTCCGCTCCGAACAAGGTACTTCAATGTCTGATCCATGGCGTCAGCATCGGCCATAAGCTCCCGGGCCTGGGCAGCAAGGTCGGGCTCGACGGCTTTTCCTTGAGTTGCTGACGAGCTGCCCGAACCATTGCGATCGGGTAGAACTGAAGTCGAATCCTCCATCTCAAGGAATCCCAATTCGCTGACCAACGACGCTCCCTTCGAGCGCATCCGATAGTGGCCTTGCACTGCGTGCCCCAACTCGTGGAAGAACGTCCAAACGAGCATCAACTCGAACATGATGAACCGGCATCGAACATCGTCAGGCTGTAGCTGTAGTTCTCTGTCTCTAGCTTCGAGGTTCAACGTGACAAAGGTCTCGCAAACGGGGCGAAACAAGTTTGCGACGTTCGACTCGTGCAGCTCCGGTAGCGGGCTGGTGAACCTGACGCGGCAATCTCGAAACCGCTCCGTCTCATTGAAATGCACCAGCGTATCCGTCTCTTCATTGAGCCGACGGCAGACGATTGGGTACGAAAATGCGTCAGCGTAGATATCCGAGATAAGCGACAGCCGAAACTCCATTCGAGGATGGAGCGGGTCGTTGGGATCAATGGCGATGCCCGCGTTGGGCTTGCCCAACGTGATTTTGAATGTTAACTCGCCGCCACGCGACGCAAAAATTTCGTCATTAGCCCAGTCGACGAGCTCATCAATCAGTTGGCTAGCGAGACCTTCGACGAAATCCTTATTGATGTACTTCTTTTCTTCCTGAAGGCGAAGAATCTTCAAATCGTCCGTCTGGTTCATATGAATAGGTTACTAGCACTGCAACCCCACCCAAAGTCGAGTTCACAGTCGTTCGTTTTGCGAGATGTGTCGCGCGCGAAAGAATCCAAAGTTTGATTTGAGAGGCTCCAGATAAGAGTCAGCCTATCACGGCCCCCGGCTCGGCTTTGCACCGCGTGAAATTTCCCTGAATCGCATTGTCTATCGCTCCTCTATGACCACCACAGTCGCTCAATCAAGACTGAGCAGATCAAGGTTGAATTGAGTCCAGGGCCGACAGAAACACAGAGACTGTGACGGAGATGCCGCCTGTAGTCACGGGGCGCGGTGTAATGCGAGGGCAGTCATCTCGGATGAGGGGCTATAGCTAAATATGGTGACTCCCGGGCTCGCGTCCGCCGGACGTAGAAGGCATCGGGTGAAGACCAGAGAATCTCCGCCACATTGATACGATAAGAAATCCGACGAAGCACAAGAAATGATCGCGAGAACGAAAGAATGACTTACTTCCACGTCCTTAGATCGGCGCCAAACACGCGACTTCTCTCTGTGGGCGACACCGTCCTGACCGCCGAAAAAAAATTCAATCCTTTCTACGAAAGAGTGTGCGACATAAACCATGAGATCCCTGTCGCGAATGAACCCAGACGTTTGCTTGAGTTCTTCGGAAGTGAGATCGCGGCCAAATATCCCGGCACAGCGTTGGCCCCCAACGTGAAGGGAATTTTGGAGGGCTACGTGCGATTACTACGTGAAATGGAGTTTGAGAACGTAAGGCGAGAGTACTTCGGAAAATTGCCTTCGCGCACACGTTGTATCTGGATTACCGACAGCTTGCCAATGGCGTTATATTGGATGAAACGCTTGGATAAAGTAAGCCTCTGCCAGATCGTAGAGGTGGAAGTCGAAGGAACGCTACATCGGGCCGATGGCAGGCACCTTGAGTACGATTCCTCATCAATTCAAGAATTGCGCGAAGCTGCCGATCGTTACTGGCGGGGCGAACCGCACGACACTCCGGAGCCTGAACTTCTGCTCGAAGGCGGAATGCACATCGCCAGAGTCGTGACTGAGTCGTCATGACCAGCGGATGCTGCCAGCAATGCATCGCAAGAACATTGCAGAAGATTACACGAACGAGTAGCTGCACATCCTAGTGGTGGGCCGCGTCGATTCATTCAGCTATCGTCGGCGGCGATCGCGCCTACGCTGCCGACAGGACACTCCCTGTGCTGCTAGTGCACTCACTCACAGGTCCTGGATGGTCCTAGGCAAGACTACGTCCGCAAGAAGGCAAATGATACGAACCATTGAACAGATCCGCCATTCGCCAACCACGCAGCCTTGGCCAATTCAAGGACAGGTCTGTGGCTGAAACGGGGAGTTGTCATCGTTTTGGGTGTGAGACTGTTATTGCTGCAAAACATCCCTCTGTCGCGGCAGTTGTGGCTGGGTACGGTCGTTCGCCGTTCTAAAGCGAATGTCAGCGGCTGCCGGAACCGGTCATTGACCTTCCTTGTGCGAAGCGATTCCCCTTGCCGCCGACAACTCTCAGTCGGAATCTGTAGCCAGCCCGGTCGGTTAAAGGGGGAATGACCTTGGTCTTCGTGCAAAACTCCGTCACCAATCGTCCTACGTCAGAGCGCCACGCGCCAGTCCGACTGACTAGGAGTTTTCCTTAGAGCTTGTGCCCCTTGAGCAGGGGGCATTGCGGCCAAAGCGGATCGAGGATGAGCGTGTGGACTTTTGCTCGTGTGATGCCGACTCGGAGCACACGTCGGCTCTTGGAATACGGGGCAGGGTCGCCTCGCCAAACAAAAGATGATTCGACGGCGGGGCCGGTCCGACGAGCTTCGCGGACGAGGATGACTCCGTCGAACTGCTTGCCCTTGGCCTTGTGGAAGTTCATGACTTGCAATCCCATCGACGGCTCCACGCCGTCGAGGATTTGCTCCTGTGCGAGAGCCAAGTCGAGGGCGGTGCGGGCGTTGGTGTAGGCGCCGTCGCGAAGCCATTCTTCAGAGAGGGCAGCCGAGATGCGATGTCCCCGACGGAACGCGACCAAGAAGTCCAACTGCGCAGCGACCCGCCCAAGTTCGTCTTGATTGGTCGCTCGCAGCTCATGTTTGATCGTGAGCCAGTCCTCGGAGGGATCGCCGCTGAAATCGTTGACTGCCAAGCCTGAAATCAGGCTGCGCAGCGCGTTGGCGATGTTGATGTTCAGGGCCTTGCCACCCTTGATTTTGTTGGCCTGCTCCAAGAGTTTGGCGACTTCCTTCCGACCCTGTCCCGTCGCGCGCCTCGCTGCGGCGATCATTTCCATGCTAGTGGCGACATCGGCCTCCAGTTGGGTGAGATCCTTGGGCTCCAGCAGAAAGGCCGCGAAACGAGCTGACAGCAGCGCTTCGGCCTCGTCGAACAGTAGCTTGTGCCGAACCGGCTTCCCGACATTGGCCCCCAACGCGTTGAGGGCATTGGACATCTTCAAAGCACTGCGGTTGTTGGTGACCAGTATCGCGATCGTCTCTACCTTCTTGTCGCTCTGAGCCCGAATTGATTTCAAGAGCTCCCCGAGGGCTCGGCGCAGCAGATGATTCCAGTTCGGCGGTGGCTTCTCGGGGCGGTAGGCAAGGGCGGATACGCCCTTGTAGGGCGCGCCGCGCGGCTTGGCCGTCAGGATGTCATTGCCGAATGCCAAGATTTCGGAGTCCGGGCTGCGGTGGTTCTGCGTCCCAAGGTCGATTTCGTGCGGCTTCAACGTTGCCCGGATGGCGATCACGCGCTCCGGACCGACGCCTGGCAGGTAGTCGAAGATTTGCTGCTCGAGGTCTGCCAGGCAGAGCACCTGCGTGTGTGGCGCGAGCATCTGGATGCACTGCCACGCGTATTGGCCGGTGTCCTGGGCCTCGTCCACGATGATGATGGGATGCCGATGGGCGATCGACGCCAAAAGATGCGAGCAGCGGGCCAACAGAGCTGTCGCATTGGGCGCGAACAGATCGAACGCGATCCGCCCCTCTTCTCGAAACAGCCGCTCGCGCTCGACGAGCCACTCGTCCCAGCCTTCGTCTTCGTCGCCGAGGCCGCCCGACAGGGCCTTCTCGTCGTGTGGCAGCAAGATCGAGAGCCTATGCGGAGCCCCAAGCAGGTAGGCGTGGGCTTTGAGGATGTCCCAGAAGAACGAATGAAACGTCTGGATGGAGAGCTGCTCCTGTTCGGCTTTGGTGGCTTCGAGCTTGGCGGCATCGAAGATGCGTGCCACTGCCGCCCGCGAGAAGCTCAGGAACAAGGCCGACTGACCCGGAAGCATGCCGTCGCGAATCCGCTTGACCGCCTTGCGCAGCGCGAGTGTCGTCTTGCCGCTGCCGGGGCCGCCGATGACCAAGACATGGCCCTCGCAAGCCATGACGCTTTCGCGCAGCTTGCAAGGCTCGTTCATGGAGCGGCAGCAGCGGCGGCCGGTTCGGGTGGTGCTCCATCGCCGTCGTCGATTGGGGGTGGAGGCGGGAACAGTGCGAACACTGACGCCAGAAACTTCGTCACCGTGACCGGCAGCTCGTGGAGCTCGCACTCCTCGAACAGACGCGCCGACCAGCCGGCGCCCTTGTTGCCGCCGAGGGCTTCTTTGGCGATGGCCTTGACCGCGTCGTCGTTCGGGCGCGCATCGGGGATGGCGACGTTGCCGTTCTCATCATTGGCTTTTAGGCCCGACAGGAAGGACCACAGCCGATCCACGGGCACCTCCGCCACGACTAGGTCTTCGAAGCCCTTGTAGGCGTGCTCAACATTGATTTCGAAGTTGTCCGCCAGAGCCTGCGCCTGCTCGGCCTTGCGCTTATTTTTGTAGTCAAGGTCGTAGAAGGCGAAGGTGCGTAGCCCCAGCGTCTTGAAGAACTTTCCGAACTTGGGCATGTTCGACTCGCCATCAGCGTCGAAGAAGGTCACACCCGCGATGTCCAGCGGCTGCAAGTTGGGATCGCTCTCTTCCATGCGCCGTGCGACGACGGGCATCGCATGCAACTCGGTAACGCCTTCGACGACGATGGCTGCTCGTCCCAGCATGCATTCACACAGGCCGGAGCGAGAGAAGCGCTTGTAGTCGTTGTCTTTGAGGCCGGTGGCATCGGAGACCTTTCGCGCCGTGACCACGCCGGCATTGCGAGCCAGCAGCAGTGTCTTGGATGGCTCGAACTTCTCGATCACAAATGGCGAGTGGGAGGTCACGAAGGCCTGTGTCGTCTTGGTCAGCAGGTATTGGGCGATGCGTCGCTGGGTGTGCGGCGGCACCGCGATCTCGGGCTCCTCCATGGCGAAGATGACCGTGTCGGGCTTGAGGTCGGCGATGAAGGAGAGCAACGCGAGCACCAGCGTGTTGATGGTGCCCGTGCCGGCGTGGGGAAATGGGACGTGTCCTTGGTCCGCCGACAGCGCCAAGAAGAACGTCATCGTCTTGCGCAGATGCTCACGCGTGAGCTCCGAAACATGCAGCTTGGTGGCGTTGCCGGGCGACTCCAATGCGATGTAGCGGGACAGCCGCCTCTCCACGGATCGCAGAACCGGCGCGATCTCGGCCGCGTCGGCTTCGATGTCGAGGCCGCGCAGGCGCTCGATGGTCTTCTCCCACAGGCTGGTGCGCACGCCCTTGGTCCGCAGGATGATGTCGAGAAGCGACCCACGCTCCAAGCTCAGCGCCCGCGAGCCGGTCCGAAGCGCCCGCAGGTAGAGGAAACCAAACAGCCGCTTGATCGGCTTGGGAAGCTTGGTCAGCTCCCCTGGGGGAGCATCGGGACTATGGGAGAAGTAGGTGCGTGCTTCGAACTCGTCTTCCTCGGGGTTGTATTGGCCGATGGTCTCGATCCGAAGGCAGGGGACGGCATGGGGCGGATTGGCGGCGTCGGCCTCTCCCGGCCCAAGCAGTCTTTGCTCGGCTACATGCCAAAACTCGATGTTGCCGCCGCACTTGGCTCCGATCTCGGCGCCGGGTTCAATGAGGACCGCCTCGATCCGAAGCGGAGTCGGCACCCGCTCCGCGCCTTCTTCTGCGGCAGGGGCGAGGTATTCAGCGTTGTAGAAGTCGAACTCATCGACCGGAGGGAAGCGGTTGTGTTAGCGCCAGTGCAATCGTGATCAGCAGTGCCAGTCGAACATTGACCAGGGGCTGAAGCTGGTTCCATTAGAA
>NZ_BJHU01000025.1 GCF_005405905.1 Acidovorax sp. NB1
CATAAAAGCCGTCAAGGCCAAGCTCAGTGAGCTGCAAAGCAGCCTGCCCCAGGGCGTGGAGATCGTGACCACCTACGACCGCAGCGCACTCATTGAGCGGGCGATCCAGAACCTCACGACGAAACTCGTGGAGGAGTTCATCGTGGTGGCTGTGGTCTGTGTCTTGTTCCTCTGGCACTTGCGCTCGGCACTGGTCGCCATCATTTCTCTGCCTCTGGGGATCATGGCGGCGTTTCTGGTGATGCGCTACCAGGGCATCAACGCCAACATCATGTCCCTGGGCGGGATTGCGATTGCCGTGGGCGCCATGGTTGATGCGGCCGTGGTGATGATCGAGAACGCCCACAAGAAGCTGGAGGCCTGGCAGCACAAGCATCCCGACCGCCAACTGGTGGGGAAAGAGCGCTGGAAGGTAATCACCGAAGCCGCCGAGGAGGTAGGCCCCGCGCTGTTCTTCTCGCTGCTCATCATCACCTTGTCCTTCGTGCCCGTCTTCACGCTGGAAGCACAGGAAGGTCGCCTGTTCGGACCGCTGGCGTTCACCAAGACCTACGCCATGGCGGCGGCAGCGGGTCTGTCCGTCACGCTGATTCCGGTCCTGATGGGCTACTGGATCCGGGGCCGCATCCCTGATGAGCAGAAGAACCCGATCACGCGCGCGCTGATCGCCGTGTACCGGCCTTGCCTGGAGTGGGTTCTGCACCGCCCAAAATCTACCCTGGTCATCGCCGTGCTAGCGCTGACGACCACGATCTGGCCCCTCTCGCGGCTGGGGGGCGAGTTCCTGCCCAGGCTGGACGAAGGCGATCTGCTGTACATGCCTTCGGCGCTCCCGGGCCTGTCGGCACAGCGGGCGACGGAGCTTCTGCAACTGAGCAACCGGATGATCAAGACGGTTCCCGAGGTCGAGCGCGTCTTCGGCAAGGCTGGCCGCGCGGAGACCGCAACCGATCCGGCACCGCTGGAAATGTTCGAGACCACGGTGAAGCTCAAGCCCAGAGACCAATGGCGTCCAGGAATGACGCCCGAGGGTCTGATCGAGGAGCTGGACAAGGCCGTCAAGATTCCTGGCCTGTCCAACATCTGGATTCCACCCATCCGCAACCGGATTGACATGCTGGCCACCGGCATCAAGAGTCCCATCGGGGTCAAGGTGACCGGCAACGACCTGAAGGTGATCGACGGGATCGCTGCCCAAGTCGAGCAGGTCGCCAAGGGCATTCCGGGAGTGACTTCGTCACTGGCCGAGCGCCTGACCGGAGGGCGCTATGTCGATGTCCGCATCGACCGCACAGCCGCAGGGCGCTACGGACTGAACGTGAGCGAAATCCAGGCCATGGTTTCCGGGGCGATCGGTGGTGAAAACGTGTCTGAAACGGTCGAGGGCCTGGCCCGCTTCCCGATCAACCTGCGCTATCCGCGTGAGTGGAGAGACTCGCCAGAACGCCTGGCCCAGTTGCCCATCTCCACCCCCATGGGGCAGCAGATCACGCTGGGTACGGTGGCCAGCATCTCCATCACCGATGGGCCGCCCATGCTCAAGAGCGAGAACGCCCGCCCATCGGGCTGGGTGTATGTCGATGTGCGGGGGCGCGATCTGGCATCTGTGGCCAATGACCTGCGCGATGCGGTGAGCCGCCAAATCAAGCTGGAGCCCGGAGTCAGCGTCACGTACTCAGGCCAGTTCGAGTACCTGGAGCGGGCCAATGCCCGCCTGAAAGTAGTGGTGCCTGCCACCTTGCTGATCATCTTCGTGCTGTTGTACTTGACCTTCTCGCGCATGGGCGAGGCGGGACTGATCATGGCGACGCTGCCATTTGCGCTCACCGGGGGTATCTGGTTCCTGTACCTGATGAACTACAACCTGTCCATCGCCACCGGTGTGGGCTTCATCGCCCTTGCGGGTGTCGCGGCAGAGTTCGGGGTGGTCATGCTCATCTACCTCAAGCACGCACTCGCAGAGAGATGTCCAGACGGCAGGCAGCCTACGCTGGAAGAGCTGCTGGATGCGATTCGAGAAGGCGCCGTGCTGCGCGTGCGCCCCAAGGCCATGACCGTGGCCGTCATCCTGGCGGGCCTGGTGCCTATCGTGTGGAGCAGCGGGACGGGCTCGGAGGTCATGAGCCGCATCGCGGCCCCCATGCTGGGCGGTATGGTGACAGCGCCGCTGCTGTCCTTGTTTGTGATTCCTGCGGCCTATGTGCTGATGAGAAAGCCGAGAAAACGCGATCAGCTGGACACTGAGGTTTCGTGAGGCTGGCTTAGGGCGGCCCCCTCAGGGACGTCGAGTTTGCTGATCGAGAGGCTGCGTGGCGACGCTAGGCAATGCCGCTTCAATCGAACTGGGCCGCCCCTCGGGATGCTCGCGGGGGACGCTACTTGGATGGCATGGCCGCCTGGCGGTCCACCATCATTTGCATCATCTGTTCCATCATGGTCATGCGGCGCTCCATTTGAGCGTGCATGCCCATCATGCCGCCTCCCATGCCCGAGTTTCCAGAGGCTGCAGGTGCGGCAGGTTTGGCCTGCGCCCCTTGCTGCATCATCCCCATACCCATGCCACCAGAATTACCTGCACCCATCATGACCATGCCGGACTGCATGAGCTTCATGTGTTCATCCATCAGCGCAGAACGTTCGGCGGGAGTCTTGGCCGCCTGCATTTTTTTGTGCATTTCCTGCATCGCCTTCATCAGACGATCAAAGGCGTCCGGTGCTGGCGGGGTAGTAGCTGCCGGGGCAGACTGGGTGGCTACGCCACCGCTCTGCGCATCACCGGGGTGGTGGCCTGCGTGTTCGTCCGCAGGTTTAGGAGATTGCGCGACGGCACAGCCCGCCACGAAAAGGGTTGTCAACAGCCCAGCGACGATATTCAGACGCATGATGGTCTCCTTGTAGGTTCAACTGCAGCATGACGACGTACGGTTCGCAGCGCCTTGATTCACATCAACAGAGGTTGTGGACCGAGACGCACAGCAGCAGCCACCGGTTGTTCGGCGCGATGAAGTCCCCGCCACGGCGTCTGCTTTGTATCCGGCACGCTCAATTGCGGAGCGGACAAGCTCCACAGTGTCGTCTTCGACTTGCCCAGGAACGCGGACCTGCCGCGTGGCCACATCGATTTCTACTTCGACGCCTGCTGGCAGCTGGGTCTGAGCTATTGCTCGACGAATGCGCTGAGCGCAACCACCGCACGTCATATCAGGAACATTGAAATGGACCATGTGAGCCTCCTTTGGTTGATTCACGGTTTGACTATGAACCTTGCCATGATGAGAAGGTCAATCCCATTCGCAAAGATCAACCGGGCGTCAAGATCGAGAGCGGCCGTCGCTTGAGTAGATAAGGCTATGCCAATTCGATCATGCTTAGCGAGCTGCATGCTGAGAGACACTTAACGTCTTATCAAGCCGCTTATGAACCTCCCGAACCTACTTAGGCTGGCTTGAAGGCGCAAGCCGTGTCCGGATTCAACAGATTGTTGTGTTTCATCTCCATCCCGAAAAAGGATGGCCCCCCGCTCCGAACCTCCGATAAGAGATCGCCAGCGGACTTCCATGGCGGCTGGACGACCGACCGCAACCGCTGCTAAACCGACTTTCAGCGTGGCAGCTCCAGGTCGGCAGAGACCATTCTGATCTTGCGTCGGCAATGGGGGCTTTCGCATTTAACGCGACATCAACTGCAAGAAAAGTAACGAGTTTGCCCCTCCGAAATTACCTGATTGCTTGCCATCCACCTACTCGGCCTGCTCGCCGTCAGGCGCACGGAGGCCTGGCCCCGTGATCGGCGCGACCGCTTCGATCTTGTATGTTCTTTGGGGACTGAGCGACTTTGCTATCAGGAGCCCTCCCGCCAGCCCCAAGGTTTCAGGTTCGAAGAGTATCCAACTCAGCAGTGGAGATCCAAGCTGTCAAAAGCGTAATCCGGCAGTCACTGCCTTGATAGGGCGAGATTTTTAGACTTCTCTTCGTGATGCAAAGCGTGTCACCCCGGTAGCCAAAAAAAGAGGCGTCCGGTGCAACTGGAGAACATCATGAAAGTTCGCAACGCACTCATCATCGTTGGCCTGGCCACCGTCGCTACGACTTCGTTCGCCGCGTCGGCCTATCACGCCAGCCCAGTGCAGGAGCAGGGAGCTGTGTTTACTCCCGACCACCTGGGTAACACCGTGAGCCGGGACTCCGTTCGCAATACCGTGCTTGTAGCCCAGCAAGACGGCTCGCTCCAATGGATCAGCCGTGGCTATCCCGCCACCTACCCGCTCGTCAAAGCGCCGACCCTCACCAAGAGCCGGGACCAGGTGCTGCAGGAGCTCGAATATGCCAAGCGCAACCCGATCACAGCAGATGGCATGCGCGACATGGGCGGCGAAGCTGGGTGGGTCAACGCCCAACAGCTGCCGTAATCCGCCCTTCATTTATTCAATCACATTAACTCAAAGGACCACACCATGAAATTCAAGACCGCACTCCTTCTCGCCGCTCTGGGCGCCGCACCTCTGCTCGCCTCTGCGCAATCGGCTCCACTCACCCGTGAACAGGTTCGCGCTGAACTGTTCCAAGCCATTCGCAGCGGCGACATCATGGGCAGCGGTGAGTCGAGCATGACGCTACGCCAAATGAACCCCCGCGCCTATCCTGCGCAAGCAGCAACCGCGCCCAAGAAGACGCGTGAGCAAGTGCAGCAGGAACTGGGCCAAGCGATCAAGTCAGGAGAGATGATGGCCGCTGGCGAATCTGGTGCTAAGTTGAATGAGATCGCTCCAGGGAGCTATCCTTCGCAGGCAGTGGCGGCTGTTTCGCCGAAGTCGCGCGACGAAGTCAAACATGAACTGGCCGAGGCAATTCTTCACGGAGAGATCGTCGCCAATGGTGAAGACGGGCGCATGCTCAAGGACGTATTTCCAGGCATGTACCGTGGCAGTCACACTGCGGACGTGGCAGCGGAACGCGGCTACACGGGGAGCGTCCGAGGCATGTGAAGCTGCGGCGCTGTTCTTCGATACCTAGTGCTCAGAATTCAACTTGCCATGCTAGACTGAAAAAATGAGTCGCTGGGTCGTCGCTTTGATGCTCGTACTGCTACCGCTCCAGTTCAGCTGGGCTGCGGTAGCTTCGTACTGCCAGCATGAGCGCGCTACGTCCGCCTCTACTGTGCAGCACGTGGGTCATCACGAACACCAGCATGAATCGGATACGACCGTTGGCAACGCCAAAGTGGGCGAGAAGAATCTCGACAAGTTCGACCCCGATTGCCGCTCATGCCATGGCCTTGGACTCGGTGCAGTCTACGTGCCAGATTCCAAAATGCCTGCAGATCGCGGTAACGGAATGAACGCCCCGGTCTTGTCACCGCTAGCAGGCGTCAGCCCCATCCCCCCAGACCGCCCTCAGTGGCCCTCCCTCGCCTAATCGGCGGGGCTTCTTCCTCGATCCATTCTTTATCCGCCTTCGATAGGGCGGAGTCGCCGCGCGCGCCGCAGCCGAAATGGACTTGAGCAGCTAGGTGACGTTGTTGTTGCCATCCCGCCGATTTCCCCGTGTTTCAAGGTCACTGGAGAATCGGATGTTCAAGGGAATTCATGTTTCAAATCGCCTGGTCGCTGTACCCGGCCGAAAGAGTTTTGCGGTCACAGCAGTTGTTGCCGCCACGATTTTTGCGAGCGGATCGGTCGCGCTCGCCCAGGGCGTGCCCGCAGGCACCCAAGGAAGCCAATCGATAATTGCTCACAGCGCGTTGGCGTCGTCCGCAGCCCCGTTGTCGTTGGCCAGGGCCATCGACTTGGCACTGGAAGGGAATGCAGACGTTGCCGCGGCCATGCGCCAGGTCGAGGCATCAGAAGGGCAAGTCATTCAGGGACGCGCGCGCCCAAATCCGGAGTTTGCGTACTCGCTCGAAGACACCCGGTCCAAAACGCGCACGCAAAGCTGGCAGCTCAACCTTCCGATTGAACTCGGCGGTAAGCGCACGGCACGGACCAAGGCCGCGGAAAGGGCCCGGGAGCAGGCACAGGCTCAGCTCGCTGAGGTGAAATCCACGGTGCGTGCCAATGTGGTTGCCGCCTACTTCGAAGCACTGACGGCCCAAGAGCGGTTGGCCTTGGCAAAGGACAGTGCAGCGCTTGCCAAGTCATCCACTGACACTGTTGCGAAGCGTGTGGCTGCGGGCAAGGTCTCCCCCGTCGAGGAGACGAAGGCACGCGTTGCGGAAGCCGGCATACGCGTGGAGTTGGCGCAGGCGGCGGGCGAAGAGCGCAATGCACTGACCCGCCTCTATGCACTGTTGGGCCGAACCACCGGGATGACCCTCCTGCTGGAAGGCGAGGCCGAGAGCCTTCCTGCCGTTCCTGATATCGCGGCGCTGCAATCCCTGGTTGCGTCATCCCCTGCCGTTGTTGTCGCCAAGGTCGAAGTGGATCGGCGCATCGCCTTGACCGAGGTGGAGCAGAGCAAGCGGGTGCCGGACGTCACTGTGAGCGCAGGTATGCAGCGCAGCAATGAGACACAGCGCAACATGCTCCTGCTCGGAGTGTCTGTGCCTCTACAACTGTTCGACCGCAACCAGGGCAACCTGCTGGAGGCCCTGAAGCTTGAGGACAAAGCAAGGGACGAATTGCAAGCCACCACCGTGCGGCTGCACAGCGAGGTGACCCAAGCCCACGATCGACTGGCAACGATCACTACCGAAGTGCAGGCGTTGCGAGGTGACGTGCTCCCTGGTTCCAAGTCGGCCTACGACGCAGCAACCGTGGGGTTCGAGAACGGCAAATTTAACTTCCTCGAAGTTCTCGACGCACAGCGCACGTACTTCACAGCCAAGTCGCAGTACCTCAAGGCGTTGGCCGAAGCCCATCGAGCAGCCGCGGAGATCGACCGACTCCTGGGCAGCCAGACGCCCAATGCACCGACCAACAAGCAAAACTGAGATCGACCATGAACTCCATCAAATCAAGCATCAGCAAGAAGCACCTGATCGCCATCGCCGTCGTCATCGCGATGGGCGTTGGTGCTGGCGCCCTCATTCTGCAGGGAGGCAAGACGAAGGCTGCGGCCGGTGAGGGAGATGGCCACGGCCACGGCACCCACACTGAAGCCAAGGGGCACGGAGACGGCGAGCACCATGGCAAAGCGGATGGCAAGGGCCATGATGACGACAAAGGCCATGCCGACGGGGAGCATCACGAGAAGAGTGAGTCCAAGGGGACGAACGGTGGCAGCCTCTTCAAGGAAGGCGACTTCGGCCTGGAAGCTCTGCTTGCGGAAGACGGCGGCGAGCCGCGCCTTCGCGTCTGGATGTTCGACAAGGACAAGCCACTGCCGCAGAGCGCCGCCACGGTCGCCGCAACAATTACCCGGCCGACGGGTGAAAAACAGACGCTCTCGTTCATCCAGGAAAAGGACGGGTGGGTGAGCCGCGAGAGCGTGGCAGAACCACACGCGTTTGACATCGAGATCATTGCGCAAAAGGGCAATGAGCCTTTCATGTTCGTGATGAGCAAGGAAGAAGGCAAGGTCGAGCTGACCGATGCCCAGATCAAGGCGGCAGCCATCGGCGTTGACTCGGCATCTGCTGCGAGCATCAAGTCTGCGCTGCTGCTGCCCGGCGAGATCCGCCTCAACGAAGATCGCACCTCGCACGTGGTTCCACGCCTTGCTGGCGTGGTGGAAAGCGTTAACGCCAGCTTGGGCCAGGTCGTCAAGAAGGGGCAGGTGCTGGCCGCTATCGCGAGTCCCACAGCATCGGAGCAGCGCAGCGAGCTGCAGACGGCCCAAAAGCGCATGGCCTTGGCAAAGACGACCTACGAGCGGGAGAAGAAGCTTTGGGAGCAGAAGGTCTCGGCGGAGCAGGACTACCTGCAGGCCAAGCAGGCACTCAACGAAGCCGAAGTTGCTGTCGCCAACGCCAACCAGAAGTTGGGGGCATTGGGTCTGTCGTCCTCTTCCGCCTCGGGCCTGAACCGGCTTGAGCTGCGTGCGCCCTTTGATGGGATCGTCATCGAGAAGCATCTGAGCCTCGGCGAAGCCGTCAAGGAAGACGCCGCCGTGTTCACGATTTCTGATCTGAGCCAGGTGTGGGCGGAAATCAACGTTCCAGCCAAGGATCTCCCTCTCGTGCGGGTCGGTGAGAAAGTCACCATCAAGGCCACCGCGTTCGACGCTTCAGCGACGGGCACTGTGGCCTTCGTGGGCGCGCTCATCGGTGAGCAAACCCGAACCGCCAAGGCGCGGGTGGTGTTGGATAACCCCAAGGGAGCATGGCGGCCAGGCCTGTTCGTGAACGTCGAGGTCGTGGCTGATGAGGCAACTGTGCCCGTGACGATCGCTGCAGACGCAGTCCAGACGGTTGGGGACAAGCCTGTTGTCTTCCTCAAGGTCAATGGAGGCTTCATTGCCCAGCCCGTGCAGTTGGGACGCAGCGATGGCAAGCGTATCGAGGTTCTTCAGGGCATCAAGCCCGGAACGCCCTACGCAGCGTCCGGCAGCTTCGTCGTGAAGTCCGAACTGGGCAAGGCGTCCGCCGAGCACACGCACTGATCACGGAGCCTCACACATGTTTGAAAAACTGATTCGATTTTCGATCGAGCAGCGATGGCTGGTGCTGCTCGCTGCCATTGCAATGGGTGCCCTGGGCGTCTTCAACTACCAGAAGCTTCCCATCGACGCTGTTCCGGACATCACCAACGTCCAGGTGCAGATCAACACGCAAGCCGCCGGTTACTCACCACTGGAGACAGAGCAGCGCGTGACCTACCCCATCGAGACGGTCATGGCCGGTCTCCCCAATCTGGAGCAGACCCGGTCGTTGTCACGCTACGGCCTTTCCCAGGTCACGGTGATCTTCAAGGACGGCACCGACATCTACTTCGCGCGCCAGTTGGTGAACGAACGCATCCAGGAGGCCCGGGATAAGTTGCCGGCAGGCATCACCCCTGCGCTGGGACCTATCTCGACCGGCCTGGGCGAAATCTACCTGTGGACGGTTGAAACCAAGGATGGAGCCAAGAAGCCAGACGGTAACCCCTACACCCCGACAGACCTGCGTGAAATCCAGGATTGGATCATCAAGCCGCAGCTGCGCAATGTTCCAGGCGTCACCGAAATCAACTCCATCGGCGGTTTTGCGAAGGAATACCAGATTGCGCCAATCCCCGAGCGCCTGGCATCCCTCGGCGTGACGCTGCAAGACATCGTCACTGCTCTGGACCGCAACAACGGCAACGTTGGCGCGGGCTACATCGAGAAGCGCGGCGAACAGTACCTGGTTCGCGCCCCTGGCCAGGTCAAGTCGATGGAAGATATCGGCAACGTGATCTTGAGCAGTGCCAACGGTGTCCCTGTGCGTGTGCGGGATGTCGCCGACGTATCGATCGGCCGGGAACTGCGCACTGGCGCTGCCACGGACAACGGCCGTGAGGTCGTGCTCGGTACGGTCTTCATGCTCATCGGCGAGAACAGCCGTACCGTGTCGCAAGCCGTGGACAAGAAGATGGTGGAGATCAACCGCAACTTGCCAGAAGGCGTGCACGCGGTCACCGTCTACGACCGCACTGTCCTGGTGGACAAGGCCATCAGCACGGTGAAGAAGAACCTCATGGAAGGCGCGATCCTGGTGATCGTGATCCTCTTCCTTTTCCTGGGCAATATCCGGGCTGCGGTGATCACGGCAACGGTGATTCCGCTGTCGATGCTTTTCACGTTCACCGGCATGGTGAACTACAAGGTCAGTGCCAACCTGATGAGCCTTGGAGCGCTGGACTTCGGCATCATCATTGACGGCGCGGTTGTGATCGTGGAGAACTGCGTTCGCCGCCTGGCGCACGCCCAAGCCCACCATGGTCGACCACTGACACGGGCCGAGCGCTTCCATGAAGTGTTTCTGGCATCGAAAGAGTCTCGCCGCGCCCTTCTGTTTGGTCAGCTCATCATCATGGTGGTGTACCTGCCGATCTTCGCCCTCACTGGCGTCGAAGGAAAGATGTTCCACCCGATGGCGTTTACCGTGGTCGCGGCACTTGTCGGCGCAATGATCCTGTCGGTGACTTTCATCCCCGCCGCAGTCGCACTGTTCATAGGCAACCGGGTCAGCGAGAAGGAAAACTTCCTGCTCGGCCATGCGAAGCGAATCTATGCGCCGCTCCTGGATCGCGTCATGTCCGCCAAGGCAGTAGTGCTCTCCATTGCCGCAGTGGCCGTGGTGCTCTGCGGATTGATCGCGACCCGAATGGGCAGCGAGTTCGTTCCCCAACTCAATGAGGGTGACCTTGCCATCCAGGCGCTGCGAATCCCCGGTACCAGCCTCTCGCAATCTATCGCCATGCAGCGCCAGATCGAAGGGACGCTGAAAGAGAAGTTCCCTGAAATCGACCGGGTATTTGCCAGAACCGGCACTGCAGAAATTGCCTCGGACCCCATGCCGCCGAACATCTCGGACGGGTACATCATGCTCAAGCCCATGGACCAATGGCCCGAGCCACGCAAGACTCGTGACGAACTGCTTACCGCCATCCAAGAGGTGGTCGGCAAGATTCCCGGCAACAACTACGAGTTCTCGCAGCCGATCCAGTTGCGCTTCAACGAACTTATCTCCGGCGTGCGCAGCGACGTCGCGGTCAAGATCTTCGGGGACGACATGGACGTCCTGAACAAGTCGGCAGAAGAGATCTCTTCGATGCTGCAGAAGATCCAAGGGGCATCGGAGGTGAAGGTCGAGCAGACAACCGGGCTGCCGATGCTCACGGTGAATATCGACCGCCAGAAGGCGGCTCGCTATGGCCTGAACGTGGCCGACATCCAGGACACGGTGGCCACAGCCATCGGTGGACGTGAAGCCGGAACGATGTTCGAGGGTGATCGGCGATTTGACATCCTGGTGCGCCTGCCCGAAGCGATCCGCAATGACATGGAAGGCATGAAGCGACTGCCCATCCCGCTGCCTCGCTCAGCGGGCACTGCGGAAGCGCGGACCAACTTCATCCCACTTGCCGAAGTCGCTTCCTTTGAGCTCGCCCCCGGCCCTAACCAGGTCAGCCGCGAGAACGGCAAGCGGCGCATCGTGGTGAGCGCCAACGTGCGCGGCCGCGATGTGGGCTCCTTCGTTGCAGAAGCCGAACAAGGCCTGGCGCAGATCAAGATCCCGACGGGCTACTGGACAAGCTGGGGCGGCACGTTTGAGAACCTGCAGTCTGCCTCCAAGCGCCTGCAGATTGTGGTGCCCGTCTCACTGTTGCTCGTATTCGTGCTGCTGTTCGCAATGTTCGGAAATGCCAAGGACGGCCTGCTGGTGTTCACGGGCATTCCTTTCGCGCTGACGGGGGGCATCCTTGCGCTTTGGCTTCGCGACATCCCCATGTCGATCTCCGCGGCAGTTGGCTTCATCGCACTCTCAGGGGTCGCGGTGCTCAACGGCCTGGTGATGATCTCCTACATCCGCACGTTGAGAGAGGAAGGCGTTGCACTGGACGATGCGATCCGTGAAGGCGCGCTGACACGTCTGCGTCCCGTGCTCATGACGGCACTCGTTGCTTCTCTGGGCTTCATCCCAATGGCCATCGCTACGGGAACCGGGGCCGAGGTGCAGCGCCCGTTGGCCACCGTTGTGATCGGCGGCATTCTTTCCTCGACGCTCCTGACGCTCTTGGTCCTGCCCATCCTTTATCGCCTGGCCCACAAGCCTGACGAGCAGGTTGAGGACGTGACCGCAGAACCTGTACACCCAGTTCCCTCCGCCCAGTAATGGGCCTTCGGGCCCCGCAGTTTGCGGGGCCCATTTTTTATTCTGTTCAGCAAAGGAAATCCAATGAAAGCAACCAAGCTTCTCCTCGCACTCACCGTATTCATTTCCGGCGCAGCAATCGCCGCAGACAACCACGACACAAAGCCGCTGCATGGCGGTGTAGTGGCCCAGGCAAAAGACGTGGACTATGAGCTTGTGTCCGGCACCGACAAGCTGCAGCTCTACGTCCGCGACCATGGCAAGCCTGCAGACGTTGCTGGAATGGCGGCAAAGGTCACGCTGTTGACCGGTACTGAGAAGCAGGACGTCCAGCTGTTGCCAGTCGATGGAAAGCTGGAAGCTTCGGGCAGCTTCAAGGTGGCAGCAGGAACGAAAGCCGTTGCGGCAGTCACCAAAGGCGGCAAATCCGTCGCCTCGGTTCGATTCACCCTCAAGTAATCCAAGGTGCGGCGGGGCGCTTGAATGTGATTGCACTACGGCAGGCGCCCCGTTTCATGCAGGCAACAACACAGTTCAGAAACGTCTTAGGCCATGGGTCACGGACTAGCGGCTAAGCTGATTTGGATATGGATCAGCCTGATCGCCACGGTGCTGACGTTCTGGCGGGTCCGCCGCATTTGGCTGAAACGCCATCCGGAGCGAACCAAAGGCATAAAGTACAGCCAGCGTCTGGCCAATCGCATGCGAGACCGAAGGTTGACCCAACTGCGAGCCCGAAGACGAACGGGTTCTGATCAACGCACTCGCCATTGAGGCGGGGCGCCCAAGCGCGCCAGCCTGGATCTTTCAGTCAATCGGCCTGCACGCCGCCGAAATGTCCAGGTCCATTTCATAGACCTGGGTCGAGACACCTAGCAGCCCGAGCACAGAGTGGAAGAGGTTGTCATGCGACAAGGCGGCCGACGCCTTCTCCTTCAAGCAGGCGCTGTTGATCCCACGGCTCTCCTTGAAGCCTTCCGACAGCCAACAGACCATAGGCACCTTGGTCTGTTCGTCTGGTGCAATTGCTCTGGGCAGGCCGTGAAGAAACAGCCCTTTCTCGCCCAGCGACTCGCCGTGGTCGGACACGTAGAGCATCGCCGTATCGAAGCGGCTCTCCTGGCGCTTGAGAAAAGCTATGGCCTGGCCCAGAACATGGTCGGTGTAGAGCACCGCATTGTCATAGGCATTCACGATGCTCTGGCGATCACACTTGCGCAACTCGCCCGTATCACAGGTAGGTTCGAAACGCCTGAAGGCTGCAGGGTAGCGCTTGAAATAGGCGGGCCCGTGGTTGCCGAGCATGTGCAGGACCACAACCGTCGTAGTGTCAGAAGTCTCAGTGACGGACTCCAACCCCTGAAGAAGCACTTCGTCGAGACATCTCCCCTCAGAACAAAGTGCTGCAGCGGCAAGCGGGTCCACCGGGATGTTGCTGAGGCCATCGCAGACGCCCTTGCAGCCCGACTGATTGTCCTTCCAGTGCACCGTGATGCCGGCCCGTGCCAGAACATGGAGTAGCGACTCGGATGAGCGAATTCGAGCTTCATCGTAGTCTCGCCGTCCAATCGCCGAGAACATACAAGGAAGTGACGTTTCCGTGTCTGTTCCGCAGGCGGTGACGTCGCCAAAGTTGACTGCGTTCAACGCTTGAAGGTTCGGTGAAGTCTGGCGCTCATAGCCATTGAGTCCCCAATTTCCAGCACGCACCGTCTCTCCTACTACAAGGAACAGCAGCTTCGGCTTTTGGGTCTTTGTTGGTGCTGCCATGCGAGCATCCAGGCCGACGGATTGCCGGGACTTGGGTGTATCGACATCGGCCGACAAGACCCGAGCTGTCGAGTAGATCACGTTGGCGGGAGTGATGAGGTACCGCAGCTCCTTTTGGTTTCTCATCAACGCAGAAAAGTCCTGGAAGATGAGGAGCACGGCGGCCACCAGCGCCATGGCGCACGCAGCGCTGAAAACGAGGCGCCGCAGGACGGCACGCCACAAGGAAGTCTGGGTAAAGCGAATGCGCCATATCGCCCACAATGGCACCACCGAGTACAGCGAGGCATGGGCGATCAAGCTCCAGGTGATCAGCTCGCTGGCTTCAGCGGTGTCTGTCCGCAGCACATTGCGCAGCATGCTGGGATCGTAATAGACGCCATAGCGTTGCATGTAGAAGGTTGCAAAGGCTGCAACCAGCACTGATGCAGTGAGCAAAGGCCGAACGCTCCAACAGACCACAGCGGCGCTGAAGATCAGCCCGTGCAGCGCAATCAAGGCAACCACCAGTGCGCTGGCATACACCCATGTGTCCAGTGCCAACCAGTCACGGCCAGCCGTGCTCGCCTTCAAAAAAGAACCGTTGTAGGCCAGCGCCACGTACACACTGATCCATAGCACCAGTCTCTCTGCTGGCATGGCAGGGCGTCGCGGGAGCCACTGCCCCCAACGGGTAGGCCGTCGCCCGGGCTCCGTGAAGCCGCGCAGTCTGAAACTCATCTGACGTCGAGAGCATTGAACAGTACGCTGAATCGACCCACAATCGGCCTGCATGTACTGAAGAAAGAATTAGCAATCGCACCATGTCTTCTGCGACGCGATGGAACTAGCCCGGGGGCGATCAGTTGCTCTCACCCCCTATTTTGCTGCGTACGCCCGTTTAGCGGCCTCCACGCTCCCGTAGTAGCCGTATCCTCTCTTCGGGAGTCATATTGAGAAACTCTGCGCGTACTTGTTCTCTGGTTTTTGCAGGTTCTGTGGACTTCGTCGGCACCACTCCTCCGCGCGACAGAATATCGAGCGAGCCATCTTTTCGAGCCGCGTCAACTGTTTTCTGGACGTCGCCACGCAGCAGGTCATCTGATACATGGCTGGGATGGGTTGTTGCACCGACCTCGCCTCCTGCCTCGTGGTACAGGGATGAGGCCATCGCCGCACTCGGGGCCAGAAATGCTGCTGTAGTCAGCGAGAGAATGAGTTTTGCCTGCTTATTCATAGTGTTCGCCTGTTGACATGGTTCTCGCCGCGTGCGAGGACCTGGTGCGAACTCTAGAAAGGCGTGGGGGACAAGTTGCAGACACCCAGATTACGAATTTGTAATCGGCTCCGCGGTCGATCTCCAGGAGAATCAACGAATGAAAATCTTGGTCATTGAAGATGAGATCAAACTCGCCGAGTACCTCAAGAAAGGGCTTGGCGAAGCGGGGCACAACGTTGATATCGTCCACAACGGTGTCGATGGTCTGCACATGGCACTGGAGGGTGGGTACGACCTTCTGATACTCGATGGCATGCTGCCTGGCATTGACGGGTTCACGCTTTTGACGGCGTTTCGCAAGACGAAGCAGACCCCCGTCCTGATGCTCACCGCCCGGGTCAGTGTCGAAGACCGGGTGCGCGGCTTGCAAACCGGTGCTGACGACTACCTGGTCAAACCCTTCGCCTTCTCAGAACTATCTGCCCGCGTGCAGGTGCTGCTTCGCCGGGCGCACGGCGCCAAGGATGCTGGCGAGCCGACCGTGCTGGGCATCGCGAACCTTGAACTCGACCTGATACGCCGCAAGGCTACGCGTGGAGGCCAGAGGCTTGAACTCACGGCAAAGGAGTTCTTGCTGCTCGCATTGTTCCTGCGACGAAAGGGCGAAGTTCTTTCTCGCACCGAAATTGCAGAACAGGTCTGGGACATGAACTTCGACAGCGACACCAATGTGGTGGAGGTGGCGATTCGACGGCTGCGCACGAAGATGGACTTGCCCTTTGACAAGACCTTGCTGCACACGGTGCGTGGCATGGGTTATGTGATGGAAGAGCGAGAGCAATGAACCCCCTGCCACGCGCGCACTCGCTGCGCGCTCGTCTATCGCTTTGGCTCGCTGCGCAGAGCCTCGTGGGCCTGGGCATCGTCTGCCTTGTCGTTTACTTGGTCACGGCCCACAACCTCAGGCAGCGCCAGGTCGAAACGCTCACTCAGAAGGAAGCTATCGTCAGGCACCTATTGAGCAACATCGACGAGCATGCCAAGGAAAGCTCGCAGGAGCATCCGTTGAGCGATTTCCTGATTGGGCACGAAGATTTTCGCGTGCTCGTCCGCACCCAGGATGGGGACATGGTGTTCCCGAAAGCTGCACCATCCCCGGACAATTCTCGGAGGGTGTCGAGGATGTTCGCCGTCCAGCCCACCGACGGAAAAGGCCAGACTTTCAACGTCGACTTGTCAATGAACATCTCCTCCGATGTCCAGCACCTGAACCGGCTGGCCATCACGTTGGCGATAGCCGCAGTTGTGGGGACCTTCGTCATCTCGCTGGGAGGCATGTCCATCGTGAGCTACGGCCTGGCCCCAGTGCGACAGCTTGCGTACCAGCTGAGGTCCTTGTCCGCTGACAACTTGCGCCCGCGCTTGGACGGTGCCGGTCAGCCCGCAGAGCTTGTACCTCTGGTGGAGCAGTTCAACGGCTTGCTCGGCCGACTGGATCTTGCATACACCCAACTCGAGGGATTCAACGCTGACGTTTCGCACGAGCTGCGAACCCCTTTGGCAACGCTCGTCGCCAGCAATGAGCTGGCGCTGCGACGACCAGGGAACTTCGATATGGAGGAAGTTTTGTCCTCCAACCTGGAAGAACTTCACCGCCTCACTGGCATCATCAACGACATGCTGTTTCTGTCGCAGGCAGACAGGGGCGCCACTGCAAGACGTTCATTTGTCCCAAGCCTTGCGGCAATCGTCGAACGAGTGGCTGATTACCATGAGGCCGCACTGGCGGATGCTGATTTGCGACTGAAGGTCTCAGGCGATAGCTCCGGCCATTTCGATGAACCGCTACTTCGGCGCGCCGTGTCCAACCTGATCGGGAACGCAACCCAATACGCGAAACGGGGCACTGCCATCGAAGTGAACATAGTCATCGTGTCAGACACAGAGGTGAGCTTGGTCGTCGCGAACCAAGGCGAAATGGTCTCGCCTGAGATCCTGGGACGTATATTTGATCGGTTCTTCCGCGCCTCTGCTTCCCGTGAGCATGGGCAGAAGAACCATGGACTAGGTTTGGCCATCACCTCGGCGATTGCGCGCATGCACGGAGGCCGCACGACCGCAGCCAGTACCAATGGCAAGACCGAGATTGGCCTTGTACTGGTGAAGACCTTTGCATAGGTCCAGAGTCAAGACTCATTGCTGCCAGCCAAACCCCGACATCGAGGGTTTGACGTGCAATCAACGCAGTTGGGATCAGGGGGCGGGAACGGCCGGGACTGGTGCACCAACGCGGCGTGCCGCCCAGCTTGGGTGCTTCTGAGAGCGCTCCAGGTCAGCCAGCACTTCTTCGCGGGTTATGGCCTTGCCTTTCACCGGAACTGGTGCACCGAAGCGGTGGTACTGCCACGTGCCGTCTTTCTTGGACTGGTCCATTTCGGCGAGAACCTGTTCGCGCGACTTGCCAACCTCGGCATGTTCTGGATGGGTGGTGTAGCCCAGTTCTGTCGGCGCAGAGTGGATGACGCTGCTTGCCATTGCCGGGGCTGCAAGGGCTACGAAAGAGAGAGCGGTGAGTACGGTACGGACTGCCATGAGATATCTCCTTGGTTGGAATCAACGTGCACTGCAGACCGCACCAACCGTTGGACGCTCTACATTGCACATGTGACAGTCTGCTGACCGCATGCCGACAAGTTGCGCACCGAGAGATTACAAGTTCGTCATGTGTTCGCAGCACCCAGGAACCAAGCAGGCACGTTGATGCGCATTGGACTCAAGCCAGGGGGCCCGACGAAGACGCCGAAGTTGATGCACTGCTCCTGTTCGCGGCGAGCCATGCACGACCAAGACCAGTGATCCGGCGAACCGTCGCCGTGCCCGAGCCTGCTACGTCTGGTAGGTCTGCTTCAACCATCCCTGCTGCGGAGAGCAGACGAAGCAGGTCGATGTCCCCAGTCTTCGTTACCTGCTTTGGCAAGGTGCCAGTTTCGATCTCTCGAAGAAACTCCAATGGCACGCTGCTCCCCTTGCATCGTGTAGATGTGTTGCGGCCTGACCGACGTCCTGACCCGGATGCCGTCACCCGTGGCACTGTGTGAGCGCCCCACGCCCGAATCGAGTGCTCGGCATGCCGGCACGTAGATTTCGGTCACCCTCTGGCCTGACCGCAGGACCCGCAAAATCGTGCACTGGGTGCGATTACCGTAGAGCACTTGGTGCACTGCGTTGCGACCATACTGGTTCCACACTGTTGGCAAAACCTTGCCCCTGGCTGGTTCGCGCAGCCGCAGCTCGCGCACGCGACGAGGTTTGCTGGTCGCGGGGTGTTGTATCCGTTGCCATAGCTGCGATTGTGGTCACTGTCTCGGTAATGTCCGCCATGATGGCCGCGGCCACCGCCGTGGTGTCCACTGAAAAGCTTGTTGAAGAAACCCATCACATCCTCCTGTGCATGTCGTGATGGGGCTATTTGAAAGCTTGTAGTGGCTTCAAGGTCAACAAATTTCGCCTGACATGGGCCTACCTTGCAGAGATGTAATCTGCGCGAAAACTTGGCGTTATCCGGGCATCTTCGTAGGGCCGATTCTTCCCATGTTTTGCATGGGGCACAGCCATTCGCAGTGGTGGTTCCCAGGCGGGGCCACTACAATTTTCGAATGCGTTCCAAACTGCTCGCTCTGCTCATCGCACTGTTGCCTTTGCAACTGTGCTGGGCTGCAGTGGCTCCTTACGCGCACAAAGATGCACGCGGTGCCGCGCATATTGCCGGCGTGCATGGTCTTGAGATCTTGCAATCGCAGGAGAACCCTTTTGACGTGGGTCCGGTGTACGAGATCGCTCTCGATTCTTCGCAGCAAACGGATGCCTCCGGGGCCGACCTGGACTGCGGCGTCTGTCATTCGCACAACCCGGCCGCACCACAACCCAGCCTCATTGCCGCTATCGCGGCGGTCCATGAATTTTTTGGTGCAATCGCGTTTGCACTGAAACCTCCTCCCGCGCCTCTCCGCCCTGAACGCCCGCAGTGGCGCGCCCTGGCCTGACCAGGGCATCGGTTCCTCACCGAAACCGCTGCCAACTCGCGAGCCAGCCCGCCGTGCTGTAGCTGGCCTGTCCGTTCGTTTCAGGGAGTTCCCATGGTCTTTGCCGACGTTTCGTGCGGCCTACTGATCTCATGGGCGCGTAGCACCACACGGGCGCGCGCTTTCAAATCTCGCACGCAGGGCTGGTGCCCATGAGCAGGCCTTGGCTACCACTCCTGCGCGCCTGGCTGGTCTCGATCGTGGCCACCGGCAGTGCCGTGTTCATCGGCGAAGTCATGGGCATGACACCGTGCGTGCTGTGCTGGTACCAGCGCATCGCCATGTTCCCCATCGCTCTGGTCCTTGGCATGTCACTGTACGCAGAAGACCGCCGAGGAGCTGTCTACGCGTTGCCGATGGCACTCACTGGCTTGGTGATCGCTGGCTATCACAGCCTCCTGGTGGCAGGGCTGGTTCCTCAGGCGTGGATCCCATGCTCCGCAGGAGTGTCTTGCGCCAACCAGAAGCTCAGCATCTTTTGGGGTCTGGAGCTGCCTTGGCTCTCGTTTGCATCCTTCGCTGCCATAGCAGCGCTCCTCTTCGTCTACCTGCGCGGAACCCGTCATGATCTCTAGAAAAGCAATCGTCGCCCTTGTGCTGATCGTTTCAGCAGGTGCCTTCGCTGTTGGTGCATACGTATACCAGCGCAACGCACAGTTGGATCAGCAAGCAATCGCCATCAGCCAGTCCGAGCACCTTGTGCGGATGCACTCACCGGTCCTGGGTCCTCGCGAAGCGCCGGTCACCATCGTGGAGTTCTTTGATCCCGCGTGCGAGACGTGCCGCGCCTTCTATCCCATCGTCAAAGACCTGATGCGGCAATACCCCTCCGATGTTCGGTTGGTGATCAGGTACGCCCCCTTTCACAGGGGCGCAGATCAGGTGGTCAAGCTGCTGGAAGCCGCGCGCAAGCAAGATCGATTCGTTCCCGTGCTTGAGTCCTTGCTCGACACGCAGCCAAGCTGGGCAGACCACGGCTCCCCTCGCCTGGAGCTGGCCTCTAGGGCGGCAGCGCAAGCTGGTTTGGACCTGCAACGCGCGCAGGCGGATATGGCTGCCCCAACGATGGATGCTGTCATCCAGCAGGATGTGCAGGATCTCACCGCGCTCCAGGTCAACAAGACGCCGACCTTCTTTGTCAATGGTCGCGCGCTTCCCAGTTTCGGAGCAAAGCAGCTGGCAGACCTGGTTTCCCAGGAGGTCGTGAAGGCCAAAAAGTAGAAGCCGCCATGCAGATTTCCACCCGCCCGGGTTGGCGCCGCAGTCAACACATCGCAGCGCTTGACTCTGAAGTTACTTGAAGGTTTCCAATCACATTACACCAAGGAACCAACACCATGAATTCGAAAGAGAACGCCTACAACGACCATGCTGCAGACGCCTGCTGCGCTGCAGACGCGAAGGCATCGGCGCCAGCACCCGCTCCCCCTGCGGGTTTCGTATCGAAGGGGACCGTGTTCCGAATCTCAACGATGGACTGTGCCGCTGAAGAGAGCGAAATCCGGCGCGCGCTGGAGCCCATATCGGGTGTGCGAGGGCTGGGCTTCCAGTTGGGTGCGCGCACTCTGACGATCGACGCGCCTGAGGACGTGATCCCTGAGGCTGTGGCTGCAATCCGCAAGGCGGGCTTCAATCCGGAGCCTGCGGCGCCTACCCAAGGTGGGGCTGATAGCGATGACCACGGCAATACGGCAGAAGGACTTTGGCGGATGGTGCTGGCACTTGCGCTGGCAATTGCTGCGGAGACCCTGTCTTTCTTCGCACCGGACACCACGGTGTTCAAGGGCATCGGCATGGCCGTTGCGGCCGCAGCGATCTGGCTCGCAGGCTTCTCCACCTACCGCAAGGGCTTCGCAGCGCTCATGCAAGGGCGCCTGAACATCAATGCCCTGATGACCGTCGCCGTGACCGGGGCCTTCCTCATTGGTCAGTGGCCAGAGGCTGCCATGGTGATGGCCTTGTACGCTATCGCCGAGCTGATTGAAGGACGGGCAGTCGACCGGGCTAGAAATGCGATCAAGAGCCTGCTCGACCTCACGCCAGATACCGCTGAAGTCCGCCAGCCCGACGGAAGCTGGACGATGACGCCGGCGGCGGATGTGCAAATAGACACGATCGTTCGCGTGAAGCCTGGTGCGCGTATACCGCTCGACGGGACCGTGGCCAGCGGTACCAGCGCTGTCAACCAGGCACCGGTTACGGGAGAGAGTATCCCGGTGGACAAGGTGCAGGGCGACCCCGTATTCGCAGGCACGATCAACGAGACCGGCACCATTGAAATCACGGTGACGGCCGCAGCAAGCAATACAACCTTGGCCCGCATCATCCAGTCGGTCGAGCAAGCCCAGGGCTCGCGGGCTCCGACACAACAATTCGTTGATCGGTTTGCGGCCATCTATACGCCAGCGGTGTTCATCATCGCTGTCCTGGTCGCAGTCCTGACCCCTGTGTTCCTGGACTTCACATGGATGCAGGCGCTGTACAAGGCGCTGGTCTTGCTGGTCATCGCATGCCCCTGCGCCCTGGTGATTGCAACCCCTGTCACGGTGGTCAGCGGGCTCGCATCGGCGGCTCGCCGCGGGATCCTAATCAAGGGTGGGGTGTACCTCGAAGATGCACACAAGCTCAAGGCCATCGCGCTGGACAAGACCGGGACGATCACGGAAGGCAAGCCGAAGCTCGTGGAGAAGGCCGTTCTTGCATCCCAGCAGCCTGAAGCTGTTGTGCTTCGATGGGCGGCGGATCTCGCAGGACATTCGGATCACCCTGTATCGAAGGCCATCGCACAGGGCCTGGATGCCGGAGAAGGCGGTGTGAGCGGTTTCAAGGCGCTTGCCGGCAGGGGCATAGAAGCCCAACTTCAAGGACAGACGCTGGTGCTGGGGAATCACCGCCTTATCGAAGAGCGGGGACTGTGCTCACCAGCGATAGAGGAACTGCTCGCCAGCCACGAAGCCAAGGGGCGCACGGTCACCCTTCTGGCGGATGAACGGGAGGTTCTTGCCATCTTTGCTGTGGCTGACACAATCAAGGACAGCTCGCGCGAGGCCATAGAGCAGTTGCACGAGCTCGGCGTCGCGTCGGTCATGCTCACAGGTGACAACGTGTCGACGGCGCAGGCCATTGCTAAGCAGGCGGGCATCGACAAGGCGCAAGGAAATCTGCTACCCGAGGACAAGCTGTCTGCCATCGAGAAAATGCAGGCTGAACACGGTCGCACCGCGATGACTGGGGACGGGATCAACGATGCCCCGGCGCTTGCACGTTCCGACATCGGCATTGCCATGGGCGCCGCGGGCACGGACACGGCCATGGAAGCCGCAGACATCGTCATCATGAATGACGATCTGCGACGCATCCCCGAGGTCATAAGGCTCTCTCGGCGCACACGCAACATCCTTTTGCAGAACATCGTGTTCGCCCTGGGCATCAAGGCCTTGTTCCTGGTCCTCGCCGTGTTCGGAAGCGCGTCCATGTGGATGGCTGTCTTCGCCGACATGGGGGCCAGCCTTCTGGTGGTGATCAACGGCCTGCGCCTGCTGCGCGGCGTGTCAAACAAGGCCTGAGCATGACAACGTTTGGAACAAGAATCCGCCCCGCCGTGGATGCTGAACTGCAGGCAGCCAAGACTGCTGACAACGCAGGCCAGGCACAGCTGAGCTTTCGCCATCTGGAGCGCGCCCATGTGCTTGGCCAACCCTGGGCCTGCGAAATGTGCGACATCTCGATAGCACCGACCTCCGGTGTGGCAGCTTCAGGCTGATTGCGGAAGTTCAACACCTGCAAGCTAAACATCTGCACGAAAGGTGATAGCAGTCATTCGCGAACGGTTCGGCTTAGAGAAGCGTACCGACGTTTAGACGTTACCCTCCCGAACCTATGAGCCCATCTGACACAACGTGACATACGCCCCTTACCTCTGCTATACCCACCCCGTTTGCCGATTCACAACGCGAACTGCGGACCGACGCCGCAACAATCGAGCGAGCAAGGAGCGCAAAACAGAATGAGCGATTGGGATTTTCTTCACGACATGCACGACCGTGGATACAGCGCCGACGGCATAGCGGATGCTGCGGCCTGCGGCTATGCACCTTGGGAAGCCAAGTACATCGACCGACAGTGGGCCGAGGAACAACTTGAGGGTGAGCCAGAGGACACTGCCGCCTCGATTCAACCTGTACGAAGCAGGGAGGGCTTTCCGTTCAGTATCCTGGAGCAGACGGAAATCTTCCAAGACTTGGTCGACTGCGCCGAGCGGCATTTCGAGAATACCGGCCGATACCTTCAGGTGTGGGGCGAACTGGGAGAAATCTACGCAGAGATCAAGTTCGGTCTTCGCCGCCATGCGACCCACGCGCCAGGCTCTGACGGCACGATTGACGGCAAGCGGGTTGAGGTGAAGACCATCTCACCCGAAAAGGCCAGCGACCACGTAATGGTCAAGAGCCAAGGCAACTTTGAGAAGCTGCTAATCATCCGGATTGATCGGCACTTCCAGTTCCAAGGCAAGCTCATCGACCGCAGCCAGTTGAGTGGCGGCGCGGGCAAGTACCTCAAGGGTCGACTTCCCTGACGCTGTGACTGGAGTCGAGAAAGATGCCTTTCCGGTAGATGATGGGCGATTTGCAGTCGCTCGTTTCCGCACGACAGAAAAACGGCTTACGCTGCAAACCAGAAAGCTCCGCGCCCTTTACCTGAAGCGGTTCATGCGGACGCATGAACGACAAGGAGTCGTGAATCCGCGCACTACCTCGGGCTCAACAGGCTGGACGTCAAACAACACGTTCCTGAATCGGCAAGCGCTCGTGCAACGCCATGAAGTCAGCCGAGGTCTTCACCCCTGAAGCAAAGAAGCCAGACCAATCGGTTGGACGCGGGGTCAACACCAGCCTCTCGCCCTCGCGGCGGATAAACACCTCACGGACAGAATCGGCAAACCTGCAGCCGGGCGGCAACACTACCGTCTGGGAGCCATTGCTCCAGCCGACGCGGGCTATCAGCAAAGGGTTGGTGGTGTGCTTTTTCGGCATGTCATCCTCCAGGATAAAGACTCCTTCTGCGAACGACTTCTCCCTTAGGCAGATCTTCATCGGCGACTGCCTGAAGCACCGATATCTGCGCAGGAGACAACGGCCCATAGTCGGGTTCGTAGCCCTGGGCCACTCTCGTTGCGGACCTGCGTCGTTGATCATCAACCCGCGTGGGCCCGGGTGCAATGTGGCGACTATCCGACCATGGGTTGGTCATGACGATCCAATCAATAACCAGTCCGGGTCATTCGGCCGCCAAAGCGCCATCACCCACAGTCCACTGCAACTCATCCACTACCCTGCGCATGATCCACACACACTGCGCATCGGTGCACCATCGCTTGGCCAGCAGGCCCTTCAGCGCAGCCTTCACTGTTGCCTCCTGGTTGCCTTCGTAGGTGGCGAGTTTTCTCTGGCAGTACGCGACCATCTGCGAGACCAGATCGTCACACATCTGGAAGGCCGCCATGACCTCGCCTGGCGAAGTGCCAGGGGCATAGAACTTCCCACCTTCCTCGACAAGGTTCATCTTGGGCTGGGCACCCGCAATAGCAGAAGGTACTGCCGTCACCGGAAAGTCTTCAGGCACCCCGGGATAGTTGGCACGGTCTATCGACATATCGACTCCTTGCTGGCTCATGCACCATACAACCGGTAGCTGGTGCGGTGCAATCGAATTGCTTTAAAACGGCGCAGGCGACTCCACCAGGTCCACAGGCCCCTGTCCCGAGTACAGCACCTCCCCCGAGTGCTTCACCATCACCCGCCAGATCTCACCCTCCTGCGTGACCGCATACGCTTCAGCCTCCAGCGGCAGCACTGTCTCCGTCGGGAACGCACCACCGGCTCTGCCAGGTGGCGTGCACATCAAGGTCGGGTAACTCCAGGGCGCGTTGATCGGCATGGCATGTCCTCAGTGGACCTTCACCCTCACACCAGCCGAACTTCAAAGTACGCCCCATCCCCTTCTCCCAGATCCCGGAACCCCGCCTGCTTGGCCGCCGCACTGGCCTTGCCCCAGGCCTTGAGCAAGGTGAGATCGCCAGGCGACACCACCTCGGGTGGCGACTCTTCCAGGCTGTGCATGGTGTCCAGCGCGGCGGCCACCTGTTCGGGGCCGCCAAGCTGCTTTTCCAGAGCCTGGGCATACCGGGTTTCTGCGGCAATCCGCTCCTTGGCAGGGATCTCTTCGGGGTAGTCGCGCAGGGTGACGACATAGGTGGATTCGATGACTTGCATGGCGCTGCTTCTCCTGTGGTTGAATACTGTATAAATATACAGTTTTTTCCGCAAATGCGCATGCAGGATGAACCCAAGGAGGCCTCACCATGGAGCACTCTTTCGCCCCCGACGTTCCTGGTTTCAATCCTTTGGTCGGGACTGCCTCCTGGTCAGACAAGACCTTGCTCGACTGCGGCAAGTTCTATCCGCCCACGGCCAAGACACCTGAAGCACGGCTGCGGTTTTACGCTTCGCAGTTCAACCTGGTGGAGGTGGACACCAGCTACTACGCCATCCCAGCGGTCACCACAGCCCAGCACTGGGCAGAACGCACACCACCTGGGTTTGCGTTCAACGTGAAGGCCTTCAGCCTGTTCACCGGGCAATGGACCAGTACCGATGTCTTGCCCAAGGACATCAAGGAGGCGTTGGGGCCTGGGCGGCGCATGGTCTACAAGGACATGGCAGCGGAGTTTCGGGAGGAGCTGTGGAAGCGCTTTGTGGCCTGTCTAGTGCCCTTACAGGTCAACGGCAAGCTGGGTCTGGTGCACTTCCAGTTCTCGCCAAAGGTAGTGCGCCACCCCGCCGCCATGGCCCACATCGAGCACTGTGTGCAGCATCTTCCAGGTCACACCTTGAGCATCGAGTTCCGGCATCCAAGCTGGTGGGAGAACGATGCGGTGACGGCAGACACCTTGGGCCTGCTCAGGAGCCTGGGCCTGGTCCACACCATCGTGGATGGGCCGCAAGGCTCAGCGCACAGTGTTCCAGCGATCTGGGAGACCACCCATCCCGACCATGCACTGCTCAGGCTGCATGGGCGCAATGAAGTGGCCTATGGGACGCCCGCCAAGTCCGCAGCGGAGCGGTTTGACTATGCGTACACCTCCGCAGAGCTGCAGGCACTGGCCCATCGGTACAGCCCGATTGCGCGGTCGGTGCGGTATCCGCATGCGGTGTTCAACAACTGCATGGAGGACAAGAGCCAGCTCAATGCGCGGGAGTTTTTGGAAGCTTTGAAGGCTTGCTGAGGGCTGGTTGAATCACAGAGGAAGGCGCGGAGGTACCGCGTAGAAAGGTTCCGAAAGATTGTTTTCAATACTGGAACAGTTAGTTTGCGACTGGGTAGTTTTTCCATGAACACCATCGGCGTACAGTTCATTCCATCGATGAGCCGAACCCGCAAGGCGACTCACCGAACCCGGTTCAGGAATGGTTTTTGACCCGGCTTTTTTGAGACGCTTTTTTAGCTTTTAAGGATTTTCATCATGAACAAGACCGCCCGTTTCCTCTCCGTCGCTGCTGTTGCTGCTTTCGCCTCTTTTGGTGCCCATGCTGACGAAGCCGATGGCTCGCAATTTGCCCTGAAGTTCGACACAAACCGCACCCGTGCTGAAGTGCAAGCCGAAGCCGTAGTGGAAGCCAAGACCCACAGCATGGAACCCGCAGGCTCGCGCGTGGTGACCTACAAGTCCAACGCTGACCGCGCTGCCGTGCGTGCCCAGGCTGCCGAAGCCGTGCGCACCGGCCAGATCCCCCACGGCGAATTCAGCGCCATGTAATTGGTAGACCAACTGCTTGAGTTGGATTGAAGCAGTTGCGGGACTTCCCATGGTGGTGGCACTTTGCATTTGCGGGTGTTGCTGCCATGGGGAGTGTTAACTGAGCCGCAGGGGCGGGCAGGCAGAAAGGGCTCCCTTTGGGAGCCCTTTTTGTTTGTGGACCCCATCTCTGCAAGCAGCTGTAAAACCCTGCGGGATCCGAGCCTTCGGGCCAGAAGCGAGAGGTGAACGGTGCTCCAATCGGGCTTCGTTTTGTTCGACCCGAATGCTCCTTCTGTGAATCGTTTGTTCTCTTGGCCAGGTAGCGTACGCCTGGCAGCTGTGTTGGCCCTCTCTCTGGCCGGCGTTGCTCTCCCGAATCTTTCCTGGGCGCGTTCTCCGCAGTTCGACAGTGCCGCGCTGCTCACGCCCGAGCCCACGTCCTTTGCGCAGTGCCCGCAGTTCTTTGCGAACGGCAACCCACCCGCCATCACGCCCCGGCCGCAGTTGCGCGAGCTTTGCTATGAAGCGTTTGCGGTACTGCACTCAGGCACCACCAAGACACCGGTGTTTGTGGCCCAGCGCCTGAACCGCAGGCTAATCGAGGATGCCGACGAGAAGCGGGCCAAGCGGTTCTTTGCGGATGCGCGCTTGCCCAGTGGCGAGCGGGCGGAGCTGGAGGACTACAAGAACTCCGGATACAGCCGTGGGCACATGGCACCTGCGGGAGACATGCCGACACCCACGGCCATGGCGCAGAGCTTCAGCTTGGCGAACATGGTTCCCCAAAACGCTCAGCACAACGGTGGCGCCTGGAACAAGATCGAGCAGGACACGCGGCACTATGTGAAGCGGGCCAAGGGGGATGTGTTTGTGATCACGGGGCCGGTGTTCACGGATGCGGGGCCGCGCATTGGGGCCAATGGGGTGAAGGTGCCGACCTATCTGTACAAACTGGTCTATGACGCCACGACCCAAAGAGCCTGGGCGCATTGGCAAACGAATCAGGAGGGGGAGACGGTCGGGCGGCCGATCAGTTACCAGGAACTGGTGAAGAGGACCGGAGTGGAGTTTTTGCCAAGAAGTGCACTGCAGCATTGAGTGGCAGCAAGGGTCGTGTCAGCGGCGGCGGTATAAATGGTCCTTTCCAACCTCTACACGTGAGCATCCATGAACCGCGCAGAACTCGTTGAAATCCTGGCTTCCAAGAATGATCTGTCCAAGACCGCAGCCAATGCGGTGCTGGAAACGCTGATCGACACCATCCAGACGGCCGTCAAGAAGGGCGATGCCGTGCAGCTGGTGGGTTTTGGCACCTTCAAGTCGGCCAAGCGTGCAGCACGCACGGGCAAAAATCCATCGACTGGTGCTGCGCTGAAGATCCCTGCGAGCACGGTGCCGAAGTTTGTGGCGGGTGCGAAGTTCAAGGCCGTGGTCGATCCCAAGGCTGCGAAGCGCAAGGCGGACAAGGCTGGGAAGTAAGTACCGCTCGTTCGATCTCTACCGGAACAAACCGCCATAGGCTTGGGCCTTTGGCGGTTTTGTTTTTTGAGACGCTGAGGGCCTATCGATTGATAGCGTGCAAATGGATCTCAACAGCTATCAGACGATCTTCCAACCCATCTCTCGGCTGAGTTGCACCGCAGCAGCTTTGGTAGGCACGGCGTCCATCCAGAAAGATGGATCGTCCAGCACACGGACGACCCATTGCGGCTCACCTGTCTCGGTAGTGTGCTCGATGATCACCTCCAGCCTGTCTTCCAAGGCATAACGGATGGCCGTTGCATAGCTGACAGGCGCTTCCTTCTTGAACTCCTTCGCCCAAGGCGTTTGTTCGAGAGTTTCCTGTGTCCAGCTGGGTTTGGTGATCATGGTGTGGAATCTTACGAGGTGGGGGTGTCGATTTGGTGCTCTCGGTGGCAGGCAGGGGCATCTCGTACCATCAGGACTATGAATACATTTTCGAATGCGTTTCGCGCTGAAGTTGTTCGCATGGCGCGCAACGAGCTAAAGCCTGAACTCCAGGGTATGCGCAAGGCGATCACCGGCCACCGCTCTGAGATCGCGGCACTGAAGCGGGAAGTGAAGAGCCTCACTTCGCAGTTGAAGTCGGCTCAACGCCAGACCAAGGTTGGGGGCGGGGCTGCATCCGATCAACCCAAAGTTTCGAAACGGGCCGCGCGCGAGGAATTCGTGTTCGCGCCGGAGATGCTGGCGCAGATGCGCAATGCACTGGGAGCCACCCAGCTTCAAATGGCGGCCCTGTTGGCCGTCTCTCCTCTCACGTACTCGCGGTGGGAGAAGGGGCAGGCTTACCCCCGAACCAAACAGCTGGCGAAGATTGCGGAATTGGTGAACATGGGACCAGCCAAAGCCGAGAAGAAGATGCGCCAGGCTGCGAAGGCCTGAGGCCCAACTGCGCGGCATGCGCTGTGGACCGCCACGAAGGAACTAGGCGAAGCTGCCTTTCTGGATTTGCAGAAGCGTTGCTTGGACCAACGCCAGCCCTTCGGGTTCTTGCAGGACATCCCACGGACGGCGGTTTCCGAAGGCGGGAAGTGGCGCCGCCAGCCACTCCTGCAGCCAAGCCTCGGCGCTGAATCCCTCGGAGTTGCCCGATTCCATCACGATCTGCTGGACCAGGTCCGTCAGAACTTGTGGGGGATGTACGTCGTTGGAGTGGGCCATGCTGCATTCTGGTCTCGTGCCCCGGCACTCGCAACCCGGAGGCTGGGCCTCAGTGTGAAGACTTCGCCCCGCGTGTTTTCCTACCACGCGCGTGTTAGATAACATGGCCGTGTTATTAGCCTAGCCGCCATGCCCTCCCCCAAGACATCCGAACGAACCGCGCAAGCGCTGCAGCGTGTGGCCGCGATGTTCGAAGCCAAGGGTTGGAAGGTCCTGGCCAGTGAGCCCGGCAGCACGGGGCCAGACCTCGTCGTTCGGCGGCGGGGTAAGCGCTACGGGGTGGTACTCAAAGCCACATCCGAGGGGCGAGCAGACAGGGTGATTCCGCTGCTGTCCCAAGCCGTTCTTGAAGCTCGGGCTTATGCCCTTCAGTCGCGTGGATCCATGCCCCTGGCCGTGGTGCATGTGGACCATGCGCCGAGAGCGCTCATTGCCAATGTGATGGCTTTTGCGCAGGAGTTCGCGGCGGAGGTGGCCGTGGGCTTCGTCTCTGCAGAGGGAGCGAGTGAGTTTCTGGGGGACGGATTGGCAGATCTCAACGTCTCTGCACCCTTCAGGCCGCGACAGGTCAGGGGCACGCTGATCCCCGCAGACAACCTGTTTTCTGATCTGAACCAGTGGATGCTGAAGGTCTTGTTGGCGCCGGAGTTGCCAGAAGGGATGCTGAACGCTCCCCGGGGCCAGTACCGCAATGGGGTGGAGCTCGCGCGAGCGGCGCAGGTTTCTGCGATGACCGCCTCCAGGTTCTTGCAGCAGCTGCGGCGCGAGAGATTCCTGCGGGAGTCTCAAGAATTTCTCACGCTGGTGCAGAGAGAGGAGCTGTTCGAGCGCTGGAGTTCAGTGGCGCCGTACGGCACAGCAGATGTGCCTGCCCGGTTCTTGGCCAACATACAAATTGAAGATCGTGTTCAAGAGCTCTTGAACAAAGTCGAAGGCGATGCTTGCCTGGGGCTGTTTGCGGCAGCGGATGGGCTCCGCATGGGACATGTGAGCGGCGTGCCCAGGTACATCTGCGTTCGCCGCATGCCTCGGTTTAATCGGGCGTCCCCGGGAAGCAATCCATGGAATGCACTCCTGCCGTTTCCGAAGGAGGCGCCGCACGTGTTGCTGCGGGTGGCGAGGTTTCCGGAATCGACGTTTCGTGGGGCAGTGCGGCGGGATGGGGTGATGGTGGCCGATGTGATCCAGGTCTGGCTGGATGTGTTGAATCACCCGACGCGGGGGCGGGAGCAGGCGGAGCACATTTTTAGGAAGGTGCTGCTGCCTTTGGTTTGAGGCGGCTGTATTGCTCATCGCGAATCGCAGGATGGACCCAAAGATCGCATTGCAGCGGCTGCTGCCGTTCGCGGCGGCGCCGTCAGATCACGCTGCCTGACAGACTGCGGTCATCTGGATGCCCACACCTCGGCCGACCGAACAGCAGGTATCAAGTAGACAGCTGTCGTAAGCGCCGTCCGGGATCACTCTTCGTCGTGGAAATCAGCTGACAGCGGGTGCGAATAGGTGCTGCCGCCCCATTGCAGTCTTTCCTAGACTGAACTTGAATGTCAGCAGTCTGTCTTTGTGCCGACAACGAAGCTTAGGTCGATTCACTTCTTTTTTCGCCTCTTGCCATACCCAAAACCCGCGACCTGATGAAGCGGACTGATGGTTAAGACGTTTTGTCTTTTCTGTTGGACCATTCTGAACGTTCCAAAGGCGGCACGCGCCTTGATCAGCGTTATGGTCTCGGTGTTTCCGAATACCTGTTTGCGGATGTCCTCAAGACTCCGCTCGCAACGTGCTCCAGCAATGATTTCTCGCAGCTCAAAGTCAGGGGAAAAATCAACGTAGTAGAGGCCAGTTTCTTCATCCCTGTTGGTTAGCTTCTCGATGTACCGCCATTCGCGCTCGTATTCCCAGTCCTTGAACTTCGTAGTCACGACCTGCTTGATCACATCTTCATCGACGGCGGCTTCCAGTGGCGACATTTCCAGTAACACCTGAAGCCGATGGGGTTCGTAGCTCACTTTTATAGGCCGCTGATTTGGAACTTCGATCCCGAGACATACCCCTGTGTGATTCTTCGCGTAGTGACCCCACATAAGAGGGCTCATCCAGTTGTCGCTGAAACTCACAAAGCCGAGCGTATTGACCCAGTGCTTGTAAAGACCGGCAAAGTGGTGTCTGCTCTCCCGATCGCTTTGCTGCACGCCAAGCAACTCAAACGGGTCATTGACTGTGTCGAACGTCGACAGGCGAATGCGTAGCTCTGGAAGGATGTGCTGCTCGAGCGTTTCCAACGATGTCATGTAGTAGAGGCGCATTTATAGAATGTACCGCCTCCAGTGACAGTGAATAGACCAGCGTTCCGCAGACTTCCTCCTGCTACATAGCTGACAGCCAGAATCGGACGACGTGGGGCAGCAGATGGCCGAAAGCAGCGTCTGCAGCCGACCCAGAGCAGTCTTAGAGTGAGTATCAGCAGGCAGGCCGAAAGCGACCGTTGGTGAAATTCGTTGCTTCCATCTGCCGGAGCCGGTTTGCGTCTACAGAGCGGCGGAGGCCGTAGCGTCTGCTGCCTCGGCAAGACGTCGACCTTCGTCATCTCGACGCTAAGTCTTCGGCTCCAGTAGAGTGGGATACTCTCCCCGGAAGCCTGGGTCAGAGCGGCCAACAAACGACGGAAGGAGGCTCCTGTGGCGAACGAAGGACTGCCGAAGACCAGCGACGCGCAAGACATCGGCGCCAATGCTGTCAAGTGCATGAACGTGAACCTGCCGACAAACTGGCGGCCACCTCAGAGCATGGAAGGCACCGACGATTTCGGCTTCGATTTACAAGTCCAGTTCGTCGAGGACCACCAGGCCAAGGAAGTCTTCCGTGTTCAGCTCAAAGGGACGACCGACCCGAAGAAGAACGCCACGGGCGAATACATTTCCATCGAGCTTTCGGCGTCGACTCTGCGTTACTACGCCGGAGTCGCTGAGCCGATCCTGCTGGTGTTGTGCGACCTAAGCGTCGACCCGAACCCTAAGAAATGCCCCGCCTACTACGTATGGCTGCGCGAAGAACTCCTGCGAGTCGGAATCAAGACGATCCCGCTTGATCAGAAGGGAGTGACCTTGAGAGTGCCCACGAGCAACAAGCTCGAGGACGATACGAATCTCCGCGAGGACGTGCGCAGAGCCAATGCTCTCGCGGAGGTGGGTCATGCCCTCGACGTGGGCATTTCGAAGATCAGTCCAGACCTTGATGACGGCAAGCGTCTCGCTCTGGCGCAGGGAGTCGGCGGCGCCGTCGAAGGCCGCAGCCTCACCTTCGTTGAAGCGCTTGCCGCTCCACCGAAGGGATTCTGGATCGAGCCCACGCGCGGCACGCTGGATTGGCATCTGTGGTCAACTCGAAAGCGGCTCGATTCCGGCCAGCTCGAAAAGGCGCGCGCAGAACTCCAATCCGCTTCTTTAATGCTAGCGGGCGCGGCGGAGCTTGCAGTGGCCGAATACTGGTTTCTGCGAGGCAGGCTCGCCACCGCCGACGATGACTCTGAAGCGGCGAGCAAGGCCTTCAAGACGGCGGTGGAAATTAACAGCGAGCCTCGCTTCTGGTCGGCTTGGGCCGAAAGCGAGCTGCGTCGGCGCTATCACCCGGATATTGATGACGACTATTCCGACGTCGCCGACCAGCTCCCGGGCACCGAACCGGAAGTGTTGTCCGCGAAGGCGAGGCTGCTCGCCGCCAGCCAGAAATACGATGAGGCGGTTGCCATCGTCGACTCTTTTTGTGGGCCGGAGAGCCTCGCCGCTCGCGCGGTCATCGAGACGATGTTCTCGAAAGTGGAGAACGCTCTGGCTGCGTGCGAGTCTGGTCTGGCGAGAGCCGACACTCCAGATTCCACGCGACACCTTTTCCAGATCTTGAAGGCGCGAGCTCGCTTCAATCTTGCTTTGAAGCGATCGTCCGTGGTTGACGGGGAAGTTATGGCCCCGTCCGGGCCCAAAGGTGCCGATTCTGAGTTGCTGCACCAGGCGTGGGTCGAGATCCAAGCGGCGGTCGAGATCATGGAGGAGGCGAATTGGGCCAGCAACGCGGATTTCGTGGTGGACATCTGGGTCGCCACCGCCGCGATGCTCGGCAAACAGCGGGAGATCCTTCCCGCCTTAACCGCCGCGGCGAACACGAGGCCGCGGGCCGAGTCCATCCAGAGCGCCTGCGTCACACTCGCCGCGCAATGCGGTGAGTTCGACACGGCGCTGGCGGCCAACGCGAGGCTTCCGGACGACAGCACCAAATTCCTGCGTGAGATCGCGTTTCTCCACGAGAAGCGTTCGCATCCGGAGTGCGTGGCCGCGATGGAGCGGCACGAGAAGAGTCTCGATCCCAGGCACCAACTGTTCTCGGGCGCGGTGGCGTGCGCGATCATGTCAGCCGCCATCTTGATCCGCACTGAGCTTGTCGCGCGTTGGTCGGCCTTGCTTGATCAAACTGGCTTCGAAGCCGAGAGGGCCGCCCTAGCGTATCAGCTTGCCGAGCTGAGCAAGCCGTTCGATCGCGCGGCGGCGCTCGAAGCGCTCGAAGTGAAAGATCAGGAGCTCGAACACCCTCTGCCGACCTCGATGACGCTGCTCGAAACCTACGAGCCGCAAGAGTCGGCCGACGAGGCACAGCGACTACTCGACGTTGCTCGCCGGCTCCTTGAAAAGCACAGGCTATCGTCAGCACTCGCGATGCGCATGGCCTCTTCGATGATGGCTCTGAACGACTGGAAGGGGCTCGCGGCGCTGGCCGATGAGGCCGAGCGCGAGTTTGGATCGAACCCGCGCGTCGACGCATTGAAAGCTTTTGCCCTCGATCGGTTGGGTGAGTCAGAAACCGCGCGCGGGATCCTTGAGCGCCTCCTGAGTAAAGGGACAGCGGACACCTTCGCGCTCAACACCTACGTCAACATCGTTGTTCGTTGGGGGCAGAACGACAAGGGAATCGCCGCAGCGGAGAGGCTTCTGGCTCGGTCAACCGATCGGCGCCAGCAGCTCGAATGCGTCCAACTCCTTTTCAAGCTGATCCAGAAGGCAGATCCCGCGAGTTCGCGACTGGTGGATCTCGCGCTGCGCATGGGCCAGCTCACGGATCAACAGGACGAGATTGAAGAGGGCGTGTTCCTGTCAATGATGATGCTGGCCACGGCGCCCGGGACCGCCAAGCTTTCGAACGAACAGGCCGAGAGCATCCGTCGCAGGATGGAAGCCTTCTTTACGGCTTTTCCAGACTCTCGGGTGCTACGGCGCTTCGAAATGCCGCAGGCCGCGGAGGGCGCGGAGCTCCTGGCCGGGTTGAAGAGGGCCGCAGGGATAACCGAAGAGCGCGAGCGCTTCATATGGCGAGCCGAGCGCCTCCTTCAGGATGGCTTACTGCCGCTTCCCTACTCATGGCGCCCGAGGCACTTCCTGTCGGACGTTCATGACTTGATCCACCTTTGGGAGGTGGCGAAGAAGTCGGGAGTCGATGACCGCAAGCACCACCTCTCGATGGCGGGAGGCGATTGGGCTGCCAAGCCGCTCGACGAGCTGCGGAAGCGCACGCCTCTTCTAGATCTCATCACGCTTCTTGTTCTTCACGATTTAGGCCTGCTCGAAAAGAGCTTCGAATTTTTCGGCAAGGTGGCTGTCGCGCAAAGCACGATCGAACTGCTCGAGGCACTCACGCAGCCTCTGGGCGGCAGCCTCTTCCCGCAAGTAGCCGCATCGCTTCAATCCGCCCTGCGCACGCGGCGCCAATCGCTGCTGCAGCCTAGAACGAACTTTCAGGTCACGAGTCCCCCGTTTTCGCGGGAGTCGCACGAAACCAAGGCGCTGTTAGCTGATCCCTCGTACCAGCTTTACTCGGATGACGCGAATTTCCGAACGTGGTGCCTAGAAGGGCGGGAGCCCGGCATTTGCACTCTTGACCTCCTCCACGGCATGACGGCTGCGGGGCTTGTGACACAAGTGGAAGCCGCGCGGGCGGTTGCCCAGCTATGCAGGTGGCGGGTCGGCTTGCAAATCACCCTTACCCACCAACTTGCCCTGCTGCCACAGAAGCTCGCTTCGGCTTCCGACGTCGAGGAAGGCATTGGCATGCTGCACGCGTCGCAAGACTTCATGGCGATCGCCAACGCAATCTGGGACATACGGCTCGATCTGAGTCGAACCATGCGTCACATCAGCGAGATCACTCGCGAGCTGCTCGCAGAGGTGAAGGTGCAGGAGGTCGTGATCGGCTCGTTCGTCGGTGTTTGGTATTTGAAGGCGAAGCTGCGCCAGGACGCTCCTCACCCAGCACGAAATATGCTGGCGAAGCTTCTCTTGCTTACGGCCAGCATCCGACCGATGCAGGTGCTCGAAGCAATGCGGCTTTGGAGGGTCTTCATCGACTTGGTTGCGTTCGAGTTGGGCGATTCGTTTTGTGAGACCAGCATCGAAGCGATGGTGAGGCAAGTGGCTCAAGAGGTAGCTGATGCGGACGCGCTGATAAACCATCAGGGCGCATCGGGAAGTCCGATCCACGATCGGCTGAGAATTGGTCTTGCCCTGAGTCCAGCTTCGCAGGAATTTGACCGCGCCTATGCCGCCCGCCGAAACCAGCAATGACAGTTTCGTTCGGCATTTAGTTTTCGGCCGCGTCGCGTGAGGGTTTGCGGTCGTCGGTAGGGCTAAATTGCTTACCTTCAAGCAGCCGTTCGCTGCCGTCTGTTTATGGCCGGCTGTGTGCATCGGGGGGGCGGGCCGAGAAAGCGACCGTTCGGAAAGGCCTCCCTTTTTTGTCAGGGTCAGCTTCCGGCAGTACGCAGGTAAACCTGGCCCCGGCCAGAGGCGGAAAGTGGCGAGCGTCGGCTTTATGGCCGCCTTATTGCGCGCTTGACAACCTTCACAGCCTCTGGTTGTCAGGAGCGGCGATAAGATGATGTGCACTGCCAAGAGGGAATGACCATGACCAAGCCGCTCGACGAGCTGTTCACTGATTCGCTGGCGTGCGACGATAACCACGTTGCTCACCATCCGCTGCTTATGTTGCGCAAGGCCAGTCTGGTTGAGGTCATGCGCTTCACTGAGCAGAAATCTGACGCCAACTACGCCCTTTCGCTGCTTCGGGAGATGTTCTCTATAGACTCCTGGTGGGGCGACGCGAAGAGGCTGGAGAAATTCTTCCAGCTCGCAGGTGAACTTCAGTTCTGGATGCTGGCCGAAGCCAATGGGGTCCCGATTGCTCGGGTGCCAGAGGCCAGGACGAAAATGCCCGACTTTAGGTTGAACAGTACAGCCGCATGGGCACCTCGTTTCGAGGTGAAGACGCTGTCGGTCGCCCATGGGTTTCGAAACATTGACGCCATGATGGAAGGCGCAGTCGAAAGCCAGATTGACCTTGACGCGCAGCAAGCGCGCGGAGTGACGTTTGCGACGAACGAACAGGAACTGTCTACGCACGGCCATACTGAGTCTGACCGGAGCATCACCGCGATGTGCGAGAACCTCATCGATAAGACGCAGAACAACATCAAGGGGGGTCAATACAGCGCGGCGACGACGTTTCTTGTACTGAACCTGATGCTCATTGACAGTGCTCGGACTGGCAACTCGATGCTGCGCCCCGTGACGCCAGGTTGGCCGAACGCTTGGTCTGTGAACACCGGCGTCCTTTGGTCGGTCGGCTTTGGCCATGTCGATCAGCTCGTCCACGGTGAACCCGAGTTTGAAGGCAAGCCAGCCATCGAAGGAAGACTGGGTCGCCAGGGCATCCTGGAGAACCCCGACTACCAGGATGTGAAGGGCATCCTGTTCGTCATGCACTCTCGCATCGGGGCCGCGATCTATGGTCTTTGGCGCAGTAAAGATCACACGCACTGGTGGGACCACGAGCAGGATTTGGCTGATGTGCTGGTGAAGCTAACGCAGAACAACTACAACGATGAGCTGGACACCTACGGATTCAACCTTTCCACGGCGCCCTGAGCGGGCAAGTAAACCGGCGCGCGAGCCTCACGGCTGCTTTGCTGCGGTTGCAGTCACTCACGCCCGCAAAGTGAGAGCCAGCTTCAAGCCCGTCACCGGGCACTCACGGGTCGTTCGGAGACAGTGGTCACAGAACCTGATTTGGCTGTCTGATCGGATGATCCCGCATCGATCTCCCGGATGCGATCGATCAGTAGGCCCCGGATGTCGGCCAGCGCCTTGGCAAGCCCATCAATGCTCTCAACTCGGCGTTGAAGCATCTCCTTCAGAACCGACTGCTCGTCCCGTGGAACGATGTCCTTTAAGGCACCTGCGCTCTGAATGACAATCCGCACGAGCTTTATGTCCGTGTCCAAGGTACCTTCGACCTTCTGAGCTAGCTCGACCCAATCAGCCGATTCGTCCTTCGTCTCGGCAGCCGCTCTAGAGATGCAATATCCAATGAGCGTGCGCGCCCCGCGATCAAGGGATCGCGCAAGGTCCAGCCAATGCCTCGCGGGTTCTTCTAGCAAGTCCACTTTATCGACGCGAGCGCCGAGTTCTCGAAAGTAGAAGTAGGACGCACTTTCGGGGTCAAGCGCCTCAAGCGTGTTCAGAAGAGGATCCAACTTTTTGAAGGGGCGGGAACCGTGTCTGAAGCTGTTTCGATGGGCCCATAGCTCCAAGATGGCGCGCCGACACTCGGCCTCAAGCTCTAGCCGATCGCCAGCGCCTTGTGCCTCCAGTCGCTGCATGAGTTCAGCGATGTGGTGCGCCATCCAATGAGACAGCGTGTCCCTGTTCTCGTCCCCGTCAAGCTCGGTTACGAGTCGCTTCCCCAGTTTGACCACGTCAGACAGTTGAGTAGTAGCTTCCATCGGGCATTAGCAAGAAGATTCCCGCGTAAGGGAAGGTATAACCAAGCGAGTCATCGGACTCGCTGCCGTAACGCGATCGCGCCAGATTTCGTTCCACTCGTACATCGAAGATGAGTTGCATGGAGGTCTCTGCGCAAAGCCGACGCAAGAGCGTGGGCGAAGCGGACAGGACCCTTCCGCCATCCCGCCTGCCTTCATAGTAGTCGTCCTGATTAGGGTCCTCCCATGTTCCCCACACCGAGCAGCTGATCGTTTCTTCCGCGTGACCGGATACTGGCTGACGCCAGTTTCTAAGTTCCGCGTCTGCTTCCAATCCCAACATCTGAACCAAGTCAGCAGTCGGTGCATACGGGGGGAACTCAATGGAGCCAGCCCAAGGATCGTACTGATCGAGCCCCTTCTCGATGTGAGGATCAACGATCCAACCGCGTAGTCGGAAAGGACTGTGATCAATTTCGGAATCATCTCCTGCTCTTGGCAAGTGATGCTCGAACGGACTCCGCGCGCATTGAAGTGCATGAACAAGAGCAGTGGCCCGTTCAGGTGCTACTAGGGCACTTGAAACTCGCACTTCCTCAATCCGGCGACCACAGCGTACGGCCCAGGTCCCACACACAATTGTTTGCCCATTTGGAAGGTGCAGATGCTTCTTGAAGTGGTCACGCTGAACAGAGGTGGGCCACTCCTCTTCGGATGGCATGACCAAGTCGACCCACGGCAACTGCGGTGCAGGGTCCCGCCTGTCGGCAAGCCAAGACCCATCGGGCTTAGTGAGCGCGTGACCTTTCAGCCAAGTCGTGAAGCCGTCCTCGGTGTTCTCGGGGTCGGTGTGGGCTGGCGTCGTACGAAGCAATTTGCCAGCGACGATCATGATCGCGTGATACGAAAGATAGTTGGTCAGGTTGCTGCAACGCTCGTCATCACCGTACGAGTAGCTGTTCCTGCGTTCGAAGTGTTTCCGCTTCCCGCGCTCATCCCGGTCCCAATGCCCGTTCTCCTCTAGCTGCCAGTCATCCCAGACAACGTCTCCAATCATTCGTTCGACTGTGGTTCCCGAAACTGCGAACTGTCGACCCAGATTGTCCGGCCAATGCTTCTTGAAGTCATAGCCGACAAGGAACCTGGGGTCCTCTTTCGAAGGCTTGGTGCTATGAGTATCACTATCCCTAGTCGATCGCTCATACTGTTTGGAGATGATCTGAGCGAACGGCGACCTGTTCACGGCATGAAGCTGCTCAAGCTCGCTATTGCTGATGACGCCTGACGCCGCGCGCGCGACATTGATGAGGCAGTCGGCGGCGAAGTGCCGCAGGAGGACGTGCATTTCGCGGCCGAGCGCGATTTCTCGTAGCACCGGGACATGACGCCCGACAACTGCCGGCGCTTCCTGGGCTGCTCGTGCCAATGCGATCAGTAGCCACTGCTTCGCGTGTAGCGAGTAGAAGAAAAGGGACTGGTCGGCGAATGGGCCAGAAACGGGATTTCCCAACCGCCCCGCAAGTGCATCAAGTGTTTGAATCTGACCGAAGCCGCTTAGATTCCGAACCACATGAGCCGCTTCCCAACGAATCGAGGCCTCAGGTGATGCCAACGCGGCCCAAACGTACCCGGCAACGTTCGCTTCGAGAGTCGCCTCAGGACTCAGCTCTGGCTTCCAAGGACCGTCACCGTCGGTTGGCCGCATGGCGCCGTCGAGAAGCTCAAGTCCATACGCAAGCGCAGCTTGGGATTCGCTCGGTGTCATGGTCTCGGAGAGCAAGTTAACAACCCTGAAGAGATCCTGGGTGTCTAGCATCACATGCGACTTGCCGATTGCGTCAAGTGCATGCGCACAAAGCTCAGGTCGCGAGCACCCCGACAGATGGCTGGCCAAATCAAGTGGCAACCGTTCATAGAACGTGCCCGGAGCCAGTTCGAGGCAATGTGCCGCTACGACGCCTCTTATCAACGAGCGCAGCGCCGGCCTGACTGAGATGCGGGTGAGCCACTCCTCGGGGATCGATGAAAGCACTCTGCGGTAGTCCCAAAGGTCCAACTCAGTGAAGGACTCCAGCGCTGTAACTATCGCGGCCTCTTCCCCCGGTTGCACGTGTGCAAGCGCCCGAGTCAAGAACTCAGAGACATTGTTACGTTCGGACTGCCCTCTGTAGTTTGCGTACGCCGCTTGCAGATCCATATGGTCATGCAGTTTGCGCTGTCCAAACACGCGGCTCCAGTCAGGGCGAGCCTCTGGTCCGGCTGCACGGACAACTACAGGCTCTCCCTGGGCGCCTCCTTGGTTTTCAGCAGCCTGGCGCTGTGCTTCGCGCGCAATCTCTAAATCGATGTCGTCGAGAGCTAGTCCATAGGCAACGGCTACCTTCCTGATTGCGAGCCACGTCTCAAGTGTGTGAGGCTCCAATCGAACCTTGTCTAGATAGAACTCTGCAGCCTTCACCTTGTCTGATCGCTCTTCGAGACCGTCAAGAATCAAGGAGAGGTGAGGCGCATAGTCCCAGTCGGCACGAAAACCAATCAGAGACAGTGCGATCCATGAATTCAGGCGCCCTGACCTCAGAAGATGCTCGACTGCAACGGGCAACAAGCGTCGCCAACGACCGAAGCGACGATCTCTCCAGCGGCTAAGAATCGCAACAGCCGAGTTCGGGCAAAGCGATATAACTGCCTCGACGCTTCTTTCCCAATCAAAGTGCTTGTCTCGGTCCACATAGTCGTAGATCAGCTCAGCTGCTCGTGCCGTCCGGTACGCGAGCTCGGCTTGAGGATGCGCTGCATCCGCCGCGTTCTCCGCAAGACTTAGCAGCGATGTCCACCGTGTAAGGCACTCGTCTCCGACCCGATTGGCAATATCGATAGCGGTCTTGAACAGCTGGTTCGCCTCGGGCGTGCTCACAGGGATGACTGCGCGACAAAGCGCCACTAGGGCCCCAGCCGTCGATGCGGCGTCGTCACGTTCACTGACCAAGCGTGCGAACTTTGCGGCCGTCTGTTGGAGTGCTAGGTTGGGGGAACCAACACGGCGGGCCGCAAACCAGATGAGGCGCGTAGTCGTCGGCGTGGCTAGTGGGTGGCGCAATCCCTCGACCCAAGAGATCAAGTCAGTCCACGAACTTTCATGCGCGGCTTGACTAGCGCACAAGACCTCCGCCCACACTTCGGCAATCTCGTCCGCAGTCGTCGGTTCCTCGCGGTAGCTGGAGCCTTCAGCCTTTCTAGATTCGGCCAGCGCGTCAGCACAACTGCGATCTAGATCAGCGGCTGCCTGTGCCGACAAGTGCAGCGATGCCCACAGGCGGCCCCATGGCAGTAGTGCTCCAACCGACTCCCTGAACTCCCGAACTTCACGTGGCCCTTCACCTCCGCGCGCCTTCTCGTGGGCCTTCTTGATCTCGGCATCAGCTAGGTCCATCACCTGGAGGTTGGTTCCTTCCAGCTTCTCCAGGAGGGCATGAATCCGAAGCAGATGAACTCTTCGGCCACCGTATCGAGACATGCTTCCCCGAGGCAACTCATGCGGATAGTGGCGCCGCAGCGCTTCTGCAATTTTGGCGGTCGGAATTATTTGATAGTGCAGCGCTGCACAGACTAGGGCGGCAACTGCTGCATCCTCAAAGCCGTTGGTCTTCCAGTGCGCCGTGTCCCGGATGTTGAGATACCGTCTGCTGCAAACCCTGGCTGCCCGCTTGACCACGTCCACGGATGGTCGAAGGCCGACTGTCTGCAAGACGGCAGTCATGGCAAGCGCCAAGCCAACGTCTCGAATACCAGCTGTCGCGATGGCATTGATGTCCGAGAAGCGGCCAAGGTCGGCGAGCCGCGCTGCAACCAAAAGACCAACACGAAATGCCACTGATCTAGGGCTCCAGCTCGATAGTTCGCGAGCGCAAGCTTTGGGCCCATGAACGTTCAACTGAGCGATGGCAAGCTCGGCTATGTATGCGTCGTCGATTTGAGTCTTCCGGCGCTCCTCGGACGGCAATGACGACCAATGTCGCAGCCAGTCACGTGCGATTCGAAGGCGACTGCGAGCGTCGGGCTGAAGCTCACGTCGACCGGAGAGGAAGCTTGCCTCGTAGGCGTAGTGCTCGCCAAGCCACTTGCCGCGAAACGCTCGCCTTGACACCAGTTCAAGCATCCGGTCCGGCTCAATGAAGGTGGCAGCCAGGTCAGTGTTTTCCGACAGTAGGCGCTGCTGACGCTCGTCTGCAGCCGCTTCCCCAGCTGCCTTTTGCGCAATCTTGCTGGCATCGAGATGCCGGCCGCTTCGAAGACACGCCTTCAGGGCGAATTGCAGGCGTTGTAGTTCGAGGTCGCGTCTTTCAAGGGGGTTGTCTTCTGGCAGCGCCTTCGACGTAAGCGCGAGGTCCACCAACTCCGCGACTTGGCCCGCCTCAAGCATGAGTTGAGGCAGCACTGAAGCCACATAGACACTCTGACGTGCCAACGGCTGCAATGCGCGCAGGTAGTCAACCAGCGCAGCGCCCGTCGCACGAAATCTCCCTTGAAACCACGTCTCTGTGGGTTCGTCAATGAACTGCAGCAAGTCGCCGCGCAACAGAAGCGGGCGTTGAAGATCATTGACAAAACTCCGCACGACCGAAACAGGCACCGAGGCGATCGTCGACACGACACCCAGAGGAATGAGCGGTCGCAACGTGGCCATCGCCTGACATACTCGATCGATCGACTCTGCACCTGAGGCGCCAGCCTCGTCTCTGACTCGCGCAACTGCTTGCTCAAGAAGGTTCTCAATCAGGGTTTGAACAGTCGTCGGACTCGGGCCAAGGGCCCGCAGAATTTCAGGCACCGTCCTGTGGGCGGCTAACGCGGCGGCTTGAACTCTCGGGTTGTGTGAACTCAGGCGATGAAACTCGTCGACATCCTGATCCGACGCATTGGGGAAGACCTGCCGTAGATTACTTTGTGTCTCTTGCCTACTGAATGGTCGAAGTTCAACCGTACGACAGCCAGCCGGTGGGTTGAGCAGTGCGACTCGGTATGGTCGGCAGAGCACAACCACGCATACGCCATCAGGAATCTGTTCTCGTAGGAGGTCACGAGCAAAGGAGTGCCCATCTGAGTTGTCCTGCGCAGCCATCTCTGCGTTGTCAGCTGCGTCGACAACTATCCACAGGACAGCGTCCGACGACCGCGCTCGAAGGGACTGCACGGCCTGAGCCAGCCGCGCCAAGAACGCCCGCGTGTAGGCTGTGCTGTCAGCATTTCCTGATGGAACCAATGGATCGCACAGTGTTGCGCCCGCCAGTTCATTGGCGATCTGCACCAGCGCATCCTTGTGGCGATGCCGAAACCCGCTCGGTGATCTGTATGCGCCATTGCCAAAGCAGTCATACACGACGGCGTGCGACCCGCTTGGCAGATGCAAGGGCAACCTCAGAGCCAAGACGGACTTGCCGACGCCGCCGTCGGCTTGAACGATCAGGCACCGACCGACACACTCAACAATCACCCGCGCCAGTTCGGCCTCTTGCTCTCTAGGCACAACGCGAGCGGGAGGTTCGATGAGACAGCGCGCCGGAAAGAGGTCATCCTCGCTGCGGCCAATAGACTTCAGTACATCGAACTTGGTGATCTGCGGCGTCCCGGTGAACTCACTCGTCGCCTTGCGCGTGACGAGGTCCTTGAGTTGAAGAGGCGCCTCAGAGTCAGCCCCCGGAAGGTATCGTCGCAATCCTTGGGCAAGTAGTCGACGCTGCTCCAAGAACCCTTTTTGTTCTGGCTCTAGTCGAAGGAGGCCGCAGACCTCTGCAAGGTCGGCTCCCTTCAGGTCGCAGTACGCTTCGAGGAATGCGAATACCTCTGGGTGACGCGGTGAGTGGCTCCTCGCGGCATCCTCGATTGTTTCTTCGACATTCCGTGAGATAGGTCTGTTCGTGACGAAGTGCAGCTCTAGCCAGCCGGTCAATGGCAAGCCGACGCGTTCCTTCTTTAGTGCGACGCAGCGTTTCGCAAAGCCACTTAGCGTCTTCTTCAGGCCACTGATAGTCCACTCTTCCGAAGCGTGCTTGGTCGAGTGCTTCAATTGCATGTACTTCAAGAGCCTGGCAGTGGAAAGCTCTTGGCTGCCGTAGTACTCGCCTACATCTATCACCTCTTCGCCGGCATCAACGGTCTGACCGTCTCCGCCCTCCTGCGATGAAGCTCCTTCAATCGACACCGCTACTAGGTCTGAACTGAGGGACAAAAGCCCCAGACACCTCTGTGCGGCCCACAGGTAGTGGAACTGATCACCATCTCGACTTGACCTGACGAGTTCGCTGTCACTCATTTTTCATCGCCCGGACTGCGAACGATGGGATTCGTCGGCAGGCCCGGCCAAGCGCGCGGTCATTGCCGTGCCCTTGGCCTGGAAAGTGTCTGAGACGTACCTGCCGAAAATGCTGCCGAGCACCAGGCGCTTGTACTCGGCAGGATCCATGTTTGGGCGGAGCTTGACGGCGGTGGCCCAGATTGTGCGTTTGAGGTTTTCGATCATGGGTGGCGGAGTCGGCTCGCAACGAGGCGGGCATCTGGCCACATGATTACATGCGGCGGGACAATTTTCGCCGGTATACCTGCCGCACTGGCTCTTCGCTCGCATCGAACTACAGAGTCCGCCGCAATTCGATCGGCGCGTCAAGCTACTTCTCGCCTTAGTCGGTCTGCTAACGGTTGAATAGCTCCTCGGCCATGTCCGCTGCGACAAAATGGTCGCGTTCTGGGATTCGAGTGGCGACGGCGATGTGCGACCAATCGACCGGTCTCGTATGCCGCGTTCCAGTCTTGAGCCGGTGCTCGCGAAGGTCGGCTTCACGCATCCGCCGACGTACAGGATGAAGCCATCGAATATCAGCTGTCAGCCTGAAGCAGCCCACCGCATACTTAGATACATGAACCGCCTCAAATGAGGCAGCATTCATTTCTCAATACGGAATTTCCCCGACGGACTTTATTCAGGTCCGACGCACTTTATTTGTTGGAGTCACACCGAACGCAAACGGAAGCAGCCTTGCTGTGAGTCACGGACTTCGCCAAATCGCAAAACTCACCCACTAGCCCAGCACACTGCTCCGGGCGCATGTCGGCAGAGAGTGCCAACCGCAAGTCAGCAAGGTCCAGTCTATGTTCGCAAAGTCCACTCTCTGTTATCAACAGATCTACATTCTGTTTGCAAAATCCATTCTCTGTTAGCAACAACCACCACCGCTCCGCATGCTCCGCTACCTCACCGTTCCAGTTACGCCGTTTCAGCAGAACTGCTCCCTCGTCTGGTGCGATGCCACGCAGCAGGCCGCCGTGATCGACCCCGGCGGCGACCTGGAGGTGCTGCTGGCCGAGGTGCAACGGCTGGGCATCACGCTGTCGCAGATCTGGCTGACGCACGCCCACATCGACCATGCGGGGGGCACGGGCGAGCTGGCCACGCGTTTGGGGCTGCCCATCGTGGGACCGCACCCGGGCGACCAGTTCTGGATTGACGGGCTGCCGCAGCAGAGCGCGATGTTTGGCTTTCCGCCTGCGCAGCATTTCACGCCCACGCGCTGGCTGGCGGATGGCGACACGGTGCAGATTGGCAACGAGACGCTGGCCGTGCGCCACTGCCCCGGGCACACGCCGGGGCATGTGGTGTTCCATGCGCCGCAGATCGACCGGGCCTTTGTGGGCGACGTGCTGTTTGCAGGCAGCATCGGCCGCACGGATTTCCCCATGGGCAACCACCAGGATCTGATCGACAGCATCACCCAGCGGCTGTGGCCCATGGGGGACCAGACGGTGTTCATCCCCGGGCATGGGCCGGAGAGCACCTTTGGCCGCGAACGCAAGAGCAACCCCTACGTGGGTGGCACCTGAACCGGGGTGACCACGCCCTGAATTTTGTGCTTTTTTGGCCGCCACCGCGCTCTGCATAAGCGCGAATAGCTACTAAATTTATAGCGACAAATTCCCCACCCAGAAGCCCGGCGCGCCCACCAGGTCGCGCGCCGGTCTCCGTGGCGGGGGCCTTTTCCTGGCCCCGCCTTAAAAGTCAAACGAGGCCGACAGGCGCACAGCGCGCGGCGCGCCCACGTTCACCCGGCCTGCGCCCCAGATGCTGTCGAAGTACGCGCGGTTGCCGAGGTTGGTGACCGTGGCGCGCAGCACCACGGGCTGTGCGCCCCAGCGCGTGGCATAGCGGGCGCCCACGTCCACGGTGGTCCAGGCGGGCAGCTTCACGCTGTTGTCGCCCGTGAGCCACTGCGCACCCGTGTGGTTCACGCGGCCGTTGACCGACAGGCCCTGCACGCCGGGAATGGCCCAGTCGGCGCCCAGGTTCAGCGTGAGCTTGGGCACGCCAAACTGTGCGCGGCCCTGGTTCACGCCCTTGGCGGTCTTGGTTTGTTCGGCCTCGGTGTAGGCCGCGCCGCCCAGCAGCGTGAGCGCGGGGGTCAGCTGGCCAAACAGGTTCCACTCCACACCCCGGTTGCGCTGCTCGCCATCGAGCACCTGGCGGTTGCCCGCCTCGATGAGGGCGGGCTTGCTGATCTGGAACAGGCTCACCGTTTGCGTGAGGCTGCCGCTCACCCACTTCACGCCCACCTCCATCTGCTTGCTTTTGTAGGGCTTGAAGGTCTCGCCCTCGTTGGCATAGGGCGCCTTCACGGTGGTGCCCGCGCTCAGGCCTTCCACGTAGTTGCCGTAGAGCGAAACGTTCTCGCCCCAGGGCTTGGCGACCACGCCGACCAGCGGCGTCACGGCGGTTTCCTTGTACTTGCTGAGCTTCTGGTGCACCTGCTGCGCGCGCAGGCCCAGGGTGAGCTGCAGCGTGTCGTCGGCAAAGGCCAGCGTGTCCGCCACGCTCAGCGCCGTCATCGCGTCGTCGTTGAGCTTGTTGTAGGTGGATGCGGCGCCGCCCGCTGGCATGGTGATGGGGCGGGGGTTGTAGATGTTGCTGTTGATGGCGGCCGTGCCGTTGGCACGGCTGCCGCCTTCGTAGTTCAGCACGTTGGCCGCCAGCATGAGCTTGTGCGCCACGGCGCCGGTGCTGAACTGGCCGCGCAGGCCCAGCTCGGCGGTGGTCGTGTCGTACTCACCCCAGGAGTTGTAGGCCGTGCCCGTGGCATTGCCGGTGGCGGCATTGGCCGGGGCCCACACCGGGCGGGTGCCGAAGATGAAGCCGTCGTACGCGTGCTGCGCCTTGCCCGCCGAGGCAAACGCCGTCCAGCCCGCGCTGAGCCTGGCCTGGCCGCGCACGATCAGGCCCTGCGTCTGCGTGTTGCTGTACACGCCCTCGCCGTAGAAGAAGTTGGTGGAGCCATCGGGCGCCTTGGGCACCGTGGTCCAGCCGGTGAGGATGGGTTGCATGGGCGAGCCCTTGCGCACCTTGTTCTTCAGCGAATAGGCGTCGGCCTCCACATTCCAGCCCTCGCCCTGGTAGTCCAGCGCCAGGTGGCCGATCTCGCGCGCCTTGGTCTGGTGGTCCAGCCAGGTCTCGCCACCCGACACTACGCCGTTGACGCGCACGCCCAGGCGCTGGTCTGCGCCAAAGCGGCGTGCCACATCGGCATGCACGCCCACGTTGGACTGGGACGAGTAGGTGGTGGTCACGCGCGTGAGCGGCGCCTTGCCCGCGCGTTTGGGCACCAGGTTGATGGCGCCCCCCACGTCGCCCGCAGGTGGCATGCCCATCATCATGGCGCCGGGGCCCTTGAGCACTTCCACGCGCTCAAACATTTCGGTGGGTGTGTTCTGCTCCGGCGCCAGGCCATAGGCGCCGTTGATGGCCAGCGAACCCGCCCCCACCGCAAAGCCCCGGATGATGAAGTTCTCGACGATGTGGCCCTCGTTGGTGGTGGTACGCACCGAGGGGTCGTTCTTGAGCACCGCGCCCACCGTCTGCGCCTGCTGGTCGGCAATGCCTTCGGCGGTGTAGCCCGTCATGTTGAAGGGCGTGTCCATCACGCCCACATTGCCCAGCACGCCCAGGCGCGTGCCCCGGGCCACCCGGCCGCCGGGTGCGGCAGCGGGCAGGCTCTCGGGCGTTTCGGCCGCTGCGTTCACGGTCACCTCCTTCAGCGCCACCGGCGCGGCCGGGCTTTGCGCCAGTGCTGCGCCCGCGCCGGCCAACAAGGTCCACGCGCAGGCCTGGGCGATCTGGCGCAGGGCAAAAGGATGGGCCGGGGCGGCACCCCGGGATGGGCGGCGAGTCTGCATAGAGGAGGTCCTGAATCAAAAACGGGAAGAAAACACCCAGCTGCCTACCAGCGGATTGCAAACAAGAATGAGTGCGATTTCATTCCATGTGCCAATCGACGCCTTGATGGAGCACCGCAAAAAGCGCTGCCCAGAAGGGGGTGGCGAGGCGTGCCGACGGGTTGCACCGGCATGCATCGATGATTTCACGCAGCCCGCCACGCTGTGTTTGCAAGGCCAACAAAGATGTTTGCCGCACCCGCGCCGCCTGCACAGGGCGCGCCCCCGCCAGTGCCACCGTGGAGCTGGCTTTGCCAGGCCACGGGTGGCGTCCCCCTTGGGGCTGAGGCCCACGGCTCCAAGCCTGCCCATCCAGGCTTGGACGGCCTCGAAGAGTTGCCGACTCTGGCGGCAACCCCGGGCGCTGTGTGGCTCAGGGGGCTTCAGATCCTTCCGCGCGCCAGCTTGGGCGGCATGCCGAAGCGCTTGCGGTACGCGGTCGCAAAGTTGGCAGCGCTGTTGTAACCCGCCACCAGGGCCGCCTGCCCCACCGTCAGGCCGTCATGCTCCAGTGCGTGCCGGGCGCGCTGCAGGCGGTGTTCGCGCACAAAGTCGAACACCGTGGTGCCATACACGGCGCGGAAGTGGCGCTGCAGCGTGTTGGCATTGCTGCCCGCCTGGCGCGCCAGCGCGTCAAGCGACATGTCCATGGCCGCATCGGTCTGCAAGAAGGCGTGCAGCGCGCGCATGCGCTGGTGCTCATGGGGCAGCAGGCGCAGCGTGGCTGCGGCCGGTGCGGGGGCGGGTGCAGGCGCCGGGGCAGGCCCGGGGGCGTGCTGCGACAGGCTGCCCAGCGCCTCGCTCACCAGCTCCAGCGCGCGGCTTTCCAGGTACAGGTGCAACAGCAGCGGGCTCAGGTCGGGCGCGCGGGTGATCTGCTCGGCCACGGCTGCAATGCGGGCCGAAGGTTGCCAGTGGTGCATGGCCAGATGCTGGCGGCGAAAGGCGTCGATGGCGTCGGACGCCGATGGCCCCGCCACCTGCTCCAGCCACTCGCCGCCCAGACCCACGCTCACGCGGCGCGCGTAGGCGCCCCGGCGGCCGCGCCGCTCAAACCGCTCGGGCTCGGCCACCGACACCAGCAGCGCACGCGGCAGGCCCGGTTCGCGCGCACGCTGGCTGGCGGCGCTGGACAAGGCCACGCGGCGCGGGCCATAGCTCACGTCCACCGATCCCTCCAGCAGCAGCACGATGCGCAAGCCCGCCTCCATATCGCCGCTGGCCGTGAAGTCCTGCACATCGGCGGTGTCGTCGGCATGCAGGTGCAGCCCGGGGCGCAGCACCCGCACCCGCTGCAGATGGCGCTGCAGCGACGCCTGCATGCCTTCCGACGGCGGCGCCGAGGGCTGGACATGCAAGGGGCTGACAACGGACATGGGCGGGCTGTGGGGCAGATGACAAAGGGTAAGGCGGCGGGACGGCGTGGAGGCGCAGATGCAGAGCCGCCTGCGAAGGCCCGCCCCCATCGAAGGTTTGCGCAAAGGTTTTTCTCCACCCCGCAAACACGGCAAGCGCCACGCCATGGGATGCTAGCAACTTGCGATAATAAATGCAAATGATTCTCAATATTGCACTTGGACCGCAGCCCCTTCGGGCCGCCCTGCACGCACCGTATCGCCCATGACGTTCTCCTGCCCCCGCTGGCTGGCCTCCGCGCCAGGCCTTGCTGCCCTTTTCTGCGCACTTCTCTGCGCCCTTGTCTTCGCAGCGCCCCCCGCGCAGGCCCAAAACGCCCCCCAGACCGTGACCGACCTGGCCGGCCGCACCGTCACCCTGCCCGCCAAGGTGGAGCGCATCCTGCTGGGCGAAGGCCGCCTGCTGCCCGCGCTGGGCGTATTCGAGCGGGACGATGTGGCCCGCCGCCTGGTGGGCATGATGGGCGACTACGAAACCCTGGACGCCGCAGGCTACGCCCAGTGGCGCGGCCGCTTCCCCCAGCTCGACAAGGTGCCGCGCGTGGGCCGCAACAACGCGGGCAGTTTCAGCGACGAGCAGGCGATTGCACTGCGCCCGCAGGTGGCCATCCTGGGCCTGGCGGGTGGCCATGGCCCGAGCAAGAACGACCGCGAGACCCTGGCGCGCCTGGAGGCCGCCGGTGTGGCCGTGGTGTTTGTCGATTTCCGCCACGACCCGCTCAAGAACACCCCCCGCAGCATGGAGCTGCTGGGCGCCGTGCTGGGCAAGCGCCAGGAGGCCGAGGCCTTCAACACCTTCTGGCGAGCCCAGCTCGAACGCGTCGCATCGCGCCTGCGCACCCTGCCTGCGGGCACCCGCCACCCCAGCGTGTTCCTGGAAAACCGCGTGGGGCTGGCCGACGACTGCTGCGCCACCATGGTGGGCCTGGTGGGCGTGCTGCTGGATGCTGCGGGCGCCGACAACGTAGCGCGCGGGCGCATCCCTGGCGAGCATGGCACGCTGAACCCGGAGTTCCTGATCGCCACGCAGCCCCAGCTGTACATCGGCACCGGCATCGGCAGCCTGGCCACGGCCGACAAATCGCCCCTGCGCATCGTGCTGGGGGCCGACGCCACCCCCGAGGCCGCGCGGGCCTCGCTGGTGCGCGCCACGCAGCGCCGGGGCATCGCCCAGCTGCAGGCCGTGCAGCAGCCGGGCCGCGCACACGCCATCTGGCACCACTACTACAACTCGCCCTTCAACGTGGTGGCCGTGCAGGTGTTTGCCAAGTGGCTGCACCCCGAGCTGTTTGCCGACCTGGACCCGCGCGCCACGCTGCAGAAGATGTTCACCCAGTTCCAGCCCATCCCGCTGACGGGTGTGTACTGGACCAGCCTCTGATGTCCGCCCTTTCCCCGCCGCACGGCGCACGCCGCGCGCTGCTGGTGGCCGCTGGTTCAGGCGCCAGCCTGGCAGGCCTGGGCCTGCTGGGGGGCTGCGCCAGCCCGCGCACCGCTGTTGCGCCCGAGCTGCTACAAGCCGCCGCAGCCACCCTGCCCGGTACCCACCAGCAAGACCTGCGCGACCCGGCCAGTGGCCACACCTGGCGCGTGTGGGTGCAGCGCCCCGCAGGCCCCGCGCCCGCCACCGGTCACCCCGTGCTGTACGTGCTCGACGGCAACGCGGCCTTTGCGCTGGCCGCCCAACTGGCCCGCAACGACGCCGCCCGCCCGCCCGAGCTGCGGCCCGATGCCGCCATCGTGGTGGGCGTGGGCCACCCGGGCGATGCCGTGGTCCACCCCGCCGAGCGCCAGCGCGACTACACACCGCCGCCCCTGGGTGACAGTGCCGCGGCCGAGGCGGGCGGCGCCCAGGTGCTGCTCGACTTCATCGCGCGCGAGCTGCAGCCGCGCATCGCGCAGGCTTTTCCTGTCGATGCGCAGCGCCAGACGATCACCGGCCATTCGTTCGGCGGCCTGTGTGTGCTGCATGCGCTGTTCACGCGCCCGGCGCAGTTCACCCGCTACGCGGCCACCAGCCCCTCGGTGTGGTGGAACCAGGGCCAGGTGCTGCAGGCGGCCGCACAGTTTGCACAAACCCACGCCACAGCGCCGCGCGCCTTTCAGGCGCGGCTGCAGCTGCGTGTGGGCGGGCTGGAACACGCACAGGCCGCCGCCACGCCCGCCCGCGCGGCCGTGCAGGCCGAGCGCCGCTTGCTGGAGCGCACCGAAGCGCTGGCCCGGCAGCTCACCGCCCTCGCCTGGCCCGAGCTGCGCGTGCAGATGGCCGTGTTGCCCGGCCTGGACCATGGCGGCGCCATGCTGCCCGGCCTGGCCGATGCGCTGGCGCTGGCCCAGCAAGCGCGCTGAGCGCTTCACCCCACCCCTTGTTGCAATGTCTGCCGTGCCTGATTCCGCCCCTGCCCTGGCCCCTCCCCCAATCTCCCCGGCGCAGGCGGGCCCGCTGGCCCAGCGCTACCGGCACTTTGTGCGCCGCCGCCTGCTGCTGCTGGCGGCCCTGCTGGCCGTGTTGTGCGCCAGCGTGGTGGCCGACATCGCGCTCGGCCCCTCCACCTTCGCGTTTGGCGATGTGCTGCGGGGCCTGTTCGCCCCCGGCGCACTGCCGCAAGCGCAGCAGGTCATCCTGTGGGAGGTGCGCCTGCCCTACGCGGTGATGGCCGTGCTGGTGGGCGCCAGCCTGGGCCTGGCCGGGGCCGAGATGCAGACCGCGCTCAACAACCCGCTGGCCAGCCCGTTCACGCTGGGGGTGTCGGCCGCTGCGGCCGTGGGAGCATCGGCCGCCGTGGTCAGCGGCTTCACGCTGCTGGCCTGGGGCGAGAACCTGGCCGTGCCGCTGTGCGCCTTTGTGGGCGCGGCCTGCGCCACGGCGCTGATCCAGCTGCTGGCCTGGCGCCAGGGCGCCACGGTGGACACCGTGGTGCTGTTCGGCATCGCGCTGCTGTTCAGCTTCGAGGCGCTCTTGTGGCTGCTGCAGTTCATCGCCGACAGCAACGCGCTGCAGCAGATCGTGTTCTGGACCATGGGCAGCCTGGGCCGCGCCACCTGGACCAAGATCGGCATCGTGGGCACGGTGCTTTTGCTGTGCCTGCTGTGGTCGGCGCACCAGGCCTGGGCGCTCACGGCGCTGCGCGCGGGCGAGGACCAGGCACGCAGCTTTGGGATTGGCGTGGAACGGCTGCGGCTGGTGACGCTGCTGCGCGTGAGCCTGCTGGCGGCCACCGCCCTGTCGTTCGTGGGCACCATCGGCTTCGTGGGCCTGGTGGGGCCGCACATCGCGCGCATGCTGCTGGGCGAGGACCACCGCTACTACCTGCCTGGCAGCGCACTGGCCGGGGCGCTGATGCTGTCGCTCGCGTCCATCCTGAGCAAGGCGCTGGTGCCCGGCGTGGTGCTGCCCATCGGCATCATCACCGCGCTGGTGGGCGTGCCGCTGTTCATGGTGCTGGTACTGCGCCAAAGAAGGGCCGCATGATGGGCACGACCGGTTTTGCCCTCGAACAACTCACCGCCGGTTACCCCGGCCGGCCCGTGCTGCAGGGCGTGACCTTGCCTGCCGTGCCCGCGGGCACCCTGGTGGCCGTGGTCGGCCCCAATGCTGTGGGCAAGTCCACCTTGCTCAAGGCCGTGGCCGGGTTGCGACCATCGCAAGGGCGTGTGCTGCTGGAAGGGACCGACCTGGCCACCCTGCCCCCGCGCGAGCGCCTGCGCCGCGTGGGCTACCTGCCGCAGGCTTTGCCGCAGAGCACCTCGCTCGTGGCGTATGAAACCTGGCAGAGCGCACTGCGCGCCAGCCGCAGCGAATGGAGCAGCGCGCAACGCGAGGCCGCCATCGAGTCGGTGGTAGCCGCACTGGGCCTGCAGGCGCTGGCGCTGCGTCGGCTGGATGAACTCTCGGGCGGGCAGCGGCAGATGGTGGGCCTGGCCCAGGTCATCGTGCGCGCGCCGCGCCTGTTGCTGCTGGACGAGCCCACCAGCGCGCTGGACCTGCGCTGGCAGCTGCAGGTGCTGCAGGCCGTGCGCGCCATGGCGCAGCAGCAGGGCGCTGTGGGCCTGGTGGCGGTGCACGACCTGAACCTGGCCCTGCGCTTTTGCCAGCATGTGCTGGTGCTGGGCGGCGGCAGCGTGCTGGCGGCGGGCGACCCGGCCGAAGTGCTCACCCCCGCGCTGCTGCAGCGCGCCTATGGCGTGTTGGCCCGCGTGGAACGCTGCTCCGAGGGCAACCTGCTGGTATTGGCCGACACGGCGTTGCCGCTGTAGTCCCTTCTTTTTTGCACAACAACGACACCCACCCATGATGCGACGCCAAGGCCATGTGCCCACCCCCGAGGCCAGCCGCTACCTGCAGCGCCTGTGCTACCACTTCACCCGCAAGATCCGCGTGGACTATGACGAACACCGGGGCGAGGCGCACTTCCCCTGGGGCCTGTGTGTGCTGCGCGCCGACGCCGCAGCCCTGCACTTCGACTGCAGCGCAGACGATGACGCCAGCCTAGCGCGCGTGCAGTTCGCCATCGACTCGCATGTGGAGCTGTTCTCACGCAAGAGCCCCGTGGCCGTGCGCTGGCTGCCGGTGCAGGCGGTGTGAACGCAGCGGCCAGAGAGGGCGCCTGCGGGCCAAAAGATGCAAGCAAAAATGGCCGCCTGCGCGCGACCACCATGCCCTTATAGCTATCAAATAGATAGCAAATCAACCATTGCGCCGCGCGGCCTCGTACAGCCCCTGCACCTTGGGCACGTTCTGCTCCAGCTCCTTGATGCGCGCGGGGCCTGAGGGGTGGGTGGACAAAAACGCCAGCCCGCCCTGCTTGCTGCCGGTGGCGTTGCCCATCTTCTGCCACAGGCTCACGGCGGCGGCGGGCTGGAAGCCGCCGCGTGCGGCCAGCTCCAGGCCCACCAGGTCGGCCTCGCTCTCGTCCGAGCGGCTGAACTGCAGCGTGAGCAGCTGCCCGCCCAGCCCGGCCGCCGCCTGGCCCAGGTCGCCCAGACCCAGCAGCTGCGAGCCCAGGCGCAGCGCCAGGTTGGTGCCCTGCGTCTTGGCGATGCGCTCGCGCGCATGCTCGCGCAGCGCGTGGGCCATTTCGTGGCCCATGATCATCGCGGCCTCATCGTCGGTGAGCTTGAGCTGGTCGAGGATGCCGGTGTAGAAGGCGATCTTGCCGCCGGGCATGCAAAACGCGTTGATCTGCTGGCTGCCGATCAGGTTGACCTCCCAGCGCCACTGTTTGGCGCGGTCGTTCCACGGTGTAGTGAACGGGATCAACCGCTTGGCGATGGCGTGCAGGCGCTGCAGCTGCGGGTGGTTGTCGGGGGCAAGGGCACGCTTGGCGCGGGCCTGCTCCAGCATCTGGCGGTATTGCTGGGCGGCAGACTGCTCCAGCGTTTCGGCGGGCACCAGCTTGCGCAGGCTGGAGGACGAGCCCACGTCCACCTGCGCCATCACCGGGGTGGCCGCTGCGGCGCCCGCCGCCAGCAGAAAGGCGCGGCGTGCAGACCAGGGGGACGAGGGCGCAACGGAAGGGGTGGGGCAAAAGAGGCACATACCAGGATCACCTGAAGGAATAACGACGGACGCAAAACAGGCCTCATGCACGCGGATTCAGCCACGCCAAGGTGGCTGTTGCATCCCGATTTGCGTAAGTCCTGGGAATAATAGGCGGCACTGACCGACCCTGTGGTTTGCAGCAACGTCTGCCGCCCAGATGGAGGCAGTGGGGCTGGACGACAAGGCTCGTCGGCGATGATAGACAAAACCTCCGGGCGCCCATGTCAGACACCTCCACTTCCACCCCTCCCCACCTCCCCCCCGAGACAACCCCCCGCACCCCCTGGCTGCAAACCCTGCGCGTGTACCTGGAGCCCGCCAGCCTGCGCATGCTGACGCTGGGCTTTGCGGCGGGGCTGCCCCTGCTGCTGGTGCTGGGCACGCTGAGCTTTCGCCTGCGCGAGGCGGGCATCGACCGCAGCACCATCGGGTATCTCAGCTGGGTGGGCCTGGCCTATGGCTTCAAGTGGGTGTGGGCGCCGCTGGTGGACCGCATGCCCATCCCGCTGCTCACTCCGGCGCTGGGGCGCCGCCGCAGCTGGCTGCTGCTGTCGCAGGCGCTGATCGTGGCGGGCCTGGTGGGCATGGCCCTGGCCGACCCGCGCCACACGCTGGGGCCCATCGTGTGGTGCGCGCTGGCCGTGGCCTTTGGCTCGGCCACGCAGGACATTGCGCTGGACGCCTTCCGCATCGAATCGGCCGACGCCAACCACCAGGCCGCGCTGGCAGCGTCGTACCAGACAGGCTACCGGCTGGCGATGATCTGGGCCGGCGCGGGGGTGCTGTGGATTGCGGCACGCGCCGAGGTCGCGCCCGCCGTGGGCCAGGCGGTGCTGCAGGGTGTTGTACAGGGCGCGGCACAAGGCGCCGTGGCGTACCAGAACGGCGCCTGGCAAACCGCCTATCTGGTGATGGCCGCGTCGATGGCCGTGGGCGTGGTCACCGTGTTGTTCTCGCGCGAGCCCGCCCCGGTGGCCCTGCCCCCTGCCAAGAACGCTGCCGAATGGATCCAGGGCGCGCTGGTGGAGCCCTTTGCCGACTTTTTGCGCCGCTACGGCTGGCATGCGGCGCTCATCCTCGCCCTCATCGCCGTCTACCGCATCAGCGACGTGGTGATGGGCATCATGGCCAACCCGTTCTACGTGGACATGGGCTTCACCAAGGACGAGGTGGCCGCCGTGACCAAGGTCTACGGCGTGGTCATGACGCTGGCAGGCGCCTTCGTGGGTGGCGTGCTGTCCATGCGTTTTGGCGTGATGCGCATCCTGATGCTGGGCGCCATCCTGAGCGCCGCCAGCAACCTGCTGTTTGCCTGGCTCGCGGGCCACGGGCATGACGTGACCGCGCTGATCGCCGTGGTCTCGGCCGACAACCTGGCCAGCGGCATCGCGTCGGCGGCTTTCATAGCCTACCTGTCGAGCCTGACCAACGTGAGCTACTCGGCCACGCAGTACGCACTGTTCAGCTCGATGATGCTGCTGCTGCCGAAGTTTGTGGCGGGCTTCTCGGGCGACTATGTGGATGCGTTTGGCTACGCCCAGTTCTTCACATCGACGGCGCTACTGGGGCTGCCGGTGCTGGTGCTGGTGTGGCTAGCTTCCAAGGTAAAAACCGTGCCTTCCGCCTGATGGTTATACGCTGGTAGCTATATTATTTATAGCAAACCAAACCACGCATCAGGGAGCGGTTTACCGCAACTTTACGGAGGCTTCAACACGAGGAGACGCCTGACCGCGAGGATGAAACCCTGTCTGGAGACCCCACTACACTGCCCCCATGAGCTCCCAACTGCTGATGATCGAAGACGATGCCCGCCTCGCACAGATGGTGGGCGAGTACCTGGGCCAGTCGGGCCTGCAGGTCACGCACTGTGCGGACGGCAAAAGTGGCCTCGCGCGGCTGCAGGGGCCGGATGCCGGGCCGCTGCCCGACCTGGTGATCCTGGACTTGATGCTGCCCGACATGGATGGCCTGGAGGTGTGCCGCCGCATCCGCTCGCTGCAAGGCCATGCAGCGCAGGTGCCGGTGCTCATGCTCACGGCCAAGGGCGACCCCATGGACCGCATCATCGGGCTGGAGCTGGGCGCCGACGACTACCTGCCCAAGCCTTTCGAGCCGCGCGAGCTGCTGGCCCGCATCCGTGCCATCCTGCGCCGCCGCACCGATGGCGGCAGCGCAGCGGCGGCCACGCAGGTGCTGCGCTTCGGCACGCTGGAGATTGACCGCGACGCGCGCACCGTCACGGTGGCGGGCGAGCTGGCTGACCTGACCTCTTACCAGTTCGACCTGCTGGTGGCACTGGCCGAGCGCGCGGGCCGCGTGCTCACACGCGACCAGATCATGGAAGCCGTGCGCGGCCGCGAGCTGGAGGCGTTTGACCGCAGCATCGACGTGCACATGGGGCGCATCCGCGCAGCCATCGAGCAGGACGCCAAGAACCCGCGCCGCATCCTCACGGTGCGGGGCGTCGGGTATGTGTTTGCCAAGCAGCAAGATTGATCGCTGACGCAGCCCCGCTGCCTGCGCTATAGCCCCACGCATGTCCCTGTCCAACCCTTTCTCCCGCCGTCTTTATCTGCGCATCTGGCTCGCCGTGGTCGGCGGCATGGCGGTGCTGACGCTCACCGTGGGCTGGGCCTGGCGCATTGCCGAAGAGCAAAAGGCCCAGAACAACCAGCCGTTTGTGCCGCCTTCGCGCGAGATGGCGGTGCGCGATCCGGCCGGCAACCTGGTGCTGCGCGGCATGGCCACGCGCCAGCCGTCCGAGCCGGGTGAGGTGGTCGAATTCCACATCGAGGCAGAAAACGGCCAGATCTTCACCCTGCAGATGGCGCCGCGCCAGCCCCGCATGGGCCGCAACGGCGGCCGGGGCGGCCCCGGACAGGACGAGGCCGCTTTCTGGACCCGGCCCCCGTTTGGTTTCCTGTGGCTGCTGGGCATCGTCAGCCTGGCGGTGGCCGTGGGGGTGTACCCCATCATCCGCCGCCTCACGCAGCGGCTGGAAGCCCTGCAGCGCAGCGTAAAGACGTTTGGCGAAGGCGACCTGTCGGTGCGCGTGCCCGAACAAGGGCAGGACGAGGTGGCCGACCTGGCGCGCCAGTTCAATGCAGCGGCAGAGCGTGTGGAAACCCTGGTCAAGTCGCACAAGTCGCTGCTGGCCAATGCCTCGCACGAGCTGCGCTCGCCCCTGACCCGCATCCGCATGGGGCTGGAGCTGATGGGTGGCCAGCAGCCCTCGCCCGCGTTCCGCGAAGAGATCCTGCGCAACATCGCCGAGCTGGACCAGCTGGTGGACGAGATCCTGCTGGCCAGCCGCCTCGACGCACGCGAGGCCGACGTAGGCACGGTGGAGCTGGTGGACCTGATCGGCCTGGCCGCCGAAGAATGTGCCCGCGTGGACGCCGACCTGGACGTGAGCGCGAGCCCCGATTCGCTGGAAGTGCGCGGCGTGGCCAAGCTGCTGCGCCGGGCCATCCGCAACCTGCTGGAGAACGCACGCCGCTACAGTAGCGGTGAGATCACGGTGGTGGTTCACCGCCGCCAGGGCCGCGCCGAGGTGCATGTGTGTGACCACGGGCCTGGCGTGCCACCCAGCCAACGCGAGCGCATCTTCGAGCCCTTCTACCGCCTGCCGGGCGCCAGCGAGCGCGCGGGTGGTGTGGGCCTGGGGCTGTCATTGGTGCGCTCGATCGCCGGGCGCCACCAGGGCACCGTGCACTGCCAGGACCGGCCCGATGGCGAGCACGGCGCCTGTTTTGTGCTGACCCTGCCGCTGGCGCCGACAAAAGCCACCACCAACCTCGTCCCCCACTGACCCGGCCCCCTCGGGGCGCGTTCAGCGCCCCGAGGACAATGGCCAGCGCCAGGCCATGGCCGCATACACCACCGCGCCCAGCACCAGCGCTGCCGCCGCCACGGCCAGCCCCTGCACAAACCCCTGGCCCTGCGTGGCCGCGTGGTGCAGCATCCACGCCACCATGGGCGGGCCCACGATCTGGCCGATGCCGTAGGCAGCGGTGAGCAGGCCGGGGAAGCTGTCGCCCGCTGCGGGCCACACGCGCCGCGCCTCCTGCAAGGCGTAGAACGTGATGGCCGTGAATGGCAGGCCCAGCAACAGGCTGCCCAGCGCAAACCCCAGAGGCCCCGGCCACACCAAACTGAGCGCAATGGCCCCGGCCTGCACAACATAGGCGGCCATCAGCAGCCAGCGCCGGTCCCACGCGGCGGGCGTGCGCGTGGACAGCAGCGCCCCCAGCGCCACGCCCGCGCCAAACAGCGGCCAGAACAGGTCGGGCCAGGGTGACCCGGCCGGCAGCGCGGCACGCGCGATCACGGGCAGGAAGGTGGCCGTGACGATGTAGCCCAGCCCCGCCAGCCCATAGGCCAGCGTGAGCCCCGTGCGCGCCAGCGGGCCCTGGCCCGGCAGGAGCAGGCCCGGTGCGTGCGCGGCAGCTGCCGGGGCAGGCAGGGCCAGGCCCTGCAGCACTGGCCAGATGGCGGCGCACAGGCCCACACTCAACACACCGAACACCGCCCACCCGGCAGCAGCAGGCCAGCCCAGGGCCACCATGGCACTGGCCGACAGGCCGGTGAGCACGATGCCCAGCCCGGGCCCGCAAAAGATCAGCCCGCCCAGCGGCGCCCGACCCAGCGCCACCAGCCGCACCATGCACCACACCGAAACATTGAGGAACACCAGCGCGCTTGCCACACCCGCCGCAAACCGCAGCGTTGGCCAAGTGCCCGGCAGCGGCAGCGCCATGCCCAGCGTCAGCAGCACCGTGGCGGCCAGCCCGCAGCGCGCCAGCCGCGCCGCATGCCACCGCTGCCGCGCGCGCGGCGCCACCCAGGGCAGCGCCATGCAGGCCAGTGCACCGATCAGGTAGCCCAGGTAGTTGGCCGTGGCCAGCCAGCTGCCGCCTGCCAGCGTGACCACACCGTCGTGCAGCATCATGGGCAGCAGCGGCGTGAAGGCAAACCGCCCGATGCCCATGGCCACGGCCAGCGCCGCCATGCCCGCCAGCGCCACGGCCAGCGGGCGCTCGGACAGGGGTGAGGCGGTGGGGGATTCCAGGGTAGCAGGCTTCGGCATATGATTCTTTTTTGAGATATATTTTCTTTAAATCATCTCACAAAGAGAACCATCATGGACCTCACCGCCCTGGAGATCTTCCGCGCCGTAGCGCAGGAAGGCAGCGTGACCCGTGCCGCCGAGCGGCTGGGCCGGGTGCAGTCCAACGTGACCACGCGCGTGCAGCAGCTCGAAGAACAACTGGGCGCCACGCTGTTCCTGCGCGAGGGCAAACGCATGGTGCCCACGCCTGCAGGCGAATCGCTGCGCGGCTATGCCGACCGCCTGCTGGCGCTGGCCGAAGAGGCCCGGCAGTCGGTGCACCCGAACCAGCCCGGCGGCCGCCTGCGCCTGGGCGCCATGGAAAGCACGGCCGCCGCGCGCCTGCCGCAGCCGCTGGCGCAGCTGCATGCGCAGTGGCCGGGGCTGGTGCTGGAGCTGTCCACCGCCCCCTCGCGCCAGCTGGTGGAGCAGGTGCTGGCCCACCAGATCGACTGCGCGCTGGTGGCCTGGCCGCCGCCGGGCATCGACGCCGATGCGCCGGTGGAACACACCGCCGTGTTTGCCGAAGCCCTGCTGCTGGCCCTGCCCGCCGACCACCCGCCCGTGCACACCCCCCAGGACCTGCAGCTGGACACCCTGGCCGCCTTCAGCACTGGCTGCACCTACCGCCGCATGGGCGAGGCCTTCCTGCAACAAAAGGACGGCAACCCGCCGTACGTGCTGGAACTGGCCTCGTACCACGCCATCCTGGCCTGCGTGGCCGCCGGGCGCTGCGCGGGTGTGGTGCCCCAGGCGGTGATTGATCTGATGCGCGAGCCACCTGCGCTGCGCCTGGTGCCGCTGGCCACCTGCGACACCGTGCTGGTGCACCGGCGCGGCTACCAGTCGCCCGCGCTGGCAGCGTTGCTGGCGGCCCTGTTGCCCAGCACGCTCCACCCGGTCCCTTCCATCGCCTGACCCTCTCTCCACAGGAGTTGCCCATGCATTCTTACCCCTTCACCACCCGCCTGGCCCTCGCGCTGCCCATCGTCCAGGGCCCCATGACGGGCTCCGACACGCCTGCGCTCGCGGCCGCCGTGTCCCAAGCCGGGGGCCTGGGCATGCTGGGCTGCGGCATGCGCTCGCCCGCCGCCATGGCCGAAGCCGCTGCCGAGGTGCGCCGCCGCACCGACCGGCCCTTTGGCATGAACCTGTTTGTGCAGGCCACGCCCACACCCGACGAAGCCACGGTGGCGGCCGCGCTGCAGCGCCTGGCGCCGTTCTATGCCGAGTTCGGGCTGGTGCCCGAGCGGCCTGCGCAGTGGTGTGAGGACTTCGGCGCGCAGTTCGAAGCCCTGGTGGCAGCACGCCCGGCGGTGGCCAGCTTCACCTTCGGCATCCTCTCGGCCGCACAGGTGGCGCGGCTGCAGGCCGTGGGCAGCACGGTGATCGGCACCGCCACCACCGTGGCCGAGGCCCGCGCCTGGGCCGCCGTGGGGGCGGATACGGTCTGCGCCTCGGGCATGGAATCGGGCGGGCACCGGGGCACCTTCTTGTCACCCGGGCACGACATACCGCCAGCGGGCGGGCCGTCGGTGGACGACTTCGAGGCCAGCATGCTGGGCACGCTGACGCTGGTGCGCCAGTGTGTGGACGCGCTGCCGCCATCCATTCCCGTGATCGCGGCGGGAGGCATCATGGACGGGCGTGGCATTGCGGGCGCACTGGCCCTGGGCGCCCAGGCGGTGCAGATGGGCACGGCGTTTCTGACCTGCCCCGAATCGGCCATCGGCCCCGCTTACCGCCAGGCGCTGACGCAGGCCGGGCCCACAGACACCCGCACCACGCGCATCTTCTCGGGCCGCCCGGCGCGGGGCATCGTCAACACCATGATGGATGCCCTGCGGGCCGATGAGCGCAGCGTGCCGCCCTACCCCGTGCAGAACGCGCTGACAGGCGCACTGCGCCGCGCGGCGGCCCAGGCGGGTCGGGCCGACCATCTGTCGCTGTGGGCAGGCCAGGGCGTGGCCCAGGTACGCCCCATGCCTGCGGCCGAGCTGGTGGCGGTGCTGGCGCAAGAGCTGCTGGCAGCCACCAACTGACGTTTGCTATATTTTTGATAGCTATTTGCGCTTATGCAGTGCGCGCAAACGGCTATTTTTGTCAAAAACTCAGGGGCTGCCCCGTCAGTTTTTCCAGGGCAGCTCGCGCGCCGGGCCTTGGATGACCGGCGCCTGCGCATTCAGGGTCTCTCCCGCCAGCACGCGCTCGTACATGCGCAGGTAGTTGCGCGCCATGCGCTCGGCGCCAAAGTGCTCGACCACATGCTGGTGGCAGGCGCGCGGGTCGAAGCGGTTGCCGCGCACTGCCTCGGCCAGCACGCTCGCCTCGGCCGAAAGCACGCCACAGTGCAGGGGCACCAGCTCGGGCAGCGCGCCATAAGGCGTGGAAAACACCGGGCAGCCGAAGTACAGGCTCTCGATCACGGCCAGCCCAAAGGGCTCGTGCCAGCGCACCGGAAAGATCAGCCCGCGCGAGGCATTGAGCAGCCCCGTCTTCTGCGTGCCACCCACCATGCCGTGGAAATGGATCTTGCGCGACAGCGTCCAGCGAAAGCCACGCTTGAAGTTGATGCGGTCGCCCCCCAGCACGTCCAGCTCCACACCCGCCAACTTGGCCACCTTGATGGCACCGCGCACGTTCTTCACGCCCCAGGCCGCCTTGCCCAGGAAGTGGTAGTGCGGGCGCGGCAGGCTGAAATCGACCGGGCCATAGCCCGACCAGTCCAAGCCGTTGTAGACAAACTCGCTGGAGCCATAGCGCGCCGCATGGTCGCGCGAGAGGAACACCGTGTTGCGCGGCAGCGGCTTGGGCTTGCGCGCGTTGCCGTGTTCGGTCACCAGGTACGGCTTGGCCAACTCGGTGCGCGGGTTGAACTGGAAATGCGTGATGTCCACGTCGGCCGGGATCTGGCCCTCCCAGGGTTCGTCCGGCCGGATGGGCAGCACCTGGCCAAAGTCGCAGGTCGAGCCCTCGGGCACCAGATAGCTCACGCGGTGGCCTTGCTGCACCAGCGTCTTGCCCAGGTCCCAGATCACACGCTCGGTGCCGCCGTAGCCATAGACGGGGATAGGGGAGTTGTTGACCAGCAGGATGTGCATCAAAAAGACCTCTCGTCTCGGTTTTCCAGGGCGCTGCACACGACCCAGAGCCCATGAGACTGGCGCGGCCCCAGCCAGGGCAGCCGAGCAAGGGCCGCCCCGCAGCGAGGGCTGCGTCCCCCTGCCCGCGTTGCGCAGCAATGCGAGAGCGGGGGGAAGGCCCGTAGGGACTCAGGGGGGTGTTTCTTCATTTCACAGAGGACGGGGGCAGCCCAGGCGCGCGCGCCGCTGGTGCAGCGCAGCCAGCACCAGCGGGCACATGAACAGATAGAACATGTTGCCGCTGTTGTGGGCCAAAAACACCTGCGTGAGGCCAAAACCGATGTACGACAGCGGCAGCAGCACGCCCACCAGGCACAGCGACAGCGATTCGCGGTCCATCTTGCCCTCTGCATCGCGGATGCGCTGCGCGGTGGGCCAGAACATGGCCAGCGGAATGCCATAAAAGGCCATGAGCAGCAGCACGCCGGGCAAGCCACGCTTGGCGAACAAGTCCAGGATTTCGTTGTGTGCATGACCGAATTCGAGCACCACGGGGTGGGCCAGTCCGGCCGCCACGCGCCGGGCCTTTTCTTCGGCGTACCCCGCCCGGCCCCAGCCGGTGAGGGGGCGGTCCCAGCCCATCTGCCAGGCCAGGCCCCAGTGCGCCAGGCGCTGGCCCACCGAGCTGCGGCCATCGCCATGCTGCTGGTAGGTTTGCACTTCCTGGCGGGCTTCGTCCACCCGCAGCTCCACCGCTGGCACCTGCGACAGCGCTGCCGCCGCGACCAACAAGGCGCACAGGCCCCAGTACACCCGGCGTTGGCCGGTGGTGCGCACCAGCAGCCAGGCACACACCGGCAGCAGCAGTACCAGGGCGAGCCAGCCGCCGCGCGACTGCGACAACACCGACCCGGCCACTCCCAGCACGATGGCGCTGGCCAGCAGCAGGCGCTGCCACAGCACCCAGCGCCGCCACTGCGCCACCAGCAGCAGGCCACTCATCACCGCCAGCAGCATGCTCAGGTTGCCGTACTGGATGGCGTTGGTGAAACCGCTGGCGCGCGGCAGGCCCATGACATAGGTCTGGTAGAGCCCCACCAGCCCGCTGCCCACGGCCCCGACAGCAATCCCCATCCACAGCCAGGCGGCACGGGGCTGGAAGGTCATCAGATAAAAGATGCAAGGCAGGGCCAGCAGGTACTTGACCGGGCGGTCCATGCTGCCCCAGCCCCAGGCGGTGCCCACATCCAGCAGCCACAGCGCGGCCATGCAGGAAAACGCGGCCGTCAGCCACCAGGCGGTGCGGGGCGCGGGGCGGCGCCACCACACCGGGGCGCTGGCCAGCGCGGCCAGCAGCAGCAGGGCTGCGCCATACGAATACCCCGAGGGCACACACAGCGCCAAACCCGGAACCATGAAGGCACCGATGCTTGCGCAGCGCCCCCACCAGCGTTGTGCACTCATCAACGGATCACCTTGTCGGTCAGGCTGTCACGGTCATAGTGCAGGGCGGCATACCGGAAGAAGCCCTCCAGCGCCACAAACAGGCAATACAGAAACCCGGCCCCGCCACACAAAAACCCCAGGCGGAACACATACAAGCGCAGGAACATGGAGAACCCCGAGGCCAGCCCGCGCAGCACGCCGCCCAGCTGGCCCTTCTCAGCACGTTTGGCGGCGCCCAGCATCACGTACTGCGTGAGCTTTTCCAGGCTGCCCCGCACCGTGGTGCGGGAGTAATGCAGCAGCCGCGCCCGGATCAAACGGCGCGGCACCGCCCCGCCGCCGGGCAGGGGCTGCAGTTCGGCCTGCTCGTGCACAACGCCAGTGAATTCCTTCACCAGCGCGCGCACGAACAGGCGCTCGATCTGCGACTGCGAGCGGAAATACTTGAGTTCGTGCCCATAGGCCACCATGCGCCAGCGGATGCTCCACACGGCCTGCTCGCCCGAACGCACGATGGCCTGCAGCTCCTGCGCGAACGCAGGCGTCATCACCTCGTCGGCGTCCAGAAAAAACACATAGTCGCCGCGTGACTGCGCGAGCAGGCGGTTGCGCTGCACGGCAAAACCCTGCCAGTCGGGATGGCTGTGGACTTCGGCACCTAGGCCCTGGGCAAGGGCCACGGTGTTGTCCGTGCTGCCGCTGTCCACCACCAGGAGCTGGTCAGCGAACGCAGCGCTCTTCAGGCAGGCCTCGATGCGGTGCGCCTCGTTGTGGGTCAGCACCGCCACGGTCAACGTGGGCGGCGCCGATGCGCCGCCAGTTGCAACTGGCATCAACCAATCAATCGGTCAATGGCCGGCGTGGACATGCTCGCCCGCTTTCAGGCGATAGACGGTGCCGCAATAGGGGCACTTGGCCTCGCCGGTGCGGGCCACGTCCAGGTACACCTTGGGGTGGCTGTTCCACAGCTTCATGTCGGCCTTGGGGCTCGGGCAGAAGACACCGCCTTGTGCATTCAGGTCTTTGGCCAGGAGTTCTACGGAAGCTTGCGACATGTTCATCAGACCTTGGTGAGCCAGTGGGCGTATTGGGGATTGCGGCCGCCGACGATGTCGAAGAAGGCGCTCTGGATTTTTTCGGTGATAGGGCCGCGCGATCCGCTGCCCAGTTCGATGCGGTCAAGTTCGCGGATGGGCGTGACTTCGGCGGCCGTACCGGTGAAGAAGGCCTCGTCGGCGATGTAGACCTCGTCGCGCGTGATGCGCTTTTGCACGATCTCCAGGCCCAGGTCCTTGGCGATGTGGAACACGGTGTTGCGGGTGATGCCATTCAGGGCGCCGGCCGACAGGTCGGGCGTGTAGATCACGCCGTTCTTGATCACAAAAATGTTCTCGCCAGCGCCTTCGCTCACGAAACCGCTGCTATCGAGCAGCAGGGCTTCGTCGTAGCCGTCGTCCAGCGCTTCCATGTTGGCCAGGATGGAGTTGGTGTAGTTGCTCACCGCCTTGGCCTGCGTCATGGTGATGTTGACGTGGTGGCGGGTGTAGCTGCTGGTCTTGACGCGGATGCCGCGCTTGAGGCCTTCTTCGCCCAGGTAGGCGCCCCAGGCCCAGGCAGCGACCATCAGGTGAATCTGGTTGCCCTTGGGCGAGACACCCAGCTTTTGCGAGCCGATCCAGGTCAATGGGCGCAGATAGCAGGATTCGAGCTTGTTTTCGCGCACCACGGCCTTTTGGGCCTCGTTCACTTCTTCCTTGGTGAACGGGATCTTCATGCGCAGGATCTTGGCGCTGTTGAACAGGCGGTCGGTGTGCTCTTCGAGGCGGAAGATCGCCGTGCCGTTGGGGGTGTTATAGGCGCGAACGCCTTCGAAGGCGCCGCAGCCGTAGTGCAGGGTGTGGGTCAGCACATGGATCTTGGCGTCGCGCCAATCGACCATCTGGCCGTCCATCCAGATCTTGCCGTCACGGTCGGCCATCGAGGGAACTACGGGGCTCATGGGAATCCTTTGGTTGCTGTGGGTCGCAAAACCGGGATTTTACGGGCCCCCAGCCCGCCGGGAACCGCCACCCGAGGGTGCAGTGCAGCAAACCCGCAGGTTCAGGGGTGGGGTGTCACCCCGCCGGAGGCGGGGCATCGGCATCTGCCTCAGGCCGCTCCAGCGTCCACTTCACCAGCTTGCCCTGGCGAAACTCACAGGTCACGTGCGAACGGGTGCCGTCGGTCCAGCGGTAGATTTCCGGGTCCGCGCCTTCGGCAGACCGCAGCTCGCCCAGCGCCTGCGTCATGGCCACCACGTGCATCAGGTTCACCCCCTCGGCCAGCCGTGCATTGAGCATCACGGCGCTGCCTACGTAGCCGATGGGGCGCTTGGCGGCCTTCTTCATCACATTGACCAGCCGCGTGAAGTGCAGCAGCGCCCACATGACCAGCCCGCCCACAACCGCCGCCACGCCTGCCCAGCCATAGGCCGAGAAACCAAAACCGATCAGGGCCACCGCCCCCAGGGGCACCAGGATGTTGCGCAAATTCATGGGCCCGATTGTCATACGGCGGCGCACCGGCGGCGCTGTGGGCATTGCGTAGAGAGGGTTACAAGCCGCGGACCACGTCCATGGCCTCCTCCACACGCTCCACAGCGTGGATGGTCAGGCCCTCGATGGGCTTTTTGGGCGCGTTGGCCTTGGGCACCACGGCCACGCTGAAGCCCAGCTTGGCAGCCTCCTTCAATCGCTCCTGCCCCCGGGGCGCAGGCCGCACCTCGCCCGCCAGGCCTACCTCACCAAACGCCAGGAAGCCCCGGGGCAGCGCCTTGCCGCGCAGGCTGGAGGTGATGGACAACATCACCGCCAAGTCGGCCGCAGGCTCGCTAATGCGCACGCCGCCCACGGCGTTCACAAACACGTCCTGGTCCATGCAGGCCACGCCCGCGTGGCGGTGCAGCACGGCCAGCAGCATGGCCAGGCGGTCCTTGTCCAGGCCCACGCTCAGGCGCCGGGGGCTGGGGCCAGCGCTGTCCACCAGCGCCTGGATCTCGACCAGCATGGGACGCGTGCCTTCCAGCGTGACCATCACGCAGCTGCCGGGCACGGGCTCGGAATGTTGAGAAAGGAAGATGGCACTCGGGTTGCTCACGCCCTTGAGGCCCTTCTCGGTCATGGCGAACACGCCAATTTCGTTGACGGCGCCAAAGCGGTTCTTGATGGCGCGCACCAGCCGGAACTGGCTGTGGGTGTCGCCTTCAAAGTACAGCACCGTGTCCACCATGTGCTCCAGCACGCGAGGACCGGCCAGCGCGCCCTCTTTGGTCACATGGCCCACCAGAATCACGGCGATGCCCGTGCCCTTGGCCATGCGCGTGAGGTGCGCCGCACATTCGCGCACCTGGGCGACCGAGCCCGGCGCGCTGGTGAGCTGGTCGGAATACGTGGTCTGGATGGAGTCGATGACCACCACGGCGGGCTGCGTGGCGTCCACCGTCGCCAATATCTTTTCGAGCTGGATCTCGGCCAGCAGCTGCACCTGACTGCCCTCGATGCCCAGGCGCCGCGAACGCAGCGCCACCTGCGCGCCACTTTCCTCGCCTGTCACGTACAGCGTAGGCAGGCCCGCGCGCTGCAGCGCATCCATCGCCTGCAGCAGCAGGGTCGATTTGCCAATGCCCGGGTCGCCGCCAATCAGTACCACACCCCCTTCCACAATGCCGCCGCCCAGCACGCGGTCCAGCTCGTCGATGCCGCTCGCGGTGCGCGCCACGTCCTGGGCCTCAATGGCGGCCAGCGGCATCACGGGCTGCGCGTGGGCCAGGCCGGCGTAGCCTTGCGGCGCGCTCAGGCGGTTCTTGCCCGGACCGGCCTCTGCCACCTGCTCGATCAGCGTGTTCCAGGCACCGCAGGCCGGGCATTTGCCCAGCCAGCGCGGGCTGGTGCCGCCGCATTCGGTGCAAGTGAAGATGGTTTTGTCTTTGGCCATGGGAAGGGGATGGTCGGTGGGCACAGGCGCGGGTGGCCGACTATAGCGGCGCAGGCCCAGGAGTCGGCGCCCACCCTACCAAGCACCTATAGACCCCAGGCGCCGCGCCCCTACGATGGCGGGCTCGCCACTCTGTCCGTCGGCATCGGCAAGAATGCACGCCATGCACACACCCACCAACTCCTTCAAGCAGGCCCTGGCCCAGGGCGAAGCACAAATCGGCCTGTGGCTGGGCCTGGCCAATGCCTACACCGCAGAAATCCTTGCAGGCACCGGCTACGACTGGCTGCTGGTCGATGGCGAACATGCGCCCAACGACCTGCGCTCCATCCTGCACCAGCTGCAGGCCATCGCCAGCGCCAGCAGCGCGCTGCCACCCGGCGCACGCGCACCCCACGCCGTCGCACGGGTGCCGGTGGGCGACACCGCCCTCATCAAGCAGTATTTGGACATCGGCGCACAAACCCTGCTAGTGCCCATGGTCGATACGCCCGAGCAAGCGCAGCAACTCGTGCGCGCCACGCGCTACGCGCCCGAGGGCGTGCGCGGCATGGGCAGCGCCCTGGCGCGCTCGTCGCGCTGGCAGGCTTACCCCCGCTATGTGCACGAGGCCAACCAGCAGGTCTGCCTGCTGGTGCAGGCCGAGACGGTGGAAGCCATGGCCAACCTCGATGCAATTGCCGCGACGCCCGGCGTGGACGGTGTGTTCATCGGCCCTGCCGACCTGTCGGCATCGATGGGCCACCCGGGCAACCCCGGGCACCCCGATGTGCAGGCCGCCATCCACGACGGCATAGCGCGCATCCTGCGCGCGGGCAAGGCACCGGGCATCCTGGCCACCAACGAGGCCCAGGCGCGCCAGTGGCTGGCAGCCGGTGCGCTGTTTGTGGCCGTGGGGGTGGACACCATGCTGCTGACCAGCGCTGCACAGGCTCTGCTGGCGCGGTTTCGTACTGGCTCAGAAGCCGCCGCGCCACGGCCCGCAGGCTACTGACCCTTCTCTTCCCGACAACACACATAACAAGCAAGGATCGACAAGCATGAAAGCATGTATCTACGGCGCGGGCGCCATCGGCGGCTGGCTGGGCGTGGCCCTGGCACAGGCAGGCCACCCTGTGAGCCTGGTCGCGCGCGGCGCCACGCTGGCGGCGTTGCAGGCCGATGGCTTGCGCCTGCGCCGCCCCGACGGCACGGTGGCCCAGGTGGCGGTGACGGCAGCGGCCGACCCGGCAGCCCTCGGCGTGCAGGACCTGGTGGTGGTGGCCGTCAAGGCGCCCGGCCTGCCCGATGTGGCGCGCGCCATGGGCCCGCTGATCGGGCCCGACACCATCGTGCTCACCGCCATGAACGGCGTGCCCTGGTGGTTTCTGGATGGTTTTGGCGGCGCCGCGCAGGGCCGTGCGCTCGCGTCGGTGGACGCAGGCGGCGTGATCGCCAGCGCCCTCCCCACGCGCCATGTGGTGGGCAGCGTGGTGCACACCAGCTGCTCGCTGGAGGCGCCGGGTTTCGTCAAGCAGCATTTTGGCAACCGCCTCATCGTCGGCGAACCCGGCGGCCAGCGCAGTGCGCGCCTGCAGGCCCTGGCCGACACCTTGCAGCGCGGTGGCATCGACGTCGAGGTGAGCGACTGCATCCAGAAGGACATCTGGTTCAAGCTCTGGGGCAACCTCACCATGAACCCGATCAGCGCCCTGACCGGCGCCACCACCGACCGCATCCTGGACGATGACCTGGTGCGCGGTTTTGTCTCGCACGTCATGCTCGAAGCCAAGGCCATCGGCGATCAGCTGGGCCTGCCGATCGACCAGCAGCCCGAAGACCGCCACGCCGTCACGCGCAAGCTGGGCGCGTTCAAGACCTCGATGCTGCAGGACGTGGAAGCAGGCAAGCCCATGGAGATCGACGCCCTGGTGGGCGCCGTGCGCGAGCTGGGCCAGATCACGGCTGTGCCCACTCCCCACACCGATGCGCTGCTGGGCCTGGTGCGGCTGATGGCGCGCACGCGGGGCCTGTACTGAAGAATTCAAGCCAAAAAGGCCGTTTGCGCGCGGCCCCATTGCCTTATAAGCTACATATTTAATAGCAAACTATCCATGACCACACTCACGCTGTACTACACCCCCGGCACCTGTGCGCAGGCCGTGCGCATCGCTTTGGAAGAAGCGGGCGCCGCCTACAACCTGGAGCGCGTGGACTTTGCCGCAGGCCAGCAGCGCACACCCAAATACCTGGCCGTCAACCCCAAGGGCCGCGTACCCGCACTGGCCACGCCGCAGGGCACGCTGACCGAAACCCCCGCGCTGCTGGCCTTTGTGGCGCAGAGTTTTCCCGCAGCCCGCCTGGCCCCCGCCGACGCGCACGGTTTTGCGCGCCTGCAGGAGTTCCACAGCTACCTCGCGTCCACCGTGCACATCGCCCACGCCCACCGCCCCCGCGCCAGCCGCTGGGCCGATGAGCCCGAGGCCCAAGCGGCCATGCAGCGCAAGGTGCCGCAAAACATGACGGAGTGTTTCAACCTCATCGAAAGCCACTACCTGCCGAACGCGGACCAGGGCCCGTGGGTGATGGGCGAGCAATACACGGTGGCCGACGGCTACCTGTTCACCATCGGCACCTGGCTGCACAGCGATGGTGTGGACATTGCCCAGTTCCCCAAGGTGTTTGCGCACACGCAGCGCATGCTGCAGCGCCCGGCCGTGCAGCGCGCACTGGCCTGATACGCCACCTGCGGACGCAAAAAAGCCCCGGTGCTTCTGACGCGAAGCACCGGGGCTTTTTGCTGGCAACCGGGATCAATTCACCTTCAAATACCGCCAATCAATCCGGTTGTCCGCGCGGTGAATGATCTCCACCTTCTTGGTACCCGCCCACGGGATCACCTGGTTGTACAGCGGGATGTGCGACACCAGCTCATGCTCCTTGATCAGCGCCTGCTCGATCAGGCCGTTGCGCGTTGCAGTGTCCGTTTCCTTCTTCACACGTTCGATCAGCGCGTCCATCTGCGGGTCAGAGAAGCGGCCCAGGTTGAAGTTGCCGTCCCCGCCCGCACCGGGCGAGCGCACCAGCGACTGCAGGCTGTAGAACGCGTCGAACGTGGGCACGCCCCAGCCCAGCAGGTAGATGCTGGCCTCGTTGCGCTGGATCATCGGGAAGTAGGTGGCAAACGGCAGCGAGCGCAGCTTGGGCTTCACCCCGATCTTGGCCCAGTGCGAGGTGATGGCCTGGCACAGTTGCTCGTCGTTGATGTAGCGGCCCGCGCTGCAGGCAAAGTCCACCTCAAACCCGTTGGGGTAGCCCGCATCGGCCAGCAGCTTCTGCGCGGCCTTGGGGTCGTAGGGGTAGCGCACATCGGCCTTCTTGGTCCAACCGTTGACCTGGTTGGCGATCAGCGTGCCCGTGGGCTGGGCCAGGCCGCGCAGCACCACGCGCTGGATGGACTGGATGTCGATGGCCTGGTACAGCGCCTTGCGTACGCGCAGGTCCTTGAGCGGGTTCTTGCCCTTCACGTCCGAGCCGGACAGCTCGTCGCGGAACTGGTCCAGGCCCAGGAAGATGGTGCGGTACTCCGGCCCTTCCAGCACCTGCAGGTTGGGCGTCTGCTTGATGCGCGCCAGGTCTTGCAGGCTGGGGTCGATCACAAAGTCCACCTCACCCGACAGCAGTGCCGCCGTGCGCGTGGCATCGGCCTTGATGGGGGTGTAAATGATCTCGGTCAGGTTGGTGGGGTACTTGCCCTTGCCCCACCAGTGGGGGTTGGGCTCCAGCACCACGCGCTGGTCGGGCGTCCACTGCTTGAGCTGGTAGGGGCCGGTTCCCAGCGCGTTGCGGTGGGCAAAGTTCTCGTCCTTGGTCTTGATGTCCTTGGGCTCGACCGACTTGTTCTTTTCGGCCCAGACCTTACTCATGATGCGCAGCTCGGTCAGCTGGTTCACCAGCACCGGATTGGGCAGGTCGGAGTGGATGTCGATGGTGTAGGCATCGACCTTTTCCACGCGGTCAATGCCCTGCGTGTAGACGGCGAAGTTGGAGCTTTTGGCCTTGGCGCGCTCCAGCGAGAACTTGGCGTCGTCGGCCGTGAACTCGCTGCCGTCGCTGAACTTCACACCCTTGCGCAGCGTCAGGCGCAGCTGCGTGGGCTTGATCAGCTTCCACTCGGTGGCGAGCGACGGCTCGGGTTTGAAGGTTTTGCTGTTGTATTCCACCAGCGTGTCGTACACCGCGCCGTGCATGGTGTTGTTCACGCCCACGTTCTGGGTGTGGATGTCCCAGGTGGAGATGTCCACCGAGCGGGACCAGCGGAAGGTCTTGGCCTGAGAAGCCAGGGGCAGTGCCGCAACAACGGCGGCGGCCAGGAGAAGGTGTTTGAAGCGCATGGGCGGGAGGGTAGGCAAAAACGCCAAAAAATGCTGAATGGCCGCACTATCCCCCAAGCAGCGCTGCATGGGAACGAACTTATTGTTCTTAGCTTAGAGCCATCATCCCCGCCAGCACCAGCATGGTGGTCGCCGTCACCCCGTCCAGCACGCGCCACGCCGCCGGGGTGGCAAACAGCGGCGCCAGCCAGCGGGCGCCCAGGCCGATCAGCAAGAACCACAGCGCGCTGGCCAGCGAGCCGCCCGCCGCAAACAGCGCGCGGCCCCAGGCCGGGTAGGGCGTGGCCATGGTGCCCAGCAGCACCACGGTGTCCAGGTACACATGCGGGTTCAGCCAGGTGAGGGCCACCACCGTGGCCAGCGTGGTGCGCAGGCTGGTGCCCGGGCCACTGGTAGCGACCAGCAACTGGCCAGGGCGCAAGGCGCGCGCGGCGGTCTGCGCGGCGTAGACCAGCAAAAACAAGGCGCCCGCCCAGCGCATGAACTGCGCCCATTCAGGCCGGGCCAGCAGCACGCCACCCATGCCCCACACGCCCACCTGCAGCAGCACCGCGTCCGACAGCGCACACACCAGCACCACGGGCATCACATGCTCGCGCCGCAGGCCCTGGCGCAGCACAAACGCGTTTTGTGCGCCAATGGCCATGATGAGCATGGCGGTGGAAGTGAAACCGTGGACGAAGGCAGTGGAGACCATGGGCACGGATTCTGGTCAAGTCAAGGCGTTGATGCCAGCTATACTTTTTAACGATCCGTCAGAATGGCTAACCCCACATGCAACTTGACTCCGCCCAGCTCAACGCCTTTGCCACGGTGATCGACGAGGGCAGCTTTGAGCGCGCGGCGGCCGTGCTGCATGTCACGCGCTCGGCGGTGTCGCAGCGCATCAAGCTGCTGGAAGAGCGCGTGGGCCAGGTGCTGGTGCGCCGCGCCACGCCCTGCACGCCCACCGAGGCCGGGCAGGCGCTGTACCGCCATGCGCGCGAGGTGGCGCTGAGCGAGGCCGACGCCCTGGCCACCATTGGCGGCGGGCAGCACAGCAGCACGCGGCTGGCGATTGGGGTGAACGCCGACTCGCTGGCTACCTGGTTCCCCCACGCCATGGCGCAGGCGGCCGAGGGGCAGGCCATCACCTTCGACATCCATGTGGAAGACCAGGACCACTCGGCCAACCTGCTGCGCGAAGGCCGCGTGATGGGCGCCGTGACGGCCGACCCGCAGCCCGTGCAGGGCTGCCAGGTGCTGCCCCTGGGCACGCTGCGCTACCGCGCGCTGGCCAGTCCGGCCTTCATGCAGCGCCACTTTGCGCAGGGGGTGAACGCCACCACGCTGGCGCAGGCACCCATGCTGGTGTTCAACCGCAAGGATGCGCTGCAGGCGCGTTTTGTAGGCCGCATCACACGCCGCCAACTTGCGCCACCCGTGCACTGGCTGCCCGAGGCGCATGCGTTCGTCAAAGCCACCCGCGCCAGCCTGGGCTGGGGTATGACGCCCGACCCGCTGGTGGAGGACGACCTGAAGAGCGGCGCCCTGGTCGAGCTGATTGCGAACAAGCCTGTGGATGTGCCGCTGTACTGGCAGTGCTGGCGCCTGAACGTGCAGGCGCTGCAGCACATGACGCAGGCGGTGCAGAAGGCAGCGGCGCTGACACTGCTGCATTGAGAGGAAGGTCGAGAGTGACGTAGCAAGCGCCGACTACGCGGCATTCGTCAGGTCTTCGTGGTGGTCCGCCGCCCCGCGCTTCCAGTAGGCGGAGATGCGCATGCGTTTCGGGTCCACGCCCGGCTTGGCCAGCATGGCACGGCGCACAGCGGCCATGTCGCTGTGTTCGCCCGCAGCCCAGACAAAGCCCGCACCGGGCGGCAACGCCAACGCCTCCACAGCAGCAGGCAGCGCGCTCACCCACTGCAGATCCACCTGCGCCGCGCTCGCCAGCGTGCGCTGGTCGGCCGGGTTGCTCAGATGGATACGCACGGTGGCCACTGCGCTGGCGGGCAGCTCGGCCAGGCGGCGGGCGATGGCGGGCAGCGCGGTTTCGTCGCCCAGCAGCCAGTGCCAATCGAAGCCCGTGGGCACAACCATGCTGCCGCGCGGCCCGGCGATGCCCACCCACTGGCCCACGGTGGCGCTGGCGGCCCAGTCGGTGGCGGGGCCGGCGTCGTGCAGGGCCACTTCGATGTCCAGCTCGCCCGCTGCGGCGTCAAAGCGCGCGGGGGTGTAGTCGCGCAGCACGGGGCGCGGGCCGTCGAACACGGGGCGGCCGTCCTGCAGCGTGGGCAAGGTGGGACGGTCTTGCCCGGGCGAGGGAAGGATGAGCTTGAGATGGTCGTCGAACCCGGCGCTCACAAACCCTGCCAGCTCGGGGCCGGCCAGGGTCAGCCGCACAAAGCCGGGGCTGACCTGGGTGCGGCGCACCACCTGGAGGTGGCGGCCCTGCAAAGGGTGGCGAATGCGCTCGATGGTGAGGAAGGGGGCCGTGGCGGCCAGGGGCAGAGGTGCGTTCATGGCGTAAAATGTTGATTTAGTCAATCAAATCATCCGCCATTCAGTTGACTTTGTCAACCGATAGCCACGCCATGCCCTCACGCGCCCGCCCCGATGTGTTTGAAGCCCTGCACGACCTGATGCATGCCTACCGGGCGCGCATGGTGCGCGCCATGACCTCCGTGCACCCGGACCTGACCTTCAACGAGGTGCGCGCGCTGAACTTCATTGGCCGCCACCCCGGCGCCACGCAGAAAGAGCTGGTGCGCCACAGCGGCGCCGACAAGGCCCAGGTGGCGCGCATGCTGGGCCTTCTGCAGGACAAGGGCTGGCTGGAGCGCCAGCCCCACGCCGAAGACCGGCGCAGCCTGTGCCTCACGCTCAGCGCCGAGGGCCAGGCGCTGTACCAGGCGCTGCAGGCCGCGCGGCAGACCCTGTCGGCCCAGGTGCTGGCGGGCTGCGACGACGACACTCAGGCGCAGTTCCTCGCCCTGCTGGCGCGGGTGCGGTCCAACCTGGATGCACTGCCCCCCCTGGAGACTGGCGAGGACTGCAGCCACGGCAAGGGCCGGTCCTCCCGATAGGAGCCCCTCGGAGGCGCTCCCGACGCTTTTCAAGGGTTTTTTGCCCCAAGCGCTAGTGCAATATGCCCTAACAGCTATCAAATAAAGAGCAAATCAGCGCCCTTGGATCACCCGCAACGCCTCGGGCAGCGACTGCACATGGGGCAGGAAGTGGTCGATGGTGGCGCCCAGCAGCACGGCGCAGACCAGCGCGCCCAGCAGCGGCTTCCAGGTCAGCCGCACGGCGGCGCTGAGCCAGCCCTCGCGCTCCACCCCCACGGCGGCGCGGGCCGTGGCCACCGAGAAGGCAATCTCCACCGCCACCGTGAGCAGCACATCCCAGCCAAAGAACAGCATGGCGAGCGAGCCCGCGCCCAGGATCAGCGCCGCGCCAATGAGAAAGATGGCCACCACGGGCACGACCACCACGGCGCCCTCGTCGGCGCTGCCCAGCGCATCGGCCGCGCCCCCGGCAATATCGCCCAGCACGCTGGAGTCGCTGCCGGAGCCCCCGCTGGACAGGCCCTGCGTCCACCCGCCCCCAAAGTCCCCCGATGCGCCACCGCCACCAAAGTCGCCCCCGCCCGTGCGCGGCATGGGCACCTGGCCGCCCCCGGAGGGGCCATTGCCGCTGGGCCAGGAGATGTCGGGCACATCCAGACTGCCATCGCCCGATGGCCCGTCCCGCCGCACCAGCCGCGCCGCCCAGGCGCGTAGCACCAGCAGATAGCCGATGTAGCCCACCGACAGCGTGATCAAGTACCGCAGCGCCAGCGAATCCACGCCCAGCACCATCTGCAGGTGCGAGGTGGCCCACATCAGCAGCAGCGTGCAGCTGCCGATCAGCAACCCGTGCCAGCGCAGGCTGTAGCGCTGTTGCAGAGTGCGCGCCACCGCGCCGTGGTGCGGCATGCGCACCGAGCGCCAGGTGGAACTGCTTTTTTTCTTGGAACCGGAGGGGTTGCTGCGGGGTGTGGCCATGGAAGGAGCGCGCTGCGCGCGGTGGCAAACAGACGGCGCCATTTCACACCAGTTTGCGGCCACCCCGCGCGCGGCCTATGCCCACTGCGTGAACTGTTACGCGAACCGCAGGGTAGAGACAGAGAGAGCGGATGTCAGGCCCCGCCGTCCACCGCCACCGGAACGCGCTGCGCCAGGGCACACATCAGCTCATAGCCCACGGTGCCAGCCGCCTGCGCCACCTCGTCAATGGACAGCACCGTGCCATTGCTGGCCCGCCCCCAGAGCGTAACCTCGCTGCCAAAGCCTGCTTCCACGCCCGCTTGCTGCAAGGGCGTGAGGTCCACGGTCACCATGTCCATGCTCACCCGCCCCACCAGGCGCGTGCGCACGCCGTTCACCAGCACCGGCGTGCCGGTGTCGCAGTGGCGCGGGTAGCCGTCGGCGTAGCCACAGGCGGCGATACCGATGGTGAGCGGGCCGTCAGCCGTGAAGCGCGAGCCATAGCCCACGGTGTCGCCCGCCTGCAGCTGCTGCGTGGCGATGAGGCGGGTGGACAGCGTCATGGTGGGCTGGAGCCCCCAGTGGCTGGCGTTGTGCTCGGGGAAGTCGGGGGCGCTGCCGTACACCACGATGCCAGCGCGCACCCAGTCGGCACGCACGCCCGCGTCCTGCGCGTGGCGCAGCGTCGCGGCACTGTTGCTCAGGCTGCGCTCGCCGGGCAGGTCCTGCGCGGCGGCGTTGAAGGCCGCCATCTGGTGCGCAATGCCGCGCGGGCCGTCGGCGTCGCTGAAGTGGGTCATGAACGAAATCTCGTCCACCTGCGGCAGCGCGTTGAGCCGGGCCCAGGCCGTGCGGTAGCGCTCGGGCGTGAAGCCCAGGCGGTTCATGCCCGAATTCATCTTGAGGAACACCCGGTGCGGCACCTGCGTCTTGTGGGCGGCCAGCATGTCGATCTGCTCGTCGCAGTGCACCGCATGCCACAGGCCCAGGCGCGAGCACAGCTCCAGGTCGCGCGGCTCGAACACGCCTTCGAGCAGCAGGATGGGCCCGCGCCAACCCAGGTGGCGCACGCGCTCGGCCTCGGCCAGGTCCAGCAGCGCAAAACCGTCGGCCCCACGCAGGCCCTCGAACACACGTTCGATGCCGTGCCCATAGGCGTTGGCCTTGACCACCGCCCACACCTTGGCGTCGGGCACCGACTGGCGCACGCGCGCGAGGTTGTTGTGCAAAGCGGCGGTGTGGATGGTGGCGGTGATGGGACGGGGCATGGAAAGGACCAGTGGGGGCGAGGAAATCTACCGGGGAATACCTGCAGGATTCTGGCACTGCAGCCGTTTATCCGCGTGATATAACCGCCTGTCTCCTGCTACGGTTACTCACAATTAACAGTGCATCAGCCCAACTGATGCACCCACCAGCCATTCGATGAAGCGCGGTTTTTACACCATCATGTCGGCGCAGTTTTTCAGCTCGCTGGCCGACAACGCACTTTTCGTGGCCGCCGTGGAACTCCTGCGCTCAGAGGGCGCCCCGGAATGGCAGCGCGCCGCCCTGGTGCCCATGTTTGCGCTGTTCTATGTGGTGCTCGCGCCCTTTGTGGGCGCCTTTGCCGATGCTTTGCCCAAGGGCAAGGTGATGTTCGTGAGCAATGCCATCAAGGTGGTGGGCTGCCTGATGATGCTGTTCGGCTCGCACCCGCTCATCGCCTATGCGGTGGTCGGCCTGGGCGCTGCGGCCTACTCGCCCGCCAAGTACGGCATCCTTACTGAGCTGCTGCCCGCATCGCAGCTGGTCAAGGCCAACGGCTGGATCGAGGGGCTCACCATCGCATCGATCATTCTGGGCGTGCTGTTCGGCGGCCAGCTTGTGGGCCAGCACCTGTCGGGCATGCTGTTGGGTATCGACATTCCGTTCATCGACACCGGCGTGGACACGCCTGCCGAGTCGGCCATTGCCGCACTGATCGCGGTCTATGCAGTGGCCGCCTGGTTCAACACCCGCATCCCGCACACGGGCGTAGAAATGCGCCCAATGCGCGCCGACCCTTCGCGCAGCGTGTTCGCCAACACGCTGAGCCTGCTGCCCGACTTCTGGGCCTGCAACAGCCGCCTGTGGCGCGACAAGCTGGGCCAGATCTCGCTGTCCACCACCACGCTGTTCTGGGGCGCGGGCGGCAACCTCAAGTTCATCGTGCTGGCCTGGGCCGCCGTGGCGCTGGGCTACAACACCACGCAGGCCTCGGCCCTCACGGGCGTGGTGGCCATCGGCACCGCCGTGGGCGCCGTGGTGGCCTCGATGCGCATGCGCCTGGACATGGCCACCAAGGTCATCCCGCTGGGCATTGCCATGGGCCTGCTGCTGATCCTGATGGTGTTCATCAACAACATCTGGGTGGCCATTCCCTTCCTCATCATTCTGGGCGGGCTGGGCGGCTACCTGGTCGTGCCCATGAACGCGCTGCTGCAGCACCGGGGCCACAACCTCATGGGCGCGGGCCGCTCGATCGCCGTGCAGAACTTCAACGAGCAGGCCTGCATCCTGGCGCTGGGCGCGTTCTACAGCCTTTCGCTCAAGTTCGGGCTCTCGGTGTTTGGCGCCATCACGGCCTTCGGGCTGGTGGTGGCGGGCGTGATGTGGCTCATCCGGCGCTGGCACCAGAACAACTGCATCACGCACCGTGAAGAGGTGGAGCATCTGCTGCACATTGCGCGGCACGATACGCATCACTGAGAAGCCCCCCTGAGCGGCTGCGCCGCTTCCCCCGGAGGGGGACGCACCCGGTGGCCTGGCGAAGCCAGCTCCACGGGTGCACTGGCGAGTGCGGCGCGCCAGTTTCTGGCGCCACGCAGATTACTATTATTTTCATAGCTACCAGCGCTTATCTAGCGCGCGGTGGCGGCCATTTTTCTTTCAATGCAATCGCCTTTACCCTTCGCCGCCCTGCTGTTCAACGCCTTCGTCTGGGGGCTGGCGTGGTGGCCGTTTCAGCACATGCACCAGGCAGGGCTGCACCCGCTGTGGGCCACGGCCTGCATGTATGCGGTGGTGTTGCTGGCGCTGCTGGCCTGGCGCCCCGGCATCTTGCAGCAGGTGCGCGCGCATCCACAGCTGTGGCTGCTGGCACTGGCCTCGGGGCTGAACAACGTGGCCTTCAACTGGGCGGTGACCATTGGCGACGTGGTGCGCGTGATCCTGCTGTTCTATCTGATGCCCGCCTGGGCCGTGCTGCTGGCCTGGAAGGTGCTGGGTGAGCGCCCCACGGGCTCGGCGCTGCTGCGCCTGGCGCTGGCTTTCTGCGGCGTGGTGCTGGTGCTGCTGCCAGAGGGCGCGCCCGCATCGCGCCTGCTGCAGAACCTGAGCCTGGCCGACGGGCTGGCGCTGCTGGGCGGCTTCATGTTTGCGCTGACCAACGTCACGCTGCGCCGCCTGCACGCCGTGCCCGGACCCGCGCGCATGTTCGCGATGTTTGGCGGCTGCATGCTCATGGCGCTGGCCGTGGCCACCGTCGGGCGGCAGGTGGGCGTGGTGGATGCCTTCCCGGCCGCCAACGCCACCTGGATCGTCACCGGGCTGCTGCTGGCGGGCGTGCTGCTGCTGGGCAACTGGGCACTGCAGTTTGGCGCGGCGCGGCTGGCGGCGGGCACCACGGCGCTGGTGATGCTGTCGGAGGTGGTGTTCGCCAGCGTGTCATCGGCCCTGCTAGGCGCCTCCACCCTGAGCACCCGCACCGTGCTGGGCGGGGCGCTGATCCTGCTGGCATCGCTGCTGGCCGCGCTGCAGTTTCGCCGGCCAGGCGCTACGGGCCCCCATTGATGGATTGACCCGCACGCGCGCAGGCATGGGCGGCTGGGGCTACGATGGCCCGTCATTCCCACCCGGAGATTCCGCATGCCCACCAGCATCTACGACTTTGAAGCCCAGCAAATGAACGGCCAGGCCGTGCCCCTGTCGCAGTACAAGGACAAAGTGCTGCTCATCGTGAACACCGCCAGCGCCTGCGGTTTCACCCCCCAGTTCGGCGGGCTCGAAGAGCTTCACAAGCAATACGCCGACAAGGGCCTCGTCGTGCTGGGTTTCCCCTGCAACCAGTTCGGCAGCCAGGACCCCGGCAGCAACGACGAGATCGCCAGCTTCTGCCAGCTCAACTACGGCGTGAGCTTTCCGATGATGGCCAAGATCGACGTGAACGGCGCCAACGCCTCGCCCCTGTACCAGTGGCTCACCGCCGAGGCCCCAGGCCTGCTGGGCAGCAAGGCCATCAAGTGGAACTTCACCAAGTTCCTGGTCGGCAAGGACGGCCGCGTGATCCGCCGCTATGCGCCGCAGGATGCGCCGAAGAAGTTGGCGGGGGATATTGAGGCGGCGCTAGCGCAAGGCTGAGGGCGGCAGCCAGCGGCACAACACCCGCTCGCGGCCCGTGCCGGGGTGGTGGTCCACCGCCTCCTCGACCAGGCCGCAGCGCGCATAGAACCGCCGCGCCCGCACATTGGTGGTGGCGACATGCAAGGTCCATCCCCGGGGACACAACTGCTCGCACATCTGTTGCACCAACGCCGCCCCCAGGCCCTGGCCCTGCGCCCCGGGTGCCACAAAGAGTTGGTGCAGATGGCCCTGGGACAGACTCTGCAGGCCCGAGCGTTCTAGCACCATGAAGGCCACCATGGCGCCCCCTTGCTCCACCAACAGGGTGGTGCAAGGCGGGCCGAACTCTGCATCCACCCGCGCCGCCCAATGCGCCAGCGGCGCCACTGTGGGCACGGCCGGGTTGGCGCTGGCCCAGGCGTCGCGCCACAGCGGCGCGATCTGGGGGGTGTCTTGCGGGGTGGCGGAGCGCAGTGTCCAGGAAGCTGGGAAGGGGCTCATGCCCGCATTGTGCGGGCCAGCCCAAACAGCGGCCGCAACCCCCCCACACGCTGCACCCCTGCCGTCATCCCCCCGCACAGCGCCACGGTGCCAACCACCAGCACCACCGGCTCCACCACCGGCCCCAGCCGGGCAGGCGCCAGCCAGACCACCAGCACGATGATGACCGTCTGGTGCAGCACATACCAGGGATACACCGACGCATTCGCCCAGGGCAGCCAGCGCCAGGGCCGGTTGAGGCGGTGGTGGGCCCAGCCCAGGATGGCCAGCAGCGCCGTCCACAGATAGCCGTCGGCCAACACCCGCAGGGGCAGGCGGGCCCATCGCATGCCGTGCTGCTGCGCCAGGGCCAGCAGCGTGAGGTACAGCACCAGCAAGCCCAGCGCCAGGCCCAGCGTGCGCCAGCGCAGGCGCACCAGCTCGGCCCACAGACCCGCATCCAGCCCGATCCAGTAGCCGTAGACAAACACCGTGAAATACACCGCGTGCAGCCACCCGTCGTGGATCAGGTCGTGGGTGGGCGGGGAATGCGGCCACAGCAGCACCGAATACAGCGCCAACGGCAGCACGGGCAGCACCAGCAGTGCCCCGCCACGCAGGCCGGTGAAGGCTGCGCGCAGGCGGCGGCCCGGGGCGGATTCGGCCAGGGGCAGCAGCAGTGCCAGCACCAAGGTGTAGGCCCAGAGGTAGGCCAGGTACCAGAGGTGGTTCCAGGTCATGCCCACCTCCCAGCCGTCGAACGCCCCGGCGGGCCAGTGGCTGCCGGGGTGGTAGCGCAGCAAAAAGGCGCTAAACCCCGGCGCCACCAGGCCGTTGGCCACCCCCTGGGCATAGGCCTGGTAGGGCACAACCACGGCCATGCCAAAGGCCAAGGGCAGCAGCAGGCGCAGGCTGCGCAGGCGAATGAGACCGGGCACCGTCTGCCCCCGCCGCACCAGCCCGAAAGCCAGGCCCGAGACCAGGAACACCAGGTCCATGCGCCAGAGGTTGAGCGCACGCATGGGGGCCTGCAGCCATTCGGCGGCGTGCGGACTTTTGAGGTGCCAGTGCCAGTCGGCCACGTAATACATGGCCACGTGGTAAAGGATGACGAGGGCAAAGGCCAGCACGCGCAGGGCGTCGATGTCGTGGCGGCGGGCGGGGGTGGAAGCGCTGGAAGGCGTGGACATGGCACAACAAAGGCAAGGGGGACACAGGGCCTGATGCTGCGGTTGCGCCCCTGCGCGCCGCCCGCCCGGGGGATGGGCCGGGGCGCCTTTGGGACCAGCGGTGGTTGCCAGGGACGAAACGCAACCGCCCCGGGGCCACTCCGGTCCCGCCCTGCCTACACTTGGCCCCATGACCGCCCCCGTGTCCGCCTGGATCGACCGCTATCCCCACGACCGTGCCCTGCGGCGGCGCGCGGAAATCGGCTTCTGGGCCGCCGTGCTGCTGGTGCAGGCGGCCTTCAACACCCTGGTGAGCTGGATCGACCTGCGCGGCGCTGGCCGAGCCGTGGCGGCGTGGGAGCCGCTGCTGTGGGAGCTGACAAGCGCGCTGGTGGTGGCAGCGCTGATCCCGGCCATGGTGGCTTTTGAGCGGCGCTTTGTGCTGCGCTGGGGCACACTGCGGCGCCATCTGCCCTGGCATGTGCTGGCCAGCGTGGTGTACTGCACCGTGCACCTGGTGGGCATGTGGGCGCTGCGCCATGCGGGCTACGCGGCACTGGGCGAACGCTACCAGCCGCCCGGCTGGTGGGCGCAGTGGGGGTATGAGTACCTGAAGGATGTGCGCAGCTACACGCTCACGGTGTGTGCGCTGGTCAGCTACCGCTTCTTGCTGCTGCGCCTGCAGGGCGAGGCCCGCGTGCTGGATGCACCCGAACCGCCAGCGCCACCTGCGCTCCAGGAGCAGGCCCCGACCCAGGATGCACCCGCGCCAGCCGATCCGCTCGAACCCCCATCACAGCCCCCACAGCCCCAACAGCGCCCCGAGCGCTTCCTGGTGCGCAAGCTGCGCCGCGAGTTCCTGATCGCAGCCACCGACATCGCCTGGCTGCAGGCCGAAGCCAACTACGTGGGCCTGCATGTGAACGGGCACGACTACCTGCTGCGCTCCACGCTCACCGACTTTCTGGCCCAGCTCGACCCCACGCGCTTCGTGCGCGTGCACCGCAGCTACGCCGTCAACCTGGATGCCATCGCCGTGATCGAGCCGCTGGACAGCGGCGACGCGCGCCTGACCATGAAGGACGGCAGCACCGTGCCCTGTAGCCGGCGCTACCGGGACGGGCTAGCGCCCCGCACGGGCTGAGGGCTGAGGGCTGAGGGCTGAGGGCTGAGGGCTGAGGGCTGAGGGCTGAGGGCTGAGGGCTGAGGGCTGAGGGCTGAGGGCCGAGGGCCGAGGGCGGCAAGCCTGTCAGAAACTGTTCTCACGCATTGAGCCCCGGCGTTTGTGCGGCCCCCCACTCGGGCGGGCTGGCGGCCATCTCGGCCTCCACCTTGCGCAGCATGTCGGCCAGGGTCTTGCCGGGCTCCTGGCGGAACTGCTCTTCGAGCACCACCAGGTCCACGATGCGGTCGATGCGAAAGCCCCGGAAGTCATTGCGCAGCTCGCACCAGGCCGACAGCGTCCAGACCTTGCCCCAGTAAAAGCAGCCCAGCGGCCGCAGGCGGCGCAGGCTGGGGCGGCCGTGCACGTCGGCGTAGTCGATATGCACCATATGCCGGCTGTGCACCGCCTCGCGCAGCGCCTGCAGCGTGGCCTGCACGCGCGGGTCCAGCCCCACAGACGGCGCATACAGCGCCTGCGCCTCGGCCGCCACCCGGGCGGCCGGGGGCAGCACCGACAAAATCTTGCCCAGCGCGCCCTCCACCTCGCGCGCCAGCCCGGGGTCGAGCCAGGCCTGGGCCAGCCGCGCGGCAGCCACCAGCGCATTGGCCTCGCCCTGGCTGAACATCAACGGCGGCAGCTCGAAGCCCGCGCCCAGGCGGTAGCCCACACCGGCTTCGCCCTCAATGGGCACGCCCTGGTGCTGGAGGTCCGCCACGTCGCGGTAGATGGTGCGGGGAGAGACTTCAAGCCGCTCGGCCAGGAAAGCGGCCGTGGACAGGCGCCGCCCCCGGATGAGCTGGACGATCTGGAACAGGCGGTCGGCGCGGCGCATGGGCTGGGAATATGAGTGTTTTTAGGCTTCTGCGCCTGTCCATCAAGCGTTAATAGCTATATTATTTATAGCACAACACCCACATGGATGGACACCTTGTCGGGCCCTTCATAGGCCTCGAAGTCGGTGCCAAAGCGGCGCTGCACCTGCGGATTGTCGGCAAAGTAGTGCCAGATGCGCATCCAGGTGTCGATCACCATCTGCGGCATGTCGCCCTCGCCGGTGAACACCAGGTAGTCGCCCGCTTCGATGTCCACGCGGTGCGCGCCCGGCACGGCCTGTGCCAGGTGCGGTTCGGCCACGGCCACACCGGCCGTCACGTCGAAGGCGCCGTGTTCGTTGGACTCGTAGGCGCTGTACACGCCAAAGATGCGGCCGTCGTCGCCCCGGCTGGGCAGCTGGCGCCCCCAACTCTGGCTGAAAAAGCGGTTCCACAGGCCACCCAGGCGCGCGATGGCGGGGTTCATTTCTTCGCTGTTGCGCGTGCGCACGCTGATGCCCGCCACGCTGAACGCGGGGATCTGGACGCTGGTGGGTGCGGGAAAGGTGATGGTGGCGGTCATGGCAGGTCCTCTCTCTGGGTCGTTGGATGGAATCAATGCGCTGGCCCGAGGGCGCAGCGCGAGAGAGGCATGGTGCGTGCCTGCTGCTGACAGCCTGATGTCAGTAGCCTGCGCCCACCCCTGGTGATCCGAGGGTGGGCGCAGTGGCGAGGGCTGGCAGGCACCAGGCACCCGCCCCGCCACAGGTCAGTTCGGCGTCTCGACGATGGCGGCTGTGGCGCGGCGCACCACGGGCAGCACCAGAAGCAGTGTGGGGAAGGCCACGACCCAGGACAGCGCCCAGGCACTCAGCCACAGGCGCAAGAAGTCTAGCGAGAAGCCGGCCACACGCACCGTGCTGATCAGCGACACGATGAAGGTCATGAGCAGTGACAGCAGCAGCGGCATCACCCAGGCCGCCGAGCGTGCGGGCAGCTTGGGCAGCCCGAGAAAGGTCTTGCGGGAAGACGGGGGGAGCGAAGAAGGTTGGTTCATTGCAGTTCCAGAAAGCACACCGGTCAAGCAAGGTGCCACCCCCACCCTGCAGCATCTGCGGGCTGGGGGCCACCACCCCGGCAGGGCCGGCGTTGGTAGGCACGTTGATTGACGTAAACGCTTACGGCAACCCATGAACCGGGTCGCGAGGGAAATTTTAGGCTGAGCCGACCTCGGTCGCTTGAGCCTTAGTCGCTTTGGGCTGCAGACACTGCAGCCACGGGAGCCTGAACCCGCGCGGCTGCCAGGCGGCGTGCACGCTCCAACTGCTGGCCCACGGTGCGCGCCACCAGGCCGTACATGTCGGCAAAGGCCTCCAGCGTCTGGCCGCTGGCTTCAAAAGCACGCAGCAGGGCTTCGTCCTTGGCGTTGCGGGCAGCCCATTCGGCAAAGGCTTCTTCAAGGATGGAGTTGGCCGCCTCGTCGCGGCCCTGCACCAGCTCGGTGTAGGCCTCGCGCGTGAGGCCCGAGGCCTCGAAAGCCGCCATCATGCGGTTGCGCAGCTTGGGCAGCAGGTCTTCGGTGGCACGGGCCTTCTTGCGGCGGTAGACCTCCAGCAGCGCGTGGTGCACATGCTCGGGTGCCATGGTTTCCACTGGCTGGCCTTGCAGATCGTGCCGCTTGTCACCCGCCGCCACGCTTTGCAGATAGCGCGTGGAGCGGGTGTGCAGGCCCAGCGCCACCTTGAGAGCCTCGCGCTCGAACAGTTCGGGGTGGGCGGCCAGGATGTCCTGGAAGATGCCGCGCTTGAGCGGGCGGAACACCGCGCCAAAAAGATGCGGGTAAAGCGCTGCGAGTTGCTCCAGCGCTGGGTGCACGCGCTGGGGCGCGCGCGAGGCTGCGCCGGATGCGGCAGCCTGGAGGGTGCCTTCGGCCGCCCCTTCAGGCGCCTGGCGCCCCTCGGGCTTGCGGCGGTTGCGGCCACCACGGCGGGACCCGCCCTTGCGCTGCGGCTGGGGCGCACCGGCTTCGGCAGCAGGCGCTGCCACGGACTCAGGGGTTGCCACGGCAACGGCAGCCTCGGCCACCACGGGCGCGGCCGGGGCGCTGGCAGGGGCTGCGTGGGGTTGTTCTTGTGCGGACGCGGAGTCGGTCATGGCAATGCGGTTCGGGGGCAAATGGAGGGCAACAAAACCCTCGATCATGCCAGTGTTGGGGTTGCGAGCGCCAAAACGGCCTTGGTGGGCACGCTACTTTGCCAGCGGATGGGTGCACCACTGCTGCTCGCAGGGAACCCCGTCGCCGTTCCCGTCCATCTTGGTGCCGGGGCAGTTCTGCAGGAAGAACTTGGCTTCGGAGCACGATGTCATCTGCGAGCAGTGCTGGCGGCCGTCACAGCGATACGAGGATGTCAACGGTTGCGCCGGGGCAGCGGGGGCGCGCTGCTGCGGCGCCTCCAGAGTCTGCGCCGCCGCTTCGGCCCGGGCCGCAGCAGCCCGCTGCGTGCGCCGATCAAAGTGCCAGTAGGCCGCCGCCAGCAGCGCGCAGGCCACCACAAAGACAACGATGCGTGTGGGCAGCCCCCGGGGTTCAGAGGATTCGCGGCCGATGTCGCGGCGCGCCCGGGGCGGGGCAGCAGTAGACAAGGCGGGGGCGAGCCGGTCACGGCGCACCAGAACCGCCTGCTTCTTCCCGTCCTTGTTCAGCGAGATTTCAAAACTCAGCGCTTCATGCAGTCGCGGCCGCAGGCCGTCGCGCGCAAACGCCGAGATGTGCACGAACACATCCTGGCCTGCCGGGATGGGCGTGATGAAGCCAAAACCCCGGTCGTCGTTCCACTGGGTGAGCGTCCCCTCGAAGCGCATGGCCTCCCCTTTCTAGGCTGGTTGGGGCGCCATGGTAGCGGCTGGTCGCAAGATCAACCCCTGGGCCGCGCGGTCAATGACCCGCCAGCGCCTCGTCCAGCACCTCCACCCAGTGCCGCACCGCCGTCCCCGTGCCGCTTTGCAGATGGGTGATGCAGCCGATGTTGGCCGAGAGGATCACGTCGGGCGGCTGCTCGCCGAAGGCCTCGGCCAGAACGCCGAGCTTGCGGTCGCGCAACTGGTACGAGAGGTCGGGATTGAGCACCGAATAGGTACCCGCCGAGCCGCAGCACAGGTGGGCATCGTTGCGCGCGGTGCGCAGCTGGAAGCCCAGCTGGTTCAGGTGCGCCTCCACACCCCCGCGCAGCTTCTGGCCGTGCTGCAGCGTGCAAGGGGGGTGGTAGGCGTACAAGGTGTCCGGCTGGTTCACGCGGCCCTGCAGCTTGGCGGCCAGCTCGGGCAGCAGGGCGGGCAGCAGCTCCGACAGGTCGCGCGTGAGGGCGCTGATGCGTTCGGCCTTGGCGGCGTACGCTGCGTCGTCCTTCAGGATGTGGCCGTATTCCTTGACGGTGACGCCGCAGCCCGAGGCGTTCATGACGATGGCCTCGACCCCACCTGCTTCGACCAGCGGCCACCAGGCGTCGATGTTGGCGCGCATCTCGGCCATGCCGCCGGCCTGGTCGTTGAGGTGGAACTTGACGGCACCGCAGCAGCCGGCCTTGGATGCGATCACGGTCTGGATGCCCACGGCGTCGAGCACGCGGGCGGTGGCCGTGTTGATGTTGGGCATCATGGCCGGTTGCACGCAGCCCGCCAGCATGAGCACCTTGCGCGCATGTTCACGCGTGGGCCAGGCGCCGGCGTCCTGCAGTGCGGGCACCTTGGCCTTGAGCGCCTCGGGCAGCAAGCCGCGCACCATTTGCCCGGCCTTCATCGCGGGGGCGAACAGTGGCGAGGGCAGGCCTTCCTTCAGCGCCCAGCGCAGGGCTTTTTCGCCCACGGGGCGGGGCACTTTTTCATCGACGATCTTGCGGCCAATATCCACCAGGTGGCCGTATTGCACGCCGCTCGGGCAGGTGCTTTCGCAGTTGCGGCAGGTGAGGCACCGGTCCAGGTGCATCTGGGTCTTGCGCGTGGGCTCGGCGCCTTCGAGCACCTGCTTGATGAGGTAGATGCGGCCGCGCGGGCCGTCCAGCTCGTCGCCCAGCAACTGGTAGGTGGGGCAGGTGGCGGTGCAGAAGCCGCAGTGCACGCACATACGCAGGATGGATTCGGCCTCCAGGCCATCGGCGCGGGCGCGGTATTCAGGAGAGAGCTGGGTTTGCATAGTGCATGCCTGGGCGAAGGAACAGAAAAGATCGGGAGCGGTTCAGCGCGCGGGCGGTGGGTCCAGGGGCGGATCCAGGGGCACATCCAGCGCCTGGGGCTTGCGCAACGGCTGGCGCAGCCGCGCCCGGTCGGCCCACAGCGGCGGCAGCGACAGGGCCAGCAGCACCAGCGCCAGCGGCACCACAAACACAAAGCCCACATGCTTGAAGCCCGCCGCACCCGCAATGCCGCCCACCAGGAACATGCCCAGCAGCCCGGCAAACAGCCGCACCCGGGCCTGGTTGGCGCGCACCTGCGACTCGGGCGCGGTGCCGGTGCGGTTCCAGTAAAGCATCTTGCCCATCTCGATGCCCAGGTCGGTCACCACGCCGGTCATGTGGGTGGTGCGGATCTGGGACGAGGACATCTTGGTCACCGTGGCGTTCTGCAGGCCCATGATGAAAGACAGCAGCAGCACCGTGAGCGGCACCGCAAACGGCGTGGGCCAGTTGAGGGTGATGGCGCCCACCAGGCCAAACAGCAGCATGAGCACAGCCACCAGCAGCAGGGGCAGCGCAAAGGTGCTGCGCAGCCTGCGCTGGCGCGCCCAGTTGATCATGATGGCCGTGGTGCCCGCGCCGGACATGAAGGCCCACAGTGCACCAATGGCGCCCAGCACCAGCTTCATCTGGCCCAGCACCAGGTTGTCGGCCAACGACGACAGGAAACCGGTCATGTGCGAGGTGTAGAGGTGCACGACCAGAAAGCCCCCCGCGTTCACCGCACCGGCATTGAAGGCCAGCAGCAGGCCCAGCACCTGGTTGCTGGCCACCGTGCGCCGGTGTCCGGTGAGATGGAGAAGGCGTCGCATGGGTGCGTGCGCTGGGAGCCAACCGGGCTGCGGCGCCTACCAGGCCCGCGCCACGCGGCCGGGGTTGAAGATGCCCGCCGGGTCGAAGCTGTGCTTGAGGCGGGCGTGGATCTGTTCCAGTGCCGTGGATTTGAGGTCAAAAAGGCCCTTTGCGCCTGTCCCACCTGTGCTTGCAGCTACAAAAACAGAAGCATTTCCACCCACCGCGTGGGCGGCGGCGCGCAGGGCCTCGCCCGCCGACTCGGGGGCCTGTACCCAGCGCAGTGCGCCATGCCATTCCACCAGCGGCTCGGCGCCCTCTGGCAGGGCTAGCACCGGGGCCGTGGCGGGCACGGACAGGCGCCACAGCGCATGGTCGGGGCGCTGGGCGCGGTCGGCGAACCAGGGCAGGGTCTGTTCGCGGCAGGCGGCCCAGTCGGCGGCCACGGCGGCGTTGTCGCCCATGCGCGCGCCGCCCATGGTCTTGCACGCGGCCTCCACCGCCGCCACGGCGCCGCGCAGGCGCACATACAGGGTGCCCACTCCACCGTCTTGCACCCAGCAGCTGGCGTTGAGGGGCAGCGGCTGGCCGCCCCAGGCATGCAGCTTGCGCAGGGCGTCGGCCTGGTTGATGCCCTCGAACCGCAGCGTGGCTTCGCCAGGCGCCACGGGCAGCACCTTGAGGCTCACTTCCGTCAGCAGGCCCAGCGTGCCCCAGGCTCCGGCCATGAGGCGCGACACGTCGTACCCCGCCACGTTTTTCATGACCTGGCCGCCAAAGGTCAGCAGCTCGCCCTTTCCGTTGAGCACCGTCACGCCCAGCAGGTAGTCGCGCACGGCGCCCACGCTGGCGCGGGCCGGGCCCGACAGGCCCGCAGCCACCATGCCACCCACGGTGGCGCCGTCTGCAGGGGTCTTGGCGAAATGCGGGGGTTCAAACGGCAGGCACTGGCCGCGCTCGGCCAGCAGGGCCTCCAGCTCGGCCAGCGGGGTGCCCGCGCGCACGGTCACGACCAGCTCGCTGGGCTCGTAGTTCACGATGCCGCGCAGGCCCCGGGTGTCCAGCACCTCGCCATGCAGGGCCAGGCCGTGGAAGTCCTTGGTGCCCCCGCCACGGATGCGCAGCGGGGTCTGGTCGGCCGCAGCGGCACGAACGCGCTCGGCAATCGGGGCAAGGGAAAAGTCCATCCGTGCATCGTAGCGGCAGCGGTGTGCGGCACGGCAGGCGGGGCGCGTGAATTTTTTGAACAGCGCTTGTGAAGGACAGCGGCCTGGTGGGGGTGCGGGCGCGGGGCGCAAGGCCCCTGCCCCACCATTGTCAGCAAGCCCCCTGCCGATGCGAAAAAGGCCCGCCGGTGGTCGGCGGGCCAAAGAACCGAGAGGAGTAACTTGCTTGTTTTTCTTGCTACCACGCCACGGTGCCACCAGACACCGCAGCGCGTGGGGCGCAGAGCGATCAGCGGTTATACGCCGTTTCGCCGTGCGAGGTGATGTCCAGACCTTCGCGTTCGGCTTCTTCCGAGACACGCAGGCCCACCAGCAGGTCGGCGATCTTGTAGGCGATGAAAGCCACCACACCGGACCAGACGATGGTGAACAGCACGCTCTTGACCTGCACCCACACTTGCGCGCCCATGGCGAAGGTGTCAGGCGTCAAGCCGCCCGTGCCACCCAGGCCTTGCGAAGCGAACACACCGGTCAGGATGGCACCCAGGATGCCGCCCACGCCGTGCACGCCGAACACGTCAAACGCGTCGTCCACGTTCAGCATGCGCTTGAGGCCACCCACACCCCACAGGCAGACCACACCAGCGATCAGGCCCATCACGATGGAACCCATGGGGCCCACGAAGCCTGCAGCAGGCGTCACGGCCACCAGGCCAGCCACCGCACCGGAGGCAGCACCCAGCATCGAGGCCTTGCCCTTGTGCAGCGCTTCACCAGCAATCCAGGACAGCGTGGCGGCGGCAGTGGCCAGCACGGTGTTCACGAAGGCCAGGCCAGCGTTGGCGTTGGCAGCACCGGCAGAGCCAGCGTTGAAGCCGAACCAACCCACCCACAGCAGCGAGGCGCCGACCATGGTCAGTGTCAGGCTGTGGGGCGTCATGGCTTCCTTGCCGAAGCCGATGCGCTTGCCCACCATGTACGCGCCCACCAGGCCAGCGATACCGGCGTTGATGTGCACCACGGTGCCGCCTGCAAAGTCCAGAGCACCGTCAGCACCCAGCAGGCCGCCGCCCCACACGATGTGGGCCATGGGCACGTAGCTGAAGGTGAACCACAGCACCGAGAAGATCAGCACGGCAGCGAACTTGATGCGCTCGGCGAACGAGCCCACGATCAGCGCCACGGTGATGGCGGCAAACGTGCCCTGGAACGCGAAGAACACGTACTCAGGAATCGTGGTCAGCGCACCAAAGGTCTCCTGGGTCACGCCCTTGAGGAAGATCTTGTCGAAGCCGCCGAAGAACTTGCCCTCGCCCGAGAACGCCAGGCTGTAGCCGTAGATGGCCCACAGCAGCGAGATCAGCGAGAACACCACGAAGACCTGCATCAGCACCGACAGCATGTTCTTGCTGCGGCCCAGGCCACCGTAGAACAAGGCCAGGCCAGGGATGGTCATCAGGATCACGAGCAGCGTGGAGGTCAGCATCCAAGCGGTATCGCCGGAGTCGATCTTGGGCACGGGGGCTGCAGCAGCGGCTGGAGCAGCTTCGGCTGCAGCGGGAGCAGCAGCGGCCGGAGCAGCTGCAGGCGCAGCGGCATCAGCAGCCGGGGCAGCGGCGGTGGCGGCCGCTGGTTCGGCGGCAGGCGCCTGGGCCAGGGACAGATTGCCCATGGTCAGCAGACCCAGCCCCAGGATGAAGGAAGCAAGCAGTTTTTTCATGGCATTTCTTCTCTTGTGTCTGTTGCGACCGGGCCCTTACAGGGCTTCCTTGCCGGTTTCGCCGGTGCGGATGCGCACCACCTGCTCCAGGTGGGTCACAAAAATCTTGCCGTCACCGATCTTGCCGGTGCGCGCGGCGCTTTCGATGGACTCGATCACGCGGTCCACCAGGTCGTCCGCGATGGCGGCTTCGATCTTGACCTTGGGCAAAAAGTCCACCACGTACTCTGCACCGCGGTACAGCTCGGTGTGGCCCTTCTGGCGGCCAAAGCCTTTGACTTCGGTCACCGTGATGCCTTGCACGCCGATGTCGGAGAGCGCTTCGCGCACTTCGTCGAGCTTGAAGGGCTTGATGATGGCTGTCACCATTTTCATTTTCAGATCCTCCGGAATGGGCGCCACCGGCGCCCATTGAGACTTACAGGGTTTTGGTGAGCGTGACGATCACGCGCGACTTGTTGACCGGGCCGTAGAAGGCCTTCTTGGTGGCGCCCACCACGGCAGCGCCGAGGGACACGCCGCCGCCGAAGTCGTACGAGCCGCCCAGGCTGTAGTCCATGAAGTTGGGGGCGGTGATGTCACCACCAAAGCGGGTGAAACCCACCGATGCCTTCAGCGTGGTGCTGGGCGCCACTTCCTGGGCAAACGCCAGGTTCAGGTAGCCGGTGTTGCGGCCCTTCATGCCAGGACCTGCGTAGGCAAAGTAGTCCTTGGACAGGGTGTGCGAGTACTTGGCCGTCACGGGGCCGAGGGTGGCAGCGCCATAGACTTCGGTGGTGTTGCCAGCGCTGTTGCCGGGGTAGATGTAGGTCAGCAGGCCCACGTCCAGGTCCACGCCGCCGGCCTTGAACTTGTAGCCGCCGTACAGGTCGGATTCGAGCGAGTTGCCGGACAGCCAGTCCACGCTGGAGTTCCAGTTGCCCACGTACCAGCCGGATTCGCCGAAGGTGTAGTCAAACCCGCCTTGCAGGGCGGGCTTGACGGCCTTGGCCTTGGACGTGTCCTGGTCCTGGCCACGGAACTTGTAGTTCGTGGTCAGGCTGACATTGGCGGTGAGCTGGGCGCTGGCCAGCATGGGAAGGGTTGCAACAAGGGCAACGCCCAGGGTCTTGATGATGGCGCGGGTCATGTTTCCTCCGGTTGGACAAAGTAGGGACAAGCGCTTTAAGCACGGACCGTGCCATTGCCTCCGCAGGCCCTGCGCGTGCGGACCGGGTGCGGTTGCGTTGGGTTACAACAATCCCCAGTACAGTGGTGGGGATCGCGCCGGGCACGTCGCACCCATCTGGTGCAAGAACCCGCCACCCCGCGCCAAAACACCCGAAAACGCACCCATCTGGGGAGAAACCGCTTCATGAGTCTTGCTTTGGTGCAAAGCCGCGCCCTTCTGGGGATGTTGGCGCCTTCAGTCACCGTGGAAGTGCATCTGGCCAACGGCCTGCCCAGTTTCACCCTGGTGGGGCTGGCCGAGGTGGAAGTGAAGGAAGCCCGCGAGCGGGTGCGCTCGGCGCTGCAGAACGCGGGGCTGGAGTTCCCCAGCAACAAGCGCATTACCGTGAACCTGGCGCCCGCTGATTTGCCCAAGGATTCCGGCCGCTTCGACTTGCCAATTGCCCTGGGCATCCTCGCCGCCAGCGGGCAGGTGGACGCCAGCCGCCTGGCGGGCTACGAGTTTGCGGGCGAGCTGTCGCTGTCGGGCGAGCTGCGCCCCGTGCGCGGCGCCCTGGCCACCAGCCTGGCGCTGCAGACGCAGCAGATCGACACCCAGTTGGTGCTGCCCCCCGGCAGCGCCGAAGAGGCCGCCCTGGTGCCCGCCGCCCAGGTGGTGCGCGCGCGCCACCTGCTGGACGTGGTGCGCGCCTTTCTGCCCCCGGGCAGCGTGGCAGGCGGCGATGCCGACGTTGCCAACGACGGCTGGACCCGCCTGGCCGCCACCCCCATGGCCACCCGCACCACCGGCCCCGACATGGCCGATGTCAAAGGCCAGGCGGCCGCCAAGCGTGCGCTGGAGATTGCTGCGGCAGGTGGTCACAGCCTGCTGATGGCTGGGCCACCGGGCTCGGGCAAGTCGATGCTGGCGCAGCGTTTTGCAGGCCTGCTGCCCGCGATGACGGTGGAAGAGGCGCTGGAGAGCGCCGCCATTGCCAGCCTGGCCGGGCGCTTTCGCCCCGAGGCCTGGGGCCAGCGGCCGACCGGCCAGCCACACCACACGGCCAGCGCGGTGGCGCTGGTGGGCGGCGGCTCGCCCCCGCGCCCGGGCGAAATCTCCCTGGCGCACCAAGGCGTTCTATTTTTGGATGAGCTTCCTGAGTTCCCCAGGGCCGCGCTGGAGGCCCTGCGCGAGCCGCTGGAGACCGGCCACATCACCATCGCCCGCGCAGCGCAGCGCGCGGAGTTTCCGGCGCGCTTTCAGATGATTGCGGCCATGAACCCCTGCCCCTGCGGGTTCCTGGGCTCCACACAGCGCGCCTGCCGCTGCACGCCTGACCAGGTGAACCGCTACCAGGCCAAGCTCAGCGGCCCGCTGCTGGACCGCATCGACCTGCATGTGGAAGTGCCCGCCCTGCCCGCCGAGCAACTGGTGCAGGCCCCCGCAGGCGAATCCACCGCCGCCATCCGCACGCGGGTGGAACAGGCTCGCCAGCGCGCGCTGTCCCGCCAGGGCAAGGCCAACCAGGCGCTGCAGGGCCAGGAGATCGACACCCACCTGCAGCTGCAGGATGCCGCCGCCAAGTTCCTGAACACCGCTGCCGCCCGCCTGGGCTGGTCGGCGCGCAGCACCCACCGCGCGCTCAAGGTGGCCCGCACCATTGCCGACCTGGCAGGCGCCACCGACACCGAGGTGGGCCATGTGGCCGAGGCCGTGCAGTACCGCCGCGTGCTGCGCCACCCCGCCTGACGCGCAGGGCAGGGGCCTGCTGCTGCGGGTTTTCACCCTTTATTAACTATCATTTTCATAGCTAAATAGGCAATACAGACAGGCGCAGACGGCTGATTTGAATCAAATTTTCCGCTGTCTTGCACCCATCCCCACACTGCGCCGCCACAATCGCCCCATGCCCAGCCCCCGCACTTCCAAAAAGACCACCGCTGCCACGCTCGACACCCCGGCCACGCCCGCGCCTGAATCGGTGGACACCGGTTTTCTGCGCACCCTGGTGGGCTACAACGCGCGGCGCGCGTCGCTGGCCGTGATCGAGGTGTTCATGGAGCGCATGGCGGTGTACCGGCTCAAGGTGGTGGATTTTTCGGTGCTGTCGCTGGTGGCGCACAACCCGGGCGTGACCTCACGCCAGCTGTGCGTGACGCTGGGCGTGTTGCCGCCCAACCTGGTGGGCCTGATTGCGGCGCTGGAGCGGCGCGGCCTGATCGAGCGCCGCCCCCACCCGAGCGACGGCCGTGCCATGGGCCTGCACCTGACGCCCGCCGGCGTGGAGCTGACCGCCCAGGCCGAGCAGACCGCGGCACAGTTGGAGGTGGACGCCACCGCAGGCCTCACCGCCACCGAGCGCAAGACGCTGATCCGCCTGCTGCAAAAGGTCTACGCCCGCGACGGGGCCTGACAAAGAAAAGGGGCGCTGCAGCCAGCGCCCCTTGGTCCTTGGTTGTGTGCCTGGCTTCGAGCAGCTTCTGCGCCCCGTCTATTGGCCTGCGGCCACCTATGCCACCACCTCAGACTTCGCCGCCATGGCCGCCGCCAGCCCGCCCCACTTTTCGCGGAACAGCCCAGGGTCCATGGTCTTCACGTTGCGCATGATCGGCTTGAAGCCCATGTGCGCCAGCACATCGCGCTCCAGGTCAACGCCTGGCGCGATCTCGGTCAGCTCCAGGCCTTCGGTGGTCAGGTGGAACACGGCGCGTTCGGTCACGAAGAGCACGTTCTGCTCCCGCTTGGCCGCATCCAGCCCGTTGAAGGTGATCTGCTCGACCTTCTCGATGAACTTGCGCGAGCGGCCTTCCTTGACGATGGTGAGCTGGCCGTCGCCCACCTTCACCTCCAGCCCCCCGGCCGTGAAAGTGCCGCAGAACACCAGGTTCTTGGTGGCGCGCGTGATGTTCACAAACCCGCCGCAGCCCACGGGTCGGCCGTTGAACTTGCTCACGTTCACGTTGCCGTGGTTGTCGGCCTGCGCCAGGCCAAGGAAGCTCGCGTCCAGCCCGCCGCCGTCGTAGAAGTCGAACTGCAGCGACTGCTCGATGATCGCGTCGGCGTTGTAGGCCGTGCCAAAGTCGCCCAGCTGCGCGGGGATGCCGCCGGTGATGCCACTTTCCACACTCAGCGTGAACTGGTCCGAGACGCCCTCTTCCGCCGCCACCGAAGGCACACCGGCCGGGATGCCGATGCCCAGGTTGGTGATGGCGCCCGGCAGCAGCTCCAGCGCCGAGCGGCGCGCGATCACCTTGCGTTCGTCCAGGGGCATGGGTTCGAGCGAGTTCACCGGCACGCGCACGTCGCCGCACAGTGCGGGGTTGAACTGCGTGGTGATGGTCTGCATGTGGTTTTCAGGCTGGCTCACCACCACATAGTCCACCGACACACCCGGCACCTTGACTGACTTGGGGTGCAGGCTGCCCGCCTTCACGATGCGCTCCACCTGCGCGATCACGATGCCGCCGCAGGCCTTGGCCGCGTGGGCGATGTTGATCTGCTCGAGCAGCACGCCTTCCTTGTCGAGCGTGAGGTTGCCGTTCTCATCGGCCACGGTGCCGCGAATGATGGCGACATCGATCTTGGGCGCGGGGTAGAACAGCCATTCCTCGCCGTTGAACTCCACCAGTTTCACGAGGTCTTCGGTGGACTTGCTGTTGAGCTTGCCGCCTTCGATGCGCGGGTCCACAAACGTGCCCAGGCCCACCTTGGTCAGCAGCCCGGGGCTGCGGCTGGCGATGTGGCGCGTGAGGTGCGACAGGCTGCCCTGCGGGAAGTTGTAGGCCTCGACTTCGCCATCGAACACCATCTTCATCATCTCGGCACCCGTCTGGCCGAAGTGGCCCGCCACGGTGCGCTTGATCATGCCGGGGTGGGCAAAGTGGACCATGCCTGCATCCTTGCTGTTGCCGATGGCACCGCAGGCCCAGGTGGTCGCATTGCGCGGGTGGCCGGTTTCCAGAAAGTTCTTTTCAACGCCCTTGAGCACTTCCTCGGGCAGGCTGGAGACGGCCAGGCCGCCCAGGAAGATGGTGGCGTTGTCGGGAATCAGGGCGCCGGCCTGGGCTGCGGTGATGATTTTCATGGTGCTGTGCTCTTGCAAATGGGTGTGAAGACTGGGTTACGCGTCGGTGTTTTCAATGAGCAGTGCAATGCCCTGCCCACCGCCCACGCAGGCGCTGGAGATGCCATAGCGCAGGCCACGGCGGCGCAGCTCGCGCGCCAGGGTCACCGTCAGGCGCACGCCAGTTGCGGCCAGCGGGTGGCCCAGCGCAATCGCGCCGCCGTTCACGTTGAGCTTGTTCAGATCGAGCCCCAGCTCGCGCCCCACGGCCAGGGTCTGCGCGCCCTGGGCTTCGTTGATCTCGAACAGGCCGATGTCCTCCAGCGTGAGGCCGGTGCGTGCCAGCAGCGCGCGGATGGCCGGGGCCGGGCCGATGCCCATGTATTCGGGTGCCACACCCACGGCGGCCACGCCGCGCAGGCGCGCCAGGGGTTTCAGGCCGCGCTGCTGCACATAGGCATCGCTGGCCACCACGGCGCCCACGGCGCCATCGACAAGGGCCGAGCTGTTGCCCGCCGTCTGCACGCCGCCGGGGTACACGGTGCGCAGGCCCGCCAACGCTTCCACCGGCGACGGGCGCGGGTGCGTGTCGCGGTCGAGCTGTGCCACCTTGCGGGGCAGCGTGATGCCGCGCGTGGCATAGCCTTCCAGTTCAAATTTTTCGCTGACCACGGGCACGATCTCGCCCGCCAGAAAGCCGTCTTCCTGCGCCTTGAGCGCGCGGGCGAAGGACTGCGAGGCATAGGCGTCCACGTCCTCGCGCGTGATCCCGTACTTCTTGGCCAGGTTCTCGGCCGTCTCGATCATCGTGACGGGGCCTGCGGTGTCGATCAGCGCTTCCATCAGGAAGTCCTTGAACTCCACGGGCGCGCCCAGCTTGAAGCCGGTGCGGTGCGTGTAGGCGGCAATCGGATTGCGCGTCATGGACTCGGTGCCCACCACCAGCGCCACGTCGGTGTAGCCCAGCGCGATCTGGTCGGCGGCCTGGCGGAACAGCTCAAAGCCGGTGCCGCAGATGCGCTGAACCAGGATAGAGGGCACGTCCAAGGGAACACCCGCGTACAGGCCAATGTGGCGCGGCAGCACAAACGCGTCGAAATCGGCCTGCGCCATCGATCCGGTGATGACCGAGCCCACATCGGCCGCTGGCACGCCGCTGCGCGCCAGCACGGCGCGCGCGACCTTGATGCCCATGTCGGTGGGGGACACATGGCCCAGCGGGCCACAGTAGTCCACCATGGGCGTGCGCACGCCGTCCACCAACCAGGCGTTCAAGGGGGCAGAGAAAGAGCTTGTCGAAGCGGTCGTCATGGTCAGGCCTTGGAAGTGGTTTTGCTGTCGGTCACGCGCAGCACGGTGGCATAGCCGGTGTCGCCCGCAGCGCAGCCGGTGAACAGGCCCACGCCGCCGCCGCGCAGCACCAGCTCTTCAATCAGTTCGATGATGGCGCGCATGCCGGTGGGCGCCTGCGGGTGGCCCCAGATGATGGAGCTGCCGTAGTTGTTCATGCGCTCCCAGGCAAAGCCGGTGTCGCGCGCCAGGGCGATGTCGTTCACGGCAAAGGGGTTGTGGGTCTTGATGGCCGCCACATCGCTGATGGACAGGCCTGCGTTCTTGAGTGCATTGAACGCGGCGGGGGACGGCGCCATGGGCATGTAGCCCGCCTCCACACGCGCCATGCCAAAGCCCAGGATCTCGACTTCGATGCCGGGGTCGGTGGCCACGGCGCGCGCCCGTTCGCGGGTGGTGACGATGGCGCCCGCATTGCCGTCGGCCGGGTGCGTCTGCCCGCCGAAGGTCACGGTGCCACCTTCCTTCACCGGCTTGAGCCTGGCCAGGCCCTCGGCGGTGGTGGGGAAGATGCCTTCGTCGGTGCTGAGCGTGCCGGTCTGCTTGCGGAATTTCGAATCGGTGACGGGCACGTCGGCCATGTAGCGCCTCTGGAACGCGCGGTCGTCGGCCAGCGCCGCCTGGTACTGCGTGTAACGGTGCAGCTTGAGCGCGTGCTGCTCTTCGGTGCTGATGCCATAGCGCGCGGCCACGTTCTCGCCGGTCTGCAGCATGGGGTTCTTGGCATACGGGTCGTGGCCCATGTTGTCGGGCACCCAGTGCTCGGTGATGCCGTAGCCACCGGTGCCGCTCGAATCGGGGTAGTACACCACCGGGCCGTTGGACTGGCGGTCGGCCATCACCAAGAGCGCGCTGGTGGCGGTGCCGCAGGCCACCTCTTGTGCGGCCATCTGCAGCGCGCGCACGCTGGTGGCGCAGGCCTGCTGCACCGTGGGGCCCGCCACGCGGTCGATGCCCATGAGGCCCGTGACCCAGGGCAGGCCGTAGAAGCTGCCCTTTTGCGGGTTGGTGATGCCCAGGATGGCCAGGTCCACCGCCGCCAGGTCATAGCCGCGCGCAGTCAGCGCCTGCTTGCCCACGGCAGCGGCCAGCGGCAGCGCGTTGAGGTTGGCCAGCGTGCCCTGCCACTTGGCAAAAGGGGACGACCAGTAGATACCGTAGGGGATGAAGGCGTTCATGGCAGGTCCTTGGCGGCGTTGTGGTGCATTTTAGTTATTTATCATAACCAAATGGACATCCCGAAAAGCTAGGGAAACCACCTACCAAAGAGCGACTGAATGGCCTTGTTTTAGTTATTTTTGATAACCATAATTTCTCTAACTCACCCACACCACCATGACCAAGACCTCCGACATCTCCCTAGAAATCCGTGGCGAACGCGAGGAAATCGCGGTCATCCGGCTCACCCGCCCCACCAAGCGCAACGCGCTGAACGACGGCCTGATCCTGGCGCTGCGCGATGTGATGGACAACCTGCCTGCCAGCGTGGGCGCTGCCGTGATCGACGGCGAGGGCGAGCACTTCTGCTCGGGCCTGGACCTGTCGGAGCTGAAAGAGCGCGACGCGGGCCAGGGCCTGCAGCACTCGCGCATGTGGCATGCGGCGCTGGACCGCGTGCAGTTCGGTCCCGTGCCCGTCATCGCCGCACTGCATGGCGCCGTGGTGGGCGGCGGGCTGGAGCTGGCCAGCGCTTGCCACATCCGCGTGGCCGACGAGACCACGTTCTACGCGCTGCCCGAAGGCTCGCGCGGCATCTTTGTGGGCGGCGGCGGCGCGGTGCGCATCCCGCGCCTGATCGGCACGGCCCGCATGACCGACATGATGATGACCGGCCGTGTCTACAACGCGGTGGACGGCGAAAAGGTAGGCTTTGCGCAATACCTCGTGCCCACCGGCACGGCGTTTGACAAGGCCTTCGAGCTGGCCCAGCGCATTGCGCAAAACGCCCCACTGACCAACTACGCCCTGATGCATGCGCTGCCCCGCATTGCCGAGCAGCCCGCCGACCAGGGCCTGATGGCCGAGGCCATGATGGCCGCCATCGCCCAGAGCGCGCCCGAGGCCAAGGCCCGCGTGCGCGCCTTCCTGGACGGCAAGGCCGCCAAGGTCAAGAAGGCCTGACGCCCGCCGCCTGGCGCCCGCAACCGCACCGAGACCCGCTTTCATGACGGCAAACCTCCCCTCCCCCCGCTACCGGCCCCTGCGCTTTGGCGTGACCGAGGTCACCACCCGCCAGGGCGACAACGGCGTGGTCTATGTGCGCGCCACGCAAGACCTGCAGCCCCACCCCGTGCGGCTGACCGACCGCCTCGCCCACTGGGCGCAGACCACCCCCGACCGCACCTGGATGGCCCAGCGCTTGAAGAACGCCGACGGCAGCCTGGGTGACTGGCGCCACATCAGCTACCGCGAAGCCTGGGATGGCGCCCGCCGCATTGCGCAGGCGCTGCTGGACCGCGGCCTGAGCGCCGACCGCCCCGTGGTCATGCTCAGCGAAAACGACCTGGAGCACGCCCTGCTGTCGCTGGGCTGCCTGGTGGCCGGTGTGCCGCAGTGCACCGTGTCGGCCGCCTACTCCACCGTGAGCAAGGACTACGACAAGCTGCGCCACGCCATCGACACCCTCACGCCCGGCCTGGTGTTTGCCAGCAGCGGCGAGCGCTTTGCCGCTGCCATCAACGCCACGGTGGGCGCCGATGTGGAAGTGGCGCTGATCGAGGGCACGCTGCCCGGCCGCAACACCACGCGGTTCAGCACGCTGCTGGGCACCGAGGCCACGCCCGCTGTGGATGCAGCGCACGCCGCCATCACCGGCGACAGCATCGCCAAGTTCATGTTCACCTCGGGCTCCACCAAGGCGCCCAAGGCCGTGATCGTCACGCACGGCATGTGGGCTGCCAACCTGCAGCAGATGAACCAGTCCATGCCCGTGCTGACCGAGCAAGACCTGGTGCTGGTGGACTGGCTGCCGTGGAACCACACCTTTGGCGGCAACCACAACTTCGGCATCGTCATCTACAACGGCGGCACGCTGTACCTGGACGAAGGCAAGCCCACGCCAGCCGGCATGGCCGAGACCATCCGCAACCTGCGCGAGATCGCGCCCACGGTGTACTTCAACGTGCCCACGGGCTTCGAGGTGCTGGCGCACACCATGAAGACCGACGCGCAGCTGCGCAAGAACCTGCTCAGCCGCGTGCAGATGTTCTTCTTTGCCGCCGCCGCGCTCTCGCAGCCCATCTGGGATGCCCTCTTTGAGGTGGCCGAGCAAGAGGTGGGCGAGCGCATCGTGATGAACACCGGCTTGGGCATGACCGAAGGCTGCCCCTTCTGCGTGGCCGTGAACAGCCCCAACGTGCAGGCGGGCGACATCGGCGTGCCCACGCCAGGGCTGGAACTCAAGCTCGTGCCCATCGACGGCAAGATCGAAGTGCGCTATCGCGGCCCCAACATCACGCCTGGCTACTGGCGCAATGCCGAAGCCACGCAAGAGGCCTTCGACGACGAAGGCTTCTACTGCTCGGGCGACGCCGTGAAGTGGATCGACGAAGCCGACCTGAACAAGGGCCTGAAGTTCGACGGCCGCATTGCCGAAGACTTCAAGCTCAGCACCGGCACCTTTGTGAGCGTGGGCCCCATGCGCGCAAAGATCATCGCCGCCTGCGCACCCTATGTGCAGGATGCCGTCATCACCGGCATCAACCTCAAGGAGGTCGGCGCGCTCTTGATCCCCACGCCCCACATCCGCACGCTCGCGGGCCTGCCGGGCGATGCCAGCCTGCAGCAGGTGCTGGAAAGCGCCCCCGTGCAGCAACACTTTCAACAGGTCATCAACCAGCTGGCCGCGCAGGCCACCGGCAGCGCCACCCGCGTGGCGCGCATGCACCTGATGGCCGAGCCGCCTTCGCTCGACAAGGGCGAGATCACCGACAAGGGCTCCATCAACCAGCGCGCTGTGCTCAAGCACCGCGCCGACCTGGTGAACGCGCTGCACGACGGCAACCTGCCGTTCACGCTCGTGCCCCAGCGTTGAACTGAACCCATCTGAACTGACCACACAAGGACACCACCATGCAGATTCAAGGACAAGCCGCCCTCGTGACCGGCGGCGCATCGGGCCTCGGCGAAGCCACCGCACGCGCACTAGCCGCCCAGGGCGCCAAGGTCGCGGTGCTGGACCGCAATGCCGAGCTGGCTGAAAAAGTCGCCGCAGACATTGGCGGCGTAGCCTGCCCCTGCGACATCACCGACCCCGCCAGCGTGCAGGCCGCCATCGACAAGGCCGCTGCCGCCCACGGCCCCGCGCGCATCCTGATGAACGTGGCCGGCATCGGCAGCGCCAAGCGCGTGGTGCAGCGCGACGGCAGCGCCGCGCCGCTCGAAGACTTTGTGCGCGTGGTCAACATCAACCTGATCGGCACGTACAACGTGAGCCGCCTGTTTGCAGCCGCCTGCAGCAAGCTGGACGCGCTGGACAACGGCGAGCGCGGCGTGATGATGTTCACCGCCTCCGTCGCCGCCTTTGACGGCCAGGTGGGCCAGCAGGCCTACAGCGCATCGAAGGCGGGTCTGGCCGGCATGACGCTGCCCATGGCACGCGACCTGGCGCAGCACGCCATCCGCGTGTGCACCGTGGCGCCCGGCCTGTTTGCCACACCGCTGATGAAGGAACTGCCCGAGGCCGTGCAGCAGTCGCTGGCGGCCAGCATCCCCTTCCCGCCACGCCTGGGCAAGCCCGAGGAGTTTGCCGAGCTGGCCTGCCACATCGTGACCAACGGGCACCTGAATGGCGAAGTGATTCGCCTTGACGGCGCCCTTCGCATGGCACCACGGTAATGCACCCCCTGAGTCGCTTCGCGCCTTCCCCCTCTCCTGCGGGAGGGGGACGCCACCCGTGGCCTGGCAAAGCCAGTTCCACGGTGGCACTGGCCTGCGCAGCGCCAGTTTTGAGCGCCTCAGGAAATGCGTCGCTATCCGCTATTCGCCGCTTGCCATACGCTAGATAACCAGAGGGTATGAAAAAGCCCCGTTTTTCTTGTTTGAGTTCTACCCCGTCACACCAGGAGACAACACCATGACCATCACCCGCCGACAACTCGTCCAGGCCTTTGGCGCCAGCGCCGCGCTGGGCGCCCTGCATCCCTTTGCCGCCCACGCGCAGGTAGACCAAGTGAAGGTGTATTTCGGCTTCCCCGCTGGCAGCTCGGGCGACACCGTGGCCCGCCGCGTGGCCGAGAAGTGGGCTGGCAGCGCGTTCAGTAAGAACCCTGGCGTGGTGGAGAACAAGCCCGGCGCAGGCGGCCGCATTGCACTGGAGACGCTGAAGGGCGCCCCCGCCGACGGCTCGGTGCTGGCCGTGGCGCAGGTGTCGGCCCTGGCCAACTACCCGCACATCTACAGCAAGATGAACTACACCGACAAGGACTTCGCGCCCGTGTCGATCGCAGCCATCATGCACCACGGCCTGGCCGTGGGCCCCATGGTGCCCGCCAGCGTCAAGACGGTGAAGGACTTCCTGGCCTGGGCCAAGGCCAACCCCAAGGACGCCAGCTACGGCTCGCCCGGCGCGGGCTCCACGCCCCACTTCCTGGGCGCGCTGCTGGGCATCAACAGCGGCGTGGACCTGCGCCATGTGCCCTACCGTGGCTCCATCCCTGGCGTGACGGACGTGGTCGGCGGCCAGGTGGCGGCCATGGTCACGCCACACGGTGACTTCATCGCCAACTACAAGGCGGGCAAGCTGCGCATCCTGGCCACATCGGGCCCCAAGCGCTCCATCTATGTGCCAGACGTGCCCACGTTTGCCGAACAGGGCTTCCCTGAGCTGACCACCGAAGAATGGTTTGGCTTCTACGCCCCGGCCGCCACGCCCAAGCCCGTGATTGCTGCTGCCAACGCCGCCATCAACGCCGCGCTGAAGGAAAAGTCGGTCATCGACAGCCTGGCCATCGTGGGCCTGATGCCCCACGGCTCCACGCCCGAGGAACAGGCGCGCTGGCAAAAGGCCGAGTACGACACCTGGGGCCCGCTGATCAAGAAGATCGGTTTCACCGCAGATTCTTGATTCCCCCTGAGGCGCTGGCGCGCCTTCCCCCTGAGGGGGACGCCACCCGTGGCCTGGCAAAGCCAGTTCCACGGTGGCGCTGGCCTGGGGTCGCGCCGGTATCGACGTTTGGCGCCTTCGAGACGCGTGGGCGTTGCGCCACCCCACCCGTTCGGGCTGAGCCTGTCGAAGCCAGGGCGCACACCGCCCCAGGCTTCCTCCGGCGAAATGTAGAAGAAAACAGCGCGTTACCGCGCGTCCATCAAGCGCCAATAGCTATCAAATCAAGAGCAATCCATGCAAGCACGCCAGGCCCTCACCGACATCCAGTTCCTGCTGACCGAGGTGCTGCAGGCCCCTGCGCAGTGGCAGGCGCTGGCGCCGTTTGCCGACACCGATGGCGAGCTGGCGGCGCAGGTGCTGGAAGAAGCCGCCAAGTTTGTGGACACCGCCGTGGCCCCGCTGCAGCGCACGGGCGATGAAGTGGGTTGCCGGTTTGACGCAGGCCAGGTGCACACGCCCCCCGGCTTCCGCGATGCGTACCAGGCTTTCTGGCAAGGCGGCTGGCCCGCACTGGCCTGCGCACCCGAAGACGGCGGCCAGGGCCTGCCTGCGGTGCTCGAATGTGTGCTGTTTGAATGGCTGGCCGGTGCCAACCACGGCTGGACCATGGCGCCCGGCCTGCTGCATGGCGCGTACGAATGCATCAAGCACCACGCCAGCGACGCCCTCAAGGCGCAGTACCTGGAGAAAGTCGCCACCGGCGAATGGCTGGCCACCATGTGCCTCACCGAAGCGCACGCGGGCAGCGACCTGGGCATGGTGCGCACACGCGGCATGCCCCAGCCCGACGGCAGCGCGCGGGTGAACGGCAGCAAGATTTTTATCTCCGGCGGCGAACACGACCTGACGGACAACATCGTGCACCTGGTGCTGGCGCGCCTGCCCGATGCACCTGCGGGGCCCAAGGGCCTGTCGCTGTTCCTGGTGCCCAAAGTCTTGCCCGACGGCAGCCGCAACGCCGTGGTCTGCGAGCGCATCGAAGAAAAGATGGGCCTGCACGGCAGCCCCACCTGCGTGATGCGCTTTGACGACGCCACCGGCTGGCTGGTGGGCGAACCGAACAAGGGCCTGAACGCCATGTTCGTCATGATGAACGCCGCGCGCCTGCATGTGGGCCTGCAAGGCATCGGCCTGCTGGAGGCCGCGTGGCAAAAGGCCAGCGCCTACGCCGCAGAGCGCCGCCAGATGCGCGCCCCCGGCGCCAAGGACACCAGCCTCATTCAAGACCACCCCGCCATCCGCCGCATCCTGCACACGCAACGTGCCTGGATCGACGGCGGCCGCGTGCTGGCCTACCACACGGCTCTGCAGCTGGATATGGCAAAACACAGCGCCGACGCGGGCGAACGCGCCGCCGCGCAGCGCTGGTGCGCGCTGGTCACCCCCGTGCTCAAGGCTGCGCTCACCGACCAAGGGTTCCATGGCGCCAGCGCCTGCCTGCAGGTGTTTGGCGGCCACGGCTATGTGAGCGAATGGGGCATCGAGCAGATCGTGCGCGACGTGCGCGTGGCCATGATCTACGAGGGCACCAACGAAATCCAGGCCATCGACCTGCTGGTGCGCAAGGTGCTGGCCGACGGCGGCCAGGGCCTGGCCGCACTGCTGGCCACGCTGCCCGGCGCAGCGCCCAGCCCCGCCGCCAGCGCACGCCGCCATGCGCTGGTCGAGATCACGCAGACCCTGGCAATTGCCGCCCAATCCGACCCCGAACTGCCCTACTGGGTGGCCGACGACTACCTGCGCGCCGTGGCGCTGGTGCTGCTGGACTGGGCCTGGGGCGAGATCGGCGCAGCAGGCAAAGGCGAGCGTGGGAGCGAGCCCCTGCGGGAATCCGACCGCTGGACCGCCCCCGCCCAGGCGCTCGCCCAGTGGGTGCTGCCCGAATTCGACATGCGCGCCGCGATGCTGCGCCAACGCATTGCCCGGGCGCTGGAAGCCAGACCAAAAATGGCTGCCACCGCCTGATGGATAAGCACCAACAGCTACCAATTTCGTAGCAAACAACCAATCCCCCCACCCCATCTCCCACAGCGTGTTGAGGCCACGTTGCGGGTTTCCTTGCGCCTCAAAAAAACCACTGGAGACAACACCATGCGCTTGAAGATGAGAAGAAACCGGATGCGTGCCCACCAACCCCTGGCACTCTCGGCCGTCGCCGCCGCCTTGCTCATGGGCTGCGGCGGCTCGTCCGATGCAGCCCTGCCCCAGCTCTCCGCCGCCACACCGGCCACCCTGCAGTCGTGCGCCACACTGGCCAGCAGCCTGGCGTTGCCCGACACACGCATCACCTCGGCCGAGCAGGTGCCCGCTGGCCCGCTGACGCTGCAGAACGTGACTACCCAGGCGCCCGCACACTGCCTCGTCAAAGGCAAGATGAAAGAGCGCACCGGCCCCGTGGACGGCGCCAGCTACGCCATCGGGTTTGAAATGCGCCTGCCCGTGGAATGGAACGGCCGCTTTCTGCACCAGGCCAACGGCGGGCTGGACGGCAGCGTGGTGCTTGCACTGGGCTCGGTGAGCGGCGCCGCCCCGGTAGCCCCCGGTCTGGTACAGGGCTTTGCAGTGCTCAGCTCTGACGCAGGCCACGGTGCCCCCACCCCGTTCTTTGGCGTAGACCCGCAGGCCCGGCTGGACTACGGCTACCAGGCCGTGGGCACCCTCACCCCCATGGCCAAGAACCTCATCAAGAGCGCCTACGGCAAGGCGCCCGACCGCTCGTACCTGGCCGGCTGCTCCAACGGAGGCCGCCACGCCATGGTGGGCGCATCGCGCTATGCCGACCAGTACGACGGCATCCTTGCGGGCAACCCCGGCTTCCACCTGCCCAAGGCCGCCACCACGCAGCTGTGGAAGGCGCAGCAATACGCCAAGGTCAGCACCACCACCGATTCGGCCGGCCAGCCCGACCTGACGTCAGCAGTGACACCCGCCGAGTTCAAGCTCATCAGCAGCAAGATCGTCGCCAAGTGCGACGCACTGGACGGCGCGACCGACGGCCAGGTCAACGACGTGGCCGCCTGCCAGGCCGCCTTCAACCTGCAGACCGACGTGCCCACCTGTACCGGCTCGCGCGACGGCTCGTGCATCACCAGCGAACAAAAGAGCGTGCTGGCCAGCGTATTTGCAGGCCCCAAGAACAGCAAGGGCGAAGCGCTGTACACCGGCACCTGGTTTGACCCCGGCATTGCAGGCGCCAACTTTGCGTCGTGGCACTTTGGCTCGCCTGCCACGCGTGACGCAGGTGCAGTGGCCTTCATCTTCACCTCGCCCCCATCCAGCATGGCAGCGTTCACCGCCATCCCCGGCATGCAGTACGCGCTGAACTTCAGCATGGAGACGGACTACCCCAAGATGTTCGCCACCAACACCACGTACACAGAGTCGCCCTGGTCTTACATGACCCCACCCAACGAAGCTGACCTGGGCACCCTGAAAAACCGGGGCGCCAAGATGATCGTCTTCCACGGCGTGGCCGACGGCGTGTTCTCGCCCATGGACACCGCCAACTGGATGGACCGCCTGCAGGCCAACCACAGCGGCAAGGCTGATGCCTTTGCCCGCCTGTTCCTGGTGCCCGGCATGAACCACTGCTCCGGCGGCCCCGCCACCGACCAGTTCGACATGCTGGCCCCGCTGGTGGCCTGGGTGGAGCAAGGCAAGGCGCCCGACAGCGTGACGGCGAAGGCACGCGGCGCAGGCGCCAACGTGGTGAATGCCGAGCTGCCCGCCAGCTGGTCCGCCAACCGTACCCGGCCGCTGTGTGTGTACCCGAAGGTGGCACGCTACAACGGCACGGGGGATGTGGAGAGCGCAAGCAGTTTCAGCTGCAAGTGATAGGGGATTGAGAGTAGGAAGCCCGGCTTGTGCCGGGCTTTTTTCTTTGCATTAGAGGTTGCCAGGGACCTGCTTTTTGAGGTCGCTGTCGCTCAGTGAGCAAGCAACGCTGCATGCCCACGAAGGTGGGCACGGAATCGCTCCGCATAGTCACTCCCCACGGCATCGATGACGCTGCGGCGCTGCGCCAGTGCGCTGCGCCACGCTGTCACCCGTGGCAGGTTCTCGAAGATGGTGTGAGATACCGCAGGACCCAGGATGTCGAAGTAGCGAAAGATGGAGGCGAAAACGGCATCCACCATGCCAAACGCTGCGCCGTTGAAATAGGGACCCGTTCCAAGTTCCGCTTCCAGTTGCTGAAGACGGAGCCGGAACGCCGCCTGCTTCGCGTCAGCAGTCGTGCGCTCGGTGGCGTTGAGAAACTGCCACGCGTCGGCAAGTGTCGCTGTGCCAAACTCGACCCAGCCCCGCTGGCGAGCACGGGCGAGTGCATCGCGTGGATACATGGGCGCGCCATCCTGCGACTCGTCGAGGTATTCGCAGATCACCATGCTCTCGAAAATTACGGCTTCTGTACCGCCCTGCTGGCGCACGCGCAGCAAGGGGACCTTGCCGTTCGGCGAGATGGCCAGGAACCATGCGGGTTTGGCGGCCAGGTCGATGTTGATTCTGTCGAAGGGTGTTTCTTTTTCCAAAAGCACGATCGCCGCGCGTTGCACGAAAGGACAAAGAGGATGGCTGACAAGGGTGAGGTTCGTCTCGGGCATGAAGCTCTTTCAAAGTAATGGTGCGGCGGCAACGGACGTTGGCGCACCGCACGCACTGCGCCATCAGCGGTTGAGCAGGCGACCGCCATCCACCACGATTTCCGAACCCACGGTCCAGCGGGATTCGTCGGAAGCCAGGTACAGCACGGCTTTGGTCACCTCATCAGCCGTGCCAAAACGGCCCATCGGAATCGTTGCGGCAATCTGCTGATTCACCTGCTCGCGGTACGCGTCGGGAATCCCGAGCTTGTCGTACAGCGGAGTCTCGACGGGGCCAGGACTGACCGCGTTGACGCGGATGCCACGGCCCAGCAGCTCTGTCGACAGCGTCTTCGACATGTTCAAGAAAGCAGCCTTGGTAGCGGCATAGACGGATGAACGGTCCGCGCCTGCGTGGGCACTGACGGACGTCGTCAGCACGACGGAGGCGGGGTTCGCAAACACCGGCAGCAGAGCCTGGAGTAGGAAGTAAGGCCCCTTGACGTTGATGTCGAACGAGCGATCAAACATCTCTTCCGTCCACTCCTCGATGGGCAGCCAGACGGACACGCCAGCGTTGAGGAAGGCCACGTCCAGCTGACCGTAGTGGTCCTTGACGGTTTGTGCCAGTTGCTTTTGCGCGGCAACGTTGGCCGAATCTGCACGAAGCACCAGCACCTCAGACCCGAGTTCGGCTTGGGCCTTCGCGATCGTGTCGGGGTTGACACCCGTCACGATGACGCGGGCACCTTCAGCCAAAAACTGCTTGGCGGTTTCCAGGCCGATGCCACTGGTGCCGCCAGTGATGAGAGTACGTTTACCTTGCAAGCGCGACATTGATTTCTCCTGTGAATAGCGACCAACGTTGGTCGACAGGGATAAATGTGCATTCATGCCTGCAAATAGATAAGATCCGGCTTTTGAATATGCTTCATGCCACCATTGCATGAATTGGGGACGGCTTGGATCGATTTCTTTTGATGACCTGCTTTGCGCGCGCCGTGGAAACGGGGAGCTTTTCTGCCGCAGGACGTGACTTGGGACTGGGCCAGCCGAACGTAAGCCGCTACGTGGCCGCGTTGGAAGACCACCTGCAAACGCGATTGCTCCATCGATCCACACGGAAGCTGTCGCTGACGCCGGAGGGCGAACGCTACTACGCAGACATTCGGCGCATTCTGGATGCGGTGGATGAATCCGAATCGTCCTTCAGGAACAACGCTGATCCATCGGGACTCTTGCGCGTGGCCTGCCCGACCGCGCTGGCGCATGCCTTTGTGCTACCCCATGTACCCGCCTTTCTGGAGCGCTACCCCCAATTGACGCTGGATCTCCAGATCAATGACCGCTACGTGGACCTCGTGAATGAGGGAACCGAACTCGCCATTCGCATCGGCCATCTGGAAGACAGTGCATTGCGCGCTCGCCGCATCGGCATGTACGAACGCGTGTTCGTGGCCAGCAAAGACTACCTGGCCAAACGCGGGGTTCCGAGCACACCTGACGACCTGCGCGACCACGACTGCGTGATCTACACCTTGCTGACGTCTGGCGCGACATGGCGCTTTCGTGACGCCGACATACCAGTTTCGGGCCGGTTGCGGGTCAACTCACCCGAAGCTGTGAGCGCAGCGGTCAGCGCTGGGCTGGGGGTTGGGCATGGACCGGCGTGGCTGTTTGAAAAGGGGCTGAAAAGCGGTCGCTTGAAGTTCATTTTGAAGGACTACTTTGCTCCAGCCGTGCCCGTTCAGATCGTCTATGTCGCCAACAGGTTGCTTCCAACACGGGCCATCGTGTTCATGGACTTCATTGCCGAAGTGTTTGCAAAAAATCCTGCATTTGGGTCCACTGCCAGGGCACCCGGCGATAGCGAAATGGGAAAAGCGTGAGCTAGATCGGTACACCCACGGCGTCCATTTCCAACCCTCCCGTTCGCCACCCACCACCAGGAGCGCTGGGTCTGCTACACGCGGGCCAATGCTGTGCCGAAGTGTTTGTCGAGCTCGATGCTGTCGCAGTTTTGGGTGGTGGGCCACCACGGCGTGATGCAGGCAGGTGGAAGTCTGATGCCAGGCAGAGCATCCCGTGGCATCAGCCGCCTACCCCGACGCGCCCGGCGTGCGTTCAGTCGGCGTTTGCGATCTGTTGGCTTCTTCTTTCACCTTCTTCCCTTGGTCGTAATGCCACTTGATGGCAAAGAACATGCCGGTGCCGAACACGGCCACCTTGAAGACAATGAAGACTATCGGGACCCAATCCATCTTGGAGATTTTCCTGGCTGTTGATGGGCACTCACTACCGCGCAGTGCACTGCCTCAAAACGCTGCGTCAGCAGCTTCATCGTGTTCAAGCCATCGTCGAATCTCACATCGACAGCACTGGGCAAATGATCTGAAAACTTGGTGTGATGCTATCGGGCCTACCGTCCTGGCGTAAGCATCAGTTCTGCCTAAATTTCCCGTAGCAGATGGAGACCGCTGCCCAACGCGACTGCTTGCACTGAACGCCGATCTGGGCGCAAAAAAGGCTTGCAGGGAGGCACCCCATGCAAGCCTTTGACTGGGTAGCAGCGCTACCGCAGGGTGCTCAGAACGGCAACCCCACGTAGTTCTCGGCCAGCGAGCCCAGCGCCTTCTCGGACGAGAACAGGTACGCCAGGTCCGTGTCCTGCAGCTTCTGGTCGTATGCCAGCGACTCGGGGAAGGTGTGCAGCATGGTCGTCATCCACCACGAGAAGCGCTGGGCCTTCCACACGCGGGCCAGGGCCTTTTCGGAGTATTTGTCCAGGCCGGTGCTGTCGCCATCTTTGTAGTGCGCGACCATGGCGTGGTACAGGTAGTAGATGTCGGATGCGGCGCTGTTCAGGCCCCGTGCGCCGGTGGGCGGCACGATGTGGGCGGCGTCGCCGGCCAGGAACAGGTTGCCGAAGCGCATGGGTTCGGCCACGAAGGAGCGCAGGGGGGCGATGGACTTTTCGATGGAGGGGCCGGTGATGAGTTGGGCGGCAACCTCGGCGGGCAGGCGGCGTTTCAGCTCGGCCCAGAAGGCTTCGTCGGACCAGTCTTCCACGTTGTCGGTCAGCGGCACCTGGATGTAGTAGCGGCTCAGCACCTGCGAGCGCAGCGAGCACAGCGCAAAACCGCGTTCGTGCTTGGCGTAGATCAGCTCGGGCGAGACCGGCTTGGTGCGCGAGAGCACGCCCAGCCAGCCGAAGGGGTAGACCTTTTCGTATTCCTTGAGCACGTCGCGCGGGATGGACTTGCGGCTCACGCCGTGGAAGCCGTCGGCGCCGATGACGAAGTCGCAGTCGATGCGCACCACCTCGTCGCCGTTGCGGTAGGTCACATACGGGTTGGCGCTTTTCAGGTCGTGCGGTTGCACGTCTTCGGCGTTGTGGATGACGACGCCCTTCATGCGGTCGCGCGCTTCGTACAGGTCGCGCGTCAGCTCGGTCTGGCCGTAGACGACCACCGAGCTGCCGCCGCTGTACTTGTGCAAATCGACCCGGTCCATTTGGCCGTCGTGGGCAATGATGAAGCCGTCGTGGATCTCGCCTTCCTTGTCCATGCGGTCGCCGCACTGGGCCTCGCGCATCAGCGCGGCAAAGCCGTGCTCCAGCACGCCGGCGCGGATGCGGCCCAGCACGTATTCGCGGCTTTGGCGCTCCAGAACGATGGTGTCGATGCCCTTGAGGTGCAAGAGCTGCGAGAGCATGAGGCCCGAGGGGCCTCCGCCGATGATGCAAACCTGGGTTTTCATAACGTCTCCAGTAGTGGTTGGTGTGTTCATGACATGGGTCAAACGGACCATCCAAAGATACGTGGCAAAGTCGCCGCGTTGAATGGACGGATGGAGCCAGAACATGCACTTTTCGAACATCGATGGCATCCGCTCGTACAGCCTGTTCGGCGAGTCGCTGCACCTGCCCGATGTGCTGCACTGCGAGACGATTGCCGAGCGATCGGTGCTGCACGACTGGGAGCTGGCGCCGCACCGGCACACGCGGCTGCACCAGGTGCTGTTGATCACCTCGGGCGGGGGCATGGCGCACCTGGACGGCGAGCGGGTGCCGCTGTTTGCCGGCGCGCTCATCAACGTGCCGCAGGGGCATGTGCACGCATTCCGCTTTACGCAGCACACGCAAGGCTGGGTGGCCACGCTGGCCGATGAATTGATGGACGAGATTTTTGTGCGCGTGGGCGATGTGCGGCGCGACCTGGCGCGGCCCGCTGTGGCGCCTGCGCCGCCGGAGCTGCACCAGGCTATGGGCCAGGTCTGGCAGGAGTTCTCGGGCCGCGCCAAGGCGCGTGCGCTGGTGCTGCGGGGCCTGAGCGCCACGCTGCTGGGCTGGGTGGCGCGCGCGATGGAAGACCACAGCCCGGGCGACGCGGCAGCGCCAGAGTCCAGCCTGGTGCAGCGGCTGGAGGCGCTGATCGAGGCGCATTTTCTTGAGCACTGGCAGGTGGCGGACTATGCGCGGGCGCTGGCCGTGTCGCCCACGCACCTGAGCCGCGTGGCGCGGGCTGCCACGGGCGTGTCGGCCCAGCGGCTGATTGAGGCACGACTGATGCGCGAGGCGCGGCGCAACCTGGCCTACACGCACCTGGGCGTGGCCACCATTGCCTACACGCTTGGGTATGCCGACCCGGCGTACTTCACCCGCGCCTTCACGCGCGATGCGGGGCTGTCGCCGCGTGCATTTCGGGCGCAGGTGGCAGCATCGGCGCCCGCCACGGCGATGTGACGGTGCGTGACAGGCTGCTGACACGCCGCTGTCAGCAGCCCCCGCTCACCATCGGGGCTTCTTTCTTTCCATCACTCGTTGAACGACAAGGAGCCTTTCATGAAAAACGCCATCGCCTGGTTTGAAATCCCCACCACCCAGCTGGACCGCGCCCAGGCCTTTTACGAAGCCGTGCTGGGCCAGCCCATGCGCCGCGAGAACATGGGCCCGAGCGAGGGCGCCGTGTTTGCCTACGACCCCGAGGCCGATGGCGCGGGCGGCGCGCTGATGATGGGCCCCACGGCGCCCCAGGTGTCGGGCAACGGCACGCTGGTGTACCTGGACGCATCGCCCTCGCTCGACGCAGCGCTGGAGCGCGCGGTAGCCCAGGGCGGCCAGGTCGCCCTGCCCCGCCAGGCGCTGCCACCGGGCATGGGGTTCTTTGCGCACATCCATGACCTGGATGGCAACCGCGTCGGGCTGCATGCACCCGATTGAGACCTGGAACCGATTCCTCTCACCGAAAGGAGGCCCCATGGAAGCACAGGAACTGCACCGAGGCCGGCTGATCGACCACATCCAGCTCGTGGTGCGCGACCTCGCCGCCAGCCGCAGGTTCTACTCGGCCGTATTCGACGCACTGAACGTGCCCATGGGCGGCACGGCCGAGGACTACTTCTGGGCGGATGAGCTGTTTGTCTCCACCGCCGACAGCGTGGCCGCGCAGGGGCACCTGACCGGCCGCACGCACCTGGCGTTCCAGGCGCAGGACCGGGCGATGGTGGATGCCTTCTACCGCGCCGCGCTGGCCCACGGCGGCACCGACAACGGGGCACCAGGCGAGCGCGCCTACCACCCCGGCTACTACGCGGCGTTTGTGCTGGACCCGGATGGCAACAACATCGAGGCCGTGTTCCATGGCGACGCGCAGCGCAGCGCGGCGTCGGTGAAGATCACGTTCTGAGCGTGTGGGTCAGCCCGCCTCTGGCCGGGCCAGACCGCGCAGGGGGATGGGCGTGGAGAACACGATGGACGTGCGTGTTTCGCCATAGCCGTTGATGTCGCCCAAGAAGCGCTCCAGATCGGGCAGGTCGCGCGCCACGACCTGCATCACATACGAGTCGTTGCCGCTGACATGGTGGCACTCAAGCACCTGGGGCGACTGGCACAGTTTGTCGATCAGCGCCTTCTTGCCGGGCTGCGGCACGTTGATGCCCACCACGGCACGCACGCCGTAGCCGACCTTGGCGGGGTCGATGTCGGCATGCACGCCGCGCACCACGCCCGCCTCTTGCAGGCGGCGCAGGCGCTCGAGCGTGGCGGGCACCGACAGGCCCACGGCCTCGGCCAGTTCCTTGAGCGAGGCGCGGCCATCGGCCTGCAGCGCACTGATCAGGCGCCAGGCTTTGTCATCGATATCCATACAAGCCTTTATCGGTTGGCACAGAAAAAAGCGAAACCTAATTTGGGATTCGCCGAATTTTCTGCATTCTCTACCGCCAGACGCCGCCCTAGCATCGGTGCATGGACTTCACTTCAATCACCGTGTTTCTGCAAGCCGCCGTGATCGGCGTGCTCATCGCGGCCCCTGTGGGCCCCATTGGCCTGCTGACCATGCAACGCACCCTGGAGCGGGGCCTGGCGGCCGGGCTGGCCACGGGCCTGGGCGCCGCTGCAGCCGATGCGGTGTATGGCGCCGTGGGCGCCTTCAGCGTGCGCTGGCTCATCGATGGGCTGACGCAGGCCAGGACGCCGCTGGCACTGGGCGGCGGCGCACTGCTGCTGGTGCTGGCCTGGCGTACCTGGCACGCGCCCGTGGCCCACAACGCCGCCCCGGCGCGCGACGCGCGGGGCCTGCTGGGCCTGGCGGCGGGCACGTTTGCGCTGACGCTGGCCAACCCGGCCACCATCGTGTCGTTCATTGCGGTGTTTGGCTCGCTAGGCGGCGGCCGGCCCAGCCTGCCGTCGCCGCTGTGGATGGTGGCGGGCGTGCTGGTGGGCTCTGCCGCCTGGTGGCTGCTGCTGACCAGCGCGATTGCCTATCAGCGGCAGCGCTTTACCCCCGCCTGGCGCCAGCGCATCAACCGGGCATCGGCCTTGCTGCTGGGCGGGTTTGCGTTGTGGCAGTGGGGGCAACTGGTCTGAGGCTTTGAGTTACGCACAGGGATGCTGCAAAGGTACTGACAATGCGGTGTCAGCAGCGGGCCCGCACCATCGGTGGCTTCTTTGACCAGGAGCTTTTCTCATGACAGACGCCCTGCTGCAACACCCCCTTTGGCCGGATGCCGAGCCTGCGCGCAGCGACATGCCTGTGTCGGCAGCGACCTCCGCAGCCACCCCGCGCCGCAACTGGATCGCCGTGGCCTGCGCCCAGCACGCCCGCCGGGGCTGCGCCACGCCGGGCGCGGGCTACATGCAGGTGTGCCATGGCAAGGTGGCGCCGCTGCAGCGCATACGCCCCGGCGACCGCGTGGCGTACTACGCGCCCACGGTGACCATGGGCGGCAAGGACCGGCTGCAGGCGTTTGTTTCCATCGGCATCGTGTTGCCGGGCGCGCCGTATGCGTTTGACATGGGCGGAGGGTTTGTGCCCTCGCGCCGGGACGTGGCCTATGTGCCTGCGCGTGAGGCGGCGATTGCGCCGCTGCTGGACGACTTCGAGTTTGTGGACGACCGCCAGCGCTGGGGCAGCAAGTTCCGCTTTGGGCTGTTTGCCATCAGCGACCACGACATGCGCCTGATTGCGCAGGCGATGCAGGCCGAGCTGCAATCACTACATTTTTAATAGCACCTCAGGCAATCTGCACTAGCGCATCTGGCCCAAAAGGCTTCAAACGGGTCGCGAACAGCCCCGTGGGGCCTCCGAACAGCCCGCAGACTGGCGTCAGCACACCGCCATCAGCGTGTCCACCACCCGGCGTTGGGCGGCGGTCAGGGCGGTATAGCCTTCACGCAGCAGTCGCAGCACGATCGCGTGGATTTCAATTTCGCTAGCGGGCATGGTCATCTCCTTGAACGGCAACAGTGGGCGGCCGCCGCGTGGCGGGCCGATGACATGGGCACCTGCCACGACACAAAGAGGCGGGCGCCCGGGCCTGCCCCACCATGGACCAAGCCCCGATGCCACTGTGCCGGGGTGGCAGCGCAGGCGGTAGCACGATAAACGGGGAAGTTCGCGGCTTTTTTCGCGCGCCGCTCTGCAACCAAGGGGCTTATGGAGAGGTGGCCCCGGGCACGTAGGCGTCGATGACCGGCGGCTCGCTGTCCCCCGCAGCGGTGCGGGCCAGCTTGAACCAGGTCCAGGTCTCCACATCGGGCGCGTCGTAGCTGCCGTAGGACTGCCCACCCCACGAAAAGTACGAGCCCTTGTTGCCGGTAGTGAGGGTGCGCTTGCCCACAGCCAGGCTGCCGTCTTTGAGCAACGCCAGCCGGAACCCCTGCAGCTTGCCAGAGGTCCCGGGCTCGTTGCCGGACGGCGCGGTCTGCGGAGCCAGGTCGAGCATGCCGGAGCTGCAGCGGGCCTGCGCGCCGCTGTAGGTGACCAGGCTCCACTGCCGGGTGAGCGGGGTGCGCACGTTGCGGGCGCGGTTGATGGTGCGCGTGCGCAGCGTGGTTTCGCCGCCCTGCTGCTGCACCCAGACCTGTATCTCGGGCGAGCCGGCAAAAAACGGCAGGCTGCCCCGCACACCCGCAGGCTGCACCGGCGGCCAAGCGTACACGCCTTGCAGGGACGGGCAACCGAACCAGCTGCTCTGCATGGGGCCAAACGCCGCGGGCGGCTTGGGCGACCCCTGCACGTCCGGCCCGCAGGCCGTGAGGGCCAGGCAACACAGGGCCAACGTTGCGGCCCCACCGATGCGCTGCGCGCGCGGGTGCGTTGCAGGTAGGGCGCTGTGCGATGGCAGGGGAGCGGCAGGTGTCATGGTGTCTGGGCGGTGATGCAGCCCGATTGTCGGGCCGGACACGGGGCCTGCAGTTGCTGCATTTTTGATAGCTGCTTGCGCATACCCCACCTGCGCTAGGGCCCTAAAAAGCTCTAAGAACCTGTTCTAAGGGTGCGCGGGCCCCGCACGCACGCGGGCCAGCGCCTCGGGCACGTCACGCCATGCCGGGAGGCCCGGTGCGTAGCGCTGGCGCATGTAGCCCGCCAGCTCGGTGATCTGCGCGTCGCTGAGCGCATGGCCGAAGCCGGGCATGAAGCCGATGTCGCGCGCGGCGGGCTCGCGGATGCCGTGCACGATGACCTGCAGCAGGTTGTCGGGCCGGTCGCTGTGCAGGTTGCTGTTGAGCGCCAGGGGCACGTTCACGCCCAGCAGCTTGGGCCCGTTGCCGTCATGGTGGCAGGCGGCGCAGGCACTGTCGAACAGGCGCTGGGCCTGGCCGGGTTGCGGGGCCAGCGCGGCGGCCTGGGCCACGGCGGCTTGGGCGCGTTGCTGCGGGTCAGACACGGGCTGGGTGGCTGGCTGGGTAGCCGCTTCCGCAGCGGTGAACGAGGCCAAGTAGCCCGCCATGGCGCGGATGTCGTCGTCGGGCAAATGCGCCAGCTCGCGCACCACGGGCGCCATGGGGCCGGAGGCGCTGCCATGCTGCGGGCTGTGGCCGTGGCGCAGGTAGCCATACAGCGCATCGGCCGTCCAGGGCACGGGCGCATTGGACAGGCCGGTGAGCGCAGGCGCCTCCCAGCCATCAATCATGGCGCCCGACAGAAACGCAGCGCCACCCTGCTCCGCCCCCAGCGCATTGCGCGGCGTGTGGCAGGCGCCGCAGTGGCCCACGCCCTGCACCAGGTAGGCGCCCCGGTTCCATTCGGGGGGGCGGGTTGGGTCCGGCTTGAACGGCGTGGCGTCGTGGAACAGCGCGTTCCAGCCCGCCATGAGGGGGCGCACGCTGAAGGGGAAGGTCAACTCGGTCTTGGGCACCTCGGCCCGCACGGCGGGCTGCGCCATCAGGTAAGCGTACAGCGCCGTGAGGTCGTCGTCGCTCATCTTGGCGAACGACGTGTAGGGGAACGCGGGGTACAGGTGCTTGCCGTCGCGCGAGATGCCTTCGCGCATGGCGCGCTGGAAGGCGCTGAAGGACCACTGGCCGATGCCGGTCTCGGCGTCGGGCGTGAGGTTGGTGGTGTAGACCTTGCCGAAGGGCGTTTCCATGGCGCGGCCGCCCGTATTGGGCGTACCGCCTGGGGCGGTGTGGCACACCACGCAGTCACCCGCAGCGGCCAGCAAGCGGCCGCGTTCGATGGTGGCGGCGTTGTAGACCGACGCGCCCGCCGTCTGCACCACGGGCGCGATGGAGGGGCGCCAGCCCAGCAAAGCCGCGCCCATGGCGATGCCACCAGCGGCCAGGGCCAGGGCGCGTGCCCAGGGGCTGCGTTTTGCGGGCCATGTGGCGCTGGCGGGCACGGTGGGTGCGGGCAGCTCCAGCGTGGGCAAAACCTCGGCCTGCTCGGTGGGTGGGGGGTTGCCTGCAGCCGACTCGCCTGCGGCACCGGGCAGCGGGTTGAGCCCGGCGCGCACCACCTCGGGCGTGAACGGCGGCGCGCGAAAGCGCACACCCGTCGCATCAAAAATCGCGTTGGCAATCGCTGCTGTGCCCGGCACGGACGACGACTCGCCCGAGCCCAGCGGCGCCTCGTCCTGCCGGGGCATGTGCATGACCTCGATGACCGGCACTTCTCGAAAGCTCAGGATGGGGTAGCTGCCCCATTCGCGGTTGTCCACGGCCTGCTTGACGGGCTCGAACGTCACCTGCTCCTTGAGCGCGCGGCTGGTGGTCTGCAGCACGTTGCCGTGCACCTGCTGCTCCACACCAGCAGGGTTCACCATCAGGCCCGCGTCGTGCCCCACGACCACGCGGCGCACATGCACCTCGCCGGTCTTCTTATTGACCTCCACATCGGCCACCCAGGCCGCCCAGGCGGCGCCAAAGCCGGGCCATTTGCTGTGGATGTAGCGGGCGTAAGCAAAGCCCTGGCCTTGCACCCAGTCACCGCTGTTGTCAGCATCCAAGGGGCGCTGCTGCGGGCCGGTGCGGCGAATCCAGCCCGCTTTTTCGGCCGTGGCCTGCACCAGCTCGGCTGCGCGCGGGTCGTTGAGCAGTTGCAGGCGGAACTGCACCGGGTCCACACCCGCCGCCGTGGCCAGCTCGTCCACATACGACTCGTGCGCAAACGAATTGGGCAGGGCCGACACGCCTCGCAGCCACGATGCACGCACGATGGGCGGCATGTCGTTGACGGCCACGCGCAGGTTGTCGTACTGGTAGGGCGGGCGCGCAGTGCGGTCGCCCATCTCGTAGGCCTGGGCCACGGGCTCGATGGTGCGGGTGAGCAGCAGGGCCAGCGTGGGCGCGCCGTTGGAGGGGTAGGACGTTTCAAAGTCGTACGCCGCCACGGTGCCGTCGGCCTTGAGCCCGCCGCGCACCTGCATGAGCTGGGCCGTGCCCTTGGGTTCCCACAAATGCTCCTGCTCGCGCGTGAGCTGCACGCGCACCGGGGCGCCCACGGCGCGCGAGAGCAGCGCGGCATCGGCCGCCACATCGTCGGCGCCGTTGCGGCCATAGCAGCCTGCGGCCTCCATGCGGATGAGGTCGATGTCCACATCGGGCAGCCTCATCAGGCGGGCCAGATCGGCGCGCAGCACATGGGGGTTCTGCGTGCCCGCCCACACGGTCATGCGCGGGCGGCCGGTGCTGTCATCACTGCGCCATTCGGCCACCGCGCAGGACGGGCCGATGGAGCCGTGCATCTGGTACGGCCACACATAGGTGCGCGGCATGGGCTGGCCGTCGGCAGACAGCGCGGCCAGGGCGCCCTCCACATCGCCCTCGTCCACCAGGCGGCGCTGCGTGGCGGGGTTGGCGCGGATGGCTTGTTCCAGCGCCTCGGCGCTGTCCTGGCGCGGAAAGCCGGGCCAGTCCTTCCAGCGCACTTTCAGATCGCGCAGCGCCTGCTCGGCCTGTTCCTCGCGCTCGGCGACGATGCCCACAAAGTCGCGGATCACCACCACGGCGCGGATGCCGGGGACGTGCGCGATGGACTGCTGGTCTACCGATTCGAGCGTGTTGCCGATGAAGTCGCCATGGTCGGCCCCCGCATACGGCGGGCGCACCACGCGGCCGTGCAGCATGCCGGGCACACGCATGTCGTGCACAAACACCAGCTCGCCACTGACCTTGGCGGGGATGTCCACGCGTGGCACGGACTGGCCGACCACGGTGTAGTCGGCAGCGGCCTTGGTGGCCGTGGCATCGGCCAGCTCCAGCGTGGTGTGTGCGCCCGCCAGCAGCGCGCCGTAGGCCACGTGGCGCGACGGGTCTGAGGCGACCTGCACCACACCGGCACGCACCTGCAATTGATCCACCGGCACACCCAGTCGCTCTGCGGCCTGTGCCACCAGCCAGTGGCGCGCCTGTGCGGCGGCGATGCGCAGGGGCTTGGCGTGGATCTGGATGGATGCACTCGCGATGGTGGCGCCCTGGTTGGGCGCGCGGGTGGTGTCGCCCAGCACCATGTTCACCCGGGCCAGCGGCACGTCGAGTTCTTCGGCCACGATCTGCGCGAGTGCGGTGCGGATGCCGGTGCCCAGGTCCACATGGCCGTTGAGTGCGGTCACGCTGCCGTCGTCCCACACGGCGATCAGTATCTCTACGCCCTCGGCCGGGTTGCCCGCCACCAACGCGGGCTGACCCTTGACGGGCGGCGGTGCGGGCGGCGGGTTGCGCACCACCAGCAGCACGCCCTGGGCAGCATGGAAGTCGGCGCGGGTGAGCGGGCTGTGGGCGCGCAGGGATAGAGGCGTGCTCATGCCTGGGCCTCGCGCATCAGCTGGGCCGCGCGCAGTACGGCGCGGATGATTTCGACATGTGTGCCGCAGCGGCACAGGTTGCCCGACAGCTCGCGGCGCACTGCCGCTTCGTCGGGGTCTGGATTGCGCTCCAGCAAGGCCACGGCCATCATCATCATGCCGTTGAGGCAGTAGCCGCATTGGGCGGCCTGCTCATCCACAAAGGCTTGCTGCACCGGGTGAAATCCTGCCGTGCTGCGGCAGCGCCCGGGCAGCCCTTCCAGCGTGGTCACCTCGCGGCCTGCCACGCCCTGCGCCGGAATCACGCAGGCCCGCGCGGCAATGCCATCCACCAGTACCGTGCACGCACCGCACTGCCCCAGGCCGCAGCCGTACTTGGGGCCGTTGAGCGACAGGTCGTTGCGCAGCACGTGCAGCAGCGTGGCGCTGGCCAAGGTGCTCTGCGGCAGGGCAAACGGCTGGCCATTGACGACAACCGGGGAGTGTGAAGCGGGCGCGTGCATGTCTCGATGGGTTGTTCTGAATCAGCGTCGCAGCGACCCGCTGCGCGTGTACATCTCCAGGTCCACAAAGTTGGAGCCATTGTGGTTGTTAGGGCCGTAGACCAGCGGAAAGTCCCCGATCTTGGTGGTGCCCATGTCTTCCATGGCCTTGATGAAACCTTCACGCGTGAGCGCTTTGCCTGCGCGTTTGACGCCTTCCACAAACACGCGGGCGGCGATGTAGCCCTCCAGCATGGTGTAGCTGTCGATCTTCTCGCCCGCGTCCGCGCGGTCCTTGCGGTAGTCGGCCACGATGGCCAGGCGGCTGGCCTGCGGCGAGGGCACGATGCTGGCCGTGACCAGCCCTTCGATGCCGCCGTTCAGGCGCTGCGCAGAGCCCGGTGCGTCGGTGATGCCCACCGAGATGGTGTACAGCGGCGAGGCTGCGCCTGCGGCTCGGTAGTCGCGCAGGAACACCTCCACCATCTTGCCCGCCATGATCATCACCACCGCACCCGGCTGGGCCTTGGTGAGCTGCGCCACCTGGGGCTTGGCGTCGGTGGCGGCGATCTCCATGGGCACGGATTCGACCACTTTGACCTTCAGGCCCTGGGCGATCTGCAGGCAGGTGTCGAGGTTGGATTTGCCGAACGCGCTGTTCTGGTAGATGACGGCAATGTTGTTAATGCCCAGCGTGGCCAGATGCCCCACGATCTTGCGCAGCTCGACCTCGTAGCTGGCGCGCACGTGGAACAGGTAGCGGTTGTGCGTAGTGCGGAATGACGTGGTGCCCACCAGCGGCGCGAACATGGGCACACCCGCCTTTTCGGCGATGGGCATGGCGGCGATGAGGTTGCCGGTGGCCACGTAGCCGATCAGGGCAAACACCTTGTCTTCATCAATGAGCTTGGCCGTGTTTTCGGCCGTCTTCTTGGGCTCGTAGGCATCGTCGTGCGACACCAGCTCCAGCGTGCGGCCCTGCACGCCGCCGGTCTTGTTCACCTTGTCGAACGCCAGCGCAATGCCTGCCTTGTAGTCCACCCCGAAATCCTTGGCCGGGCCGGTGAACACGGCCGACTGGCCTACCTTGATGCGGGTGTCTGTCACCCCGGTCTCGGCGGCTGCCGGGCCTGCGGCCCCCAGAGCAGCGGCAGCCAGGGTTGTCAGCATCACACGGCGGTCGATGCCCCCCTCCTCCATCCCACGAAATTTCATGAAACGCTCCTTACATCAAGTGCGCAAGTTTCCCTGCAAGCGGAGCGGCTGCGCAACCATTTCTGCGGGGTGTTGTGAATCCGTCAAACCCCGGCGCGCAAGCACCGGGGCGGGGCGCCATCAGGCGACGTCGATATCGCTGGACTGGATGCGTTTGACGCCCTTGGCCTTCATGTTCTTCCAGGCCGCGTCGAGCGATCCGTTGAGGTCGATGGCGCGGGTGGCGTCTTCGACCACATAGGTTTCAAAGCCCAGGCGTTTGGCGTCGAGCGCCGTCCAGGCCACGCAGAAGTCGGTGGCCAGACCCGTGACGAACACGGTCTTGATGCCACGCTGCTTGAGGTAACCGGCCAGGCCGGTGGAGGTCTTGCGGTCGGCCTCTTCAAAGGCCGAGTAGCTGTCCACATGCTGATGAAAGCCCTTGCGCAAGATCACCTGGGCCTTAGGCACCTTGAGGTCCTTGTGCAGGGCGGCGTCGTCGGTGCCCTGCACGCAATGATCGGGCCACAGCACCTGCTGGCCGTAACTGAGCTTGGTGGTTTCAAACGGCTTCTTGCCTGCATGGGTGCTGGCGAACGAGGCGTGACCCTGGGTGTGCCAGTCCTGCGTGACCACCACGTTCTCAAACGCTGTGGCGATGCGGTTGATGACGGGCACCACCTCATCCCCCTTGGCTACGGGCAGCGTACCGCCAGGGACAAAGCAGTTCTGCACATCGACCACGATGAGCGCCGCTCGCTCACCGGGTTTGATCTTGCCTGCAGCCCAGCTGGCAGGGAAGCTGACCCCGGCCACGGTGAGCGCGGCCGATTGAAGAAGAAAGCGACGACGTTGCGCAGTTTGCATGGTGAACACTCCGGTTGGGAACGCACTGACACATCGGCCACGGCCCGGTAAGGCCAGGGCCGGGGAACTTCTTCTTCAGACGCTGAGGTAGGCGCGCCGCACCTCGTCGTTGGCGGCCAGCTCTTCCATGCTGGCCTGGTAGCGAATCTGGCCCTTTTCGAGCACATAGGCGCGGTCGGACACCAGCTCGGCAAAGTGCATGTTCTGCTCGGACAGCAGGATGCTCACGCCCTGCTCTTTCAGCTCCAAGATCATGTGCGCCATCTGCTCCACGATCACCGGGGCCACACCTTCAGAGGGCTCGTCCAACAGCACCAGATACGGATTGCCCATGAGCGTGCGGGCCACCGTGAGCATCTGCTGCTCACCGCCACTCATGCGGCCGCCGGGGCGCTGGGGCATCTCGCCCAGGTTGGGGAAGAGCTTGAACAGGCGCTCGGGCGTCCACACCGGGGCAGCCGTGCCGTCGGGCCAGGTGCGGGCGGGCTGGCGGCCCACTTCCAGGTTCTCCATCACCGTGAGGTCGGTGAACACGCGGCGGTCTTCGGGCACAAAGCCCAGGCCCAGGCGCGCGGCGTCGTGCGGGTCGCTTTTGGAGAGGTCGCGGCCCATGAACTGGATGCTGCCCTTGCGTTTGGCCAGCATGCCCATCAACGTCTTGAGCGTGGTGGACTTGCCTGCGCCGTTGCGGCCCATCAGGGCCACGACTTCGCCACGCCGCACGTCCAGGTCCACGTCGTACAGAATTTGCGCGGCACCATACCAGGCCTGCAGGCCCTTGGCCTGGAGCAGCAGTTCTTTGGGGTTGTGGGTCGTCATGGTCATGCCGCCTCCGCATTGGCTGCGGCTTTCTTCTCAAACGTCTTGCCGGTGCCGAAGTACACCTCCTGCACCTTGGGATGGTCGCGCAACTCCAGCGGTTTGCCCTCGGCAATCAGGCGCCCGCGCGCCAGCACGATCATGCGGTCGGCATAGGCAAACACCACGTCCATGCTGTGCTCGGTGAAGAGCACTGCCATGTGGCGGTCGATCACCAGTTGCTTGGTCAGCGCCATGAGCTCGTTGCGCTCCTTGGGAGCCATACCGGCAGTGGGCTCGTCCATGAGCAGGAGCTTGGGGCTGTTGGCCATGGCAATCGCCAGCTCCACACGCTTCACATCGCCATAGGCCAACACGCTGCAGGGCCGGTCGGCCTGCGACTTCATGCCCACCTGGTCCAGCAGCGCCAAAGCTTCGTCGCGTTTGTGGTCTGCAGCCCTGCGCCATAGGGAGAACAGCAGACTGTCGTTGGAGATCAGTGCCATCTGCACGTTCTCCACCACCGTCAGCGATGCAAAGGTTTCGGCGATCTGGAAGGTGCGGCCCACACCCATACGCCAGATGTCGCGCGGCTTGCGGCCCACCAGCTCCTGCCCGTTGAGCTGGATGGAACCCGCATCGGCGGGCAGTTGGCCGTTGACCATGTTGAAGGTGGTGGACTTGCCTGCGCCATTGGGGCCGATGAGCGCCAGCAGCTCACCCGCAGCGAGTTCGAAGTGGATGCCATCCACCGCCTTCACGCCGCCAAACGATTTGCCCAGACCGGTGACTTCGAGGAGGCTCATGCCGTGCCCTCCTTGGTGTTCTTGGCGTCGCGCATGTTGTCAAAAATCTGCTTGATGGTGCCCGCGATACCCTGTGGAAACAGCAGCACCAGGATGAGGATGATGGCGCCCAGCATGGCGCGCCAGTAGTCGGTGTTGCGCGCCACGGTGTCGTGCAGCCAGGTGAAGGTGACCGCGCCCACCACGGGACCAGCCAGCGTCTGGATGCCGCCCAGCAGCACCATCACCAACCCATCCACCGATTTGCCCACGGCAAGCGACTCCGGCGAAATGCTGCCCTTGGAGAACGCATACAGCGCCCCTGCCAGCCCTGCCGCTGTGCCCGCCACCACAAACGCCGCCCACTGCATGCGCTTGACGTCGATGCCGATGGCATCGGCCCGCAGCACAGAGTCGCGCCCTGCGCGCAGCGCATAGCCAAACGGTGAGAACAGCACACGGCGCAGCCACCACACCCCCGCTCCCACCAGTGCCAGCGTGAGCCAGTAATACATGCGCTTGTCTGCCAGCCAGGCTGCAGGCCAGACACCCGTCAGGCCGTTGCTGCCCCCCGTGAAACTGTCCCACTGGTAGGTGATGGCCCAGGTGATCTGGGCGAAGGCCAGCGTTAGCATGGCGAGGTACACACCCGACAGCCGCACCGCAAACCAGCCGTAGACAAACGCACCGACCGCCGCCACCAGCGGCGCCACCACCAGTGCGAGTTCCATGGGTAGCCCGAGCGAACGCACCAGCAGGGCCGCGCCATAGGCGCCCAGCCCGAAGTAGGCAGCATGGCCGAAGGAGTGCATGCCCGCAGGCCCCATGATGAAGTGAAGGCTGGCCGCAAACAGCGCTGCGATCAGCAGGTCGATCAGCAGCACCGTGGTGTACGGCGACTGTGCGGTGAGCACCGGCGCTGCTGCCAGCAGCAGGCCCAGCACCGCAGCCGCCACCAGGTAAGCCTTACCCGGGCGACGCAGCGGCTCCTCCTGCATACCCACGTAGCGGCTGGGTGCCTGCGGCCGGCCGAACAGGCCCCACGGACGCCAGACCAGCACCACCGCCATCACAAGAAAATCCACCACCAGCGTCAGCTTGGAAAACGAAACACTCAGGCCAAACACATCGACCACACCCAGCCAGATGCAGATGGCCTTTATTTCGGAGATGAGCAGTGCAGCCGCGTAGGCACCGGGGATGGAGCCCATGCCACCCACCACCACCACCACGAAGGCGGCACCGATGGTGTGCAAATCCATCTCCAGCGTGGCGGGCTCGCGCGGCAGTTGCAGTGCGCCACCCAGCCCGGCCAGCATCGCGCCCAGCGCGAACACGGCCGTGAACAACCAGGCCTGGTTGACGCCCAGGGCGCTCACCATCTCGCGGTCTTGCGTGGCGGCGCGCACCAGCGTGCCAAACCGGGTGCGCGTGAGCAGCAGCCAGACGGCACCCAGCACCAGCGGACCGACCACGATGAGGAACAGGTCGTAGCTGGGGAACTGCCGCCCCAGCAGGCTGACGGAACCCGAAAGACCCGGCGCGCGTGGGCCCAGCAGTTCGTCGGGGCCCCAAAGCCACAACACCGCGTCCTTGATGACCAGCACCAGGGCAAACGTGGCCAGCAGCTGGAACAGCTCGGGTGCCTTATAGATGCGGCGCAGCAGCACCACTTCGATCAGCGCCCCGAGCACGCCAACGATCAGCGCGGCCAGCGGCAAGGCCACCCAGAAGCCCAGGGCACCGCTCAGGCGCTCGACCAGCGAGTACGCAACATAGATGCCCACCATGAAGAACGAACCATGGGCAAAGTTCACGATGCGGGTCACGCCAAAGATCAGCGACAAACCCGCCGCCACGAGGAACAGCGACGACGCACTCGCCAGCCCGTTGATGAGCTGGACGATGAAACCCGAAAAACTCATGTTCGATACACCCTGTAGGGCCTGTTCACACTGTTTTTGCCAGCGCGAAGGCCATGAAAGAAGCCGGCCGTGCTCCAGCCAACACCCGCAGAACCGGGCGGTGCCGGACTGCAGGTAGCGTCTGCCGGGACCGAGGCGCGGCAGGCGCCTCAGACCTCAGAGGGAATCAATCAGCGCTTCGCGACTTCTTCACGTCGGCTGCGGACGGCTGGTACTTGGCATCGGCGCCATCCAGGTAGACGTAATCCACCATCACGCCCTTGCCGCCTTCGTTCTTGGTGCGACCGACAAACGCGCCCATGGTGGCCTGGTGGTCTTCAGGACGGTAGGTGATCTTGCCAAATGGGGTGTCCACCTGCAGACCTTTGAAGGCTGCGACCAGCTTGTCGGTGTCGGTGCTCTTGGCCTTGGCAATACCGGCAGCAGCCGACTTGATCATGCTGTAGCCCACCACCGAGCCCAGGCGCGGGTAGTCCTTGAACTTGGCCTGGTACGCCTGCTCGAACGCCTTGTGTGCGGGGGTGTTGATGCCGTACCAGGGATAGCCGGTCACCAGCCAGCCGGTGGGGGCCTCGTCTTTCAGGGGGTCCATGTATTCGGGCTCGCCCGTCAACACGCTGACCACCTCGATGCCCTTGAAAAGGCCGCGCGTGTTGCCTTCGCGCACGAACTTCGACAGGTCCGCGCCAAACAACACGTTGAAGACGGCGTCGGGCTTGGCATCCGACAGCGCTTGCACGACGCTGCCTGCGTCCACCCGGCCTAGCGGCGTGGCTTGCTCGGCCACAAACTCCACGTCGGGCTGGGCGGCCTTGAGCAGTTGCTTGAACGCCGCCACGGCAGACTGCCCGTACTCGTAGTTGGGGTAGACCACGGCCCAGCGCTTTTTCTTCATCTTGGCGGCCTCAGGCACCAGCATGGCGGCCTGCATGTAGGTGCCGGGGCGCAGGCGGAAGGTGTATTGGTTGCCACCTTGCCAGGTCATCTTGTCGGTCAGCGGCTCGCCAGCCAGGAAGAAAAACTTCTTCTGCTTGGCGAAGTCGGCCACCGCCAGACCGGTGTTCGACAGGAAGGTGCCAGCCAGCACATCGACCTTCTCGCGCGACACCAGCTCTTCGGCCACACGAACTGCGTCGCCGGGGTTGGCGTTGTCGTCGCGCGTGATCAGTTCGATCTTCTTGCCATTGACGCCGCCCGCAGCGTTGATCTCATCGACCGCCAGCTCCATGCCTTTCTTGTAGGGCTCCAGGAAAGCGGGCTGCGCCTTGTAGCTGTTGACCTCGCCAATCTTGATCACGCCCTGGGCAAAAACAGGGGCCAGGGTAAGGGCCAATGCAGCCGCAGCCGTGGCACGCATGAGGTTTCGTCGCATCGTCATGGGGAGACTCCTGAAGGATGGTTGGAGAGAGATCGAACGGGGGTGAGACAGGACAGGTGTGTGTTGTACGCGCGCTGGGCTCAGCGCAGGCCGTCAACGCCTTTTATTTCAGAGGCCGTGAGGCCGCCGACACGTGGCAACGGCCGCCCGCTGTCGGTCACGACAACGGCCACCACGATTTCATTGGCCCGCGGGGCATCGGCTACACGGGCTTCCATGGCGTCGAAATGGCTGCGCACGTAAGCCGCATCCTTGTGGCCCAGGGGCACGTCGATGGCCGTGCCGAGGCCGCCCATCTTCTTGCTGGATGGGACCAACGCGGCACCCTTCTCGACAGCCACACGCAGTGGTGCGCCCAGCTTGGGGTGGAGGATGGCGGCGGCGTGCTCCAGCTCGCCCGCCTCGCCCACGATGGCGGCCTTGCCGTAGCTGTGCGCATCGCCCGGGGCAATGCCCAGGGCCTGCACGCAGCGGGCGCCCAGAAGGCCTCCCAGCTCCTCACCGATGGCGATGAGTTCGTCGAGGTTTTCCACATAACGTCCGGCAAAGGGGTTCTCGATCACGGCCATGGCCAGCGCCTTGCGCACCGGGGGCTGAACGTCACGCCCCATTTCCACGCGGACCTCGTCGGTCTGCACAATGATCTTTCGAATCTTGGCTGGCATTTTTTGGCTCCTTGGGATCTTGTCTTGTTCGATGGTGTGCGGGTCGGCGGACGGCTCAGCGCAGGCCGTTCCACTGGCTGATGTCTGCCGCCTTGAGCCCTCCGACGCGGGCGTGGATGCGCGGGCCCGTGGTCATGGCAAGTATGAACACGATCTCATCAGCGGATGGCGCGCCCGGAACACGCACTTCGATCGCGTCGAAATGGCTGCGTACGTAGCTGGCGTTGATGTGGGTGAGCGGCACATCCAGCGCTGCACCGGGGCCACCCACCTTCTTGGTGGAAGGCACGATAGACAGTGCATTGGCGGGTTGCCCGGTCTTCTCTTCGGCCAGGCCCTTGGCGTAGGCGTTGCGGTCGCCCTTCCAGCCCAGCAGTTCGCGCATGGCGTAGCCGCCGGGCACATGCCACAGCGCACCGTGTTCCAGCTCACCCGCCGCGCCCACGATGGCACCCTTGCCGTAGGTCTCGATGCGCTCGGCGGGCACGCCCATGGCCTTCAGGAGGCGCTGGGCCATGTCCAGCCCCACGTCCTGCAGCGCGTCCATCATGGGGAGGATGTCGGGCTCGTACCGTCCCGCAAACGGGTTGGTCAGCACCGCGCCGATGGCGCCGCGCAGCAGCGGCACGTCGGCCACCGGCCCGAATTCGTGCCGGATTTCCTCAAGATGGGTGAAAACGCGTCGTATCTGGATCATTCTGGAGACCTGTGCATTTCGTTAAGCAAATACTGAACCAACTTCCGATTCCACCGCCGGATCCCGGGGCCATACCGCATCCGCCAGCGCCTGAGGCGCCGAGGTCGCCACCCACTGCCCTTGGCACGCCAGCAGTGCAAACCACAGCAGGCCGCCGGACTGCAATTCTTGCGCCTTTTGCAGCCCCTGGTGCAAGGCCTGGCGCACCGACTCTTCAGGCAAGGCAGGGACATCCACCGTGACGGGAATGGCCCCCAGGTCACTGTCGTCCCGCACCTGCCACGCTGGCCTGCGGACGATTCGCACATCGGCTACATCCACAGCATTCGCCACGATGGTCGCCGCCGCATCGGCCTGCGCCGCTGTGCGCGCCAGCACCGTCACGCTGTCGGCAATTCCCAGCGACTGGCTGCGCCCGCGCCAGCCACTGGTGGCCACACCGCGCACCGGCATGGCGCTGTCGATGCTGATCTTTCCATCCAGTACCAGGCCGTTGCACAACTGTGCAGCGTTCAGTGCGGCAATGTCAGCGTACACCCCCACCGTGATCGACTGGCCGGGCGCCAGGTGCAGCGCAATGTCGCCGCCGTTGTTGACCCACGCGCGGTCTATGCCCGGCTGTTCGTAGCAGGTCAGAATCTCCTGCGCCACCGCGCCCGCCACCGCCGCCATCGATGTGATGAAACCTGCGCGATAGGGGCTGCAGGCGGCCCACATGCGGCGCGCCACCACGCCCTGCAACGTGCAGTGCGCGCCCACTGGCGCCCGCAAGCCGGGAAGTTCATTCACCAGCTCCTGCAGCAGCCCGTCAAAACGCTGCCACGCGCGCTCGTGCGCCAGGTCTACGGCGTCGCGCGCCCCTTCAGCCTGGAGGATGAGGTCCATCGGGCCATGCTGGAAATGCCAGCGGCCATCGGACAGGAGATTGCGGCAAGCGTTCACAGCACGGCTCACTTAGCCCAGCAGGGGAGGACGACCCAGCGGCCAAGGGTTGGCCGCGGGCAAGGTTTGCCACACGCGCGCCTGCGGTGCACCGTCGTTGTGCCACGCACCGCGCTCCAGTACGTCGCGCAGGCTGCGGACCTGTTCTGTGTGGCCGCCCAGCGCTTCGTAGTCCGCGCGGCGCATGCTGAACTCAATGGGTGCCACGATGGCGGGCGTGGGCACGGTGCCAAAGCTGTTGTCCGGCATGCGAAGCACATCCGCCATCACGGTGATACCGCCGCCCGGCCACACATAGGCGGGGGCACCACCACAGGTCACGTTGACCAGCGCGTTCTTGATGGAGCGGGTAAGCAGCACCGGGTTTTCGGTAACCCCTGCGCGCAGGCTGCCGCCTGCACCGCCGAGGAACAGCACGGAGGCGAGCGAGGGCTCGCAGTTTTCGCCAATGCGGTCCACGATGCGTCGCACCTCGGCAGGCATCTCGGCCTCGACCGGATGGAGTTGCTCGTCCAGCACGTACCAGGAGGCATGTTCCCCGGTGGTGGAGGTCATCAACAGGCGCAGCCCTGGCCAGGCCACGGATTCATCCCAGCCCTCGATGATGGACAGCGGGTCGGCAATGTCGGTGCCGCCCCAGCCGGTGCCCGGGTTGGCCACCTGAAAGTAGCGGCCCGGCGTGGACTTGCGACCGCGCATCTGGATGCCCGAGGGCTTCATGTCCAGACAGCGACCCGCCTGGTGTTCGGTGAGCACGCCGGTGATGTGGTCGTCCACAACCACCACCTCGTCTGCATGACCGAAGAACTGGCGCGCAAAGATGCCAATCGCCGCCGAGCCGCAACCGACGCGCATGCGCTGCTCGGCCACACCGTTGACGATGGGTGCGCACCCTGCCTGAATCACGAGCTGCGAGCCACCGTCGATGGTGAACTCCACGGCCTGCTTGTTGCCCAGCGCCTGCATCATCTCGGCGGTGATGCGGCCTTCCTTCTTGGTGCCACCCGTGAGGTGGTGCACGCCGCCCAGCGACAGCATCTGCGAGCCGTACTCCGCCGTGGTCACATGGCCCACCACCTCACCCTTGCAGCGCACGTTGGCCTGTTCGGAGCCGAGGAAGCGGTCGGTGTCGATCTTCACCTTGAAGCTGCAGTAGCTGAAGATGCCCTCGGTGACCACGGTGACCATGTCCACGCCATCGGTTTTGGAGCCCACGATGAAGGGCGCAGGCTTGTAGTCGGGATAGGTGGTGGACGAGCCCACGCCTGTCACGAACACCTCTTCAGACAGCAGCAGATCGCCATTCCATGCGGGTTCTGTAGCCACGTCGGCATCAGCGCCTTCTACAGCCGGGGCGCGGCCCGCAAATGGCACCAACGTGGCCTCGCCCGCCTCCAGCGTCTTGCGCAACAACACCACCGGGTCCAGCCGCACGAGCACGCCCGCCTGGTTGGCGTAACGGTCGCACGCACCTGCGCGGCCTTCGGAAATCTGGCACAGCACCGGGCACGCATTGCACTCGACCTTGGCAGCGTTCATGCGCTCGTTGCGCGGACGGGCACGCTCCAGCACCTGCGGCAGATCTGGCGCATCCATGCCCGGCAGCCCATCGGTCTTGGTGTGTTCAGTCATCGTGGCGACCCATTCATTGCATTGTTGCAAGTGCTTGTACGCGCTTTGCATTTTGTGTAGCATTCACTTAACTTAAATGTTGTGAACACTACATTTGATGTCAATGTAGCGGAATCATTCAGACTCTGCAATGGTGTTTTCGCACCCCCAAAAACGGTGCACGAGGAGCCCCAAAATGACGCACGTTGTGACGGACGCCTGCATTCGGTGCAAGTACACCGACTGCGTCGATGTGTGCCCTGTGGACTGCTTCAAGGAGGGGCCAGAGTTCCTGGTGATCGACCCCGACGAATGCATCGACTGCGCGGTGTGCATTCCCGAATGCCCGGTGAACGCGATCTATGCCGAGGACGACCTGCCAGAGGGCATGGAAATCTTCCTGGAATTCAACAAAAAGCAGGCCCCCGCGCTGCCCCCAATCACCAAAAGAAAAGCGGCTTTGCCAGATGCGGAACAATGGAGGGTTGTGAGCCACAAGCTTTCCGGGCTGAACATCGCGCCCTGACGCCTCCAGCCCCAGCCTTTCAGCCAGCTTTTTCGCCTCATTTCTCAACTTTTAGCCGACGAAATCACCATGAGCGCCTTTCTTGAAGAACGCGTCCTCTCCGTGCACCACTGGACGGACCGCCTTTTCTCCTTCACCACCACACGCGACACCGCGCTGCGCTTCTCCAACGGCCATTTCACGATGATTGGCCTGCGCGGCGAGAACGGCAAACCCCTGCTGCGCGCCTACAGCATTGCCAGCGCCAACTACGAAGAACACCTGGAGTTCCTGTCGATCAAGGTGCCGGACGGCCCGCTGACCTCGCGCCTGCAGCACATTCAGGTGGGTGACACCATCGTGGTGGGCAAGAAGCCCACCGGCACGCTGCTGATCGACTACCTGCTGCCTGCCAAGCGGCTGTACATGCTCTCTACCGGCACGGGCGTGGCCCCGTTCCTGAGCCTGATGCGCGACCCCGAGACCTACGAGAAGTTCGAAGAGGTCATCCTGGTGCACGGCGTGCGCGAAGTGAAGGAACTGGCCTACCACGACTACATCACCGAAGAGTTGCCAAAGCACGAGTTCCTGGGCGAGATCGTCTCCAAGCAACTCAAGTACTACCCCACCGTGACCCGCGAGCCCTTCAAGAACCAGGGCCGCGTGACCACCGTGATCGAAAACGGCCAGCTCGCCCGCGACCTGGGCCTGCCCGCGCTCAACCCCGCTGAAGACCGCGTGATGATCTGCGGCAGTCCCGAGATGCTGCGCGACCTCAAGCACATGATGGAAGAGCGCGGCTTCAAGGAAGGCAACACCACGAAGCCGGGTGACTTCGTGATCGAACGCGCGTTCGCAGAGCAGTGATCCCCGGCGGCCCCCGCCCTGGGGGCCCGCCTCATCCACCAGGACCCGCCATGTCTGCCACTCCCACCAAGACCCGGACCGCGTCCCCCCGCACAGCCTCTGCCCGCAAGACGGGCGTGCGCGAGCAGGCCGCACAGACCACGCGCGACAACATCCTGAAAGCGGCGACCAAGGTGTTCGCCCGCTACGGCTACGAAGGCGGCAGCGTGGAGAAGATCTCCAAGGCGGCCAAGTCCTTCGACCGGATGATCTACTACTACTTCGGCAGCAAGGAAGGCCTGTTCATCGAGGTGCTGGAGGAAACCTACCGGCGCATGAACGATGCCGAGTCCAAGCTCGACCTGGACACCGCCCGGCCCGTCGAGGCACTGCAGGCCGTGATCCGCTTTGTGGTGGGCTACTACCGCAAGAACCCCGAGTTCATCACGCTGCTCAACACCGAGAACCTGCACAAGGGCAAGCACATCTCCAAGTCGATGCGCGCCCGCGAATATTCATCGCCCGCCATCGAGGTGATCCGCCGCGTGCTGGAGAGCGGCCAAGCGCAGGGCCTGTTCCGCAAGGATGTGTCGGCGCGCGATGTGTACCTGCTGATCGCCGCCACGGGCTACTTCTACATGTCCAACCGGCACACGCTGTCGGCCTTTCTGGGCGAGGACCTGGAAACGCCCGAGGCCCTGGCGCACTGGGAGTCGTTCGTCATCGACAGCGTGCTGCGCACCGTGGCGCCCGGCCCCAACCTGCCCAAGGGCAAGGTGACAGCAGCGGCCTGAATCGACAAGAGATTTTTCCCTGCGGAGTGCCGCGCGGCGCCCCGCCCACCACCCCACGAGGAGAATCCATGGCAGAAGCAGCAGCCGGCGGCAAGTCGGGCAAAGTCGTCATCCAGAACATCGGTCTTTTGTTGTCGGGCGATCTGGATCGCCCCATCCTCGACGCCGACACCATTGTGGTGAACGACGGCCTCATCGTGGCCGTGGGCCGCTACAAGGACTGCGACACCGACCACGCCAACACCGTGATCGATGCACGCCAGACCTGCGTGGCGCCGGGCCTGATCGACAGCCACGTGCACCCCGTGTTTGGCGACTGGACGCCGCGCCAGAACCAGATTGGGTGGATCGACTCCACCATGAACGGCGGCGTGACCACCATGGTCTCGGCCGGTGAAGTGCACCTGCCCGGCCGCCCCAAGGACATCGTGGGCCTCAAGGCCCTGGCCATCACCGCGCAGCGTTCGTTCGACAACTTCCGCCCCGGTGGCGTGAAGGTGATCGCGGGCGCCCCGGTCATCGAAAAAGGCATGACCGAGCAGGACTTCAAGGACCTCGCAGACGCGGGCGTCACGCTGCTGGGCGAAGTGGGGCTGGGCTCCGTCAAGGCGGGCTACGAGGCCCAGCAGATGGTGGCCTGGGCGCGCAAGCACGGCATCCAGAGCACCATCCATACCGGTGGTCCGTCCATTCCGGGCTCGGGGCTGATCGACAAGGACGTGGTGCTGGAGGCCGATGCCGACGTGATCGGCCACATCAACGGCGGCCACACCTCGCTGCCCTGGAAACATGTGTGCGAGCTGTGCGAGAAGTCGTCCCGCGCTATCGAGCTGGTGCACAACGGCAACGAGAAGATCGCCATCCAGGCCGCGCGCGCGGCCATCGAACTCAAGTGCCCGCACCGCGTGATTCTGGGCACCGATGGGCCAGCGGGCTCGGGCGTGCAGCCGCTGGGCATGCTGCGCATGATTGCGTTGATTTCCAGCTTTGCCGACATCCCTGCCGAGCTGGTGTTCTGCTTTGCCACAGGCAACACGGCGCGCATCCGCAACCTGAACTGTGGCCTGGTCGAAGTGGGCCGCGCGGCCGACTTTGTGTTCATGGACCGGGCCCAGCACACTGCGGGCGCCACGCTGTTGGAGAGCGTTCAGCTGGGCGACATCCCGGGCATTGGCATGGTCATGATCGACGGCCTGGTGCGCTGCGGCCGCAGCCGCAACACGCCGCCTGCGACCGAGATTCCGGTGGTGCTGTAACCCGCTAGTCAGTCACCAGCAGCGACAAAAAAAAGCCCGCGTTTGCGGGCTTTTTTCTGGGGAAAACGACTGGCTCAGTAAGTGTCCGACACCCGCACCGTACCCGGCTGGGGCTGCGGTTGTGCATAGGGATCTGCAGCACGGGCCGAGCCGCCCTGGTCCACGCGGAAGCCCTTGCCCTGCAGCACCACGGGCGTGCCCACGGCAGTGGGCTCGGCGCGCTGGAAGTGGCCCAGAGAGCCGTCTTCCATGCGCACCGCCACCTGGTACACCGTGTGGGTGCGGGTGCGCTCTTCGACCTTGTGGCCCACATAGCCGCCGCCCACTGCGCCCAGCACGGTGGCGGCGGTGCGGCCGCTGCCCTTGCCGATCTGGTTGCCCACCACGGCACCCAGCACGCCACCGGCCACGGCCCCCACGCCCGTGGCGGGCGCGGCCTGCTGCACCGCCTGCACGGATTCGACCCGGCCGCAGCTGCGGCACACCGGTGCGGCTGCCCGCACGGGCTGCGCAGGGCCTGCGCCCAGGGGCGCGCCCGGGCTGCCCGGCATCTCTGCAGGGCGCTGCGCAGCCTGGCCCTGGGGCGTTCGGCCATTTGCTACGCTATTGATAGCTGGCTGGGCATACTGGTCGCGCGCAGAAGGCCTTTTTTCTTCAATGATTTCGGATTCTGGCGTGCGGGGTGCAGCGGCCAGCTGCGCGGGGGCCACGGCCGGGGCGCTGATCGCGGAGGGTGTGCGCTGCTGCCACACCAGGGTGGCGCCCAGTGCCAGCACGCTCACGCCCAGCACGCCAATGGCGGCCCACATCCATTTCAGGGCCTGGCCGGCGGGGGCCGCAGCGGGGATCGCAGCAGGCGGGGTTGGAGAAGAAACCGTCAGGTTCATGGTCATTTCCTTGTTCGTATCGGAGAAGTCCGCAGGGGGCGGGTGTGCAAAGAAAGCGCTGTGCGCCCGCTACGGGATGGAGCCGTGGTGTTTCAACGGACCGGATGGCCCGAAGGTACACAGCGGCGGGCGCTGCGATGTGGCCGGTTTGTAAGCGGCAGTAAGCAGCGGTAAACCTCTTTTGGCAGCATTTGCGACCACAGCCCAGCCACGCTGCCTTTGTGGACGCATCCTGGCAGCGCAATGAGCCCCGTCGTGGCGGCCGCTCTGGGCTGGGCAGAGCAATGGAATCGGCATCGTGCGCGCTGTTGCCAACATTTACAGCTCCTGCACCCGCGCCCGGGCGGATGCGGCCCAGCGCGCCAAGGCCGCTGGGCGGCGCGGGCCGGAATGCAAGGCATCCTCCAGCGCCTGCGCGCAACTGGCAGAAAACAGCAGGATGGCCGACGAAAAATAGATCCACATCAGCAGCACCACCAGCGAGCCCGCCGCGCCGTAGGCCGACACCACAGCCGCAGTGGACAGGTACCAGGCCAGCAGCTGCTTGCCCACCGTGAACAGCGAGGCCCCCACCACGGCGCCCATCACCAGGTAGCGCAGCGACGGCCTGGGGCCCGCGCCAATGCGCATGAGCCCCACAAACAGCGCCACGGCCAGCCCGAAGGCAATGGCTTCGTTGACGAGCTGCAGCAGCGGCGCCAGCGGCGCCAAAACAGGCAGGTGGCCTGCGGCCAGATGCTGCCCGGCCCAGCCCGCCAGCAGGTGGATCAAGGTGGACAGCGCCAGCGACACCAGCAGCAAGAACCCCAGCGCCAGCACATAGGCCAGCCCCCGCAGCCGCAGCGACGCCATGCGCCACCATGCGGCGCGCTGGGGCGGCGTGTCATCGTCCCGGCGCCACAGCCGCTCGAGCGCGGACTGCAGCTCCACAAACACCCCGGTGGCCCCCGAGACCAGCACCCCAAAACCGATGACCGATGCCAGCCGCCCCTCGGACGGCGCCTGCGCGCTGGCCAGCGCCTGGCGCACCACGTCGGCCACCTGCTGGCCCATCACCGACTGTACCTGGGCGACCAGACTGCTCTCCAGGTAGCTACGGTCCACCCACCAGCCCAGCACGCCCACCAGCAAGAGCAGCAGGGGCGCGAGGCTCAGCATGCCGTAGAACGACATGGCCGCACTCATGCGCAGCCCGTCGGCGTCCAGCCACATCTGCGCCGCACGCCAGAACGGCTGCACGAGGCGCCACAGCGGCTGCAGGGGCTGGGCCATGCGGGCAAGCCTGGGGGTGGTTGTCGCCAGGGGCGGGGAAGACTCGTTCATCCCCGCGAGCCTAGGGCCGGGGCGCGCATCCGTCCATCCGCCGTGGCCGCAAGTGCGGGTAGGCGCCATCCCACACGGGGCGGGCAGGCGGCAGCGCGCAGAGTTTCAAAGGTGACAGCGGCGGTTTTACACCGGGCGGACGCAGGGCTAGCATGAAGCGCTGACCGACCAGCTTGCACGGCGGCCACCGCCGCCTTTCCCGCACCCCTTCGCCCCACCCGGCGCGCCACGAGCCACCGGGACCCGGGTTGGGCATTCATTCACCTTCACCCCACTCTCTGCACGAAAGCGTTTTTTCCATGAGCGTCAAGCAACTCTTCGATCTCACCGGCCAGGTCGCCCTGGTCACCGGCGGCTCACGCGGCCTGGGCCTGCAGATGGCCGAAGCCCTTGGCGAAATGGGCGCCAAGCTCGCCATCACCGCGCGCAAGGCCGATGAGCTGGCCGAGGCCAAGAAGCACCTCGAAGCGCAGGGCTACGAGGTACTGACCGTGGTGAACGACCTGCAAAAGACCGAGGACATCCCCGGCCTGGTGGACCAGGTGGTCGAGCGCTTTGGCACCATCGACATCCTCGTGAACAACGCGGGCGCCACCTGGGGTGCCAAGGCCGAGGACTACCCCGATGCCGCCTGGCACAAGGTGATGGACCTGAACGTGAGCGCGCCGTTTTTCCTGTCGCGCGAAGTGGGCAAGCGCTGCATGATCCCGCGCGGCAAGGGCTCGATCATCGTCACGGCCTCGGTGGCCGCGCTCAAGGGCACGCCCCCGGGCATGAACACCATTGCCTACAACACCTCCAAGGCGGCGGCCCTGCACTTTGCGCGCACCCTGGCGTCCGAATGGGGGCACTACGGCGTTCGCGTCAATGCGATCTGCCCCGGCTTCTTCCCGAGCAAGATGGCCAGCGGCCTGATCGAAAAACTGGGCCCCGCCATGATCGAGCGCACGCCCCTGCGCCGCATCGGCGGCGAAGAGGACCTCAAGGGCGCGGTGGTGTTCCTCGCGTCCAACGCCTCGCGCCACATCACGGGCGAATCCATCGTGGTCGATGGCGGCGCCAGCCTGATCTGACCCCGTCCGCCCCCCCCATCGCACCGCCAAGGATTCCCATGGACTTCACCTATTCCCCCAAGGTCACAGCCCTGCAGCAGCGCCTGACGGCGTTCATGGAGGAACACATCTACCCTGCCGAATCGGTGTACCACCACGAGGTGGCCGCCAACCGCAAGGCGGGCAACCCGTGGTTGCCCACGAAGGTGATGGAAGACCTCAAGGCCAAGGCCAAGGCCGCCAACCTCTGGAACCTGTTCCTGCCCGAATCCAACCTGGGCGCAGGCCTGACCAACCTGGAGTACGCGCCTCTGTGCGAAATCATGGGCCGCTCGCACATTGCGCCCGAAGCCTTCAACTGCTCGGCGCCCGACACCGGCAACATGGAGACGCTGGCGCGCTACGCTACACCCGAACAGCAGCAGCGCTGGCTGCTGCCGCTGCTCGACGGCACCATCCGCTCGGCGTTTGCCATGACGGAGCCCGACGTGGCCTCGTCCGACGCCACCAACATCGAAGCCCGCATCGAGCGCGACGGCGACCACTACGTGATCAACGGGCGCAAGTGGTGGACCTCGGGCGCGCCCGACCCGCGCTGCAAGATCCTGATCTTCATGGGCAAGACCGACCCCGACCATGCCAACCGGCACCAGCAGCAGTCGATGATCCTCGTGCCCATGGACACGCCCGGCGTGACCATGGAACGCGCCCTGCCCGTGTTCGGCTACGACCACGCGCCCCATGGCCACGGCGAGGTGAGTTTTGAGAACGTGCGCGTGCCGGTGTCCAACATCCTGCTGGGCGAGGGGCGCGGCTTCGAGATCGCCCAGGGCCGCCTGGGCCCCGGGCGCATCCACCACTGCATGCGCCTGATTGGCGTAGCCGAGCGCGCGCTGGAGCTGATGTGCCAACGCGCCCTGGGCCGCGTGGCCTTCCACCGCCCCGTGGCCGACCAGGGCGTGACGCGCGAGCGCATCGCCAACGCGCGCATCCTCATCGACCAGGCGCGTTTCCTGGTGCTCAACGCCGCGCAGATGATGGACACCGTGGGCAACAAGGTCGCGCGCAAGGAGATCGCGATGATCAAGGTGGCCGCCCCCAGCATGGCCTGCCAGGTGATCGACTGGGCCATGCAGGTGCATGGCGGCGGCGGCGTGAGCGACGACTTCCCGCTGGCGGCCGCCTATGCCCAGGCCCGCACCCTGCGGTTTGCCGACGGCCCTGACGAGGTGCACCGCAACGCCATCGCCAAGGACGAACTGGCGCGCCACCTGAAGCGCGCATGATGATGATGACGGCGGGCGCCCTGCCACGCCCGCCCGACGATGCCTGACCCCAAGGAGCTTCCCCATGTCCGACCGCCACCTGGCCCACTGGCCGCCGGGGCTGCCCCGCCACCTCACGCTGCCGCAGACGCATCTGTTTCACAACGCCGAGGTGTCGGCCGCGCGCTACCCGGACAAGCCCTTTCTGGTGTTCTACGACACGCTGGTGACCTTCCGCCAGTTCCAGCAGCAGGCCGAGCACATCGCGGGCTTCTTGCAGCAGGTGTGTGGCGTGAAGGCGGGCGACCGCGTGCTGCTGTACATGCAGAACAGCCCGCAGTGGATTTTGGCGTTCTACGGCATCCTGCGCGCCAACGCGGTGGTGGTGCCGGTGAACCCCATGAACCTCACCGACGAGCTGCGCCACTACGTGCACGACAGCGGTGCCACCGTGGCCTTTGTGCCGCAGGACCTGCATGCGCAGGCGCAGCCGCTGGTGGATGTGGCCGGCGGTGCAGGCACGCTGCAGCACCTGATCGTGGCCGCCTACAGCGACTACCTGCAGGTGCCCACCGACCTGCCCGTGCCCGCGTTCGTCAGCGCACCGCGCCAGGCCATCGATGCCCCCGGCGTCACGCTGTGGAGCGACATGCTGGCGCAGCAGCGCCCCCCCGGCCCCATCACCACCGGGCCGGACGACCTGTGCGTGATGCCCTACACCTCGGGCACCACCGGCCACCCCAAGGGCTGCATGCACACGCACCGCAGCGCCATGAGCACGCTGGTGGGCGGCGCGCAGTGGTTTGCGCGCACGCAGGATTCGACCTACCTCACGGTGCTGCCGCTGTTCCACGTCACCGGCATGTCGGGCAGCATGAACGGGCCGCTGTTTGTGGGCGCCACCGTGGTCGTGCTGCCGCGCTGGGACCGCGACGCGGCCGCCCAGCTCATCCAGCGCTACCGGGTCACCATCTGGCAGGCCATCTCGACCATGGTGGTGGACTTTCTGGCCAACCCGCGCATCGCCGACTACGACATCAGCAGCATCCAGGCCATACGCGGCGGCGGCGCGGCCATGCCCAAGGCCGTGGCGCAGCGCCTGAAGGACCTGACCGGGCTCGACTACGTGGAGGGCTACGGCATGTCTGAAACCATGGCCGCCACGCACATCAACCCGCCCCACCGCCCCAAGCCGCAGTGCCTGGGCATCCCGGTGTTCGACGTGGATGCGCGCGTGGTGGACCCGGCCACCTTCACCGAACTGCCCCCGGGCGAGATTGGCGAGATCGTGGTGCATGGCCCCCAGGTCATGCTGGGCTACTGGAACAACCCGCGGGCCTCGGCCGACAGCTTTGTGACGCTGGATGGCAAGCGCTTTCTGCGCACGGGCGACCTGGCGCAGGTGGACGAGGACGGCTACTTCTTCATGGTGGACCGGCTCAAGCGCATGATCAATGCGTCGGGCTTCAAGGTCTGGCCCGCCGAGGTCGAAGCCATGATGTACGCCCACCCTGCCATCCAGGAGGTGTGCGTGATCGCGGCGCACGACGCGCGCCGGGGCGAAACGGTGAAGGCCCTGGTCGTGCTGCGCGACGCCTTCAAGGGCCAGGTGAGCGAGCAGTCCATCATCGACTGGAGCCACGAACACATGGCCGCCTACAAAAGCCCGCGCATCGTGCAGCTGGTGGACAGCCTGCCCAAGTCCGGCACGGGCAAGGTGCAGTGGCGCGAGCTGCAAGAGCAGGAGCGCAGCCGCACGGCTGCCGGTGCCTGATCTGATGCGCCGCTCAGTTCAAAAAAATGCTATTATTTTTATAGCTGCTAGCGCTTGTCTACTAAGCGCTAGCAGCCAAAATACCTCTAACACCACGGCCTTCACCACCCCATGCACCCCATGCACCCCACCGCCCTCGCCCGCCTGCGCTCCGTGCTGCAAACCCATGTGGACCAGGGCCTGCTGCCCGGTGCCGTGGCCCTGGTCCACCACCGGGGCCACACGGTGCTGAACACGGCGGTGGGCCACCAGCGCCCGCCCAGCGCCGAATCGGCGGTGCCCGCCATGGCGCCCGACACGGTGTTCCGCATCTATTCCATGACCAAGCCCATCGCCTCGCTGGTGGCGATGATGCTCATGGAAGAAGGCCGCCTGCTGCTGTCGCACCCCGTGGCGCACTACCTGCCCGCGTTTGCCGGCCAGCGCGTGTACGACGAAGCCACCGGCACCACCGCCCCCGTGCAGCGCGAGGCCACGGTGCACGACCTGCTGCGCCACACCGCCGGCCTGAGCTACGCGTGGGAGGCCGGCACCGTGCCCGACGCCTACCGCGCCGCCCGCGTCGGCTCGCGCCGTCACAGCAATGCGGACCTGGTCGCGGCGCTGGGCCCCTTGCCCCTGGTCCACCAGCCCGGCACCCGCTGGGAATACAGCCGCGCCACCGACGTGCTGGGCGCGGTGCTGGAAGTGATCGAGGGCGAAAGCCTGGGCGCCCTCCTGCAGCGCCGCGTGTTCGGCCCCCTGGGCATGCGCGACACGGGCTTCTCGGTGCCTGTCGCCCAGCAGCACCGCCTGGCCGAGGCCTTTGAGCGCGACCCGCAGACCGGCCTTGGCATGCCGCTGATCGACGTGACCGCCCCGCCCGTGTTCGAGTCGGCCGGTGGCGGGCTGGTGTCTACCGCCAGCGACTACGCGCGCTTTCTGCAGCTCATGCTGGGCCGGGGCACCGCCCCCGGGTCGGACGGCCCCAACGGCATTGACGCCCCCGTTCGCCTGCTGGGCCGCGCCACGGTGGACTTCATGACCGCCGACCACTTGGGCGGCCTGCCCGTGGCGGGCGACATCCTGCCCTCCGGCTACGGCTTTGGCCTGGGCGTGGCCGTGCGCACCGCCACCGGCCAGGCCACCCGCCCGGGATCGGCCGGGCACTACAGCTGGAGCGGCCTGGGCGGCACCTTCTTCTTTGTGGACCCTGCGGAAGACCTGTTCGCCATCCTGCTCACGCAGGCGCCCGGCCAGCTGCGGTATCTGTGCGAGTTGTATCCGGCGTTGGTGTATGCCGCACTGTGATTCGGACACCCCCCTGAGGAGCTTCGCTCCTTCACCCCCGCTCTCGCGCTGCGCGCGGGCAGGGGGACGACGCCCTCGCTGCGGGGCGGCCCTTGCTCGGCGTCCACTGGTCTGGGTCGCGCCAGTTGCTAAGGCCGTGCCGGACATGCGGTGCGCGGGGGCAGGCTTACACTCGGCGTCCAGTCACGGCACGCGACACAGCCCCACCCGCAGTGCACAAGCCCGTCCCCCAGACCTCTTTCTTGAACCTATGCAGATTCGCTGCGCACTGGTCGGCATGCCCGGCTCGGGCAAATCCACCGTCGGCCGGCAACTGGCCCACCGGGCGGGCGTGCCCTTCATCGATCTGGACCACCGGCTGGAACAGACCCTGGGCACCACCATCCGCAGCTTCTTCGAGGCCGAAGGCGAAGCCCGCTTCCGTGACATCGAATCCCAGGTGCTGGCCGACGTGGCCTGCCAGCCCGGCGGCATGGTCCTGTCCACCGGCGGCGGCGCCGTGCTGCGCCCCGAGAACCGCGAGGTGCTGCGCCAGTTCGGCAACGTGCTGTACCTGCGCGCCTCGCCCGAAGAAATCTTCAAGCGCGTCAAACACGACAAGACCCGCCCCCTGCTGCAAGGCGGCAACCCCATGGACAAGCTGCGCGACCTCTACGCCCAGCGCGACCACCTGTACCGCGAAACCGCCCACTACGTGATCGAGACCGGGCGGCCGTCGGTGCACACGCTGGTCAACATGGTGATGATGCAGCTGGAGATGGCGGAGAGCGCGGGTGGGGCGGGGTCGCGCTGAAGGGCAAGACAATGCGCGGGTCCGGGCGCGGTTAAAGGCTTATTGATTCAGACAACCAACGGCAGATAACGGCCAGAACCAGACATTCGTCACAGACTCTCAGTGAACTCCACCAAAAAGTACATCGACGTGCTCTGGAAGCACCAAAGCGACGAGGACCCCATTCGATTGGTGTCGGAGCTTGGCGTGGACCGTTCCGAGTTGCGCAAGCTGGAGTTCTTCAGAGACGGCACAGTCGATGCTGCGGACTGTGGCCGCGAGTCTCCGCGAACGCGTCTTGGTATCGGTGCCGTGCCTCCGTTGGACGAAATCAACCAAGACCCGCAATTCGAAGGCTCAGCCATCACGGAGGAAGCATTCGAGGCGATGTGGCTTGAACATGCCCACTCTGCGAAGCAGTGATCAAAGGCAGAATGCGGCCAGGAGCCGACCTTCGCCAATAGCACCCGAGACAGCATCAACGAGCACAATTGGAACTACCGTTGGGAACAATCAGAGTCGTCGCGTACAAGACAGTGGGCGCAGTAGGTTTCGAGATTGATCGAAACGAGCTGGAAGAGATCCTTGGTCCATCCGACCGACAAGTGAAATCCCGTATCTGGGCATTGGAACTGCACTACGCTGCAGGCGTGTATCGATTCGGACAAGACGGCAAGCTGAAGGAGGTTTCGATTGACTCTTCCCAATTGGAGATCGAGGGCGAGAGCGTCTCCTTCACAGGTCTTAAACTCTTCTTCGAACAATGCGATGATGAGTTGTTTGCGCGCTATGGGTTTTTGGTGAGTCCCAGATTTGGCATGGCATTCGATCAACACTATCCATCATGGGTCACGGCCTTCACTCATAGCGAACTTTCGCTTTGGCGATCAATAAAAGGCTGAGAGCCGCATAGCGAGCCCTTTGACGGCTGCCTGTAGGTATCGGCGATGACTGCAATGGGCGCACAGCGTCAGTCGCGACGACGCGTTGGCCAATGACCGCTTCGGAGGACGGCGAAGGACCGGGTTGGGCCCATTCCAGCCGAATCACAAAGGTTCAAGCGGCACCGCACAAACTGCCAAAATCGCGGCTCCACCCCGCTCGGCCCGAGCATCCGCTGGCCCCGACAGGAGCACCCCATGCCCCCCAAAACCACCCTCTGCCTCTGGTTCAACGGCACGGCGCTGGAGGCGGCGACGTTCTACGCGGCCACCTTTCCCGACAGCGCCGTGGGGCGGGTGATGCATGCGCCCGGCGACTACCCCGCAGGGCACCAGGGCGATGTGCTGACGGTGGAGTTCACGGTGCTGGGCATCCCGTGCCTGGGGCTGAACGGCGGCCCGGCCTTCGCGCACAGCGAGGCGTTTTCGTTCCAGATCGCGACGGAGGACCAGGCCGAGACCGACCGGCTGTGGAACGCGATTGTGGGCAATGGCGGGCAGGAGAGCGCCTGCGGCTGGTGCAAGGACCGGTGGGGGCTGTCGTGGCAGATCACGCCACGGGTGCTGACGCAGGCCATCAATGATCCCGACCGCGCAGCGGCCAAGCGGGCCTTTGACGCGATGATGGGCATGCACAAAATTGATGTGGCGGCGATTGAGGCGGCGTGGCGCGGATGAGGGGGGGCGCAGGTTTTTGCACTTTGCCCAGTGCATTTTTCTGACTCAAAACACTGCCTTGCGCCTGTCCAGCAATCTTTGTCAGCTATTCATTCAATAGCATTCACCTGCTGCGCCCCACCACCGGCGCATGCAGCGCCATCAACCCCGCCACCCAGTCGATGAACACCCGCACCTTGGCGCTCACATGCCGTTGGGGTGGGTAGGCCACGTACAGCGGCATGGGTGCCAGCGTCCAGTCCTGCAGCAGGGGCACCAGCTCGCCAGTGGCCACGTGGGGGCTAGCCATGTAGTCGGGCAGCCAGAGCACGCCCAGGCCCGCCAGGCCTGCGGCCAGGTAGGCGTTGCCGTCGTCCACGGCGCAAACATCGTGGCCCTGGGCGCGCACGTGTTCGGTGCCACGGCGCATCTCGAACGGCAGGGGCTGGCCGGTGCGCGCCCACAAAAAACCCACGGTGCGGTGGTGCGGGCCTTCCAGCGCCTGCGGGTGCTCGGGCGTGCCCGCGCGCTGCAGGTAGCTGGGGGCGGCGTACACGCGCAATTGCAGGTCGCCCACATGGCGTGCGACCAGCGCGGGGTTGGTGATGGCGCCGCCGCGCACCACGCAGTCCACGTTGTCGCCCACCATGTCCACGGGGCGGTCGCTCACGCCCATGTGCAGGAGGATATCGGGGTACTGCGCGTGGAACGCGGGCAGCGCGGGGATGAGGACCAGGCGCGCCAGCGGGCTGGGCACATCCACCCGCAGGCGGCCCCGGGGTGCAGTGGCGGCGGTGGAGACACTGGCGTCGGCATCGTCCAGATCGGCCAGCAGGCGCACCACGCGCTCGTAGTAGGCGGCGCCGTCGGGGGTAACCTGCACGCGCCGGGTGGTGCGGTGCAGGAGCTTCACGCGCAAGCGGGCTTCGAGCTGCTGCACCAGCTGGGTGACGGTGGTGCGGCTCATATTCAGGGTAAGGGCGGCTTTGGTGAAGCTGCCAGATTCCACAACGCGGGCGAAGGCCTGCAAGGCGTCAAAACGGTCCATGGCGTGTAGGTCGTTGGGGCATGTTGAAGCAGCAACACGCCCACCATTGTTTGGCGATCAGGAACAGTGGTGCGCAGATTAGCCTGTTTATCAGAACAACGCGCGCTTCTACAGTGCCTTCATCGCAATCATCTGCCCTGCAGAACGAAAGGAATCCCATGCCCCACCGTGATGTTGTCTTCCCCGCAGGCCGCCAGGCGCTGTACGAACGCAACCGCTATTCGCCCGCCGTGCGTGCCAACGGTTTCCTGTTTGTCTCGGGCCAGGTGGGCAGCCGCGAGGACGGCTCGCCCGAGCCCGACCTGGCCGCGCAGGTGCGCCTGGCGTTCACCAACCTCAATGCTGTGCTGCAGGCTGCGGGCTGCACGTTTGACGATGTGGTGGATGTGACGATGTTTGTGGTCAACCCTGAGGCGAACTTCGCAACCGTCTGGGGCGTCGTGCCCGAGTTCTGGGGCGAAGCGCCGCACCCTACGCTGACGGGCATCGGGGTGACCTGGCTGTACGGCTTTCAGTTCGAGATCAAGGTGATTGCGAAGCTGCCGGACAGCCAGGGCTGATGGGCTGGAAAATTTGAATTAAATAGGCCGCCACCGCCCATCCACCAAGCGCTGGCAGCTATCCAATCAATAGCGCTACAGGTTCGGCGCCAGCAGGCGTTCCAGCACCTTCTCATCCATGCCCCGGCGCTCGGCCATGTCGTGCAGCTGGTCTTCGCCGATCTTGCCGACGTTGAAGTACACCGCGTCGGGGTGGCCAATGTAGAAGCCGCTCACGCTGGCGGCGGGGGTCATGGCCAGGCTCTCGGTCAGGCCCATGCCGATCTCTTCGCACTGCAGCAGGCTGAAGAGGTCGGTCTTGGCGCTGTGGTCCGGGCAGGCGGGGTAGCCGGGCGCGGGGCGGATGCCTGCGTACTTCTCGGCAATCATCTCGTCGTTGCTCAGCTGCTCGCCCGCCGCATAGCCCCACAGGTCGGTGCGCACGCGCTGGTGCAGGCATTCGGCAAAGGCTTCGGCCAGGCGGTCGGCCAGGCTCTTGAGCATGATGGCGGAGTAGTCGTCCAGCGCATCCACAAAGGCCTGCTCCTTCTTCTCCACGCCCAGGCCTGCGGTCACGGCGAACAGGCCTGCGTAGTCGGCAATGCCGCTGTCCTTGGGCGCGACGAAGTCGGCCAGGCAGCGGCTGGGGCGCATCACGCCGTCGATCATCTGCTTTTCGGTCTGCTGGCGCATGCCGTACCAGGTCATGGCAACCTGGGTGCGGGTTTCATCGGTGTAGAACTCGATGTCGTCGCCCACGCTGTTGGCGGGGTAGAGCGCCAGCACACCACTGGCGCTGAGCCAGCGGCCTTCGGTGAGCTTTTTCAGCATCGCCTGGCCGTCGGCAAACACGCGCGTGGCCTCCACGCCCACCACCTCGTCGGTGAGGATGGCGGGGTACGGGCCTGCCAGGTCCCAGGTCTGGAAGAACGGGCCCCAGTCGATGTACTTGGCCAGCTCGGCCAGGTCGAAGTTCTTGAACACGCGGCGGCCCAGCAGGCGTGGCGTGGGCGGCACGTAGGTGCTGAAGTTGACGGGCGTGCGGTTGGCGCGGGCTTTCTCCAGCGACCACATGGGCGTCTGCTTTTTGTTGGCGTGCTGGGTGCGCACCTTGTCGTAGTCAGCGTTGAGTTCCTGCACGTAGCTGTCCACGCCGTCGCCCAGCAGGCTCTGCGCCACGCTCACGCTGCGCGAGGCGTCGGGCACGTAGACCACGGGGCCTTCGTAGTGCGGCGCGATCTTGACAGCCGTGTGCACGCGGCTGGTGGTGGCGCCGCCAATGAGCAGCGGGATCTTCTTGATGCGGAAGTGGTCGTCCTTCTGCATCTCGCCGGCCACGTACTGCATTTCTTCGAGGCTGGGCGTGATCAGGCCCGACAGGCCCACGATGTCGGCCCCCTCGACCTTGGCACGCGCCAGGATCTCGTGGCAGGGCACCATCACGCCCATGTTCACCACCTCGAAGTTGTTGCACTGAAGCACAACGGTGACGATGTTCTTGCCGATGTCGTGCACGTCGCCCTTGACGGTGGCGATGATGATCTTGCCCTTGCTGCGCACGTCGCGGCCCGCCAGTTCGTCCTGGCGCTTTTCTTCCTCGATGTAGGGGATCAGGTGGGCCACGGCGCTTTTCATCACGCGCGCCGACTTCACCACCTGGGGCAGGAACATCTTGCCCGCGCCGAACAAGTCGCCCACCACGTTCATGCCGTCCATGAGCGGGCCTTCGATCACGTGCAGCGGGCGGCCGCCCTTGGCAACGATGGCCTGGTAGGCCTCTTCGGTGTCTTCGACGATGAAATCGGTGATGCCGTGCACCAGCGCGTGGGAGAGGCGCTCGCCCACGGTCTTGGGCGCTTCGGGCGTGCCGCGCCATTCGAGCTTCTTGCTCTCGTCCTTGGCGCCGCTCTTGGCGGTTTCGGCAATCTCCACCAGGCGCTCGCCCGCATCGGCGCGGCGGTTGAGCACCACGTCTTCCACACGCTCGCGCAGCACGGGTTCGAGGTCGTCGTACACGCCCACCATGCCCGCGTTGACGATGCCCATGTCCATGCCCGCCTGGATGGCGTGGTACAGGAACACGGTGTGGATGGCCTCGCGCACCGGGTCGTTGCCACGGAAGCTGAACGATACGTTGGACACACCGCCCGACACCTTGGCGCCCGGCAGGTTCTGCTTGATCCAGCGCGTGGCTTCGATGAAATCGACCGCGTAGTTGTTGTGCTCTTCAATGCCGGTAGCCACCGCGAAGATGTTGGGGTCGAAGATGATGTCTTCGGGTGGGAAGCCCACCTCATCGACCAGCACGCGGTAGGCGCGTTCGCAGATCTCGATCTTGCGGGCGTAGGTGTCGGCCTGGCCCACTTCGTCAAACGCCATCACCACGGCGGCGGCGCCGTAGCGGCGCACCAGGCGTGCCTCGTGCTTGAACTTCTCCACGCCCTCTTTCATGCTGATGGAGTTGACGATGCCCTTGCCCTGGATGCAGCGCAGACCGGCCTCGATCACGTCCCACTTGGAGCTGTCCACCATGATGGGCACACGGGCGATGTCGGGCTCGGAGGCGATGAGCTGCAGAAAGCGCACCATGGCGGCCTTGCTGTCGAGCATGGCCTCGTCCATGTTGATGTCGATGACCTGGGCGCCGTTCTCGACCTGCTGGCGCGCCACGGCCAGGGCCTCTTCGTACTGGCCGTTCAAAATCATGCGCGCGAACGCCTTGGAGCCGGTGACGTTGGTGCGCTCGCCGATGTTGACGAACAAAGTGCCCTCGCCAATGGAGACGGGCTCCAGGCCAGACAGCTTCATGGGGGGGACGGACGGGGCAGACGCGGACATAGGACTCACCTGTGCAGGGGCAGCAGAAAAACAGGTGAGCGTCGTTGCGGTGGGGCTTGAATAGCTTTTGGAGTGCCCAAGCCTGACGGCTTCACCATGGCGGTGGGGCCGCTGCAACGCTCCTTGGGCAAGGGGCGGATTTTACCGGGTGATACGAGCTGGCGTTCGCCGCCTCAGCGCACGGGCAGGAATTGCAAAAAGGTACCGCCCACAATGCCCTGCACATAGCTGATGGCCGCGCGGCGGTACTTTTCGGTGGTGAAGGCGGCCAGCAGGTCCAGCCGCGCAATGATCTTGCCGAACTCGCGCTCGAAGCTCAGGTTGCGGCCCTGGGCGCCGATCTCGTCGGCCAGCAGCAGCGGCTGGCCCTGGGCATTGCGGCGCTGGGCGAGCAGCCAGGCGGCGGTTTCGACATTGCGCGCGGCGTTGTAGAGGTGCTGGGCGTCCACGCCGTCGAGCAGGAAGAACTCCGTCTTGCCGCCATGGGCGGTGATGACCATGTCGGCCGTGGCATGGATGAAGGCCGCCACGCGGTCGCCTGCGAACTCGGGCGCCAGGGCCAGTGCCATGGCGGCGATGTCGCGGCGGCCCTGCAGTGGGGCCCAGGGCTGGCGCTGTAACACGGCGGTGCGCAGCTGCTCCAGCGCCTGCTCGCGGCTGGTGGCAGTGCCCTTGCGCCATTCGGCGGGGTTGCGGCGGTAGAGCTTGTCGGCCAGGCGCAGCAGGCCGTCCAGGTTCTCCTGCATGGCCAGGGTGGCCATGCGGTTGGCGTCGGACTGGGCCAGCTCGGTGGCATGGGTGGGCGCGCCTTTCACCTCGCCACGCGGCGTGGGGGCGTTGCTGGCACAGCCTGCCAGCACGCAGCAGGCCACCACGCCAGCCCACCAACCCGGCAACCCCCGCAGCAGCAATAAAAACGGCCCACGCATGCGGCCGATTATGGGTGGCGGCAAAGCGCCCCTGCCCGCCGCCGAACGGCGGTTGACATTGTTTGAAGAAACGCGCTCTGGGCTGTTCTTACGACGCCGCCATGGCCGATGCAGGCAGGCCGAACAGGTGGTCAAACACCCAGTTGAAGACAAAGGTGTAGCAGAGGAAGAACACGATGAGCCCCAGGTCCATCACAAACGCGTGCCACAGGCTCACGCCGAACCACCAGGCAAACAGCGGCACCAGCGTGAAGACCAGGCCGCCCTCGAACCCGATGGCGTGCGCCACGCGCCGCGCCACGCTGCGCCCGCGCACGGGCTGGCGCGCCTCCCAGCGCTCGAACGCCCAGTTGAAGACGATGTTCCAGACGATGGCGATCACCGAGGCCGCCACCGCCACCACGCTCGAATGCCCCGCGCCCTGGCCCGTGAGCAGCGCCAGGCCCACCGTGGCGGCGCCAATGGCGATCAGCTCGTACAGGGTCACGTAGATCACGCGGCGCTTGACGCCTTGCAGGCCAAAAAGAGTGGGTGTCTTGTCCATGGCCGGTACTTTATATTCGCTGCACTGACACATAAAGTCAGCTTATTTCAGTTTTACTGATAGATCAAACCGCCATGGCCTTCAACTCCGACAGCGTGCAGGTGTTTCTGACCGTGCTCGACCAGGGCTCGTTTTCGGCCGCCGCGCGGGCGCTGTCGCGCGTGCCATCGGCCGTGAGCATGACGATGGCGCACCTGGAGGCCGAGCTGGATGTGCAGCTGTTTGACCGCAGCGGCCGCGAGCCCCGCCCCACAGCGGCTGCGCGCGCGCTGGAGCCCCAGGCGCGGCTGCTGGCCCAGCAGCTGCAGCAGCTCAACGCCCAGGCGCTGGCGCTGACCCAGGGGCTGGAGGAGCGCCTGACCCTGGCCATTGCCCCCGAGCTGCTGGCCGCGCGCTGGCGGGGGCCGCTGGCGACGCTGGCGCACGAGTACCCGCTGCTGCAGGTGGAGGTGCTGGCCGCGCCGCAGGTGGACGCGCTGGCGCTGCTGCACAGCGGGCGGGCGCAGCTGGCGCTGGTGTTCGAGCGGCCCAGCATCGACGGGCGCGAGGGGTTCCAGGAGGTGGGCACCGAAACCTTGGTGGCCGTGATCGCTCCCGATCACCCCGTGCTGGCCGGGGCCCGCGCCGCCGCCCAGGCGCGCGGCGAGCCGCCCGAGGGCGCGATGCTGCGCGAGGAGCACCTCACCACCACGCGCCAGATCGTGGTGGCCAGCCGCGACCTGGGGCAGACCGACCCGCGTTTTGTGTTTGCCCGCCACCACTGGCGCACCGACAACCACCTGGCCGCGCTGGGCCTGATCGAGGCTGGGCTGGGCTGGGGCTGGCAGCCGCGCGCGCTGGTGCAGCCGCGCATTGCGGCGGGCACGCTGGTGGAAATGCCGTTTGAAAACCTCAGCAACGGCACGGCGCTGTGGGTGGATGTGGTGTGGTCCAAAGAGCGGCCGCTGGGCCTGGGCGCCGCGCGGTTTGTGGCGCTGATGCGCGACAGCGCCACGCTGGAAGGGGTGGCGCGGTGACGCGCTGAAGGCGAAAGATACGAGTCAAAAACGGCTTCTCCGCGCGTCCACAATGCCTTCATAGCTATTGTTTGCATAGCAAACTACGCTTGCACAGCCGCGTATTCGCGGCGCTCGCCGTCCTCGGGCACCCACAGGCGGTCGGCCCAGCCACCATCCTCCGCCCGCTGGCGCACGGCGGTGCGGGTGGTGGGGCAGTGGTCCAGCGCCTCCAGGTGGTTGACCACGATGGCGCCCCGGGTGTGCTGCGCGGCCTCGGCCATGTCGGCCGCGTCCATGAGGATTTCTGCCCCCAGGTCAAAACGCGCGCCACCGGCGGGCAGCACCGCCACCTCGGGCTGCAGGCGCGCCAGGCAGTCGCGCACGGTGGGCGTGAGCATGGTGTCGCCCGCCAGGTAGACGCTGGGCTCGCCCGGCAGCTCCAGCAGGTAGCCGTGGCCATGCTCCATCAGGCGGCCCACCCAGCCGGTGCCGTGCACACAGGGGATGGGTGTGATGTGGCCGCCCAGCACCAGCGGCTGGCGCCCCGGCCCCGCCAGCGGCAGCACCTGCAGACCCCGCTGCGCAAGGTAGCCCGCATCGCGCGGCATGCACAGCACGGGAATCTGCCGCTCGCGCAGAAAGCGCTTTCCCATGCGGTCCAGGTGGTCGAAGTGGCCGCGCTGGCAGTGGGTGATGAGGGCGTGGGTCACACGCTGCAGCAGCGCGTCTGTGCCTGCGGGCAGTTCCACGATGGGATTGCGCTGGCGCCCTGCGCCCAGGTAGCGCAGCGCGGGCAGGCTGCCCCGGGGCGCGAGCATGGGGTCCACCAGCAGGCCCACGGGGCGGCCTTCGGCGGAGGTGAATTCAAGCAACACGGTAGCGTTGCGCAATTGGGTGATCTGCATGGCGGGGCTCCAGAGCCGGTGGGAATGCCATGGATTGTTGGGATTCGTGGGTGCGGCGAGAATGGCCAGGTTGGACAACTTCTTTCCAATTTCTGCCACTCCCACCTGCACCGCACCATGCCCCCGCCATCCTTGCCTCCCCTGCGCCTGGCCCTGCTGCTGTACCCCGGCTGCATGCCCGCCGGCCTGTTTGCCACGGCCGACCTGGCACGTGCAGCCAACCTGCGCGCGCAGCGCGCTGTGGTCACCACCTGCTGGGCGGGGGTGGATCTGGCGCCCGTGCCCACCTGGCAGGGCCCGGCCCTCACGCCCGGCGTGGCGCTGGCGCAGGCCGAGGTGGATGCGGTGCTGGTGCCCGGCCTGTGGCTGTCGTCGCCCGACGGCTGGCAGGCGCCCGCGCTGCAGCAGCAGCTGGCACCCGCCGTGGCGGCGCTGCGCGCCCTGCCCCGCCGCACCCGGGTGTGGAGCTACTGCGCCGGGGTGGCGCTGGCCGCCGCCAGCGGCCGCTTGCGCGGGCGCGGCGCCACGGCCACCTGGTGGCTGCGCGCGGCGCTGGAACAGCAGTTTGGCGCGGTGCATTGGCGCTTTGACGAGCCGCTGGTGGAAGACGGCCCCGCCACCACCGCCGCAGGCGCCAACGGCCACCTGCCGCTGATGCTGCACGCGCTGGCCCAGCGGCTCGATGCCGCCGCGCTGGGCGACCTGCAGTCGCTGCTGATGCTGCCGCGCCCGCGCACCACCCACCCCGCGTTTGCGGAGCACGACCTGATGGCTGTGACCGATCCCACCCTGCGCCGCGCGCTGCTGTGGGTGCAGCGTTGCCCCGCCACCGCGCTGCGCCTGCCCGCGCTGGCCGAGGCGCTGGCGCTGTCGCCCCGCACACTGGCACGCCGGGTGCAGGCGCACACGGGGCTGTCGGCCGCGCTGTGGATGCGGCGCATCAAGCTGCGCCAGGTGGGCGAGGCGCTGTGCGACACGCCCCTGCCCCTCAAGCGCATTGCCGAAGATTTGGGCTTTGCCAGCGAGGCGGGCCTGCACCGCGCGTTCCAGCAGGCCACGGGGCAGACGCCGCTGGCCTACCGCATGGCACATGGTTGAAGGCCCCGGATTGACAGTCAGCCGGTGGTCGCGGCATCGTTCACCCGAAGGATGCCGCCGGGCGCAAGGTTTGCGAACATGCCCCGCCCACCCACACCCACACCCACAGCGCAACAACAGGACCCCGCCATGACCGCCACCACCCACACCGCCACCTGCCACTGCGGCGCCGTTGCCGTCGAAGCCACACTGGACCTGGCCCAGCCCACCTACCGCTGCAACTGCAGCATCTGCCGCCGCACCCGCTTCTGGCCTGCGGTGGCCTTGCCGGGCGGCTTTCGCATCGTGCGGGGGCAGGATGACCTCACGCGCTACACCTTTGGCAGCCACAAGAACCACCACTACTTCTGCCGCCACTGCGGCGTGCGCGTGTTTGGCCACGGCGCCGAGACACCCATGGGCGAGATGTATGGCGTGAACGTGGGCTGCATCGATGGCCTGGCGGACGAAGACCTGGCGCGCCTGGCCGTGGTGCGGGTGGACGGGCTGCACGACCAGTGGCAGCAGGCACCGGCGCACAGCGGGTATCTTTGAGGACCTGTTGAAATTACCGGCGCACCGCGCCGCACTGCCAGGAGCCCGCCCGTGCCTTCACCGTTTGCCACCACCCCGTCCTCCCTGCTGCAGCGCCTGCAGCCCTGGCAGCCGCCGGGCAAGCCCATGTCACTGGACGACATTGACCCCGGCGCCAAGCCCTTCTCGCTGGGCGACAAGGCCCGCGACAAGGCGGCGGTGGAGGAGCTGGCGGTGGAGCTGGATGCGCTGCAGAACCTGTTCTACGCCGACAAGCGCTACAAGCTGCTGGTGGTGCTGCAGGGCACGGATACCTCGGGCAAGGACGGCACGATCCGGGGCGTGTTCGGCCGCATGAGCGCCCTGGGCGTGCACGCCGTGGGCTGGAAGGCGCCCACCGAGACCGAGCGCGCCCACGACTACCTCTGGCGCATCCACCAGCAGGTGCCGCAGGCGGGCGACATCACCGTGTTCAACCGCAGCCACTATGAGGACGTGCTGGTGCCCGTGGTCAACGGCTGGATCACGCCCGAGCAGCACCAGCAGCGGCTGGCGCACATCAACGACTTTGAACGCATGCTCAGCGAGACGGGCACCATCGTGCTGAAGTTTCTGCTGCACATCGGCAAGGACGAGCAGCGCGAGCGCCTGCAGGAGCGGCTGGACGACCCCGCCAAGCACTGGAAATTCAGCATGGGCGACATCGATGCGCGCAAGCAGTGGGCCGACTACCGCCGCGCCTACAACACGCTGCTGGCGGCCACCCACACGCCCTGGGCGCCCTGGACCATCGTGCCCGCCGATTCCAAGACGCACCGCAATCTGATGATTGCCACGGTGCTGCGTGCGGTGCTGCAGAACCTGGACCTGCGCTACCCGGCGGGCGACCCGGCGCTGGCGCATGTCACCGTCGCGTAGGCCTGCCAAGCAGGGCCCGGGCAGCCCCTGAGCGGGGCCAGGCAACGCGCCTTTCAGCGCGCTCCGGGGCCCCTTTTTTTGCTGCAGCGCCGCATAAACAGGTGCTTTCCACTGGTTATGCATTATTTGCATAGCACTCAAACACTCCGGCCTTAGACAGCGTGCAACCGCAGGCATAAGCTTCGCGGCTTGAACTGATCCCACAAGGAATTCACCATGTCTTCACCCACTGGCGCTGCCAGCCCCACCCACTCCCTGCCCTCGTACCTGCAGGCCGACCACCTCGGCCCCTGGGGCAACTACCTGCAGCAGGTGGACCGCGTCACCCCTTACCTGGGCAACCTGGCGCGTTGGGTGGAAACGCTCAAGCGCCCCAAGCGCATCCTGATCGTGGACGTGCCGATCGAGCTGGACAACGGCACCATCGCCCACTACGAAGGCTACCGCGTGCAGCACAACCTGAGCCGGGGCCCCGGCAAGGGCGGCGTGCGTTTTCACCAGGACGTGACGCTGTCCGAGGTGATGGCCCTGTCGGCCTGGATGTCGGTGAAGAATGCTGCGGTGAACGTGCCCTACGGCGGTGCCAAGGGCGGCATCCGCGTGGACCCCAAGAAGCTGTCGATGGGTGAGCTGGAGCGCCTGACGCGCCGCTACACCAGCGAAATCGGCTTGCTGATCGGCCCCTCCAAGGACATCCCCGCCCCCGACGTGAACACCAACGGCCAGGTCATGGCCTGGATGATGGACACGTACTCGATGAACGTGGGCGCCACCGCCACCGGCGTGGTCACCGGCAAGCCCGTGGACCTGGGCGGCTCGCTGGGCCGTGTCGAAGCCACCGGCCGGGGTGTGTTCACCGTGGGCGTGGAAGCCGCCAAGCTGACCGGCCTGCATCTGGACGGCGCCCGCGTGGCCGTGCAGGGCTTTGGCAACGTGGGCGGGATTGCCGCCAAGCTGTTTGCCGAAGCCGGCGCCAAGGTGGTGGCCGTGCAAGACCACACCGGCACCATCTTCAACAGCAAGGGCGTGGATGTGCCCGCATTGCTGGCGCATGTGAAGACCCGGGGCGGCGTGGGCGGCTTTGCTGGCGCCGACGTGATGAAGGCCGAGGAGTTCTGGGGCGTGGATTGCGAGATCCTGATCCCTGCCGCACTCGAAGGCCAGATCACCAAAGACAACGCGGGCCAGATCAAGGCCAAGCTCGTGATCGAAGGCGCCAACGGCCCCACGACCACCGAGGCCGACGACATCCTGCACGACAAGGGCGTGCTGGTGCTGCCCGACGTGATCGCCAACGCTGGCGGCGTGACGGTGAGCTACTTTGAGTGGGTGCAGGATTTCTCCAGCTTCTTCTGGAGCGAGGACGAGATCAACGCCCGCTTGGTGCGCATCATGCAAGAGGCCTTTGCGGGCATCTGGCAGGTGGCGCAAGAGCACAAGGTGAGCCTGCGCACCGCCACCTTCATCGTGGCCTGCCAGCGCATCCTGCACGCCCGCGAAATGCGTGGCCTGTACCCATAAGCCTTCGCCCGTGATTCAGGCCAACGTCCCTGACCCGGGACAGGCCTGCACACCCACCGCCAGCCGCTGCGATCCAGCCCTGGCGGTTTTTTTCTGGCCGGTACATCGCCCGGCATCCGGCGGCCGACCTGCGATTTGTTGTGCTGCGGCGACGCGGACCCCGATATATGCCCGCCGTTGGTGGGGCCAGAACGACCGCGCAGGCGAATCCGAAACACAAAGATACGTACGCATACAAATGGTCATGTCTTGACACGCCTCGGCGTGAAAAACTTCCTGGACACAGTTTCAACAAGCCCTCTCCAGGGAGACTCCGATGGCTTTTCCATCCTTGCGCAGCCTTGTCGCGCGTTTTCTGCTCAACCGCCTGCGCACCGCGCGCTCGGTGGCGCGCCTGGCCTACCGGCGCTATGCCCACAAGCCTGCGCTGATTGACCGGCGCGGCACCCTCACCTACGCGCAGCTGCAGGAGCGCGTGTATCGCCTGCAGGCCTGGATGCAGGCCCAGGGCGTGAAGAAGGGCGACGTGGTCTTCACCTGGCTGCCCGAAACCGGCGAGCAGTACGAAACCCGGCTGGCCACCTTCGAGAACGGCACCATCTTTGCGAGCTTTCACAAGCACCTGCCCGCCGACGCGGCGCTCACCACCATGGGCCGCGTCAAGCCCACGGTGTTCATCCACGACCCGCTGCTGAGCGCCCCCATCCTGCAGGCCGTGCGCGAACAGCTGCCCGGCCTGCGCGTGCTGGCGCTGGGGGATGAATACGAACAGGCCCTGGCGCAGCACGCCCCCGCAGCAGGCACGGCCGACGTGCACGAGGACGACGTGTTTGCCCTGCACATGACCTCGGGCACCACGGGGCTGCCCAAGTCTATCGGCTACAGCAACCGCAAGTACCTGGACAGCGTGCGCCTGATCTCGCGCGCCATCGACTTCAAGCCCCCGGCCAACGGGCCGGACGTGAACATGCTGGGCCTGCCGCTCACCGGCCCGGGCTCGGGCCTGGTGCTGCCCACACTGCTGGCAGGCGCGGCGCTGGTGATGCCCGAGGACTTCCGCGCCACCACGCTGGCCGGGCTGATCCAGAAGCACCGCGTGTCGCGCGCGTTCCTGTCGCCCTCGGCCATCATTGACCTGCTGGACGAGCCCACGCTGGACCAGTACGACCTGTCGTCCCTGACCCACGTGCCCTACGGCTCGGAGATGATGCCCGCGCCCAAGATCGCCGAGGCCATCCGCCGCTTCGGGCCCATCTTTCAGCAGGGCTATGGCTGCCTGGAGGCCCTGCCCCCCATCACCTGGCTGCTGCCGCACGAGCATGTGGACGCGCAGGGCAACCCGCTAGGCAACGACATCCTCTCCACCGTGGGCCGCGTGATGCCGGGGGTAGACGTGGTGATCCGCGACGATCAGTTTGCGCCGCTGCCCCCGGGCCAGATGGGTCTGATCACCGTGATGACGCCGGTGCGGTTTGAGGGCTACTGGCTCGACCCCGAAAAGACCAGCGAAACCCTGCGCGATGGCTGGGTGGTGATGGGCGATGTGGGCTACTTTGATGCGGCGGGCTACCTGCATGTGCTGGGCCGCAGCGCCGACCGCGTGGCGCGCCACGGCCACGCGCTCAACCCGCGTGAGATCGAAGAGGTGGCGCATTGCCACCCCGCCGTGAAGGAGGCCTGCCTGGTGCAACACGGCAGCGCCGCCGTGCTGGTGGTGAGCCTGCGGCAAAGCTGGCGCAGCGACCGCAGCACACAGCCGCTGGAACATGATCTGGCGGAATTCCTGGTGCAGCACCTGCCTGTGGAGATGCAGCCCGACGATGTGCGCGTGGTACCCGAGATCCCGCGCAGTTTCCTCAACAAGATGCTGCGCCGCGAAGTGCGCCTGATGCTGGAGGCCGCCCCGCCCCGAACACTGGCCCCTGCGGTCGCCGACCACATCACCGGTCAACCCGCAGCCGCGCACCCATGAGCCCCTCCGCGAGCCGCCTGAGCCTGGGCACCAAACTCGGCTACGCCGTGGGCAATGTCGGCCTGCAGATGCTGATTGCCGCCATGAGTTTTCTGCTCATGATCTTCTACACCGACGTGGCCCTGGTGCCGCCCGCCGTGGCGGGCGCGGCGCTGCTGGTGGGCAAGGTGTGGGACACCATCAACGACCCGCTGTTTGGCTGGATGACCGACCGCACCCGCTCACGCCATGGCCGCCACCGCGTGTACCTGATCTACGGCGCGATTCCGCTGGGGCTGGCGGCGGCCGCCGTGTGGATGGTGCCGCCAGGCCTCTCGCCCGTGGCCGCATTCCTGTGGATCGCCATCACCTACACCGTGTTCGACACCATGATGACCCTGGTGCAGCTGCCCTACCAGGCCATGGCCGCGAACATGACGCAGGACTATGACGAGCGCACCAGCCTCACGGCGTTTGCGTCGATGGGCGCGCTGCTGGGTTTTTTTGCGGGCAGCGTGCTCATGCCCGTGCTGGTGCGCGCCGCGCCCGATGCGCGCACGGGCTACGCGCTGGCGGGCGCCGTGTTTGGCCTGGTGGCGGGCGTGGCCGTGGCCGTGGTGGCCTGGCGCGTGCGCGAGCCTGCAGCCAGTGCCCCACCGGCCACCGAGGCCCACGCACCGCCCCTGTGGGCCAGCGTGCGCGCCACGCTGGGCACCACGCTGCACAACCGCCCTTTTCTGCTGCTGATGAGTGCCGCCACCCTGGTGCGCCTGGGCCTCACGCTGGTGCAGGCCTCGCTGGCCTACTTCGTGATCTACCAGCTGCAGGGCGACAAGGGCGACCTGCCCCGCTTCATGGGCACCCTGCTCGGGGTGGTGGGGCTGTCGCTGTTTGTGTGGAAGGTGGTGGTAGACCGCTGGGAGAAGAACCGGGCCTACATCCTCGGGCTGGTGTTGTGCGCAGCCGGGCTGCTGGCGCTGTACTGGGTGAAGCCCGGTGACCAGCACCTGATGACCACGATCCTGGTGGTGGTGGGCATCGGCATGGGCGCGCACTGGATCGTGCCCTTTGCCATGGTGCCCGACACCATCGACCACGGCCACATGCAGGCGGGCGAGCGCCAGACGGGCATGTACTACGGGCTCTACGGCCTGATGGACAAGCTAGCGCGCACGCTCGCCACGGTGCTGGTGGCAGGCATGTTGGACGTGACGGGTTATGTGCCGAATGTGGTGCAGTCGGCCGATGCACTGCAGGGCATCACCCTGATGACCGGCGTGCTGCCCGGTCTGTGTCTGGTGCTGGCGATTCCGCTGCTGCTGGCGTACCCCATCACGCGCTCGCGCCACGCAGAGATTCGGGGCCACACCGGCATGCGCTGATCCTGCGCAAAGCCTGGGTGGAGGGTTTTTGCGCGCAGGAGCGCCGCCGCCTGCGGGGATCGTGTACCTTCGAGCAGCCCCACCCGGTTCCCTGCACCACCCCCATGACGGAATGGCCACTCCCCCCTCCCGCCGACGAAGCCCGCATCCAGGCGGCGCTTTGCGATCCGCAGCGGCTGGCCGCGGTGCATGACAGCGGTTTGCTCGACAGCATTGCGGAAGAGAGTTTTGACCGTTTGACCCGGCTGGCATCCAAGATCACCGGGGCGCCCGTCGCCTTCGTGTCGCTGCTGGACGCGCACCGTGACTTCTACAAAAGCACGTTCGGCCTGGACGGGCCTTTGAACTCCCTGCGGCAGCTCACGGGGCGGACCTTCTGCCACTACGCCCTCGTGTCGGAGGAGCCCCTGGTGCTGGAAGACGCCACACAGCTGCCTGTGTTCCGCGAGGTGCCCACCGTGGCGTCCCTGGGGGTGCGGGCCTATGCGGGCATTCCCCTGACCACCGAGGCGGGGCAGGTGCTAGGCAGTTTTTGCGCGGTGGATTTCAAGGCCAAGCGGTGGACGACGCAGGACATCGAAATTTTGCAGGAGCTGGCCCACTCCGCCATGCGCGAAATCCGGTTGCGCCGGGCACTGCACGACGCCGAGGTGCTGAACCAACAGCTGGTGCAGCAGCAGCGCAAGGTGGACGAGCTGAACCAGGCGCTCCACGAGCTGGCCCGGACCGACCCGCTCACCGGCTTGCACAACCGGCGTGCTTTTGACGACAGCCTGGGGCTGGAGATAGCCGCCGTAGAGCGCACGCGGTCGCCCCTGAGCCTGCTGGTGCTGGACGTGGACCATTTCAAGCAGATCAATGACAGCTTCGGCCACGACGCCGGGGACAAGGTGCTGCGCTCCATCGCCCAGGTGCTCAGCGGCTGCGTCCGGATCATCGACATCGTGGCCCGGGTGGGCGGCGAAGAGTTTGCGGTGATCCTGCCCCACACCGACGCGCAGGGCGCCCACGAGGTGGCCCAGCGCATGCGTGTTGCGGTGGCCCAGGCAAGCTGGCTGAGCCAGCCCACCACCATCAGCATTGGCGCAGCCAGCCTGCGCACTGCCGAGACCGCCTGCAGCCTTTTTGCGCGGGCTGACGCCGCGCTGTACGCCGCCAAGAAGTCCGGGCGCAACCGCGTGGTGGCGGCGTAGGCGCCAACCCCCAAACGCTCAGCGGGGCTGGACGTCAAGCGCCAAGGCGTCCACCGTGGCCACCGAGCGAAAGGCCGGCTTGGCAAACAGGTAGCCCTGCATCAGGCGGATGCCCACGTCGAACAGGAAATCACGTTCAGCAGCTGTCTCGATGCCCTCGGCCACAACCTGGATGCCCATGTCTTCGCACAGGCGCACCAGATTGCGCACGATGGCCTGGCGGGCGCGGTTGGTATCGACGTTGCGGATCAGGTCCATGTCGATCTTGATGATGTCGGGCTGAAAATCCGACAGCAGCTTCAGGCCTGCAAAACCGGCGCCAAAGTCGTCAATGGCGGTCTGGAATCCGCAGCGCTTGTACTCGCGCAGGATCTGTGCAAACCAGGGGCCGTCCTCGATGCGCTCGCCCTCGGTCACCTCGAAGATGATCTGAGAGAGCGGAAAACCATGGGCCCGGGCCGCCTCCAGCGTCGTGCGGATGCACACCTCGGGCTTGTAGATCGCATTGGGCAGGAAGTTGATCGACACCGGCTGCGTCAGCCCCAGCTCGGCCGCGCCCTTGATGGCCTTGACCCGGCAGGCCTGGTCGAAGCGGTAGCGGTTGTGGTCGTTGACCTGGGACAGCACGGTCATCGCCCCCTCGCCGTTGGGGCCACGCACCAGCGCTTCATGCGCAAAAACCACGCGGCGCCCTACGTCCACGATGGGGTGGTAGGCATAGTCAAACTGAAAGCCCAGGCCCACGGCCTTGCCGCAGTCATCGCAGTCACGGGGCGTGCCACCCAGCGGCACGAAATCGGCAGGAAACGAAGGGTTGGACGGGGAGAGAGGAAGCGGGGGCATGGATCCGATTCTCCGTTCGATTCACAAGACAGACAGGGTTACAGGATTTGACATCGCACGGGCCACTGGCTGCAAATAGCCCTGCGGAAAGACAGGTGTGCGGCGGCCTCATATCGCGGTGCCGAAGGTCAGGCACTGGGCACCGGTCCCACCGGTTCGGGCGGCAGCACGCCCCGCATCGCCAGGCAAAACGGCTGCACGCAAGCCGCCCGCGCCGCATAGGGGCAGCCCACCGTTTCGCACAGGCCCGATGCGCCATTGCGCGCGCGGTCTTCCTCACGCGGCACCTGGCCGCTGGCCTGCAGCACGGCCATCTGCGTCCAGGGGTCGAGACGGCCCGTGGCCTGCTGCAGCATGTCGCGGCCATACACGGTGGCGGCCAGCTGCGGCTGAAAGTCCAGCACCAGCAGCGCACTGGTGCGCGGCGCTGCGGCGTCCGCCCCCTGCAGCACCAGGGCCAGCACGCCCGACTGCAGCGCCTGCGCGGGGCCGGCAAAAGGCACCTGCAGCGGCACCGCCCCCGGTGCGCCCGCAGCCCCCTGCGCAGATGCAGGCGTGGGCGCAGGCTGCTGCGATGCGATCCAGGGCACCGGCACGCGCAGGGTCAGCGCAAAACTGCGCGGGCCTTCGGGGGTCAGCACCGCACCCTGGCGCACCAGCCAGGTCTGCAGCGGCGGTGTGTCTGCATCCAGCGCCCCACGCTCCAGGTCCTGCGCCAGCCCCACGGGCCAGGGCTGCGCGGCCACCACCCGCTGCGGGGCGCCACTGCCTGCCGTGACCTGCTCCAGCACCGCACGCACCATGCCCATCAGCGGCGCACTGAGGCCGGTGGCGGGCCAGTCCGCCCCCCGCACGGGGGCAGCACCCGCTGCGGGGGCAGGCGCCCCCACGGGCAGCGGCGGGGGCGGCAGGGGCCCGCGGGCAGCCAGCCCCGGCCGCGTGCCTGGCGCAGCCCCCACGGCACCCGCGCCGGGGCCCGCCGCTTCGCGCCGGGGCTCAAACCCGGCCCCCAGTTGCTCGCGCGCCTGGGGCGAGATGCTGGCCTTGTCGGCCGGTACCGGCAAAGGCCCTGCCGCCGGGCTGGGCGACGTGGCCGTGGGCGGCGGCGCACTGGCATCGGCCGGGGGCAGCGGCGCGGGGGCCACGCCGGGTTTCTTGTCCAGCCCCAGCAGCGCCGTCTGCCGCTGCAGCGCGGCCTCGGCCAGAAACTGGGCCACAGGGGGCAAGGCGCTGCGCGAAGGGTCGATGGGGAGGGCCATACAGGGCAAGCGGGGGGATGCCGGATTCTGTCGCCATTCCCTGCGCGTGACCAGTCCCGCCGGCTGCACAGCGCGTACACCACACACGCACCGCAATTGCTATCATTTATATAGCTTACAAGGCAATACCATTGCGCGCAGAGGCCATTTTTAACTCAGAATCTGGGCACCCCTCACGCCCGCCAAGCCCGCCATGCCCTCGCTCCACCCGGTGCCTCCACCCTCCCGCAGCGCCCCGCCCCACCGGTGGGTGGCCCCGGCCCTGCTGTGTGCGGTGCTGGGCTATCTGCTGCTGGCCGCCTGGTTGTTCGCGCCGGGCTGGGAGCGCGCCTTCCGCTCCGACCATTCGCCCGCAGCCTGGCTCTCCAGCGCCTTGCTGCTGGCGCTGTGCACCACCGCGCTGCGCCTCACGGCCGAGCGCTGCCTGCCCCTTGGGCTGGGCGTGTGCCTGGCGCTGGCGTTTGCGGTGCTGGCGGTGGACGAGCAGTTCATGCTGCACGAGCTGTGGAAGTTCCGCTGCCACGAATGGACGGACGCCTGCCGCTGGGGCCCCGTGCGCGAGGCGCCGATGCTGGCAGTGGCCGTGGTGGGCGGGGCCATGCTGGTGTGGCTGCACCACGCCCTGGGCCACCGCAGCACCCGCTGCCTGCTGTGGGCCGGGTTTGCCGTGGGTCTGGCGGCCATTGCCGTGGACCAGTGGCCAGAGGTGCAGCCGCAGGGGCGCTGGTGGCCCGAGCTGCCGCAGTGGCTGGCAACGCTGGAAGAGGCGCTGGAGGTGGTGGCCGAGGCGCTGGTGCTGGCGGCGCTGCTGCGGCAGCCGGGGGCACGGTGAAGCGCGGGCGCGTCCTACGGATTTGCATTCGACCGCATAACCAGGCGGGAAGCCGCAGACAGTGCTGTAGCACGGCAAGGCGAACCAACGACGTTATGCGGTTGAAGGCGAAGCCGTATCACTCCCCCGTGCGCCGCCACACCAGCCCCAGCGCCCTGACTTTTTGCCAGGCGCTGGCGCGTTCGTCCGAGAGCACGTCCAGAAAATCCGACAGGCGCTTGGACTTGACCATGGTGTAGACCGTGAGCGAGGTGGTCAACACAAACACCAGCGCAAAGATGCCCAGCTTCTGCCCCACCGGCGCATCGGCCTCGGCCAGCAGGTTCATGCCCAGAAAGCCCGTGGTCACGGTGCCGATCAGGCCAAAGATGGTCACCACCGTCAGCCGCACCACGGTGTTGGCCTGGCGGCGCAGGCTGTCGGCGTCCAGGTACTGGTTCATCTCGCCGATGCGCTCCTTGACCTCGGTGTAGAGCGGGTCCAGCCCGAGGTGGTTGGAGCACATGCGGAACAGCGCGCGCACCTGGGCCTGTTCGGACACCTCGTGAAACCAGTACCGGTGCGTGAAGCGTAGAAAACCGGCAAAGCTGTCACGGATGGTGCGCTTGAAGCGGCGCACGCTGGCGGCGTCGGCAATGTCCAGGTTTTTCAGGGCCTCGGCCAGCCGGTCCGAGAACATCAGCAGCGCCGCTTTCTGGAAATGTGCAATCAGGAACAGCAAAAAATGCTGGTGCCGGAACTGCGCCAGCACCCCCCGGTCACGGCAGACAAAAAACGGGCTGTTGACATCGCCCAGCACCAGCAGCGAATGGCCGCTGCACAGATAACGCGTGTGGGGGGCGGCGCCGCTGCTGCTCCAGAAGCGGTCGTAGCAGAACCGTTGTTCAAAGTCGGCCAGGTGCTCCTCGGCATAGGGCAGGCAGGCGTCGTCGCCCGGCCTGGCCGCGCCAGTCACCAGCCCGAGGCGCACGAAGTCGCTGCGGCTCAAGGCGCGCGGGTCGTCCAGCGCCAGAAACGCCAGCTGCGGCATGCGGTAGTACTCGATCTGCCGGTAGCGCAGGGGGCCGCTGCGCTCCGAATGGTCGCTCACCAGCGGCTCCAGCAGCCAGGCCCAGTGGGCCGCGATGCGCGGGGCGCGGTGGCTGCTGACATGGGCCATGAACAGGTCGCGCTGGTTGGCGTCGGACGCGGCCAGCACCTGCCCGGCGGCATCCAACCACTCCGCGCTGAACAGGCAGTGCTGGGCGTGGCCCTCCGCATCCCACCCGGCGGGGTAGCCCCGGCCGAAGCGGTACAGCAGCTCCTGCGCCTGGGGCAGCGCCAGGTCGCGGGCGCTGACCTCGACATTGAGCAGCACCAGGTCCAGGTCGAGAAAAAAGTACAGGTCCACATGGACGATGTCGAGCGTGATCGGCGCCGCGCCGGGGTGCAGCACCGCCCGCACGGCGCTGACATCGCTGCGCCGGAACACCCGCATGGGCGAGCCCGTGGCGCTGCCACCTTTCTGGCTGCGCCCCTCGCCATACAGAAAGCGCTGCACATAGGGCAAAAAGGTCACGAACTCGTTGTAATGCCGCTCGTGAAACCGCTGGCTGTCGCCCGTGAACTCGTCCACCACCTCGCGCCAGGGCGAGGCCTCGCCCATGTCCGCCAGCAGCTCCCAGGGCTTGGCGTGCCGCCCCTCGGAGCCCCGCACCGGCATCAGGCGCAGCGGCCACAACAGGACCTGGCGCAACTCCCGCACGCAGAGGGAATGGGACTCAACGGACATGGGCGGGCCTTTCGTGGGGTCGGGGCCGCACGCCAGGCGCTGGCGGCAGACCCATGGGCAGTGTCGGAAACCATGCTACCCAAAACCGCCGGGGGCGGGGGCCTCACAGGCCGCTCAGGTGCACTCCTGGTCCACCCAATGCCCGGCCCGGAACCACTGGCCGCTGATGTTGAGGTACCAGCGCCATTCAAAGATGGGCTCGAAGCTCATGCCGCCCGGCGAAGGAGTGTCGATGCGCAGGATGTCCGCCACGCCGTCGCGGTCCAGGTCGATCTCGTGCACCGTCACAGCGGTGTGCTTGCGCGTGGGCTTGTCGCGGATGGGCGGGTCGGCGGGCTGCATCCAGCTGGTGGCGTAGCGCCGGGTCTTTACCTTCACCGCATCGGGCGGCAGCTTGCCGGGCAGCACCAGGCGAGCCAGCACGTCGGCCGACTCTGACACCTTGGCGTAGCCGCGCACGGCAGTGGTCTCGTCGTTGCGCGGGTCGTCAAAGCCCTTGCCCGGGTAGTGGCCGCCGCAATAGTGGTCCGCATTGCTGATGTCCCAATACCGCCGACCCAAGGTGCGGGCGCCCACCAGGCCCTGGTGCGTGATGGCGTACAGCGTGAGCGCCGGGGCAAAGGCCAGATCGGCACCGCCCACGTCCCAAAAGCCGGTCACGAACTCGATCTCGGGTCCGCTGTGGCGGTTGAAGCTGCCATAGGGCGCAGTGGTGGGCTCCACGGCAATGCGGCTGCCCGCCACCGCCGCGATGCCATCGGCTTCGGCCTCGTGCAGCAGAGCCACGCCCGTGTGGCTGCGGAAGTACGACGGGGCAATCGCAGGCAGCGTGGGCGGGGCGGCCAGGGGCGCCACGGCGGGGATGTGGTCCACGGCGCGGGCCAGCTTCACATCGTCCAGCGGGTTCACCGGGCGGCCCCGGTCGATCTCCTGCTCGGGCCGCAGCAGCACGCCGCCGCGCATGAGCTTTTTGGCCGCCTCCCATTCGGGGCGCTGGGGGTACAACACCGGCATCCGCAGCGTGTGGCTTTGGACCAGCGCGGGCAACTGCAAGGCAGCGGGGCGCGGCAGTGCGTTGCCGTAGGCCCTCATGCGGTTGGCCGACGGCGCCACCCAGAACGCGCGGGCGGCGTCCTTGCCCGCCTGCGCCAGGGTGAGGGGCTGGTCGGCCAGCAGGTTGCAGGCCACATGGGCTTGCAGGGGTTCGGCCAGCGGCGGGCCCAGGCGCGCATCGCCCGCATACAGCACGGCGCACCAGCCGTCGCGCTCGGTGAGCTGTTGCAGCACGGTGTTGGCAGGCACCTGGGCCACCACGCGCGCCTGCGACTGGGCAGCATCGCGCAGGTTGACCCAGGAGCCCTGCACGTAGCGCTGCTTGGCAGGCGCGACGGCCGGGGCCTGGGCCCACGCGCTGACGCCCGCCAGTGCAGCAACCGACGCAACCGCTATGGCGACCATGAACGCAGCGGGAGCTCGCAAGCGTCGCCGGGCTTTCGATGTCGTTCCCATGTGTGTTGACTCCCTTCGCGATGGGCGTGAGTATCGCCCGCCCGAGAGACCCACTCCGGTCGAGCCCTTCGGCCCGCCTGAAGCACACAGCCCGCGAGCCCACGCTCAAGGCAACGACTTCACACCATCAAAAGCCGCGTTCAAGGCAGCCTCAGCCGCCAGCAGCCGCTGCCGCGCCTCGCCCGACCACACGCGGTCTTTGGCCAGGGTGTCCTTGGCAACCGTCGCCATGCGCGTGACCTCCTGCGGCTGCGGCCCGCCCGTGCCGGTGCGGGTGGTCACCATGTCTGCGGGAGACAAAGCGCGGCGAAATGCGGCTTCACCCAGCGGAAGGCGCTGGTCCTTAAGGTCGTATTTCTTGCCCGCTTCGCGGTAGATGCGCACGGCTTCCGCGTACGGAAAATCCTTGGGGCGAATGCTGCGCTCTTTGGCAAACACCACCACGTCCGACGCAAAGTGGTGCCCCACGCGGAACGGCACGCCATGGCTGCGCTGCAGCGCTTCAGCCAGTTCCATCGAGGTGGTCCACTCGGATTCGAGTTCGTCCAGCGCACGCGCGGGGTCGATGCGCAATGAGTCCAGCACATCGGCAAACTGCTGCAGCATCTCCGTGCCCTGCACAAAGGTCTTGGCGCTGGCCGGGCTCCAGGTGTTCTTGTAGTCGATCATGCCGGGCGTGACGTTATGCGCCCGCCACAGCGATGCCTGGGCCGAGGCCACCACGTCGCTGGCCTTGGCCCGCGTGTTCTGGATGATGCCGGGGTTGGCCTTCTGGGGCATGGCGCTGCTGGTGTAGGTCTTGCCACTGGCCAACAACAACCACGGCCGGGTCTGGTGGTACTGCGTGTGCACATCCTGCATGAAGGCGCCCACGCGGATGGCCGTGGAACTGGCGATGGAGGTGGCCTCGATGGGAATGTCGTAGGTGCTGATCTGCCCCGCATCCAGCGAGTTGACGATCAGCCCGTCAAACCCCAGCAGTTGCGCCAGGCGCTCGCGGTTGATGCTCCAGCTGGAGTTGGCCAGCACGGCCGTGCCCATGGGGCTGAGGTTGATGCGCGCGTAGGCCTCGCGGATGCGTGCCGAGTCGCGCGCAAACGAATCGGCAAACGCCATCAGGTAGTGCCCGTAGCTGATGGGCATGGCCTGCACGCCATTGGTGTACGCGGGCACATAGGTGGCGGTGTGTGCCTGCGCCGTGTTGATGAGCCGTGCGCGCACCTGGTCCAGCGCATCGGCAAAGTCCAGCATCTCCAGACGCAACTGCGCCGCATTCAAGGTGGAATGGATGTCCTGGCGGCTGCGCCCGGTGTGGATGAGCGTGGCCTCGGGGCCCACAGCGTCGGTGATGATCTTCTCGACCTGCAGCACATCGGTGGGGCGCTTGCCACCGGGCGTGGTGGCCTGGGTGATCGACAGCTCGACACCGCGCGCGATGCGGCCGGCCTGGGCCTTGGGGATGATGCCCTGCTCGACATTCACCACGGTCGATGCCATGTTGATGCGACCGAACCAGTAGAACGTGTCTTGCGACTTGGCCAAGGCGCTGGTGGCATCCCCTTTGACCACGCCCTGGATCTTGGCGACCTGCGCCTGGCACTCGGCGGTGGTTTTGCAGGCGGTGTCGAGCGTGTCGGCGGCTTGCGCCTGGCCCATGGCCAGGATGGCACCCACGACCGGGGCGAGCAGGAAGCGGGTGGGGCGCAAGGTGATCGTGCGCGCAGGGTGGCGCTGAGGCGATGGCATGGGGTTTTGTCTCCTGAGATACCGCTCAGCCAGCGGCGGGCTGGCGCGGGAATAAGATTCGTTAATTGAATGAACCCAGCATGGGTTTGCACCCCACTGGCCCCGGAATCGTTCCACAACGATCCAAGCAAGGCCAATGCTTCTTTTTCAATTGAATCCATTTTTCGAATAGCCCATGCCAGACTTGACGCCCTCGGTCCTGTTCAACCGCATCCTGGGGCGCGTGCGCCTCAAGCACCTGCAGCTGGCCATTGCGATTGCCGACCTGCAAAGCCTGCACCGCGCGGCCTCTTCCATTGGCATGAGCCAGCCCGCAGCGACCCACGCGCTGGTCGAGCTGGAAAGCTCTCTGGGCGGCCCCCTGTTCGAGAGACACTCCAAGGGCATGCGGTTGACCAGTCTGGGGGATGTGGTGTTGCCGCTGCTGCGCGCTTCGCTGGTGCCTCTGCAGGCAGCTGCTGGCAATGCAGCATTGATGCAGCAAGGCGCCGCTTCCGCGCTGATCCGCATCGGAAGCATTGCGGCGGGCATCAATGGGTTGCTGACCGCCGCCATTCCGGCCTACTGCGCCTTGCACCCGAGCGCCGCCATCGATGTCCACGAAGTCACCATCGACAACCTGCTGGAGAGCATCCAGGAAGGAACCCTGGACTTGGCGATCTGCCGCGAACCAACCCCGCTGCCGCAGGGGTTCGAGTTCCATGCCGCACTCCAGGATGAATTCGTCGTTGCCTGCCGTCCCACGCACCCGCTGGCTCAACAGACATCCGTCACGGGCGCAGATCTGCTGTCACAACGCTGGCTGGCACCGCCGCTCACAGGGTTGGGCCCTCAACAGGTGGATAGCCTGTTCGACGATTTGGGTGGGGTGCCGGAACTGTGCCGCGTATCGAGTCGCTCGACGGAAATCATCTACGCGATGCTGGCGGACAGCGACATGTTGGTCTGCGTGCCTGCGAGCCTTGTGCGGCCGTTGGTGCGGCGCAGGGATCTGGCCGTTCTATCGTGGAGACCCCAGGGTGTGGGGCCTCTTGGTGTGCTGGTCAAAGCGGAGGTGTTCGCCAACCCGGCCCATTCTTGCCACGCATTCATCGAGCACGTGCTCTCCCTGCGGGGTTGACCCAGGCGCGCAGCGGCGCGTTGGTTCACGCGGTCAGTGCAGGCTCTGCCTTCGCATCGCCCGCCTGGGCCTCCACCACCCGGGCCAGCAGCGCGCCGCTGTAGCGTGCGGGCAGCGGAATCCACACGCGCACGGGGTTGCCCTGGGCGACCTGCACGGGCTGGCCTTCCACGTTGCGCATTGCTTGCAGGCGCACTTGGGTGTTGCCGCTAGGGTGCACCACTTCGAGCAGGTCGCCCACGGCGAAGTGGTTCTTGGTTTCGACCTGCACCCAGTCGCCTTGCAAGCCAACATCCACCTGTCCCTCGGCGCCCAGCACCTCGCCCACGAACTGGCTGCGCTGCGTGGCCGAATGGCCGCTGAGGTAGTTCTGGTAGTCGTTGCTGGGGCGGCGCTCCAGCAGGCCGCCGGTGTAGCCGCGGTTGGACAGGCCTTCCAGCTCGATGAGCAGCTCGGGGTTGAAGGGACGGCCCGCCACGGCGTCATCGATCGCGCGGCGGTACACCTGGGCGGTGCGGGCCACGTAGTACAGGCTCTTGGTGCGGCCTTCGATCTTGAGCGAATCGACGCCGATCTGCGCCAGGCGCGCCACGTGCTCCACCGCGCGCAGGTCCTTGCTGTTCATGATGTAGGTGCCGTGCTCGTCTTCCATGATGGGCATCATCTGCCCAGGGCGGCCGGCCTCTTCGATGAGGTAGACCTTGTCGGCCTTGGGGTGGCGCTCGCCGTTGCCGGTGGTGGAGGCGAAGGCCTGCTCAGCCTTTTGCTGCGCGGCCTCGAAGTTGAAGTCGCCTTCCATTTTTTGCGCAATGGCTTCGCCCGTGGTGGGGTCGATGTCGGCGTCGTGCGTGGCGTAGTTCCAGCGGCAGGCGTTGGTGCAGGTGCCCTGGTTGGGGTCGCGGTGGTTGAAGTAGCCGCTGAGCAAACACCGGCCCGAATACGCGATGCACAGCGCGCCGTGCACAAACACTTCCAGCTCCATGTCGGGGCATTCCTGGCGGATCTTTTCGATCTCGTCCAGGCTCAGTTCGCGCGACAGGATGACGCGCTCCACGCCCATCTTTTGCCAGAACTTCACGGCCGCCCAGTTGGTGGTGTTGGCCTGCACCGAGAGGTGCACCACCTGCTCGGGCCACTTTTCCTTGACCATCATGATCAGGCCCGCGTCGGCCATGATCAACGCGTCGGGTTGGCAGTCGATCACGGGCTCGATGTCGCGCAGGTAGGTGCGGATCTTGTCGTTGTGCGCAATCAGGTTGCTCGTCACAAAGAACTTCTTGCCGCGTGCGTGGGCCTCGTCAATGCCTTGCTTGATCTGCTCCAGGCGGAACTCGTTGTTGCGCGCGCGCAGGCTGTAGCGCGGCTGGCCTGCGTACACCGCGTCGGCACCAAAGTCGTAGGCGGCGCGCATCTTGTCGAGCGAGCCAGCGGGCAGGAGGAGTTCGGGGGCTTTGAGCGTGGTCATGGGGTGGCCCAATCTAAAAATCATCGGTGTCAGGTCAGCGCGGCATCAGCGGCAGGCCCGCGAGCATGCCCACGGCCTGCGCAGGCAGTTCTTCGGCGTCAAAGGCCTTGTCGCCATCGGCGTCGGCCATGCCGTTGGGTAACAGGCCCTTGAAGTCGAACTGGCGCGGGTCCATGAAGTGCGAGGGCACCAGGTTGCGCAGCGCCACGGCCATGTTCTCGATGCGGCCGGGGTAGAGCTGCTGCCAGTCGCGCAGCATCTGGCCAATCTGCTTGCGCTGCAGGTTCTCCTGGCTGCCGCACAGCGTGCAGGGGATGATGGGGAATTGCTGGATCTGCGCCCAGCGTGCCAGGTCGTCCTCGGCCACGTAGGCCAGGGGGCGGATGATGAGGTGGTCGCCCCGGTCGCTCTGCACCTTGGGCGGCATGCCCTTGAGCTTGCCGCCGAAGAACATGTTCAGAAAGAAGGTCTGCAGCATGTCGTCGCGGTGGTGGCCCAGCGCAATTTTTGTGCAGCCCAGCTCGTCGGCCACGCGGTACAAAATGCCCCGGCGCAGGCGGCTGCACAGGCTGCACATGGTCTTGCCCTCAGGGATGTGCTCCTTGACGACGCTGTAGGTGTCCTGCGTTTCGATGTGGAAGGGCACGCCCACCTGGGCCAGATATTCAGGCAGCACATGGGCCGGAAAGCCGGGCTGCTTCTGGTCCAGATTGACGGCGATCAGTTCGAACCGATTGCCGTTGCGCTGCTGCAGCAAACGCAGCACGTCCAGCATTCCATAACTGTCCTTGCCGCCCGACACGCACACCATCACCTTGTCGCCGTCTTCGATGAGGCCGAAGTCGGTGATGGCCTGGGCCACCTGGCGCACCAGGCGCTTTTCGAGCTTGAGCGCGGCGTGGGCAGCGGCTTTCTCGGCAGCCTCCGCAGAGGGGGTGTCGGGCAAGGTGGCAATAACGGACATGGCAAACAGACCGGAGCTGGCAGAGGGTGCGGAAAAGACTTCAACGGAAAGGCGCAAGGGTGCCGCAGCTTCCGGCAACCCGCAATGCGCTACCGCAGGGCGGTGGCGCATGAATTGCTACATATTTAATAGCTATAAACGCTTACTGGTCGCGCGCAAACGGCCAATTTTTCTCGGATTTTCAAGCTTCTGCGGGGTAAAACATCTTGCGGGTGGGCACAGCCTCCACCGCCTGGGCAATGGCGCCGATGTGGTCCGGCGTGGTGCCGCAGCAGCCGCCCAGGATGTTGACCAGCCCCTCGGCCGCGAACTCGTGCACCAGGCGGCTGGTGATCTCGGGTGTTTCATCAAAGCCGGTGTCGCTCATCGGGTTGGGCAGGCCGGCGTTGGGGTAGCAGCTGATGAAGGTGTCCTCGGCCACGCGGTTCAGCTCCTGGATGTAGGGGCGCATCAGCGTGGCGCCCAGCGCGCAGTTCAGGCCGATGGCCAGCGGGCGCGAGTGGCGCACGCTGTGCCAGAAGGCGGTCACGGTCTGGCCGCTCAGGATGCGGCCCGAGGCGTCGGTCACCGTGCCGCTGATGATCAGCGGCAGGCGCTGGCCACTGTTTTCGAAATACTCGTCGATGGCAAACAAGGCCGCCTTGGCGTTCAGCGTGTCGAAGATGGTCTCGACCAGCAACACGTCGCTGCCGCCCTCGACCAGCGCCTCGGTCTGCTCGTAGTAGGCGGCGCGCAGCGCTTCAAAGTCCACATTGCGCGCGCCGGGGTCGTTCACGTCGGGGCTGATGCTGGCCGTCTTGGGCGTGGGGCCCAGGGCACCGGCCACGAAGCGGGGCTTGTCGGGCGTGCTGTACTTGTCGCAGGCGGCGCGGGCGAGCTGGGCCGAGCGCAGGTTCATCTCGCGCGCCAGGTCGGCCATGTGGTAGTCCTCCTGCGCAATGGTGGTCGCGCCGAAGGTGTTGGTCTCGATGAGGTCGGCACCGGCTGCCAGGTAGCGCTCGTGGATGTCGCTGATCACGTCGGGCCGGGTGAGCGAGAGCAGCTCGTTGTTGCCCTTCACGTCGTAGGCAAAGTCCTTGAACCGGTCGCCCGCGCTGCCCGGGCCGCTGTAGCCCTCGCCCCGGTACTGCGCCTCGCCCAGCTTGAAGCGCTGGATCATGGTGCCCATGGCGCCGTCGAGGATGACGATGCGTTGGGCGAGGATGTCGGGCAGTTGCGCGGCGCGCGTGTAGGCAGGCGTTTTCATCCCCCGATTGTAGAAACCCGCTCGACGGCCGGGCCCGCAAGGGGTTTCGGCACCGTCGGCACAACGTCGCCACAAACCAGGGTGTAGCGCTGCTTGGCCAGCCGCGTGGCCCCCAGCCGGTCATAAAAGCGGATCGCGCCTTCGTTCCACACGGGGGTTTGCCACTGCAGCTGCGCGCAGCCCAGGGCGCGCGCGCGGCACACGGCGGCGTCCAGCAGCGCACGGCCCAGCCCCAGGCCCCGTGCCGCCGGGGCGAGGTACAGGCAGTCCAGGTGCAGAAAGGGCTGCGCCGCCAGGGTGGCGTAGTCCAGGGTGGCACTGGCGTAGCCCACCGCGTGCCCATTCAGATAACCCAGCCAGGCGTTCAGCCGCCCGGCCTTCAGCCCGTGCGCCAACCGCTCGGCGTGGCCGTCGGCGCAGTGCGGAATCTGCTCGTAGGCCGCATGCGCCGCACACAGGCGGGCCAGCACTTCGGCATCGGCCGCCAGCGCGGGGCGCAAGGCCCAGCCCGCAGGGGGCGGGCAGGTAGCGGTGGTCAACATGCGCACTCGATGGCGGGCCGGGCGGCGGGCATGGTGCCGCGTTCGGGGCCGGTGGCCACGGGCTGGCCATCGCGGATCCAGAAGTCCAGGCCGCCCAGCATCTCCTTGACCGTGAAGCCCAGGCGCGCGAGCTTGTAGGCGCCCTTGGTCGATCCGTTGCAGCCAATGCCGTCGCAATAGGTCACGTAGACCTTGCTACGGTCCAGGTGGGCCGTGCTGTCCGCGTCCATGGTGCTGTGGGGAAAACTCACGGCGCCGGGCACATGGCCTTGTTCGTAGTGCGCGGGCGAGCGGGTGTCGAGCACCACGATGGCATCGATGCCGTTGCGCAGGTCTTCGGCCACGTCCCAGGCATCGGCATGAAAACTGAGCTTGGCGGCCATGTAGTCGCACGACTGCGCGGGGGTGGGGGCGGGAAAGGCCAGAACGCTGGAGGTGGGGGCGGGGTGGGTCATGGGGCTCCTTGGGTGATGCCGTAGTGGTGCGGTGGTGGTGTGCAGAGGTTGCGCCGATGGATGCCAGTGTGCGCCGCTTTGGCCTTATAAATGAGGCCAATTTCTCGATACGAATAAGACCAATCCAGCTCCATGGCCACGATCAAACCCCGTCTTTTGCTGTCGCTGATGGAAACCCAGGCCGACGGCGGGCGGCGGGCGCGCCTGTGCGCCGCCCTGCGCGAGGCAGTGCGTAGCGGCCAGGCCGTGCTGGGCGAGCGGCTGCCGTCCAGCCGCCACCTCGCACAGGACCTGGGCCTGTCGCGCGTGACGGTGGAGGCCGCCTATGCCCAGCTGGAAACCGAGGGCTACCTGCGCCGCCAGGTGGGCCAGGGCAGTTTTGTGGCCATCGACATGGAGGCCGCTGCGCCGCGCCAGGCCAGTGGCGCCCTCCGCCCGGCGGGCGCTGCGGGCGCGCTGCGGCTGTCGGCCCGGGGCCAGCGCATGGTGGACACCGGGGGCTGCCGCGAGCCCGAGCGCCCGCGCGCCTTTGTGGCGGGCAGCCCGGACCTGGAGGCCTTTCCCACCGGCCTGTGGCGCCAGCTGCTGCAGCGGCGCCTGCGGCAGGACGCGGCGGCGCTGATGTTCTATGGCGACCCCCAGGGCCTGCCCGCACTGCGCGAGGCCATTGCGCGCTACCTCGGCCAATCGCGCGGGGTGCGTTGCCACGCGGGGCAGGTGCTGGTGCTGACGAGTTCGCAGCAGGCGCTACAGCTGCTGTCGGCCACGCTGCTGGACGACGGCGATGCGGTGTGGATGGAAGACCCGGGCTACGCGGGCGCCCGCACGGCCTTCAGCGCCAGCGGCGCCCGTCTGGTGGACATGCCCCTGGACGGCGAAGGCGCCACGCTGGACGCGGCACGCCCCACCCCCCGGCTGATCTACCTCACGCCCTCGCACCAGTTCCCCACGGGGCAGGCCATGTCGCTGGCGCGGCGGCTGGCCTTCATCGCCCACGCCCGGGCCACCGGGGCCTGGCTGATCGAGGACGACTACGACAGCGAGTTTCTGTACGACCACCAGCCCACCCCGGCGCTGCAAGGGTTGGACGAGCAGGGCCAGGTGGTCTACATCGGCACTTTTTCCAAATCGCTGTTTCCGTCGGTGCGGCTGGCCTACATGGTGCTGCCCGAGGCGCTGGTCGCCCCGCTGGTGACGGCACGCACCATCTACGACGGCCACCCCGCGCAGCCCATGCAGGCGGTGGCGGCAGATTTCATGGACCAGGGCCACTTCGCGGCCCACCTGCGGCTGATGCGGCAGCTCTACCGCAGCCGCCGCGACGTGCTGCTGCAGGCCCTGCACAGCCACCTGCCCTGGGCCACCCCCATGGACAGCCGGGGCGGCCTGCAGATGGCCGTGCGCCTGCCCGAGGGCCAGGAGCCGCAGTACACGCGCCGGGCGGCAGCCCTGGGCATTGCCACCCCCAGCCTGAGCGAGCTCTACCACACGGCGCCCGCCATCGCGGGCTGGCGCCTGGGCTTTGCGGCCCTCGCGCCCGAAGCCATCGATGCGGCAGCACGTGCGCTGGGGCGCATCGGCGCTCATGGACAATACCGGTAATGAATGTGATCGAAATTTCTGCCCCAGGCGAGACACTGTCGGCCTGCTCTGCCGTTCTGCACGAAGTCTTCGGTTACACGGCCTTCCGGGGCGCGCAGGCAGAGATCGTCACGCATGTGAGCAATGGCGGCGACGCCCTGGTGCTCATGCCCACTGGCGGCGGCAAAAGCCTGTGCTACCAGGTGCCCGCCATCGTGCGCCAGCAGCGAGGGCGCGGGGTGAGCATCGTGATCTCGCCGCTGATCGCGCTGATGCACGACCAGGTGGGCGCGCTGCACGAGGCGGGGGTGGAGGCGGCGTTCCTCAACTCCACGCTGAGCTACGACGAGGCGCAGGACGTGGAGTTTCGCCTGCAGACGGGCGAGATCACGCTGCTGTATGCCGCCCCCGAGCGGCTGAACACGCCGCGTTTTCTGGGCCTGCTCGACAGCCTGTACAGCGGCGGCCACCTGAGCCTGTTTGCGATTGACGAGGCGCATTGCGTGAGCCAGTGGGGCCACGACTTTCGCCCCGAGTACCGGGCGCTCACGCTGCTGCACGAGCGCTACCCGCAGGTGCCGCGCATCGCGCTCACGGCCACGGCCGATGCGCTCACGCGCGAGGACATCGTCGAGCGGCTGCAGCTGCAGGACGCGCGGCTGTTCATCAGCAGCTTTGACCGGCCCAACATCCGCTACCGCATCGAAGAGAAGAAGGACGCCACCACGCAGCTGCTGCGCTTCATCGAGCGCGAGCATGCGGGCGAGGCGGGCGTGGTGTATTGCCAGTCGCGCAAGCGTGTGGAAGAACTGGCCGCCACGCTGTGCGACGCGGGCCTGACGGCCCTGCCCTACCACGCAGGCCTGGACACCAAGGTGCGCCAAAAGAACCAGGACCGCTTTCTGCGCGAGGAAGGCATCGTGATGGTGGCCACCATCGCGTTCGGCATGGGCATCGACAAGCCCGATGTGCGTTTTGTGGCGCATGTGGACATGCCCAAGAACATTGAGGGCTACTACCAGGAGACGGGCCGTGCAGGCCGCGACGGGCTGAATGCCGACGCCTGGATGGCCTACGGCCTGAACGATGTGGTGAACCAGCGGCGCATGATCGACGAGAGCCCGGCGGGCGAGGAGTTCAAGCAGGCGCTGCGCGGCAAGCTCGACGCACTACTGGCCCTGGCCGAGGCCACCGACTGCCGCCGCGTGCGCCTCCTGGCCTACTTTGGTGAGCAGTCCACGCCCTGCGGCAACTGCGACAACTGCCTGAACCCGCCTGCAGTGTGGGACGGCACCGATGCGGCCCGCAAGCTGCTGTCCACCATCTACCGGGTGCACGCGGCCAGCGGGCTGACCTTTGGCACGGGCCACATCATGGACATCGTGCGTGGCAAGGACACCGAGAAAGTGCAGCAGTTCGGCCACGACAAGCTCTCGACCTTTGGTGTGGGCAAGGAGTATTCCGAAGCGCAACTGCGCGGCGTGCTGCGCCAGCTGCTGGCCACCGGTGCCGTGGGCCTGCACAAAGTGATGCTGGAAAGCGGCCACAGCTTTGACACCCTGAGCCTCACCGAAGGCTCGCGCGCCGTGCTCAAGGGCGAGGTACCGGTGCAGCTGCGCGAATCCACCGCTGCCGCACCGGCCAAGCGCGCACGCACCCGCAAAGGCACGGGCAGCGCGCCGCCCGCCGCCGCAGCCAACCTGGGCCCGGATGCGCAGGTGCGCTTCATCAACCTCAAGTCCTGGCGCGCCGAGGTGGCACGCGAGCACAACCTGCCCGCGTATGTGATCTTTCATGACGCCACGTTGGCGGCGATTGCCGAGCGCAACCCCGCGTCGCTGGACGACCTGCAGGGCATCAGCGGGATGGGGGCGAAAAAGCTGGAAGCCTACGGAGCGGACGTCCTGCGCGTGGTGCGCGCGGGGTAGCCCAGCGGCCGCGCGTGGCTGCACCGCGATGCGATGGCTGCAGGGCTGCGTGAACAGATCCTTCGAACTCAGGCAGCCGACGCCGCCCGTGCCCGCAGTGCGCGAATGCCTTCGGAAAACCGCCGCAGCGTGGGCGTGCTGTCCCCCGGCGGCACCATGAGTTCGATGAGCTGAAACCGCCCGCGCTCGGCAAATGCGGCATCGAGCGCCGCCTTGAACTGCGCGCGGGTATGCACCCGGTGGCCGCGCCCGCCCAGCGCGTCGGCGGCCTGGGCCAGGTGCCAGTCGCCCAGCGCGGCGCAGCGCGATTCGGTCTGGAAGGCGCGGATCATCTCCCAGGTCTGGTTGTTGAGCACGATGACCACCGGGTCCAGCCCCAGGCGCGGGCAGTTGCCCAGCTCCCAGCCCGTCATCTGGAAGGCGCCGTCGCCCACCAGGACCAGGCTGCGCTGGCCCGAGGCCACCTGTGCGCCGATGCCCGCAGGCACGCCAAAACCCATGGACGCGTAGTAGCCCGGCGCCACCAGCGGCGTGGGCAGCAGCTCCATGGCGGCGAAGAGGCAGTCGCCAATGTCGGCCACGATGTTCATGGGACCCTGCGCACGGATGTGGTCGTTGAGCGCGCGGGAGAGGTCGGCCGCGCACACGGGGGTGTCGTCAGCCACCAGGCCTTCGGGGCATACCGGTGCAGGCGGCAGTGTGCGCGTGGCCTGCTGGCCCACCGCCGGGGCGCGCGCCAACAGCGCCTCCACCAGCGCGGCCAGGGGGATGTTCGGGTACAGGTGGTGGCCCACGCGCGCCTCGCGGTGCGCGGCGATGAGCGCGCGGCGGAAGTCCATGCGCTGGGCGCTCACGCCGAAGTTGCTGTCCGACAGGATGGCGCCCAGCATCATGGGCAGGTCGGAATCGTCGAGCAGCGCGCTCGTCTCGGGCGCGCCCGCCACGCCCAGGTAGGTGCCGTGGAAGGGCACACCCTCCTCGGCCAGCAAGCCCCGGCCCATGAAGGTGGTGAGCACCGGCAGCTGCAGGCGCCGCGCCAGCTCGGCCACACGGCCCTCCAGGCCGAAGCGGCGCACCTCCACGTCCACCACCAGCACGGGGCGCTGGGCGGCGTCAATGCGGGCCATCCATTCGTCGGCGCACTCGGCCACGGCGGCTTCATTGAAGGGGCTGGGCGGCAGCAGGGGCACCTCGGCCATGGGATGCAGCGTCATATCGCGCGGCACCTCGATGAGCACGGGCTGTGAGTATTCGCGGCAGCTGCGCAGCACGCGGGCGAGATCGGCGGGCGCAGTGGCGGGGTCGGACAGGCGCACCTGGTCGCAGGTGATCTCGCGGAAGATGCGCCACTGCGAATCGACATGCCGCACCTGGTGGTGCAGCACCAGGCCCGAGTGCGCCTCCACCTCGCCCGGGCAGCCGGCCAGCACCACCAGGGGTGAGCGCTCGGCATAGGCCCCGGCTACGGCGTTGACCACGTTGAGCGCGCCCGCGCCGTAGGTGACGGCCACCACGCCCAGCCCGCAGTGCATGCGCGCGGCCGCGTCGGCGGCAAAGCCCAGCGAGGGCTCGTGGCTGAGCGTGACCAGGGGCAGGATGCCGCTCTCTTCAATCTGTTTGAACAGGGGCAGGATGAAGTCGCCGGGGATGCCGAAAATCTCGCGCGCGCCGTGGGTTTTGAGCGCGTGCAGCAGCTGGAGGCCAAGGGGGTTCATGGGCTGGGTTCCTTGCAGAGGGTGCCGTTGTGCGGCGATGGCGGATGATCCGCGCGGGCTGTGCAAGGCGCCTCTGATGCGCATCAAAGCGCGCGGGGTATCGCCGAAGTTCGCATGTTTATTTCAAACCAAGCATTTTTGCGCAGGAAAAAGGCGTGCAGCGTTCACGCGCGGCGCAGTGCAAAGCTTGGGAACAGCGCGGCCAGCTGCTGCCGGTGCGCGTCCGTCAGCGCCCAGGCTGGTGCGCCGGGCGTGCGGCATTCCTGCAGCGCCCAGCGGCGCACGCCGCGCGCGGCCAGGGTGCGGGCAAGGTCCAGCAGCTCGTCCACGCCGAACAGCCCGGCGTGCCAGGTGGTGCGGCATTCGTGGTCGGTGCCGTGGGCCAGCAGCACCTCCAGCGCGTCCCAGGCGCGCGCACCGCTGCCGGGCGTCGCGGTGATGGCGTCGTAACGTTGCGGCAAGGCCTTGATGTCCAGGCCCACCCAGTCCAGCTGCGCCAGCAGGGCCGCGAGCCGCCCGGGGTACATGCCACCGGTGTGCAGCGCGGTCTGCAGGCCCAAAGCCCGCACCTCGGCCAGCGCAGCGGGCAGTGCGGCCTGCAGCGTGGGCTCGCCGCCGGAAAACACCACGCCGTCGAGCAAACCACGGCGGCTTTGCAGAAAAGCCAGTGCGCGCTCCCACGGCAGCGCGGGCGGCGCCGTGGCATCGAGCAGCTCGGGGTTGTGGCAGTAGCCGCAGCGCCAGGGGCAGCCCTGGCAATAGACCACCGCCGCAAGACGGCCGGGGAAGTCGATGGTGGTCAGCGGCGTGAGGCCGCCCAGGCGCAAGGACTGCGCTTCAGCAGGCGCCGCTGCGGCAACCACCAGCGTGCTCTGCAAAGAAGCGGCGCTCGGCATGCTCGCCGCGCTTGCCGGTGTTGAAGCTGGCCACCGGGCGGTGGTAGCCCATTACGCGGGTCCAGACCTCGCAGGGCTGGCGCTCGTCGTCGGTGAGCTGCACGGCGGCCAGGGCGGTGTGTTCAGCGGGAGAAAAGTGACTCATGGTGTGCTCCTTGGGGTTGAAATACTATGATTTTGATAGCTGTCAATGCTTGATAGACGGGCGGAAATGCCCTTTTTTATTCATAAATCATGCCGCCAGACGCGCGCGTTTAGCAGCCAGCCGCTCTTCGTCGCAGCGTGGGCAGAACGGGTGCTCGCCCGCCAGGTAGCCGTGCGTGGGGCAGATGGAGAACGTGGGTGTGACGGTGATGTAGGGCAGGCGAAAGTTCGTCAGCGCCCGTTTCACCAGCTCGCGGCAGGCAGCGCCGCTGGAGACGCGTTCGCCCATGTACAGGTGCAGCACAGTGCCGCCGGTGTATTTGGACTGCAGCTGCTCCTGGCGCATCAGGGCTTCGAACGGGTCGTCGGTGAAGCCCACGGGCAACTGCGAGGAGTTGGTGTAGTACGGCTGCTCGGCCGTGCCCGCCTGCAGGATGCCGGGCCAGCGCTTCCTGTCTTCCTTGGCGAAGCGGTAGGTGGTGCCCTCGGCGGGCGTGGCCTCCAGGTTGTAGAGGTGGCCGGTTGCTTCCTGGAAGTCGGTCATGCGCGCGCGTACATGGTCGAGCAGGCGCAAGGCCAGGCGATGGCCTGCTTCGCTGGTGATGTCTTCGCGGCCGCTCGTGAAGTTGCGCACCATCTCGTTGATGCCGTTCACACCCAGCGTGCTGAAGTGGTTGCGCAGCGTGCCCAGATAGCGTTTGGTGTAAGGGAACAGGCCCTGGTCCATGAGCCGCTGGATGAGCTTGCGTTTGGTCTCCAGGCTCTGCTTGCCCAGTTCCATCAGGCGGTCAAGCGCGGCAAACAGGCCCGCTTCATCGCCCGCATGCTGGTAGCCCAGGCGCGCGCAGTTGATGGTGACCACGCCCAGGCTGCCCGTCTGCTCGGCGCTGCCGAACAGGCCGTTGCCGCGCTTCAGAAGCTCGCGCAGATCGAGCTGCAGGCGGCAGCACATCGAACGCACCATGTTCGGCTCCAGCTCAGAGTTGATGAAGTTCTGGAAGTACGGCAGGCCGTACTTGGCGGTCATGTCGAACAGCAGTTGCGCGTTCTCGCTCTCCCAGGGGAAATCCTTGGTGATGTTGTACGTGGGGATGGGGAAGGTGAACACGCGCCCCTTGGCATCGCCCGTGGTCATCACATCGATGTAGGCGCGGTTGATGAGGTCCATCTCGGCCTGCAGGTCGCCGTAGGCAAACGGCATCTCCTGGCCAGCGATCACGGGCACCTGCTCGCGCAGGTCGTCGGGGCAGGTCCAGTCGAAGGTGAGGTTGGTGAACGGCGTCTGCGTGCCCCAGCGCGAGGGCACGTTGAGGTTGTAGACCAGCTCCTGGATGCACTGGCGCACGGCGGCGTAGTCCATGGCATCGATGCGCACGAAGGGCGCCATGTAGGTGTCGAACGACGAGAACGCCTGTGCGCCCGCCCACTCGTTTTGCAGAGTGCCCAGGAAGTTCACGATCTGCCCCACGGCGGAACTCATGTGCTTGGGCGGCCCCGCCTCGACCTTGCCTGGCACGCCGTTCAGGCCCTCGTGCAGCAGCGTGCGCAGCGACCAGCCCGCGCAGTAGCCGCTGAGCATGTCCAGGTCATGGATGTGCATGTCGCCATTGCGGTGCGCCTCGCCGATCTCCGGCGTGTAGACGTGCGACAGCCAGTAGTTGGCCGTGACCTTGCCCGCCACGTTCAGGATCAGCCCGCCCAGCGAGTAGCCCTGGTTGGCATTGGCGTTCACGCGCCAGTCGGCCCGCGTGAGGTATTCGTTGATGGAGCTTTCCACATCGACCAGCGTCTGCTTGTCAGCGCGCAAGGTAGCGTGCTGCTCGCGGTAGACGATGTAGGCGCGCGCGGTGGCCAGGTGGTTGGCGGCGATCAGCGTCTGCTCGGCCACGTCCTGGATCTGCTCCACCGTGGGCGCTTCGCCCTGGAAGCGGTGGATCAGCACCTTGGTGACCTGCGCGGTGAGCAGTGCGGCTTCTTCTGCGCCATATTCGCCCGAAGCCTGGCCCGCGCTGGCCAGCGCAGCACGGATGCGTTCAGGGTCAAAAGGAACACGCTGGCCGCTGCGCAAGAGGACTTCGCGGGGCAAAGTGACGAGGGTGGGCGCCATGGGTTCTCACAATCCAACAGGGGTTTAAAACACTACCTATGGTGTCCACGATACCCATCAAACACTATAGGTAGTTTGACCCAACACAACCGGGACGGTAAGCAGGGGTAAAAAAAAGCCGGCACAAGGGCCGGCAAAAGGAAGGTGCCCTCAGGCCCTACCGATGGATCAGGGTGCATGCGAAGGCATGCGATGGGTGCGCGATGGCGCGGTGACTCAATGGCTCAATGGCAGTCGGCGGTTTCTTCTTCCTCGATGCGGGGATAGAAGTCATGGTCTTCGCGCTGCATGCGCTCGAACACCCGGCGCAGCACCACGTTGGCCTCGTCCCGAAAGCCCTGGGCGTTGCGGCGCACGTTCTCGGCCGTGTTCCAGCGGCGCGCAAACGCGTCGTATGCGCTGGCGATCGAGGCCATCTCGCTCTGGTACTGGCGGCCCAGGCGCGCCAGCTCCACGTTGCCGCCGCGCTGCAGCGCGGGGTACAGCACCTGGTCTTCCACGGCCAGGTGCAGCTTGATGGTGCCGCTCATGGCCACGATGCCCTGCGCGATGGCACTGGCATTGCCTTCCACGCCCGCCTGGGCCAAGGCGCGCAAGGTGGCAATGCTGCGCAGGATGTCGGTGTGCTGGTGCTTGAATTTGTCGAGGTTCATGTTCGCTCCTTGTGGGATGAATGAATGAAGGGATGAAGGGCCTGCGCTGCCGCCGGGGGTGGTGGCCGCAGCGCGCGGCGCGGCTCAGCGGCGGGACTCCGCCAGGTAAACCCCTGCGGTGGCTGCCGGGGCCCGCGAGCCGAACAGCCCGCTCACCACCTGCCAGGCCACGGCAAGCGCGCCGACGATGAAGACCACGTCGCCGAAGGTGCGCACCCAGCGCAGGGTCTGGATGAAGGGCTGCTGCATGAAGGCCTCGCCCCGGGCGTACCACAGGCCTTCGCTCACGCTGGCGTGGAACTGGAACAGGCCGATGGGCAGCAGGCTGGTCGCGATCATCAGCACCAGGCCGGCGTTGAGCCACCAGAAGCCGGTCTTCATCAGCCTGTCGCTGAACACCAGCTGCGGGCGGATGTAGCGCAGCACCAGCAGCGTGAAGCCCAGCGCCAGGAAGCCGTACACACCGAACAGCGCGGCATGGGCGTGCACCGGCGTGGTGTTGAGGCCCTGCAGGTAATACAGCGCAATCGGCGGGTTGATCATGAAGCCGAAGACGCCCGCGCCCAGCATGTTCCAGAAAGCAACGGCCACGAAGCACATCAGCGGCCACTTGAGGTTGGCCATCCACTTCGCGCGGTGCTGCAGGCGCCAGTGCTCCCAGGCCTCGTGGCCCAGCACCACGAGCGGCACCACTTCGAGCGCGCTGAACGATGCACCCACGGCCATCACCGGCGTGGTGGTGCCCGCGAAGTACAGGTGGTGGAAGGTGCCAGGCACGCCGCCCAGCATGAACAGCGAGGCCGAGGCCAGGCTGGCCGCTGTGGCCATGCGGGGCGACACGAGGCCGAGCGTGGAGAAGATGAAGGCCAGCGCCGTGGTGGCGAACACTTCAAAGAAGCCCTCGACCCACAGGTGCACGACCCACCAGCGCCAGTACTCCATCACCGACAGGTGGGTGCGCTCGCCGTAGAAGAAGCCCGCGCCGTAGAACAGGCCGATGGCCACCACCGAGGCAGTGAGCAGCGCCAGCAGGTTCTTGTCGCCAGGCTGGCGGAACGCGGGCACGATGCCGCGCAGCATGAGCACGAGCCAGAAGGCCACGCCGGTGAACTTGCCGATCTGCCACAGGCGGCCCAGGTCCACGTATTCGTAGCCCTGGTGGCCCAGCCAGAAGTTCCACTCGGGCGGCATGATCTGCGCAATCGCCAGGTAGTTGCCCACGAACGAGCCCACCACCACCACGACCAGTGCCCAGAACAGGATGTCCACGCCCAGCTTCTGGTAGGCCGGGTCTTTGCCACCATGGATCAGCGGCGCAAGGAACAGCCCCGCCGCCAGGAAGCCCGAGGCGATCCAGAACAGCGCGCTCTGGATGTGCCAGGTGCGCACCAGCGAATACGGGAACCACTGCGACACGTTGATGCCGTAGAACTGCTGGCCTTCCACCGTGTAGTGCGCCGTGAATCCGCCCAGCAGCACCTGGAAGCTGAACAACGCGACGATGAGGAACAAATACTTGCCCAGGGCGCGCTGCGATGGCGTGAGCGGCACGCGCGACAGGGGGTCGTGCTTGGGCGGCTCAGGGTCGGCCTCGTCGTGCTTGCGCAGGAAGGCCCAGCCCCAGACGAGGAAGCCCACGCCCGCCATCATCACAACCACGCTCATCACCGACCAGACCATGTTCTCGGCCGTGGGCTGGTTGCCGATCAGCGGCTCGTGCGGCCAGTTGTTGGTGTAGGTGGCCACGCTGCCCGGCCGCTCGGTGGCGGCAGCCCAGGCCGTCCAGAAGAAGAAGCCCGTCATCTGCGCGCGCCGCTCTGGGCTGGGCAGGGTGTTCTCCTTCATGGCGAAGTGTTCGCGCGTCTTGTGCAGCGCGGGCACGTCGCTGAACAGCTGGTCGTAGTACAGCGCGGTCATCGCGATCGCATCGGCCCGGGTGGACGACACCGTGGCCACGCCCGTCTCGGGGTTGTAGGTGTTGGTGCGGTACTCGGTCTTCATGCGGTCGCGCAGCACGGCCTGAGCGGCGGCATCCAGCTCGGCAAACGGCTTGCCGTGCGCGCGCTCGGCGGCCACATCGAGCCAGTGGAGCAGCTCGCGGTGCAGCCAGTCGGCCGTCCAGTCGGGCGCCTGGTAGGCGCCGTGGCCCCAGATGGAGCCCAGTTGCATGCCCCCCACCGACTGCCAGGCGGTCTGGCCGTCCAGGATGCTGTCGTGCGTGTAGAGGATCTCGCCCCCGGCCGTGGCGATCCGGGCGGGGATGGGTGGCGCGGTGCGGTAGACCTCGGCCCCGTAGTAGCCCAGCAGGCTGAAGGTGACGATGAGCACGCCGATCAGCGTGAACCAGAGCTTGCGGTAGTTACCCATGGCGGGCCTCCAGAGCGGTGAAAGGGGCCGCAGTGGCCGGGCGGGCGGCGGGGCGCCACGCGAGCGGCATCGGAGTGCGCCGCGCAGGCGGAAGGTGAGGGCTCGATGTCATGGCAATCCTGAAACTGAAAACGAACAAGACAAAAAAGGTTCGCTCTTCTATCGCAAGCGGCAGGCCAGCGGCCTGGCCCAATCACATCAATGACTTAGCGCAATCAGGGTTCTTTTCACCCTTCACAAATCAGGTGATAAACACCATCGATAGGTAAAATTCACCATGCTTCACACGCCCTTGCTTGCCGACCTGGCGACCGACCTGCCCCAGGCCGTGCGCTTGCAGCGCCTGGTGGCGCACCTGCGGGAGCGCTTTCACTGCGGCGCGGTGGCGCTGCTGCAGCTGGAGGAAGACCACCTGCGGCCGGTCGCGGTGGAGGGCCTGGTGCGCGAGGCGCTGGGCCGGCGCTTCGCCGTCAGCCAGCATCCGCGGCTGGCGGCCATCCTGGCGCGCACCGACGTGACCTGGTTCCACCACGACAGCACACTGCCCGACCCCTACGACGGCCTGCTCGACACGCTGGTGGGCGAGCCCCTGCCCGTGCACGACTGCATGGGCATCCGGCTGTCGGTGGACGGGCAGCCCTGGGGCGTGCTCACGCTCGATGCGCTGCAGACCGGCACCTTCGGCGACGACGCGCGCGCCGCGCTGGCCGACTGCCGCGTGCTGGCCGAAGCGGCGGTGCGCATCTCCCGGCTGGAGCGCGAGGTGCAGGCGCTGCGCACGGCACCGCCGCTGCGGGGCGTGGACGACGAGCGCACGCCCCGCGCGGGCGATGCAGACATGGAGATCGTCGGCCAGAGCGAGCCCCTGATGCGCCTGCTGCACGAGCTGGACGTGGTGGCAGGCTCCGATCTGCCGGTGCTGCTGCTGGGGGAGACCGGCGTGGGCAAGGAGCTGTTCGCACGGCGGCTGCACCGCCAGTCGCCGCGCGCTGCCCGTCCGCTGGTGCATGTGAACTGCGCGGCCCTGCCCGAGTCGCTGGCCGAAAGCGAGCTGTTCGGCCATGTGCGCGGCGCGTTCTCGGGCGCGGTGGCCGACCGGCCGGGACGCTTCGAGGCGGCCGAAGGCGGCACGCTGTTCCTCGACGAAGTGGGCGAGTTGCCGCTGGCCGTGCAGGCCAAGCTGCTGCGCACGCTGCAGAACGGCGAGATCCAGCGCCTGGGCGCCGACCGGCCGCGCCGCGTGAATGTGCGCGTGATCGCCGCCACCAACCGCAACCTGCGCGAGCAGGTCACGGGCGGGGCCTTCCGCGCCGACCTGTACCACCGGCTGTCGGTGTACCCCGTGCCCATCCCGCCGCTGCGCGATCGCGGCAACGACGTGCTGCTGATCGCGGGCCGCTTTCTGGAGCTGAACCGCGCGCGGCTGGGCCTGCGCAGCCTGCGGCTGTCGGGCCCGGCGCAGGAGGCGCTGCGGCGCTACCCCTGGCCCGGCAACATCCGCGAGCTGGAACACGTGGTCAGCCGCGCTGCCCTCAAGGCGCTGAGCCGGGGCGTGAGCCGCGCCGACATCGTGACGCTGGAGCCCGCGCTGCTGGACCTGGACGCCGATGCCGTGCACACACCGGCCGCGCCGCCGGATGCCCCGGCGCAATCCGCCGGGCCGCGTGCCGCCCTGCCGGCCGCCCCCACCGGCCCGCTGCGCGAGGCCGTAGACGCCTGCCAGCGCACCAGCATCACCACCGCCCTGGCGCAGCACGGGGGCAACTGGGCCCAGGCCGCGCGGGCGCTGGAGGTGGATGCGAGCAACCTGCACAAGCTGGCGCGCAGGCTGGGCATCAAGTAGATACTATTAATTTGATAGCTACAAAGGCAATACCATCGCGCGGTAAGGCCGTTTTTTGCTCTTGTACATGCACCACAAGGCCACCCCAGCGCCACGCCACGTCCTCCGTGCAACCCTGTGGCGGCCCCCCACAAGCCTGCGCCACAATGGCGCCATGCTGACCCTCCAAGACATCCGTGACGCCGCCACCCGCCTACAAGGCCAGGTGCTGGACACCCCCTGTGTCGAATCCAAGACACTCTCGCAGATCGTGGGCGCGCAGGTGTTCCTCAAGTTCGAGAACCTGCAGTTCACCGCTTCGTTCAAGGAACGGGGCGCCTGCAACCGGCTCACGCTGCTGTCTGAGGACGAACGCGCCCGGGGCGTGGTGGCCATGAGCGCAGGCAACCATGCGCAGGGCGTGGCCTACCACGCGCAGCGCCTGGGCCTGCGCGCGGTGATCGTGATGCCGCGCTTCACGCCCGCCGTGAAGGTGGAACGCACCCGTGGCTTTGGCGCCGAGGTGGTGCTGCACGGCGACACGCTGGAAGAAGCCCGCCAGCATGCCTACGCGCTGGCCGACGCGCAGCGCCTGACCTTTGTCCACCCCTATGACGACGAGGGCGTGGCTGCGGGCCAGGGCACGCTGGGCCTGGAGATGCTGCAGGCCGTGCCCGACCTGGACACGCTGGTGATCGCCGTGGGCGGCGGCGGGCTGATCTCGGGCGTGGCCACGGCCGCCAAGGCGATCAAGCCGGGCATCGAGGTCGTGGGCGTGCAGACCACACGCTTCCCGGCCATGGTCAACGCGGTGAAGGGCACGCACCACCCGCAGGGCACCTCCACCATTGCCGAAGGCATTGCCGTGGGCACGCCGGGCAAGATCACGCAGGAGATCGTCAAGCGCCTGGTGGACGACCTGGTGCTGGTGGACGAAGGCGACATCGAGCAGGCCGTGCTGATGCTGCTGGAGATTGAAAAGACGTTGGTCGAAGGCGCAGGGGCTGCAGGCCTGGCGGCACTGGTGCGCTACCCCGAACGCTTCCAGGGCAAGCGCGTGGGCCTGGTGCTGTGCGGCGGCAACATCGACCCGCTGCTGCTGGCGGCCATCATCGAGCGCGGCATGGTGCGGTCGGGACGCCTCGCGCGCATCAAGGTCAGCGCGCGCGACGTGCCGGGTGTGCTGGCGCGCATCACCGCCACCGTGGCCGACGCGGGCGCCAACATCGGCGAGGTGCACCACCAGCGCGCCTTCACCATGCTGGCCGCGCAGAACGTCGAGATCGAGCTGGTGCTGCAAACCCGCAGCAAGGCCCATGTGGACGAGGTGCTGGAGCGGCTGCGCACGGCGGGCATGGAAGCCGCGCTGATGTGAACCCCACGCCCCGCTGGCCGCCACGGCGCACAGGCGGCTAGAATTGCGCAAGTTTTCAGCATCTGGAGCCCCACCATGTCCGACCACAACACTTCTCACGCCCCTCAGACCGCAGCGCACGACCCCGTGGAAAACATCGTGCCCATGATGCCCGTGGTGCTCCCCGTGGTCGGCGGTGTGCTGATTTTCCTGCTGGCCTTCATCGCCGTGTTCATGGCCTGAGTCGCCCGCAACACAGCCAAACGCCCCGCGCTGCGGGGCTTTTTTTTGCCCTCGCTTCCCCCGTTTTCATCCCTTGACCAGGAGCCCCCATGCGACCCGGACACGCGCTTGTTCTTTTTTCTGGAGGCCAGGACTCCACCACCTGCCTGGCCTGGGCGCTGGAAAACTTCGCCCATGTGGAAACCATCGGCTTTGACTACGGCCAGCGCCACCACATCGAGCTGCAGGCACGGCAAACCGTGCTGGCTTCATTGCGCGCCCAGTTTCCGCAGTGGAATGCGCGGCTGGGCGAGGACCACATGCTGGACCTGGCGGTGCTGGGCCGTATCAGCGACACCGCACTGACCAGCGACACCGAGATCCAGATGACCGCAGCGGGCCTGCCCAACACCTTTGTGCCGGGGCGCAACCTGCTGTTCTTCCAGCTGGCGGCCGCCGTGGGCTACCGGCGGGGCCTGCACACGCTGGTGGGCGGCATGTGCGAAACCGATTTTTCGGGCTACCCGGACTGCCGCGACGACACGCTCAAGGCCCTGCAGGTGGCCGTGTCCCTGGGCATGGGCCAGCGTTTCACCTTCGACACCCCGCTCATGTGGCTGGACAAGGCCGAAACCTGGGAGCTGGCCCGGTCCCTGGGCGGGCAGGCGCTGGTCGATCTGATCGTGAACGACTCGCACACCTGCTACCACGGCGTGCGCGACTCACTCCACGCCTGGGGCTATGGCTGTGGCACCTGCCCGGCCTGTGCGCTGCGCAAGAGTGGCTACGAGCGGTGGAAAGGCAGCCCGGCCAGCCCGTGAGGCACGCGGAGCGTCGATGCATAACCCCATGCTTTTTTTGCATGGTTTTGACCCCTGTCTGACAGACAAACGGGCGGCAGATTCATAAAATTGACATCCCAGCCGACCCGCGGAATCCGTGGAATAGCCTCCACCCCGTGGGGCTGACACACGCTCCCGCCCGCCGACTGAGCAAGAAAGCCGTTTTTTCAAAGGCAGCGCTCAGCACCGCAACTGCGCCAGGCCTTGCCGCGTTCCGCCCGGTCCGCTTCCTTTGAAAAAACTGTTTTTCAACTTAGGAAGCTCCCCCGATGAACGCACCCACCATGCAGGGCCTGAATCTCAACGCCCCCAGTTACGTCAAAAACGCCCGGCTGCTCGCCTGGGTGGCCGACATGGCCGCCCTGTGCAAGCCCGAGAGCATCTACTGGTGCGACGGCACGAAGGAAGAGTACGACCGCCTGTGCCAGCAGCTGGTCGATGCAGGCACCTTCAAGAAGCTGAATGCTGCCAAGCGCCCCGGCAGCTTCCTGGCGTGGTCCGACCCGTCGGACGTGGCCCGCGTGGAAGACCGCACCTACATCTGCTCGGCCGCCAAGGAAGACGCAGGCCCCACCAACAACTGGATGGCCCCCGCCGAGATGCGCACCACGCTGCAGCCCCTGTTTGACGGCTGCATGAAGGGCCGCACCATGTATGTGGTGCCCTTCAGCATGGGCCCGCTGGGCAGCCACATTGCCCACATCGGCGTGGAGCTGACCGACAGCGCCTACGTGGCTGTGAACCAGCGCCTTATGACCCGCATGGGCAAGGCCGTGTACGACGTGCTGGGCGTGGAAGGCGAGTTCGTGCCCTGCATGCACACCGTGGGCGCTCCTCTGGCTGAAGGCGAGAAGGACACCACCAGCTGGCCCTGCAACCCCAAGGTCAAGTACATCGTTCACTACCCCGAGACGCGCGAAATCTGGTCCTATGGCTCGGGCTACGGCGGCAACGCGCTGCTGGGCAAGAAGTGCCTGGCCCTGCGCATCGCCTCCACCATGGGCCGCGACCAGGGCTGGCTGGCCGAGCACATGCTCATCCTGGGCGTGACCAACCCAGAGGGCAAGAAGTACCACGTGGCGGCGGCCTTCCCCAGCGCCTGCGGCAAGACCAACTTCTCGATGCTGGTTCCGCCCGAGGCTGGTTTTGCGGGCTGGAAGGTCACCACCATCGGTGACGACATCGCCTGGATCAAGCCCAGTGCCGACGGCAAGATGGTCGCCATCAACCCCGAAGCAGGCTACTTTGGCGTGGCCCCCGGCACCAACATGCACACCAACCCCAACTGCATGCGCAGCCTGGACCGTGACGTGATCTTCACCAACGTGGCCCTGACGGACGACGGCGACGTGTGGTGGGAAGGCATGGAAAAGGACGCTGGCGGCAAGCTGCCGGACCACCTGATCGACTGGCAAGGCAAGGACTGGACGCCCCAGATCGCCAAGGAAACCGGCGCCAAGGCCGCGCACCCCAACTCGCGCTTCACCGTGGCTGCCGCCAACAACCCGGCGCTGGATGCGCAGTGGGACGACGCCAACGGCGTGGCGATCGACGCGTTCATCTTCGGCGGCCGCCGCTCGACCACCGTGCCGCTGGTGACCGAAGCCCGCACTTGGACCGAAGGCGTGTACATGGCAGCGACCATGGGTTCCGAGACCACCGCTGCCGCCTTTGGCGCCCAGGGCGTGGTGCGCCGCGACCCGTTCGCGATGCTGCCTTTCTGCGGTTACAACATGAGCGACTACTTCCAGCACTGGCTCAGCATGGAAGGCAAGATCGCCGCCACCGGCAAGGCCGTGCCCAAGGTGTTCTGCGTGAACTGGTTCCGCAAGGACGAGGCGGGCAAGTTTGTCTGGCCCGGTTATGGCGACAACATGCGCGTGCTCAAGTGGATGATCGACCGCATCGAAGGCCAGGCCCAAGGCCAGGAAACCATGTTCGGCGTGGCCCCGCAGTACGCTGAAATCAACTGGACGGGCCTGGACTTCAGCGCCCAGAAGTTCGACGCCGTGACCAGCATCGACAAGGCCGCCTGGGCCGAGGAGTTCAAGCTGCACGATGCGCACTTCGAGCAGCTGGCTTACCACCTGCCCCAGGCGCTGCTGGACACCAAGGCCGCGCTGGAAAAGCGCCTGGCGGCCTGATGCAACCGTCCTGAGATCTGAGAAGCTTTCCCTTCAAAGCCGCTCCGCCTTCTGGCGGGGCGGCTTTTTTTGCGCTGGGCTCGCAGTGCACGGCAAGCCCCCGCTCGCCAGAATAAGGGCATAAAAAAAGCCGTGGCAGGCCACGGCTTTCAATCGATTACCCCCCGCCGCCCACCAGTGCGGCGGGTTCGGTGGTCAGTAGTACTTGCGGATGTCTTCCACGGTGGGGATGCCCATCGCGTGGTTCAGTTCGGCCATGATGCGGGGGTCCTTCATGGCGACTTGCCAGGTGCGCTCGTCTTCGGCGGCGCGGCGGCGGCTTTCTGCCCAGGTCTGGACACCACTGCGCAGGGCCACACCAGCGCGGCGTGCGGGGGCGGTGAGCAGGGCCAGAGCGGCAAACGCCACCAGCCACAGCACCATCCAGGCGGCCAGCAGGTGGCCTTCGCTCCAGGTGTCGATCACCTGGTTGGCCACCACCAGCAGGGCGGACACCACGGCCGCCAGCAGGAGGGAGGCAGCGCCACGGGCGCCATCAAAGCGGGCGGCAGCGCCCTTCAGGGCTGCGGCGGCGTTTTCGGCGCGGACAACGCCGGGATGTTCGGTGGGGTATTCAACGTGTGCAAAGGCGGTCATTTCGGTTTCCCTTTTCTAACGCTTGTGGCGAGATTGCCGGGCGATGGGGTGATATTAGGGTTTACCCTTTGCGTGTTCAAGTTTATATTTTGAATCATGGATATTCATAATGGTGATAACCAGCCATGACACCCTTGAACTTCCGCTCCCTGGACCTGAACCTGCTGCGCGTTTTTGACGAGGTGATGGCGGAGCGCAGCCTCACGCGTGCGGCGAACAAGCTCTCGATCACCCAGCCCGCCGTGAGCAACGCCATGCGGCGCCTGCGCGAGGTGCTGGGGGATGAGCTGCTGGTGCGCAGCGGCCAGGGGGTGGAGCCCACCCCCCGGGCGCTGGCGCTGTGGCCGCCCGTGCGCGAGGCTCTGGCTCACTTGCAGGAATCGCTGGCCCCGGGCCTGTTCGACCCGGCCACCGCCGAATCCACCTTTGTGCTCGCCATGGCCGATGCCACGGCCGCCACGCTGGTGCCTGCCCTGGTCGAGATCATCGAGCGCGAAGCGCCCGGCATTGCCATCCGGGTGCTGCCGCTGACCACGCGCGACCCCCGCCGCCTGCTGGACGAAGAAGCCGCCGACATGGCCGTGGGCTACTTTCCTGCTGCGCTGGCCGACCTCACGGCCCGTGCCCAATCGGGCGGCGTGGTGGCGTTTGAAAGCCGCCGTCTCTATGACGGCGAATACGTGTGTGTGATGCGCCAGGGCCATCCGCTGGCGGATGCCCCCCTCACGCTGGACGCCTACTGCCAGGCGCGCCACATGCTGGTCAGCTTCTCGGGCCGCCCCTTTGGTTTCATTGACGAGGCCCTGGCCTCGCTGGGGCGTGAGCGCAAGGTGGTGATCACCGTGAACCAGTTCTTCACGGCGGGACGGGTGGTGTCGGGCTCGGACCTGCTCACCGTGCTGCCGCGCCACTTTGTGCCCGTGACCGGCATTGCCGACAAGCTGGTGCAAAGGGCCCTGCCGCTGGATGTGCCCCCGGTGCATGTGGACGCGTTGTGGCGCCGCCGGGGCCCGCAGCAGGCGGCCATGACCTGGCTGCTGCACGCGCTAGCGCGTTCTGCGCGGCGCACCTTCCCGGAGCAGGAGAGCCCGTAGACTGTGGGCTGCATGAACATCCAGCTCCTGTCCGACCTCCACCTGGAGGCCCATCCCCACTTTGTTCCTGAACCTGCCCCCGGTGCCGATGTACTGGTGCTGGCGGGGGACGTGGGCTCCTACCAGAGCGGCTCGCAGCTGGCCGACGATGATTTTGGCCTGGCCCGCTTTTCGCCTCTGCCCCAACACGCAGGTTGGCCCACGCCGGTGCTGTTTGTGCCCGGCAACCACGAATACGACGCGCAGGACTTCGACGCCGCCCACCTGCGCCTGCGCCATACCTGCGACCGCCTGGGCATCACCTGGCTGGAGCGCGAAACCCGGGTGCTGCGGGGCGTCCGCTTCGTGGGCACCACGCTCTGGAGCGACTTCGACGCCCTGGCCGACCACGAAGGCAGCACCGACCTGGGTCGGCGCCTGAAGCTGCGCGACAAGGCCTTCCGCGCCGCCAACTTCTACCTGCGCAAGACCGGCGGCACGCGGCATGGCGAGCCCTTCCTGGCCGAGCCCCTGCGCGAGCAGGCCATGGCCTGCCAGGAATGGCTGGCCGCGGCACTGCAGCAGCCGTTTGACGGCCCCACCGTGGCCGTCACCCACTTTGCGCCCAGCCTGAAAAGTGCCGACCCGCGCTATGGCCTCGTGCCCGGCACAGCCGGCTTCTGCAACGCCCTGGACCACCTGCTGCCCCATGCGCAGCTGTGGCTGCATGGCCACCTGCACGCGCCCAGCGACTACCTGGCCCAGGGCCAGCGTGGCGATGGTTCGGCATGGCAATGCCGCGTGGTGGCCAACCCGCTGGGCTATGCCCGCAAGGGGGAGCAGGCCACCTTCCGGCCCTGCTGGACGGTCACCGTATGATCAAACGCGCGGTTCTTGTGAATTCGCCACGCGCCGGACAAAAAAGCATGACCCAGGTCAAGACAACAGGCACCTGCGCAGAGTAGTCTGCCTTATCCCTTCTCGGAGAACACCATGAACATCCTGCTTGCTGTCGATGGCAGCGCCTACACCAAGAAAATGCTGGCCTACCTGGCCACCCACGAAGAACTGCTGGGCGGCACCCACACCTACACCGTGCTGACCGTGCAAGCCCCCCTGCCCGCCCGCGCCCGCGCGGCCCTGGGCAAGGAAGTGGTGGACACCTACCACGCCGAAGAAGCCGAAAAAATCCTCGCGCCCGTGTGCAAGTTCCTGGGCCGCCATGGCGTGGATGCCAAGCGCAGCGTCAAGGTGGGCACCGTGGGCGAAACCATTGCCAAGGTGGCCGACACCGGCAAGTTCGACCTGCTGGTCATGGGCTCGCACGGCCACGGCGCGATTGCCACCCTGGTGATGGGCTCGGTCACCACCCAGGTGCTGGCCCACAGCAAGGTGCCGTTGCTGATCGTGCGCTAACTCCCGGCGCCTTCGTGCGCATCGCACCAAGCCCTGCCTCTGCAGGGCTTTTTTTTCACCCATCATTACCGAATGGTCTTTGAATGACCAATTGGTTTATTTTGATACCAATTGGTTATACATTCGCGCCACGCCCATCCTGGCGTGTCATTTCCATCGATACCGAGAGGAGCGACCCATGAACACCGCATTCAACCGCCGCACCGTCCTGATGGCCGCCGCCCTGGGCGCGAGCACCACCCTGCTGCAAGCCTGTGGGGGCAGCGACGACGAACCCCAGCGCAACATCGTCGAGCTGGCGCAGAACACCCCCGACCTGAGCATCCTGGTCGAAGCCGTCACGGCTGCCGGGCTGGCCAACACCCTGAGCACCGGCACGCTCACCGTGTTCGCCCCCACCAACGCCGCCTTTGCTGCGCTGCTGGCCGAGCTGGGCGTGACCAAGGACGCGCTGCTGGCCAACAAGCCGCTGCTGACCGCCGTGCTGACCTACCACGTACTCGGCAGCAAGGTGATGCGGGCCGATGTGCCGCTGGGCAAGGCGATCACGCCGGTGTCCGGCGGATTCTTCAAGATCGAATCGAACAACGGCCTCAAGATCACCGACGGCCGCAACCGCGTGAGCACCATCACCAGCACCGACATCCAGGCCAGCAACGGCGTGGTGCATCTGGTAGACAAGGTGCTGCTGCCCGCTGACAAGGACATCGTGGCCACGGCCTCGGCCCTGCCGGATTTCAGCATCCTGGTCGAGGCCGTGGTGGCCGCAGGGCTGGTGGGCACCTTGCAGGGCACCGGCCCGTTCACGGTGTTTGCCCCCACCAACGCCGCCTTTGCCGCCCTGCTGACCGAGCTGGGGGTGAGCAAGGCCGACCTGCTGGCCAACACCGCGCTGCTGACCAAGGTGCTGACCTACCACGTGGTGCCTGCGCGCGTGCTCAAGGCCGAGGTGCCTACCAACACCGCCATCACCACAGTACAGGGCCAGAGCTTCACCGTGAGCACCAGCCTCGTGATCACCGACCAGAACATGCGCACCAGCAACATCACGGCCGCCGATGTATTCACCAGCAATGGCGTGATCCACGTGGTGGACAAGGTGATCCTGCCCAAGTAACTACCGAAAAGGACGGCCCCCACGCAAGAAAGCCCGGCATGCCGGGCTTTCTTTTTGATCGGATCCAGGAAAAAACCGGGGGGACTTCCTAGCGGGCCGCCAATCCGTCAAAACAGGTGCGCACCACCAGGTCAACAATCTCCGCGTCCGAGTACTGGCCACTTTCCTTGAGAAAACTCACCACCGGGTCGCAGGCGCGGGCATACAGGGTGTACAGCACCACGATGGGCGGCAGACTGGGGCTGATCACGCCCTGGGCCTGGGCTTCGGTGATCCATTCGCCGATCTGGTCGCTCACGCCCACCAGGCCGTTGAGGTAGTCCTTGTTGGCCATCAGCACCGCGCGCAGCGTGGAGTTGCGGCTGGGCAGCAGCGGCATTTCGTTGGTCAGCAGGCGCTCCAGCGACCAGCGCACCAGCGAGCGCAGCTTGTCCAGCGGCGGCATGTCGGCGGGCAGGCCCGCCAAGTAAGCCTGCACGCGCCCCAGGATTTGCACCATGGCGGCGCTGCACAGCTCTTCCTTGCTGCAGAAGTGCTTGTACAGGCTGGCCTTCGCAATGCCCACGGCATTGGCGACGTCGTCCATGGTCATGGCGTCAAAGGCCTTTTCGCCCAGCAGACGGCAGGCCGACTGGAGGATGGCCTCCTCGCGCGCCTGGTGCATCTGCTCCTTGAACGAGACTTTGGGGGGCTGGGTTTGCATGGCCTATATTTTATACATTACGGTAAAAAAATAAATGACTAAGTTGTAATGCAACTACGTCGTTCACGTTTTAACCAGCACAAAGCGTGCCTTCTACAGTGCGCCCAAGGAGTGCACACGGGGGTGCGCTCAGGACACCAGCGACTGGGCGGCGGCACCGGTCAGCGCGGCCGACAGGGCATCGAGCAGCTCGGATTCCAGGTTCCAGCAATGCCAGTACAGCTGGATGGGCAGGGAGCGGCCGGGCGCCAGGTCCACCATGCTGCCGTCGGCAATCGGGCCACGCGCAAGCAGCTCGGGCACCACACCCACCGCCCAGCCCGCCGCCACGGCGCGCATCTGCGCCTCGGAACCCGGCACAAACAGGTGGTTCAGCGCCACACGCTTGAGCCCGAAGGCGCGCGCCACAAACTCGGCCGCCATGTCGTCCTTGCGGTTGAACGACAAGAACGACACGTCGCGGAAGTTGTGCGGCGTGAGCCCATGCGGTAGATGCTGCTCTGCATAGCTGGCCGAGGCCACGGCCACGTAGTGCATGGCCCCCAGCGGCACCATCTTGCAGCCGCGCAGTGCCTGCTTGAGCGTGGTCACGCAGCCCAGCACCTGGCCCGAGCGCAGCCATTCCTGTGTGAAGTCCTGGTCGTCCACGATGATTTCGAGCGGCAGGCGCTCGCGCACCAGGTCGTGCAGCGCGCCCATGGCCCAGGTGGCGATGCTGTCGGCGTTGATGGCGATCGAGATGCGCTCGTCCTCGCGCGTGCCGCCGGGGGCGCTGGGCGCCAGCTCCTGCAAGTCGCGCTCCAGGTCGGCGCGCAGCAGGCGCATCTGCTTGGTGTGCTTGAGCAGCAATTGCCCTGCCGATGTGGGCCGCAGCGGCCGGCTGCGCACGATGAGCACCGAGCCCACCTGCGCTTCGAGCGCGCGCAGACGCTGCGACACGGCCGACTGCGTGACATTGAGGCGCTGCGCTGCGCGCTCGAAACCGCCCTCTTCAACGATGGCAGCAAGGCATTCGAGGGCGGCGGGGTCGTAGGTGCTCATGGTTCTGGTCTCCGGCAAGGCATCGGCAGCAGGGGTATTTGCATTAGACGCCCTGATGTTTTTGGAGTAAGTTTAATTTTGCTTTTAGTAGAACGCAATGTCGCGCACACTGCGCCCTCATGAAAACCATTGTTTTGGGCGCCGGCATCATCGGCATCAGCACCGCGTGGCACCTGCTGGAGCGGGGCCATGAGGTCATCGTGATCGACCGCCAGCCCGATGCGGCGCTCGAAACCAGTTTTGCCAACGCGGCGCAGATCTCGGTGAGCTACTGCGAGCCCTGGGCCAACCGCGAGGCGCCGCTGAAGGCGCTGAAGTGGATGTTCGACAAAGAGGCGCCGCTGCTGTTTCGCCCGCAGATGGACTGGCAGCAATGGCGCTGGGGCCTGCAGTTCCTCGCACAATGCAACGACGCGGCGTTCGAGCGCAATGTGCAGCAGATCGTGGCGCTGGGTGCTTACAGCCATGCGGCGCTGAAGGACCTGGTGGGCACCACCGGCATCGAATACAACCGGCTCGAACGCGGCATCGCCCACTTCTACACCGACCAGAAATCGTTTGACGCCGCAGGCCATGCCGTGGAGCTGATGCGCAAGCACGGCGTGCAGCGCCGCCTGGTCAGCCGCGACGAGCTGCTGCAGATCGAGCCCGCCTTCAGGGCCTATGGCGACAAGATCACCGGCGGCACCTACACCAGCACCGACGAAAGCGGCGACGCGCGCGTCTTCACGCAAGAGCTGGCACGCCGCTGCATCGCACGGGGCGCACAGTTCCTCTACGGCCACGACGTGCTGCGCCTGAACAAGATTGGCAATGCTATTGATTCTGTAGCTGTCATGGCACGCCAGCCGGGCGGTGGAGGCAAAAAAGACTTCATATTGAAGGCCGATGCGGTCGTGGTGGCCTGCGGTTCCTACAGCGCGCCGCTGCTGCGCAGCGTGGGCGTGGATCTGCCGATCTACCCCGGCAAGGGCTACAGCGCGACCTTCCCGCTGCTGCGGCCCGAAGGCGCGCCCATGGTCTCCACCATCGACGACGGCAAGAAGATCGCCATGAGCCGCCTGGGCAACCACCTGCGCGTGGCGGGCACCATCGAACTCAATGGCTGGGACCTGACGCTCGACAGCTCGCTGGCCCGCGCACGCTGTCACATGCTTTCGCGCCGCATCGAGGCCATCCTGCCCGGCGTGTGCGACACCCGCACGCCCGAAGAAGGCGGCGACCCGCAGTACTGGACCGGCCTGCGCCCGGCCACGCCTACCAACATCCCGTTCATCGGCCGCACGCGCGTGGGCAAGCTGTGGGTGAATGCGGGCCACGGCACGCTGGGCTGGACCCACGGCGCGGGTTCGGGCAAGGCGCTGGCCGAACTGATCAGCGGGCAGGTGCCTGCGATGAACTTCGGGTTCTGCGGCATGGAACAAGGCAACCGCACCTTGACGGCCAAGGTGGCCTGAGCGACATCCGCGCTGCCGCCCCGGTGTCTGGGGTGACACCGGTAGCAAGCCGACCTCAGCCAGCCACCTGCGCCACGCCGGGCCCGGTGGTCAACAGGACTTCGAGGCCCCGGAAGCCCCCTGCCAACATCACCACCAGCGTGGCCGCCAGCAACACCCCCACCACCAGGGCCGCCGCCAAGACCGGGGCGCGCTGCCTGGGGGGCAGGTTCCAGTACAGCGCACAGCCCACATGGGTGCACAGCGCCAGCACCGCCAGGAAGTAATACGGCCCGAAGAACCACTGCCAGGGCGGGTTGTGCATGCCCGCCGCCGCAAACTGCAGGTTGGTGTCCACCCCTTGCTGGCGCGCTGCCAGCACGGCCGCCACATGGATCAGCAGGAACAGCGACAGGTACGCCCCCGACATTGCCTGTGCCCACGCCACAACCCCCTTGCGCTTGCGCCACCCACGCCACAGCAGCGTGAGCCCACTGCACGCCTGGAACAACACACCGGCCAGCAGCAGCCCCTCGACCACCGGTTGGCGGTAGATGCTGCGCAGCGCCTCCAGCACGGCCTGGTGTGCCGCAGCCCCTGCAAGACCAGCCAGGTGCCCCAGCACATGTGCCCCCAAGAACAGGGCCAGCGCCATGGCACTGACTCGGTGCAATGTGCGCAGGGCCGGACGCTGGCGCCACACCCAGGTGCCCGCCAAGCCGATGGTGGCGGCACCCAGGGCGAGCTGGCTGGTTTCGTTCATGGTGGGGTTCTCCGGGTAGTGGGCATGGTCGATGGCGGCAGAATAGGCCGCCCCGGCCTTGCCGCCTACTCGCATTGCGCTCAGGTTTGCCCATGCCCCAGACCACCCCATCCCCCCGCCGCACGCCCCGGCAGGAACGCTCCCAGGTCACCGTGGATGCCATCTTTGAGGCCGTAGCCCGCATCGTGGCCACGCAGGGCGAAGGCGCGCTGACCACCAACCGGATTGCCGAGCTGGCGGGGGTGTCCGTGGGCTCGCTCTACCAGTACTTCCCCAGCAAGGAGGCCATCCTGGTGGCCATGCTGGACCAGCACTGCGACCGCGTGATGCTGGCGCTGGACGCGCTGCTGGCCCAGGCCCGTGCCGAGGGCTGGCCCCCCGAGCAGCAGGTGCGCCACTATGTGCGCCACTACCTGCAGGCGTTTGGCGGCGGGCCGCAGGAGCTGCGGGCCTTGGCCCGCCTGTCGTGGAAGCAGGACTACCGCGCGACCATGCTGGTGTCGGTGCGGGGCACCAGCGAACGCATCGCCCTGCACCTGCAGCGCATGGCCGACGAGCACCATCTGCAAACGCCGTCGGCGGCGCAACTGTTTGTGCTCACGCGCGCCTTCATGGGGGCCGTGCGGGCCGCGTCGCTGGAGCAGTCGCCGCTGCTGGACAGCGCAGAGTTTGAGGACGCACTGGTCGCGCTGTGCCTGGCGTACCTGCGGCCCGTGCAGGCCAGCGCTACGATGGCGCCATGACCACGCCCACCGCACCCCACTACCTCTTCCTCACCACCTCCACCCGCGAACCGGGCCACACCGGCAACACCGAGTGGCTGGCCCGCCAGGCCGCCGCCGCGCTGCCTGCGGGCACCGCGCAGACCTGGCACCACCTGGCGCGCATGGACTTGCCGCCTTTTGTGGACCATCGCCACACCACGGGCACCTATGCGCCGCCCGAAGGCAACATGAAAACGCTGCTCGATGCCACCCTGGCCGCCACGCACATTGTGTTTGTCGCTCCGGTCTACTGGTACAGCATCCCCTCACCCCTCAAGACCTACCTGGACCACTGGAGCGCCTGGATGCGTGTGCCGGGCCTGGCCTTCAAGGAGCCCATGGGCGCCAAGACGCTGGCACTCATCACCACCAGCGGCGACCGCACCAAGGCGCAGCCCATGATCGATTCGGTGGCGCTGTGCGCGCAGTTTCTGTCGATGACCTGGGGCGGCGCCCTGTGGGGCAAGGGCGGGCCACCGGGGGCCGTGCAGTCCGATGCACAGGCGGTAGCCGCCGCCAGCGGTTTTCTCAACGCCCTGACGGCAGCGGCCTAAAGCCTGTTCGCCAGGCGCTGTCAGGCATCCAGCGACCAGTGCTGGGCCAGGATGCCCAGCCATTCATGCAGCGCCAGGCTGCTGTCGGCCAGCGCGGAGGCCCGGGGCAGCAGCCGGTACAGCTTGCGCGCCTGCCCGCCCTTGAAGCCCGTGGGTGCGGGCAGCACCTGCAGCCCGGCACGCTCGAAATCCCGGGTCGCGCGCACCATGTGCCAGGCATGGGTGACCAGCGCAATGCGTTCGATGCCTGCGGCCTTGAGCTGGAGCGCTGATTTTTCGGCGTTGTTGCGGGTGTCGAGCGATTCCACCTCGGTCCACCGCACCTTGCCCTTGAACTCGCGCTCCACCACGTCCTTCATCACCAGCGCCTCGGCGCGCATGCCGCCGGTGGAGCCCCCCGTGGCCAGGATGGGCAGCCCCGTCTGCTGCTGCAGGTACACGGCGTAGCGCACGCGCTCGCGGGCGCCCCGGCTGAGCACGTCCACACCGTACTCGGGGGCCACCGTATCGGCCCCGCCCCCCAGCACCACAATGGCCTGGACTTTCGCCTGGGGCAGCTGCTGGGGCGCGACGGCAGGGTGACGCTCCAGGCTGCGCACCAGCGCATCGGCGACGGGCGGCCACGACAGGGCCAGCACAGACAGCAGCGACAGCACCACCACGGCCAGGCCCGTGCGGCGGTGAAAGCGTGCCAGCCACAGGCCCACAAACGCGAGCAGGATGCTGGACACCGGCGGCATCAGCAGCGCGGACAGGATTTTCTTGAGGGCAAACAGCATAGGGGTCACATCCGAGGCGGCGATCATGCCAGCACACAGCGGCCGCCCCGGCCCGGGCGGCAGCTACCCGCCGGTCAATGCAGCCAGCGACGCCGGGCCAGAAAGTCCAGCAGCGCGGCGTCAAACCCCTCGGGGTCCTCCAGCTGCGGCCAGTGCCCGACATGGGGCAGCTGCAAAGTTGCCGCATCGGGAAGCACCTGGGCCAGCGCTTCCAGGGCCACCGGCGGCGTGCAGCGGTCCAGGTCGCCACCGACCAGCAGGGCGGGCATGGTCAGCTGCGCCAGGGCGGCCGCGCCCCGGTCGAACGTGGGCAGGGCCGCCAGCGCGCGCCGGTAGGCCCCCGGGTAGACCTGGGCCAGCGCGTGGCTGGCCAGCCGCACGCCTTCGGGCAGCGCACCGGTGCCGATGAACTGGGGCACCAGCGTCTGCGCCAGCTGCTCCATGCTGCCGCCGGCGTCCAGCGCCTCCAGGGCGCGCAGACGGGGCGCCACCCAGTCATCCACCGCCTGCGCATCCAGCGCAGGCCCGCCCGCGCACAGCACCAGGCGGCGCACCTTGGAGGGGTCGCGCACGGCCGCCTCCAGCGCCACCATGGCACCCATTCCATGGCCCACCAGCGCCACGGGGCCACCCTGCAGCGCGTCGATCAAGGCCAGGCAGCTCTGCGCCAGCGCCTTGAAGGTGTAGGGCTCCACCGGGGCGCTGCGGCCATAGCCGGGCATGTCCCAGGCCACGGCGCGGTAACCGGCGGTGGCCAGGGTCTCCACCTGCGGGGCAAACGTGAGGTGGTCGCCGTCGGCGTCGTGCAGCATGAGCACGGTGGGGCCCGAGCCCAGGGTGGTGAAGGTAGGAAGGACGGCCATGCGGTGGAACCAGTAAACCCCGCAACAGCGCGGTGGTGGGAGCCGCCTGATAATAGTTGCTCCCTTCCATTGCCCCCATTGCTGCCCCTGCGGGCGCCGCCCTTCGTGAACCCCTCGCCCCCCCGCCCCGTCCTCGCCCTGCCTCCGAGCTTTTCCACGCGCGAGTTCCGCAATGCGCTGGGCATGTTCGCCACGGGCGTGACCATCGTCACCGCCCGCAACGCGGCGGGTGAGCTGGTGGGGCTCACGGCCAGCTCGTTCAACTCGGTGTCGCTGGAGCCCCCGCTGGTGCTGTGGAGCCTGTCGCATGGCGCCAGCTCCATGCCCGCCTTTGCCGATGGCTCGCACTACGCCATCCATGTGCTGGCCGCAGACCAAAGAACGCTGGCCGAGCGGTTTGCCACACGCGGCATCGACCGCTGGGCCGGTCTGGAGCACCGCCCCGGCATCAGCGGCGCCCCGCTGCTGGCCGGTGCCGCTGCCACCTTCGAGTGCTTCAACCGCAGCCAGTACAAGGAGGGTGACCACACCATCTTTGTGGGTGAGGTCGAACGCTGTGAGCACCGCGAGGGCGCATCGCCCCTGCTCTACCACGGCGGCAAGTTCTACACCGAGCACCCGCTGTGACCGCCGCCACCGTGGTGGTGCGCCACGTGAACATCGGCGCGGCCCGGCGCCTGAAGATGGGCGATCGCTCCATTCTCAGCGCCATCGGCAAGGCGCCCGTGACCGGCCCTGTGGTCGTGGGCCCGCTGGGCCTGGCAGGGGACGAGCAGGCCGACCTGAGCGTGCATGGCGGCCTGGCCAAGGCGGTGTACGCCTACCCGGCCGCGCACTATGCGTTCTGGCAGGTGCAGCGCCGCGAGCGGGGCATGAGCCTGTTCGACGAAGCACTGCCGCCGGGTTTTCTGGGCGAGAACCTCACCATCGACGGCCCGCTGGAGCACGAGGTGTTTGTGGGCGACGAGTGGCATTTCCCCGACTGCGTGCTGCGCGTCACCGCGCCGCGCGAGCCCTGCTTCAAGTTCACCGCCGTGATGGGGTTTGCGCAGGCAGGCCGCGCGATGGCGGTGGCGGGCTGCTGCGGCTACTACCTGGCTGTGGACCGGCCCGGCTCCCTTGCCACCGGACAGACTGGGACCGTGGTGCCCGGACAGCGCGGGCTGAGCATCGCCCAGGCGTTTGCGGGCAAGTTCGCCAAACACGCGCGCTGACGCCAACAGCTGCCGGGCAGGCTCAGGCGTCGCCGTGGCAGCAGACGCAGAGCTTGTTGCCCTCCGGGTCGCGGAAATACGCCCCGTAGTAGTTCGCGTGGTACTCGGGCCGCAGGCCCGGCGGGCCTTCGCAACGGCCTCCGTGCTGCAGGGCCAGCGCATGCACTGCATCCACCGTGGCGCGATCGGCAGCCAGCAGAGCGTTCATGGCGCCGTTGCCCGGCGCGGCGGGCTGGCCGTCAAAGGGCCGACCGATGAGGAACAGCGGGCGGGCCACCCCGGGTATCTGCCACCCGGCCCAGGGACGGGCAGGCTCGGTAAAACGCAGCGCCAGCCCGAGGCGCTCCAGCACGGGGCTGTAAAACGCCATCGACCGGTCAAAGTCGTTCACGCCGATGAACACATGGGACAGCATGGCAGGGCCTTTCGCACGGCGCGTCACGCGCCGCGCTTCAACGCACCGTGTCGGGCAGCTCGATCTTGACTTCGAGCACTTCCAGGTTGTCCTGGCGCTCCAGGTGCACCTTGAGGTCTTCGGGGTTGATCTTCACGTATTTCGAGATCACGGCCACCAACTCGCGCTGCAGCGCGGGCAGGTAGTCGGGCTCGGAGGCATTGCGGCCGTTGCGTTCGTGCGCCAGGATGATCTGCAGGCGCTCCTTGGCCACACTGGCCGTCTTTTTCTTTTCGCCGAGCAGGAAGGAGAGGAAAGAAGCCATGGCTTATTTGCTCCCGAACAGGCGTTTGAAGAAGCTGGGCTTTTCCGCCTCGATGAAGCGCAGCGGCTTGTCGGTGGCGCCCAGGAAGCGGTCGATCACATCCTTGTACGCCTCGGACACATCGCTGCCCTGCGAATGGATCGCGGGCGTGCCCTGGTTGGACGACTGCAGCACCACTTCCGATTCCGGAATCACGCCGATGAGCTTGATGCGCAGGATGTCCTGGATGTCCTCCAGGCTCAGCATCTGGCCGTCTTCCACGCGGCTCGGGTTGTAGCGCGTGATGAGCAGGTGTTCCTTGATCGGCTCCCCGCCTTCAATCGCACGCTTGGTCTTGCTGCCCAGCATGCCCAAAATGCGGTCGGAGTCGCGCACGCTGGACACCTCGGGGTTGGTCACCAGCAGCGCCTCGTCGGCAAAGTGCATCGCCATGAGGGCGCCGCTTTCGATGCCTGCGGGCGAGTCGCACACGATGTACTCGAAACCCATCTCGGCCAGATCCTTGAGGATCTTCTCCACGCCGTCCTGCGTCAATGCATCCTTGTCCCGCGTCTGGCTGGCGGCCAGCACGAACAGGTTGTCGCACTGCTTGTCCTTGATGAGGGCCTGGTTCAGGTTGGCCTCGCCCTGGATCACGTTGATCAGGTCATACACCACGCGGCGTTCGCAGCCCATGATGAGGTCCAGGTTGCGCAGGCCGACGTCAAAGTCGATCACGGCGGTCTTGTGGCCGCGCAGGGCGAGGCCGGTGGCAAAGCTGGCACTGGTGGTGGTCTTGCCCACGCCACCCTTGCCGGAGGTCACGACGACGATTTTGGCCATGTGTTGCTGATTCTCTGTGGGTTGATACGAATGGGGAATGAAGGGATCAGGCCAGCGGCTCGATGAGGAGCTTCTCGCCCTCCAGCCGCACCTGGGCGGGCTTGCCGCGCACCTCGGCGGGCAGCTCGGTCTCGGTGGTGCGGTAGATGCCTGCGATGGAAACCAGCTGGGGCTCCAGGCAGGTCGAAAAGATGCGGGCTTCGGTGTTGCCCCGCGCACCGGCAATCGCGCGGCCGCGCAGCGGGGCATAGACGTGGATGTTGCCGTCGGCAATCACCTCTGCGCCAAAGCTCACCACCGCCATCACCACCAGGTCGGCGCCGCGCGCATACACCTGCTGGCCGGAGCGCAAGGGCTTGTCCACCACCACCGTGCCGGGGCCGGGCATGGGCACCTGCACTTCGCGCACCACTTCGACCTCGACCTCGCGGATCACCTCGCGCACCACTTCCTGCACTGGCGCGGGTGCCTCGGCACGCGCGGGGGGCGCATCGGGCGCGGCGGCCAGGCCTGCAGCACGCGCAGCGTCCATCTGGGCGGGGCTGCCACCGCGCACGGCCACGGGCAGGGTGCTGTGGCGGCGCAGTTCGGCCACTATGGAGGCAAAGTCAATGGTGTCTTCGGACTCGCGCACGGGGGCCAGGTCGATCAGCACCGGGTCGTTGTCAAAGAAGCCCGGGGCGTCGGCCACACGTTCCGCCAGGTCGGCCGCGAACTGCGCGGCGTCGGTGGTCTTGAGCAGCACAGCCACCACGGGCAGCGAAGCGCTCTTGAGGTCAAAGCTGGTGCGGGCCTGGGCCGCCGTCGTAAGGGCCATGAATGCGGGTGTGGAAAGGAGCGTGGGAAGCAGCTTCAGAAGGCGCAAAGTGTACCGTGGGCCCGTGTAAGCGCCTGTTCCAGCAGGGCCAGGGGCCCCGGGGCGGGCCAACGCCCCGGTCCTGCCACACCGGCGACCGCCCGCGCGCAGCGCCCCTTTGATAATGCCGCGATGCCTTCCACCCGCAAAACACACATCGACGCCCTCGCCATTACCCTGCTGCTTGCCTGCTGCATGTTCTGGGGCTTTCAGCAGGTGCTGGTCAAGGCCACGGTGGTCGAGGTGGCGCCGGTGTTCCAGGCCTTTGTGCGCTTTGCGCTGGCCACGGTGGCGGTGGCCGCTTGGTGCCTGTGGCGGGGCGTGCGGCTGTCGGCAGCGGGCGAGCCCGCCGGGGCGGCACGCGCCGGGCTGCTGGCGGGGGCGCTGTTTGCGGGCGAGTTTGCGTGCATCTACCTGGGCCTGCAGTACACCAGTGCCTCGCGGCTGACCGTCTTCCTGTATGCATCGCCTTTCTGGGTGGCGCTGCTGCTGCCGCGCTTTATCCCTGGCGAGCGCCTGCAGGGCTGGCAGTGGCTGGGCCTGGCTGCGGCCTTTGTGGGCGTGGGGCTGGCACTGGGCGACGGGCTGCTGGGCCCCGCCAATGCCGCCCTGCCCCAGGCCTGGCTGGGCGACCTGCTGGGGCTGGCGGCCGGGCTGATGTGGGCGCTGACCACGGTGGTCATCCGCACCACCCCGCTGGCGCGCGTGGCGCCTGCCAAGCAACTTTTCTATCAAGTGGCGGTGAGCACGGCGGTGTTGCCGGTGCTGTCGCTGGGCCTGGGCGAGGCCTGGGTCTGGCAGTTCAGCGCGTTTGCCTGGGGCTCGCTGCTGGTGCAGGCGCTGGTGGGTGCGTTTGTGAGCTACCTGGCCTGGATGTGGATGCTGGCGCACTACCCGGCCACCAAGATTTCGGTGTTTGTATTCCTCACGCCCGTGTTCGCGCTGCTGTTTGGGGCGCTGGGGCTGGGCGAACCGGTCACGCCGGGGCTGGTGGCGGCGCTGGTGCTGGTGGCGGCGGGCATTGTGCTGGTGAACCGGCGGCCTGCGGCGGTGTGACCACCGCGCAAAGAATATCGGCATTAAAAAGGCACTTACCGCCTTATCAGCATGCGTTTTAAGCTATTTATTTGATAGCAAAATGCTGCGCAGCCCGGCGGCGCACGCCATCAGCCCAGCAAACCCAGCGCGTACCGCGTGCCCAGCAACTCCTGAATGCGCGCACCCAGCGCCGCACCTTCACCGTCCTCCAGCCGCGTGAACTGCCGGGTCCAGGCCTCGGACTGCGCAAATGCAGGAAACCTGGGCGGCTCGCCCCACAGCCAGTCCGGGTGGGTGGCCCGGGGGCTTCGGCCGAACACATGCAGGTGCATCTTGCGGTGCAGCGCGGGGGTTTTGGGCCTCAGAGCCTGTTCAAAGTCTTTTTGGAGTCGCACAAGTACCTTGTCGGGATGGGATGCAAGGCGCGGTGCGCAGTGGATAGCCCGGCTATCCACAAGCGCCGCAACGCCGCAGACCGCCCGACAAGGCACTTGCCCGAAGGGTTGGAGTGAAATCGGGCGATTGGACGCCCCGGCTGCTTGCATGGGCATGAGCCCATGCGGCGCGTCCGAAGCATCCACTCCTCCCGATTGCACTCCAATGCGATCTCCAAAAAAGACTTTGAACAGGCTCTAGGGATGGGCCAGCGGGTTCAGCGCGTTGTTGCCCGCCTCCCAGTAGTTCAGGCAGCCTCCCGCGAGCTGCGGCAGGGTGTCGAGCATGGCCCGGCCCGTGGCGGCCACCAGGCAGGACCAATGCGCCAGCTCTTGGGGCTTCAGCTCGCTGCGTTCCCAGACGGGGCGCGGCGGGTGAACCAGCACATGCCCGCCATCGCTGCGGTGGTTCATGGGCCGCGCGGGCAGGTCTACCGTGCCACCGGCACAGCGGATCAGGGTGGTGTGGATGTTCAAGGGAGTTCTCCGAAAGGATGGGAAGGCAGGTGAAACGGGGGAATGGCCAGGGCGTGCGTTATCCATCGCGGCGCGGTGCCCAGCAGGCGATGGCCGTGGCCGACAGCAGCAGCGCCGCCCCGCCATAGACCCAGGCCGACGGTGCCAGTGGCAGCAGCACGCCCGCCAGCACCGGGCCCGCACCGGCGCCCAGGTCGCGCCACACCGAGCGCGTGGCCAGCGCCTGGATGCGCCCCGGCCCCGGTGTGCGGCGCGCGACCAGGGGCGGCAGCAGTGGCAGCAGCAGGGCCCGCAAGACCACGATGGCAAGCGCGCTGCTCCACAGCCACCCCAGGCCAAAGCCCACCAGCGCCACCGACGTGAGCACCGCAAAACCCACCAGCAGCACTTCGGCCCCGTAGCGCTCGGCCAGGTCGCCGCCCACCGCGCTCAGCACGATCTCGGCGAGGTAGCGCACCGACAGCAACAGCCCCGCCACGACCACCGGATGGCCCGGCAGCACATCGCGCCCCAGGTAAGACAGGCCGATGATGAACAGGCCGTCCAGCACCAGCCCCTCGACAAACGAAAAACGGTCCAGGCGGCCCGGCAGCCTGCCCCAACGCTTGGGCGGTGGCGGCGGTAAGGCATGTGGCTGGGCGGGCAGGTGCCGCGTGGCCAGCAGCGCGCACACCGCGACGACCGCAAACACCCAGAAGATGGCCCGGGGCCCCAACCACAGCGCACAGACTCCCCCCGCAGGCAGGGCCAGCATGGGCCCCAGCGCGGCAAACGCGCGCGACTGCCCGGCGCGGCGCGCAGCGCCCATGGGCTCGGCCGTGGCCAGCGCCTGGGTGGCGAGGTTGAGCGCCGCAAAGGCCAGGCCCCACAACAGCCGCAGGCCCAACAGGGCGATGAACCCGCTGAGGGTGGCATACCCCAGCGCGCACCCGGCGGCCACCAGCACCGCCAGCGAGCAGGTGAGCCGCTCGCCATGGCGGGCATAGAACCGCGCCACCGCCCCGTAGCCCGCGATGCGCACCAGGCGGTTGGCCGCGAGCAGGAGGCCCGCCTCGAACAGGGTGACGCCAAACGCCGGGGCAAACATGGGCAGCAGCAGGTAGAGCACCGTGTCGCCGGGGAGTGCCAGGCCCAGCGCCAGGGCAGCACGGCGTGAGTGGTGGTCTGAGGCTGAGGTGTTGGCTGAGGGCTGTGGCATGGCCCGCATGGTGCGCGGCGGCAACAGTGGCGACAAACGATATTGCTGCGCCCCATGCGTGACAAAATTGCACGCATGTCACCCCGTCTGCCCCCGCTCAACGCCGTCCGCGCCTTTGCGGCGGCGGCGCGCCACCAGAGCTTTACGCGCGCTGCGCTGGAGCTGCATGTCACCCACAGCGCCATCAGCCGCCAGATCAAGGCGCTGGAGGAGCACCTGGGCGTGGACCTGTTCGAGCGCAAGACGCGGCAGGTGCTGCTCACGGCGGCGGGGCACCAGTTCCACGCACAGGTGGGCCCTGCGCTCGCGCAGATCGGCGCCGCCGCCCAGGCGCTGCGCGGCGATGCCGGGCTGCGCAGCGTGAAGATCAATGTGCGGTCCAGCTTTGCGGTGCGCTGGCTGATCCCCCGGCTGCCGGGTTTTGTGGCCCAGCACCCGGACATCGAACCCCAGGTCATCACCAGTACGTTGGCGCCAGACCATGCCACCGAAACCTTCGACCTGGCCCTGCGGCGCGGCCCGCGCGGGTGGCCGCCGGGCATGCAGGTGCAGCCGTTTCTGGAGGACGAGGCGCTGGTGGTGGGCGCACCCGCCCTGTTCGCCCAGCGCCCGGTGGCGCAGCCCGAGGCACTGTCGGCCCACGTGCTGCTGCTGTCCAAGTCGCGCAGCAAGGACTGGGAGAGCTGGAAGAAACTGGTGAACGCGCCCGCGCTGCAGCCCGCCAGCTGCCTGCAGTTTGACCACCTGCACTTTGTGCTGCAAGCCGCCGTGGATGGGCTGGGTTTTGCCGTGGCGCCGGTGTCGCTGATCACCCACGACCTGGCCTCGGGGCGGCTGGTGTCGCCGCTGCCCGGCTTGCGGCTGCCGCTCACGCGGCACTACTTCGGCACGGCCCCGGACCCGTCGCCGGAGACGCTGCGTTTGGTGCAATGGCTCAAGGACGCCATGAACGCCCCGGGGCCTTCCGCACCCAACCCCGCACGCACCGTTCAAGCATAAAACTGCCCTCTTCGCGCATTCAGTATGCGTTATTAGCTATATTTTTAATAGCAAACGCAAATCACTCACCGTCACCCATCCACCGCGCCGTGCCCGACACGCGGATGGAGCTGCCCGCCTGCGGCCCGATCTCGGCCCGCAGGCGCGAGCGCATGCCCATGTCCTCGCCCTGCACCACGTCAATGGCACCACCGTGCGGCCAGCCCAGGTCGCGCAGGTAGCCCGCCAGCGCGGCCGTGGCGGCGCCGGTGGCCGGGTCTTCCAGCACTCCGCCCGAGGCAAAAGCGTTGCGGGTGTGCAGCAGCCGGTCAGACTCCACCCACACCAGCACGATGGTGACGAGCTTGGCGTTCACCATCAGCGTGCGGCCCGCGTCCAGCGCGTAGTGCATGGCCGCCAGCGCCGCGCGGCTGCGCAGGGCCAGCACCAGATGGTCGGCCCCGCCGTGGATGAGCGCGGGCGGAATGCGCGGGTCCAGATCGGCTGCGCCGAGCCCAAACAAAGCCAGCGCATCGGCCAGCAGCCCTGCAGGCGCGGGCCCGCTGCGCGTGGGAGGCGACTGCAGCGCCGCCTGCACCAGATCGCCCGCGCGGCGGCCTTCGACCGTGATCTCGGCCTGGCTCAGCGACAGCGCAAACACACCGTCGCCCTCGCGCTGTGCGAGCGCGGCGCCCAGGGCAATCGTGGCGTGGCCACAAAAAGGCACCTCGCTCTCGGGCGAGAAATAGCGCACCAACCAGCGGGCGCCACCCAGCGGCGCGGCAAACGCGGTTTCAGAAAAACCGACCTCGGCAGCGATGCGCTGCATGTCGGCGGGGGTGGGGAGCTGGTCACCGATCCACACGCCGGCGGGGTTGCCGCCCTGGGTGCCGTCGGAGAACGCAGCAATCTTCTGGAGTGCCATGGTTTTGACGAAAAAAGAAGGAGGAGGGGAGAGGGCTGTCACACAGCACAGTCGCTGCAACAGAAATCACCGCAGCAGCGTGACGCAAAAATGAACAATGAGCGCGGAGGCCAGCAGAACCCCACCCAACCGCAACGCGATCCATCGAAACGCCGCATACAAGGGCTCGTTGTCCCGGCGATCAAGGTGGTCCACGACCACCGACAGGAGCCCGAGCACGCCGCAAGCCATTGCTCCAAGCGCAAGCCACAGGGGCCCATCGCTCAACACAACCAGCGAGCGGCCCCTGCCTGCCGATAGCTTTAACTGGTTGGAATACACCGCCGCCACACCAAATACGACAAGACAAATAGCCAGCGCAACATTCCCGACCAAGTGCTCACGGCGAAAGCGATTGGGAACATGCTTGGCTTTGTCAGCGGTCGGCTTCATGGGTAATCACCACAAGAAATGTGCTCGACAAGCATCGTGCCAAGCTCCGATCGGCTCACAGCTTCGGAATCCGGATCCGGCTGATCATCAGCGACCCCGATACCGCAAACACCAGCACCAGCGGGTGCAGCGTGAAGCCGCCGATCAGCACCTTGCCAAACCACAGGTGCTCGCGCACCGCGCCCATTGCACCCGCCAGCGCCATCAGGCCCACCAGCACGATGGAGGTGGGGATGGGGGTGCCCTCGAAATACTTCACCTTGCCCGTGCCTTCCGACAGCGTTTCGGCCGTGACGTTGTAGCGCGCCAGGCGCGACACGCCGCAGGCCACGAAGTAGGCGAGCACGATGCGGTCATACAGGCCCTGCATGCCGCATCCATAGGCAATGATGGCCGGGGCCACGCCGAACGAGATCACATCGGCCAGCGAGTCCAGCTCGCGGCCCATGGCCGAGCTTTTCTGGCGCCAGCGGGCGATGCGGCCGTCCAGCACGTCAAACACCAGCGCGGCCAGCACCAGGGCGCAGGCAAAGTAGATGTGCACGATGTCGCCCGTCTCCAGGTACGACATCACCGAGAACAACGCCCCCACGCCGCAGAACGCGTTGCCCAGCGTGAACCAGTCCGCCAGGTGGAACTCACGGATCATCGAAAAACGCTTGGGGGGGTTGGGTGTGTTCATGAAAGGGGCGCTGTGGTGCGCGCAGTGGGCATCAACGGCATTATGGGCGCGCCGCCGGGGGGGCCACGCCGCCTTCGCCCACCTTGGCCAGGATGAAATCGATCAGCGTGCGCACCGAGCTGGTCTGGTAGCGGTTGGGCATGTAGAGCAGAAACATCTGCGTGCCAAACACGCTCAGGCGGTAGTCATCGAGCGCGGTCACCAGGTCGCCCTGGTCCACCAGGTCCTGCACCACGTAGTCGGGCATCAGGCCCATGCCCAGGCCCTCCAGCACCGCGTCGCGCAGGAAGAGCATGTTTTCGGACAGCAGCGTGGACCGGGGCAGCACCTCTTCGCGCTGGCCGTTGCGGTAGGCGGCCACGCGCAGCTCGCGCCCGATAAAACCTGCGGAGATGAGCGGCACCGCGCCCAGGTCGCTGAGCTGGCGGGGCAGGCCCTGGGCCCTGGCATACGCCTGCGAGGCGCAGACCACATACCGCACGGCCCCCAGCGGACGGGCCACCAGCGTGGGCGGGGGCTCGGTCATGATGCGGATGGCGATGTCCACGTCCTCGCGCACCAGGTCGCTCACGCGGTTTTCGAACACCACCTCCAGCAGGATGCCGGGGTACAGGCGCTTGAACTCGATCAGCCACCTGGCCATGACCACCTGGCCGTAGCCCACGGGCATGCTCAGCCCCACGCGGCCCTGCAGGCTCTTGCCCAGGGTGGCGATGGTCTCCTGCGCCGCCAGGATCTCGTTGACGATGCTGCGGCCATGGTCATACAGGCGCAGCCCCACCTCGGTGGGCTCCACGCGCCGCGTGGTGCGGCGCACCAGCTGCACGCCCACCGACTTTTCGAGCTGTGCGAGGTGGTAGCTCACATTCGCGCGGCTCATCTTGAGCTTGCGCGCCGCCAGGCTGAGGTTGCCCGCGTCCAGGATCTCCACCAGCAGGGTCAGGGCCGAGAGGTCTAGCCGGTCGGCAGCCGGTGGTTTGTCAAAATTTTTCATACAGAGTGTCAATGCTTCATGGGATTGTCAAGAAATCCTGTCGCCACAACAATGGGTGTTCTGCTCCCCCTGATGCGTCCATGGCCACGACCCCTGCTTTGCAATCGCTCCCCCCTCTCCACCCCCCGTTCACCCGGTCCGCCCCCATCCGCAGCCTGCAGGACGTGCAGCGGCTCGAAGCCCGCCCCCTGGCCGAGGCGTTGCCGGTGCAGAGCACCTACGAAATTTTTGTGAACGCGGCGGCGGCGTTTGGCGACAAGACGGCGCTTGCCTTTCTGCCCACGGCCGACCCGGCCGCCGAACCCATCCGCTGGTCGTATGCCCAGCTGCTCACCGGCATCCACCAGACGGCCAACCTGCTGCACCACCTGGGCGTGGGGCCTGAGGATGCCGTGGCCGTGCTGCTGCCCGGCTGCCTGGAATACCACCTGGCCCTGTGGGGCGGCGAGGCGGCGGGCATCGTGCAGCCGCTCAACCCCATGCTCACCGACGAAAAGATCGCGGCCATGATGACCCTGGCCCGCGCCAAGGTGCTGATTGCCTATGGCGGCGAGGGCGACCTGGGCTACTGGAGCAAGGCCCTGCGCCTGCGCGCCCTGGTGCCCACGCTGACCACGGTGCTGCGCGTGGCCCCGCACAACGAAAGCCCCAGCGCGGCAGGCCCGTTGCCCGCAGGTGTGCTGGACCTGGCCACGCGCCACCAGCACCCCAGCGACCACCTGGTGAGCGGCCGCCGCATTGTGGCCAGCGACATCGCCGCGTACTTCCACACCGGCGGCACCACGGGCGCGCCCAAGCTGGCGCGCCACAGCCATGGTGCGCAGGTGTTCACCGCCTGGGGCAGCGTGCAGATGCAGGGCATCGCGCCGGGCGACGTGGGCATCAACGGCTACCCGCTGTTCCATGTGGCAGGCGTGCTGCCGGGCTCGCTGGCGGCACTGTCGGCGGGGGTGGAGACCATCATCCCCACCACCGGCCTGTTCCGCAACCGCGAGGTGATTGCCAACTACTGGCGGCTGGTGGAGCGCTACCGCTGCACCTACCTGTCGGCCGTGCCCACGGTGCTGGCGGCGCTGGCCAATGTGCCGCTGGACGGGGCTGACATTTCCACGCTGCGCTACTGCCGCACCGGCGCCGCCATCCTGGCGCCCGAGCTGGCGGCACGGTTCGAACGCCTGTTTGGGCTGCACATCCACGAAAGCCTGGGCATGACGGAGATGGCGGGCATCTCCACCATCACCCCGCCCGGCGTGAACGCGCCCGCAGGCTGCGTGGGCTGGCGGCTGCCGTACACCCAGCTGCGCGTGGTGGCGCTGGATGCGCAGGGCAATGCCTCCGACAAGGACATGCCGCCCGGCCAGCCGGGCATGGTGCTGTTCCAGTCGCCCAATCTGTTCTCGGGCTTCCTGGACGCGGCCGACACGGCCAAGGCCTTCACGCAGGACGGCTGGCTGGCCACGGGCGACCTGGGCTTTGTGGACGAGCAGCGCCGCCTGCACCTGAGCGGCCGCTCCAAGGACCTCATCATCCGCAGCGGCCACAACATCGACCCCAAGGTGATCGAGGACGCGCTGGGCGCCCACCCCGCCGTGCAGCTGTGCGCCGCCGTGGGTGCGCCCGATGCCTATGCGGGCGAGCTGCCCGTGGTCTATGCCACGTTGGTGCCCGGTGCCGCCCCGGTGACCGAGGCCGAGCTGCTGGCCTTCACCGCCGAACGCGTGGATGAGGCCGTGGCCCGCCCGCGCTGGGTACAGGTGATCGAGACCATGCCCGTGACCAACGTGGGCAAGATCTACAAGCCCGAGCTGCGCCAGCGCGCCGCCTGCCACACGGTGCAGGCGCTGGTGGATGGTGTGTGCGCAGAAGCCCCGGGCAGCCCCCGCCCCCAGGTACAGCCCGAGGGCGACAACGCAGTGCGCGTGACCGTGGCCCCCGGCCCGGGCGCTGAGGCGCTGGCTGCCCGCCTGCGCGAACTGCTCGCGCCCCTGCCCCTCACCGTCCACACCACCACCGGCCCCGCCGCAGGGAGCCCCACCACCCGATAAGCCCATGGCGTGACAGCCAGGCCCCGGCCCGCCACCATGCATGGCGCAGCCGCTGAGCGAATTTTGATAACCATGACAGGAGACAAACCATGCCCTTTTTCCGCCTGATGAACCGCCGCACCTGGCTGGGCGCCGCCGCCCTGGCCGCCGCCTGCACCGGCACCTCTGCGTTCGCGCAGGCCTACCCGAACAAGCCCATCAAGATCGTCGTGCCCTTTGCCGCCGGCGGTGCCACCGATGTGCTGGCCCGCGTGCTGGCCGAGAAGATGGCCGTGGGCCTGGGCCAGCCCATGGTCATCGACAACAAGCCCGGCGCGGCCGGCATCATCGGCACCGACGCGGTGGCCAAGGCCGCGCCCGATGGCTACACCCTGCTGCTGGGCCTGAGCAACTCCATGCTCACCAACCAGTTCCTCTACACCAAGCTGCCCTACAGCCCCGAGAAGGACATTGCGCCCATCTACCAGATCGCCATCGCGCCCCTGGTGCTGGTGGCCCACCCCAGCGTGCCCGTGGCCACCGGCCCCGAGCTGCTGAAGTACGTGGCCGCCAACAAGGGCAAGGTGGCCTATGGTTCGTATGGCACCGGCGCGTATCCGCACCTGGCCGGGGCCTACATGAGCCTCACGCAGAACGCCGACATGAGCCATGTCGCCTACCGGGGCGAGGCGCCCATGGTGCAGGACCTGCTGGGCGGCCAGATCCAGATCGCGTTTGCGAGCGCGCTGCAGGCCAAGCCCCACATCGAGGCGGGCAAGCTCAGGGCCATCGGCGTGAGTGGCGAACGCCGCATGGGCACCCTGCCCAATGTGCCCAGCCTGGCCGAACAGGGCCTGAACGACGAGGCTTACCGCGTGGCGGGCTGGCTGGCGTTTGGTGCGCCCGCAGGCACGCCGCCCGCCATCCAGGAACGCATTGCCGAGGAGGTGCGCAAGGCCACGCAGCTGCCCGATGTGGCGCAGCGCATTGCGGCCATGGGCTTTGATGTTCAGAACAGCTCGCCCGCGCTGTTCTCCGCTGCGATTGCCAAGGAGCGGCCGGTGTGGGAGCGGCTGATCAAGGCATCCGGCGCGAAGCTGGATTGACGGACGGTTTGACGGATTGAGGGGCGGGGCAGCCTTCTACCGCACCATTGGTCATAGCGCCCCCGAACACCCCCTCTCCCCTCGCGGGAGAGGGCCGGGGAGAGGGGGTGATAAGGCATCGCCCTTGGCACAGGCCCCCTCTCCCCCACCCTCTCCCACGGGGGGAGAGGGAGTCACACCGCAGCGCCGCTGGTGCTCAAGTGGTTTGGGCCTGATCCAGCAGTGCGGCCATGCAAAAAATCAAACAAAATGGCCGTTACCGCGCGTCCAGCATGCCTGGATAGCTATGGATTTTGTAGCTTTTCAACCCGCTCAGCCGCAAACGCCACATACCAGTCCAGACACCCCGGGTTGGCCATCGCGTCCTTGTTCACCACCTTCTCGATGGGCTGGCCCAGCAGCAGCTTCTTGATGGGCAGCTCCTGCTTTTTGCCGCTCAGGGTGCGCGGCACCTCGGCCACGGCAAAGATGTCGTCCGGCACAAAACGTGGGCTCAGCGCCGTGCGCACGGCGCCGTTGATGCGCGCGCGCAATGCGTCGTCGAGCGCATAGCCAGGGCGCAGCACCACAAAGAGCGGCATGTAGCTCTCGCGGCCCAGGTATTCCAGGTCCACCACCAGGCTGTCAAGCACTTCGGGCAAGGCCTCCACCGCGCTGTAAATCTCGCTCGTGCCCATGCGCAGGCCGTGGCGGTTGATGGTGGCGTCAGAGCGGCCATAGATCACGCAGCCGCCGTTGGCGCCGATCTTGAGCCAGTCGCCATGGCGCCACACCGCGCCCATGCTCGCGGGGCCGTCGCCACCGCCGGGCTGGCGGCCGTGGCCTGCGGGGTACATGTCGAAGTAGCTCGACAGGTAGCGGCTGCCGTCCTTGTCGCCCCACAGGTACAGCGGCATCGACGGAATCGGCTGCGCACACACCAGCTCGCCCACCGCATCCTGCACCGGGCGGCCCTCGGCGTCCCATGATTCCACGGCCGCGCCCAGCATGCGGCATTGCATCTCGCCCGGCACCTGCGGCATCTCGCGGTTGCCGCCGATGAAGGCGCCGCAAAAGTCGGTGCCACCCGAGATGTTGTTCCACCAGATGTCATGCGTGCCGATGGCCTCGAACTGCGCCGTGCCCCATTGCTGCACCTCGGGCGACAGCGGCGAGCCGGTAGTACCCAGCGCACGAATGCGCGTCAGGTCGCCGTAGTCGGCCAGCGTGATGCCCGCCTTCATGCAGTTGGCAAAAAACGCCGCGCCCGCCCCGAAAAAGGTCACGCCCGTTTCGGCCGCAAAGCGCCACAGCACGCCCCAGTCTGGGTGGTCCTTGCTGCCGCCGGGGTTGCCGTCGTAGATCACGCAGGTGGTGCCCGACAGCAAACCCGAGAGCTGCGCGTTCCACATCACCCAGCCGGTGGAGCTGTACCAGTGGTAGCGCTCGCCAAAGCTGTTGGCCTCGTAGCTGCAGCCGATGTCGTTGTGCAGCACCTTGAGCTGCAGCGCCACCAGCACCGTGCCGCCGTGGCCGTGCACGATGGGCTTGGGCAGGCCGGTGGTGCCGCTGGAATAGACGATCCACAGCGGGTGGTCGAACGGGAGCCACATCGGCTCGAAAGCCGCCGTTTCAGCATCATTTTGGGCGGTAGCGCTAGTCCAGCTTGCCCAACCAGCTATCGAAACAGAAGCATCCAGATTGCCCAGCAGCACCGCGTGCTGCACGCTGGGCAGGGACTCGCGCAGCTCGGCCAGCACGGGGCGGCGGTCGTGGTCGCGCCCGCCATAACTCACACCATCCACACCGATCAGCACCTTGGGTTCGATCTGGCGGAAGCGGTCGAGCACCGCGTGCGTGCCCATGTCGGGCGCGCAGATGCTCCACACGCCGCCGATGCTCACCGTGGCCAAAAAGGCAATCATGGCTTCGGGCACGTTGGGCAGGTAGGCGGCCACGCGGTCGCCGGGCACTACGCCCTGGGCCTTGAGGTGCAGCGCCAGCGACGCCACCTGGCGGCGCAGCTCGGGCCAGTTCAGTTCGCGGTGCTGGCCTTTTTCGTTGCGGCTGATGATGGCGGGCAGGCCTGCGGCGTGGGCCGCATCCACATGCCGTAGCGCTTGGCGTGCGTAATTGACCTGGGCGCCGGGAAACCATTGCGCGCCCGGCATGGTGTTCTTCGCCAGCACGGCCGTGTGGGGCGTGGGCGATTCCAGCTTGAAATAGTCCCACACGCTTTGCCAGAACGCATCCAGCTCGGTGGTGGACCAGCGCCACAGCGCGTCGTAGCTGTCGAACTGCAGGCCACGCTGGTCGCGCAGCCAGTTCTGGTACAGGCGGATCTGGGGGATGTAAGGGGGCTGGGGGCCCGCCGCCGGTGTGCCGGGGCGGTGCAATTGGGTGTTTGTCTCCATGCCCGGCAAGGTAGCAGTGCCCACCGCAAAAAGCCATCTTTGGCAGTCATGTGTTTGACAGACGGGCACGCAGGCCACGGATCTGGTCCGCCGGATGGCCTGAAAAATTACAAGGATTAACAAATTTAGGGGCAGCCCCTATCACGTACGACGTCTGACCACTCCAGAATCCGCGGCCAGAGAGGGGGTCGCACCGCTGCGGCAGCCTACACAACGCCCCGGCGCCCAGCCGGGCCACAACACCACAGACCCGAAGGATCTGCGCGCGATGCTGCCTCACACTTTGCCCCACCCCGCACCCCCATGGGCGCCGGGCCCCCAACAACGCGTGGCACAAGCGCTGGCGGCCTGGACGCTCGCGGCGGGGCTGGCCGCCTGCGGTGGCTCGGACAACCCGGCCGCACCTGTGGCCACCCCGGCGGCGCCCGCGCCTGCCACCGTGTTGCCTGCGGCCCCTGCGCCAGGCCCGGCCCCCACACCGATCCCCCTGCCCTTGCCCAGCCCCACCCCGGCGCCCGGTCCGGCCGTGCCCCCGGCGCCAACGCCTGCACCGACGCCCGCTCCAGCACCAATACCGGCCCCTGCACCGACACCGGCCCCAGCTCCCACACCAGCGCCAGCACCCGCCAGCCCGGTCGCCCTGAACCTGCGCGTCCAGGGGCTGGGCCTGGGTGCCACGGTCAGGCTGGGGCATGGCTCGGCCGTGCTGGACGCCACGCTCAACCAGCCCTATCGGTTTGCCCCCCAGGTGGCGGCCGGTGCGGCGCTGGACCTGCGGGTGTTGGCCCAGCCAGCAGGCCAGTCGTGCGCCGTGGCGGGCACAGCGCCTGCCACGGTGCCCGCCGATGGGGCGCCCGTGTTTGTGCGCTGCGCATTCACCCCCGGCGCCCCTGTCACCCTGCCCGACACACAGCCCAACGCCCCGCTGGCCGTGTCGTTTGGCCTGCGCGACATCGCCCACCCCGGCATGGCCTATGAAAGCCGTCCCGGTGTGGTGGGGGGCATTTTTCCGTACACGTTCCGCATCAAGAGCCTCACGCTGGGCGGCGTGGCGCAGGCCACGGCGGGCTTGTCGGTGGACTGGCGGCGGGGCACCGTGCGCTTCACGCCCGCAAGCGAAGGCAGCTATGTGCTGACGCTGGAAGTGCGCGACAGCGGCACCGCGCAAAAGTCGCTGGAGCAGAGCTTCACGATCCAGTCCGCCGCAGCGCGTTTCCTGTTTGTTGCCACCGATGGTGCCGACGCACCGGGGCGCGGCACCCTGGCCGCCCCCTACAAAACCCTGGCCTATGCGCTGGCCCAGTCGGGGCCGCAGCACGCCATCGTGCTGCGCAAGGGCACCTATCTGCCCGGCACCCTCCGGGTGCTGGACAACAAGGCCAAGCAGTTTTTGGCCTACCCCGACGAGGTGGTGACGCTGGGCTTTGGCGGCGGCAGCCATATCAGCGTCAGCAGCAGCACAGCCCCGGCCGCGCGTTTTGAAGGTTTCGACATCACGGGCGTGAGGCAGTGGGGCATCGTGAGCGACCCCAGCCGGGCCGGGCTGGTGGTGCGCCATGTGCGTTTTCTGGACGGCGAGGCCACCAACAACAGCGAGAACCCCGCCTTCATCCACGGTTGGGGGGACACCGGCCCGGCCTGGCGGCACCAGTTCCTCATCCAGGACAACGACTTTGGCACCTATGTGGGCAACGGCTACGCCACCACCCTGTTCGATGCCGGCCACTCGCTGATCGAGAACAACCAGCTGAACCTGGGCAAGGTCAACGGCGGCTTTCACGACAAGGACAACGCGCAGCACAACACCTACCGCGAGAACTACATCGTCTTCTCCGACGCCCACCGCACCGCCATGGGCATACAGATTTCTGCCCAGGACAACTCGGCCAACGTGCACATCCACCACAACCTGCTGATCAACAGCGGCATCCACCTGGGCGTGCAGTGCTTCCAGACCACCTGCTCCATGCGCGACCACGATGTGCACCACAACACGGTCGTCAAACACCGCATCGGCCTGGGCTGGGGCCCCTTCAACCCCACAAGCTACGGCACACGCATCAGCCACAACATCATCAGCAACGGCAGCCTGAGCCCCTATGGTGGCCTCTCCTGCCAGAGCCGCCCTTCAAGCATGGCCACCAAAATGGCCGCAGAAGGCAACCTGATCGAGAGCACCCACGCGCTGGCGTTCAAGGACAGCGAGTGCACAGGCAACGACATGGCCTGGTCCGTGTGGCAAAGCACCTATGGCTTTGACACGACGGCCTCCGGCAGTGCGGTTTCGACAACCGCCAGCGCACTCACCGGCATTGGCCCCGCCACGGGCCTGTCCAGCGGGGATGTCCGGCGCACGCACCGGGGGCACCAGTACCCCTGAAGACCTGCTCAGGCGCATGACCTGCCTGGCAACGGTGTCTTTTGCATTTAGCACAGTTGTGCTAAATTTCGCCCCATGGACGCCAAAACCCAAAAAGCCGAGCTCACCCGCGCCGCCATCGTCGGCGCGGCGCTGGACCTGGCTGCGGCCGAGGGGCTGGAGTCGATCACGCTGCAGGCCGTGGCCGACCGGGTGGGCCTGTCCAAGAGCGGCGTGTTCTCACGTGCCGGCTCGCGCGAGGCGCTGCAGAAGGCGGTGATCGAGGAGTTTGGCCGCCGCTTTCTGGCCGACGTGTTTGTGCCCGCCATGCAGCACCCCAAGGGCCTGCCGCGTCTGCAGGAGATCATGCGCCGCTGGATTGCCCGCACGCGCGACGTGGAGGCCTTCACCGGCTGCATCTACACCGCAGGCGCCTTCGAGCTGGACGACCGCGAGGGTGAGCTGCGCGACCTGCTGCACTCTGAAATCACCCGCTGGCGCGCTGCCTTGCGCCGCACGGTGCTGCAGGCCATCGAGGCCGGGCACCTGGCGGCCGACACCCCGCCCGATCAGCTGGTGGGCGAGATTTATTCCCTGATCATGGGCCTGTTGCACGACGTTCGCTTCCTGCGCGATCCGCAGGCAGTGGCACGCACCGAGGCGTCCTGGGCGCGCCTCGTCAAGAGTTACCTCCCCTCCCCCGCCTGAGACGCGGTGGTGTGCCATGGAGACCTCTTGTTTTTTTATGCCTCAATTTCGCACAACCGTGCGAAGAAAGGAAACACCATGTTGATCATCCTGGGCATTGCCGTCATCGCGGCCGCAGCGGGCGCCTTCCGGGCGCTGCGCAGCACCCTCACCAGTCTCCCGCGCAGCAACCGGGACTGGATCTTTTACTGAGCCGCGCACCGCGCCCGCCCCACTCCATCCCTTCAGGAGCCCCACCATGACTGCCTCCTCGTCCTCCTCCACCGCGCTGCAGGCCACCGCTGGCTACTACGGCGAACACCCCGGCATGCGCCTTGTGCGCCTGGCGCTGGGCACCACCGAGCGCCTATGGCCCGCGCTGGCTGTGCGTGCAGCCTCGCGCCTCTTTGGCACGCCCCTGCCCTTGCGCGCCCCCGGCCGCCATGCCATGCCGCCCGGCCACTGGCGCACAGAGCGCCTGGCGTTTGAAGACGCCGAGATCACGCTCTATCTGCCCCAGGCCCAGCCCCACGGCCCCACCGTGCTGTTGCTGCACGGCTGGGGCGGCCACGCGCGCCAGATGCTGCCGCTGGCCGACACCCTGGCCGCGCGCGGACTGCGCCCGGTGCTGGTGGACCTGCCTGCACACGGCGGCAGCCGGGGCCGCGTGAGCAACCTGCCGCAGTTCGCCCGCGCCATCGAATACACCACGGCCCGCCTGCATGCGCAGGACTCGGCGCCCCACGCCGTGGTGGCGCATTCGCTGGCAGCCAACGCAGCAGCGCACGCAGCCAGCCGGGGCCTGGCCACCGGGCGCCTGGTGCTGCTGGCGCCGCCCGCTTCGCCGCACGAATACACGCGCCTGTTCGCGCAGGTGTTCGGCCTGTCCGAGCGCACGCGTTCTGCCATGCAGCGGCGCATCGAAGCGCGCGAGGGCATCCTGATGCGCCAGTTCGAACCCCCGGCCGTGGGCCCGCGCATCGCCCTGCCCACGCTGGTGGTGCACGACCGGGGCGACCGCATCAACCGCTTTGCCGACGGCGAGGCCTACCGCGACCACATCGCGGGCGCCACGCTGCTGGCCACCGAGGGGCTGGGCCATCGCAAGATCCTGCAGCAGGCCGAGGTGCTGCAGGCGGTGGCGGACTTTGTGGCCGCATAGCGCCCGCCGCACCAGCGTTTGCAACAGCGCCCGCAAACGCTGGCCCGGCGCCCTCACACCGCCCACAACCCCTGGCTTGACTGCGGTATTGCCGGTGCCGTAGCGCAGCCATTGCCTACACTGGCGCCCTTTTTCCCTTTTGCGCCAACCCTCTGGTGCCGTCCACGGACGGTGCCGCGCAAATGCCCTGCCTTGCCGCGCCGCTGGTTCCCACGCGCGCATCGGCTCCGGGCCCGGCCCTCTCTTCATCGTTGCGATGCGGCGTTCCGGCAAGCCACCCCTGCGGGTGTGCCTGCCATCCGCCAGGCCGGCCCGTCTTTCCTTCCGAGATGCGCAGCAGCCGCTGCGGTCGGCACCTGCACGTATGCGCTTTGTTCGTGCATGGCGCACGGGTGCCGCATAAGCCTTGACCGCCCAGCGCGCACGGTGGCACGCTGCTGCAGCGCCGATGTGGCATGCCGCCCCCTGCACGCCGCAAGCCAGGCCAAGCCCGGCGCACGGCCCGCGCATCTCCTTGTCGATTCAGCAGAAGAAAGGTGATCCATGGAACTTCTTATCTCGGCGGGGCTGATCCTCGCCATCGTGCTCTGGGGCGTGGCGGCGCCGGACTCGCTCGGCGCCGTGTTCGACACGGCCCTGGCGGCCATCACACGCAACTTCGGCTGGTTCTACCTGTGGGTGGTGCTGGGCTTGGTGGTGATGGCGCTCATCCTGGCCTTCAGCCGCTATGGCGACCTGAAGCTGGGCCAGGAGGACGACGAGCCCGAGTTCTCCATCGGCGCATGGTTTGCCATGCTGTTTGCAGCGGGCATGGGCATCGGCCTGGTGTTCTGGGGTGTGGCCGAGCCCATCTCGCACTACGGCACGCCGCCGCCGGGCATCGCGCCGAACACGCCCGAGGCCGCCAACGCGGCCATGCGCTACAGCTTCTTCCACTGGGGGCTGCACCCCTGGGCGGTGTACAGCATCGTCGCGTTGGCGATCGCATTCTTCCAGTTCCGCCGGGGCGGCTCGGCGCTGGTCAGCACGGCGGTGATGGCGCTGCCCTGGGCGCCGCTGCAGCGCATCGGGCCCGTAGTGAACATCCTCGCGGTGATCGCCACGGCCTTTGGCGTGGCCGCCTCGCTGGGCATGGGTGCGCTGCAGATCAACAGCGGCCTGGCAGCCACGATGGGTGTGCCCGTGAACGAAGCCTGGCAGGTGGGCATCATCGTGGTGACCACGGTGCTGTTCCTCACCTCGGCCGTGTCGGGCGTGGCGCGCGGTATCAAGTGGCTGTCCACTTTCAACCTGGTCATGGCCGCACTGCTGGCGCTGGCGGTGTTCGTGCTGGGGCCCACGGTGATCATCATCGACAGCTTCACCAACACGCTGGGCAGCTACCTGAGCGAGTTCGTGCGCATGAGCCTGCGCATGACGCCGTTCCGCGACAGCGGCTGGGTGAGCGGCTGGACGGTGTTTTACTGGGCCTGGTGGGTGAGCTGGTCGCCTTTCGTGGGTCTTTTCATCGCACGCGTCTCGCGGGGTCGCACGATTCGCGAATTCATCCTGGGCACCGTGCTGGCGCCCACGCTGGCCGCGTTTGTATGGTTCTCGGTGTTCGGCGGTACGGCGCTGCACCTGGAGATCATGCAGGGCGTGCCTCTGTCGGAAGCCGTCAAGGCCGATGTGTCCACCGCACTGTTTGCCATGTTCAACGCGCTGCCATGGGGTGCCGTGATGTCGTTCGTGGCCACCGTGCTGGTGCTGGTGTTCTTTGTCACCTCGGGCGACTCGGCCACGCTGGTGCTGGGCATGATGAGCACCGGCGGCAATGAGAACCCGTCGGCGCGCGTCAAGATCACCTGGGGCGTGCTGGTGTCGGGCATCGCCATCAGCCTGCTGCTGGCCGGTGGCGTGAAGGCGGTGCAGACCGCCACCATCGTGTTCGCGCTGCCGTTCACCGCCGTCATCCTGCTGATGGCGCTGGCACTGTGGCGCGGCGTGAAAGCCGACTGGGAAGCCGACGACCGCCGCGACCGCGCCCTGCGCCGCCGCCTGCGCGAAATGGCGGGCCCGGCCACGCCGCCGCAGCCGTAGCCCGGCGCCATGGGCGCGAGGGGCGGGGTGCATGCGTCTATCATCCGCAGCCACACCCGCCCCAGCGTCCTTCTGTCTCATCTTCTTGCTTCGCGGCTGATACCGGTACCGACTCCCATGCCCCTGCTCATGTCCGCCTGGCCCGCCGTGGTCCTTGTGCTGCCCGCCCTGGTGCTGGTGTCGGCCATTGTTTTTCTGGCCAAGGGCAACCGCCGGGCCTTTGCGCAGCTGCTGGCGCTGGCGGCGTGTTTCCTGATCGGCGCGCTGCTGATGGAGTTTTTCACCTTCATGGGCGCGCTCATGGCGCGCGCGGGAAGCCAGCACACCACGCCCGAGGTGGGAACAGGCACGCGCCAGCTGCTGGCGACCATTGCCAACCCCCGCTCCATCGCCGCACCGCCGCTGTCGCTGGCGGCCTTTGCCGCGTACAGCATCCCCGCGTCTTACCTGTGGCTGCTGGTGACCTGGGGGCTGCACCTGCGTGGCAAGAAGCCGGGCACAGCCAAGAAGAAACCGGCCAAGAGCACACGCAAGGCCGCCAAGGACTGAACGCCTGCGGGACCGTGGCAAGGGAAATCAGCCCACTGTGTGCAGCACGTGGTCTGGGGTCAGAAGTTTGAAGTTTGAAGTTTTTTGGCCGCCTCCGCGCACTGGTATTGCCTTAATAGCTATTATTTGTATAGCACACTCCCGCACAACGGCTTGACCCAGGGCAAACCCCTCCGCGCGGGCCGCGAACACAATCGCAGGCACTTGGGCCCTTGTTCAGGGCCGTTGGATTTCTCCCTGCCATGACGACCACCCACCACAGCGACGTGCTCATCGTCGGCGCAGGCCCGGCGGGCCTGTCGCTGGCCATCTCCCTGGCCCAGGCCGGTTTCACCGCCACGGTGGTGGAACAGCAGAGTGACAGCGCCCTGGCCCAGCCTGCCCCCGACGGCCGCGAGATCGCCCTCACCCACCCCAGCCGGGCCACGCTGCAGCGGCTGGGCAGCTGGGCCCACCTGGCCAACCACGAGGTGGGCCAGATTGCTGAAGCCCAGGTGCACGATGGGCCGCTGGGCCGCCACAGCGCGCTGCAGCTGAACGCGGCCAGCGGCGCCCCCGATGGCGTTGCGTCGGCCCCCGGCGCCCTGGGCTTTATCGTGCCCAACCACGCGCTGCGCCGCACGGCCCACACGGTGGCCGCGCAGACGCCGGGTGTGCGCCTGCTCACCGGCACCCAGGTCACCCGCGTGGCCACGCTGCCCGGCCATGCCGAGCTGGACTGCGTGCCCACCCACGCTGCTGCCGACACCACGCCCCAGCGCCTCACAGCCCCGCTGCTGGTGGCCGCCGACAGCCGCTTCTCGGCCACGCGCCGCCAGCTGGGCATCGGCGCACAGATGAGCGACTTTGGCCGCACCGTCATCGTCTGCCGCATGCGCCACACGCAGCCCCACGACAACGTGGCGCACGAGTGTTTTGGCTACGACCGCACCCTGGCCGTGCTGCCCCTGCCCGATGACCCCCAAGAGGGGCATGCACTGTGTTCGGTGGTGGTCACAGCGGGTGCGGCCGACGCGGCGGCGCTGATGGCCCAAAGCCCCGAGGCCTTTGCCGCGCAGGTGCAGGCCCAGTTCAACGACCGGCTGGGCCCCATGGCCCTGATGGGCGAGCGCCATGCCTACCCGCTGGTGGCCGTGTACGCGCAGCGGTTTGCGGGCCACCGCTGCGCGCTGCTGGGCGACGCTGCCGTGGGCATGCACCCGGTCACTGCCCATGGCTACAACCTGGGCCTGGCGGGGGTGGAGCGGCTCACGGCCGCGCTGGTCAGCGCGCGCCAACGCGGGCAGGACATCGGCAGCGCCGACGCACTGGCCCCCTACGCCCTGGGCCACCACCGCCACGCCTGGCCCATCTACCAGGGCACCAACGCCATCGTGCGCCTGTACACCGACGCCCGCCCGGTGCCGCGCCTGCTGCGGCAACTGGTGCTGCAGGGCGCGCGGCGCCTGCCGCCGCTGCAGGCGGCCATCGTGGGGCAGCTCACGGGCAAGGCGCCCGCGTGGATGCGGGTGCTGGCGCCCGGGCCGGCGGCGGAACCCCGACAGGTATAGAGCGGTACAGAGAGATAGAGCGGCTCAGGCGAAGCCATCCTCGACTCCGAGCGTAGCCACCCCATACACCGGCGCAGCCAGCCAGGGCCGCCACAGCGCATCCAGCGCAATGCCCGCCCAGCCGTAGCCCTCGGCCACGCTCTGCTCGCGCAGCAGCCGCAGGCGCGGGTGCACCGCGGCCAGCTCGGCCATGCGGCCCACGCCCCAGCAAAACTCGGCCCCCGTGGGCCCCACGCTGGGGTGGCGGGCGGCCCGGCCCACGGCCTGGCGCGTCAGCACATCCAGCACCATGCGCGAGCCCGGGGGCGCACACTGCGCAAACTCGGCCAGCACCGCTTGCACCTGTGTGGGCTGCAGGTACATCAGCACGCCTTCGCACACCAGCAACACCGGCTGCGTGCTGCTGCACGATGGCAAACCTAGCCGCTGCCACCAGCCCGGCTGCGTGAGGTCCACCCCGGCCTGCCGCATGCGCGGGCCCAACACCGGCAGCAGCTGCTGGCGCAGCGCCATCACCTCGGGCAGGTCGGCATCCAGCCACTGGTTGGCGCCCCCGTCCAGCCACTGGAAATGCTGCGTGAGCCCGCAGCCCAGATTGGCGCCCAGGCCCTGCGGGTGCGCCGCAAAAAAGGCGCGCCCCGCGTCCTTGACAGCCCCGGTGCGCCACAGCACCTGGAACACCGTGGGCAGGTCGTCCAGCAACGCATCCACATCGGCGCCCAGGCGCTGCAGCAGCCCGGCCGCCACGACATCGCGGCAGTCCAGCCACGGAAAGTAGCGCCCCCCCCGCGCCCGCGCCGCCAAGGGGATCAGCAGGGTGCTGGGCACAGGATGCAGCCGGGCGCGCTGCAGCAGGTTGGAGGGGCGACTGACGGCTTGCGCAACGGGCGCAAGGCTGCGCGGCGGTCGAACACAGCGTCGGGCGGGGGTCTGCGGCACGGGCGCTCCTCGTGTGGCAGCAGGCGCCACGGTGGGGTGGGATGCGGGAGGCCCAGGGCACAGGCCTGCGCCATTGTGAACGGATTGTGGCGGGGCACGGTGGCCGCAGCGTTACACCGATTTACAACGCCGCAGGCCGGAATCCCTTGCCCCGTGGCTGCGCGCTCTCTACAGTCTGGCGCACCAAAGGGAGGGAAGAAAAATGCAACGTCTTGAAAAAAGACGCGGTGGCTCGCGTGCGCTCGCAGCCATTGCAGGGAGCTATCTTGCGGTTGTGGGCGCTGTGGCAGTGGGCACGCCAGCAGCCTTTGCGCAAAACCAGCCATTCGCAGCGCCAGTTCCAACGGGGGTAGCGTCCGCGCCAATGCCACCACATCTCCTGCCCGGCTCTGCCCGCTTGAGAAATGCCACACGCAATGGCTCGTTTGAGGTGGTGTATTCCAACACTACGCTTACTGCGTGCCCTAATGAGGAGAGGCTGAAGTACTTCTTCTATTGGCAGGACTCCCCCGAATTTCGCAGCTCAACTTGGTGTGGTGCGGCACAAGCCAACATTGACTGGTCCAATGCCACGGATCCCGTCACCTCGCGCATTCCGTACCAACTGGAGCAGTGCGTTGCCGGAAGCTATTGGACATACTCCCACGCGTTTCCTGACGGAACTCGATACCACAGTCCAGAGTACGGCGGTATCTCGATGGTCTGCACCAGGGAGCTGGACCCGCCAGAATCCACCCCGCCACCGCCTTCGGAACCGCCGTCACCGCCGCCACCCACTCCGCCGAACAATTCCGGGCCTGCGGGTCCATCGAAGCCTCCCACGTGCTCAGAAGGTGACTACTCGGGCGGCAGCACACCCAACCCGATCATTCCCGCAACGGGCGACAAGAACAAACCCTTCAGTGACGTCATCGGGCAAGGCCCCCATGCCCTGAACTGGTCGCGCACCTACCGCAGCCTATACGCCAACAGCCGTGCGACCTATGTACTGCCACTGGTGGGCATGTCGCCCGGGTGGGGCCACAACCACAGCGCCAGGCTTCAACCCGCCGGCAGTGCCCTCAATTGGAGCGATGGCACCGCACAAACCCTCGTCATGGGCAATGGGGACCTGCAGCGGTTCACCTATTCCGCATCCACCGCCACCTGGCAAAACCAGAACGGCAGCAAGAAGCTGCAGACCAATGCCAGCGGCTGGCTCTACACCGATCTGGATGCAGACCGCAAGCTGCAGTTTTCTGCCACAGGGTTGCTGCAAAGCGTGACCGGCCGCAACGGCTGGGTGACCACCTATGGCTATGTGGCGATCAACAGCATCCCCATGCTGAAAACGGTGACCAACCAGTTTGGCCGCAAACTGCAGCTCAACTACAACACCAAGGGCCAGCTGGTCTCGGTGGCTGCGGGCAGCAAGGTGCAGGTGAGCTACGAATACGAGACATCGGGTCGTTTGTTGACGGCGCGCTATGCCGACAACACCACCAACACCTACCTCTACGAAAACTCCAGCTACCCACACGCCCTGACGGGCATCGTGGACGAAAACAACCAGCGTTTCGCCACCTACGCCTATGACGACGTGGGCCGGGCCGTCAGCACCGAGCATGCCGGTGCGGTCGAGCGGTACCAGGTCGGCTACCCCGCCAGCAGCGGTGGGGCCACCACCATCACCGACCCCCTGGGCACGGTGCGCTCTTTCAACTACAGCGCCAGCCTGGGCCAGCTCGCCGTTACCGGCGCAGACAAGCCCGACGGCCTGGGCCTGCGCGACGCCGCCAGCCGCGTGCAAAACCCCCTGGGCCTGGTCACCGCCGAGACCGACTTCCTGGGCACCACCACCAGCTACGCCTGGGACACCGCCCGCCGCCTGCCCACCGCCGTCACCGAAGCCGCTGGCAAGCCCGAAGAGCGCACCACCATCACCAGCTGGCACCCCCAGTGGCGCCTGCCGGTCACAGTGAGCGAGCCCGGCCGCACCACCAGCTACACCTACGACAGCGCGGGCAACCCCCTCACCCAGACCGTCACCGACACCGGTGCGGGCATGGGCAGCGGCACCGCCCGCACCACCAGCTGGACGTACCACCCCTCGGGCCTGGTTGCTACCGAAACCGCCCCCAATGGCGCGGTCACCAGCTACCAGTACGACAGTGCCGGCAACCTCACCAGCACCACCAACGCCCTGGGCCATGTAGACACCTACACCCACGACACCAATGGCCGCGTGCTCACCCACACCGCGCCCACCGGCCTCGCCACCACCTACACCTATGACGCCCGGGGCCGCATGCTCACCGCCAACCGGGGTGGGCAGACGACCCGGTTCACCTACCGCCCCTCGGGGCAGGTGGCCACTGTCAGGTTGCCCTACGGTCACACCATCACCTACACCTACGACGCCGCCCAGCGCATGACCGGCTGGAGCGACAACCGCAACAACAGCGGCACCTACACCCTGGACGCCATGGGCAACCGCACCCGCGAGGAAGTGCGCAACGCCCAGGGCCAGCTGGTGTGGCTGCTGGCGCGCAGCATCAACAGCCTGAACCGCGTGGAAAGCACCACCGTGGGCGGCCAGCAAACCACCACCCATGGCTTTGACGCCAACGGCGAAACCGTGCGCAGCACCAACGGCGCCAACGAATCCACCCACCTGGGCCTGGACGCCCTGCGCCGCGTCAAGACCATCACCAACGCCGCCAACGCCACGGCATCCCTGACCTACAACGCCCTGGATGCCGTCACCCAGGCCAGCGACTTCAAAGGCGTAGGCACCACCTACGCCCGCGACGCCCTGGGCAACGCCACCGGCGAATCCAGCCCCGACAGTGGCCTGCAAAGCGCCCAGTACGACGCGCTGGGCCTGCCCAGCACCGTGACAGATGCGCTGGGCCAGGCCACCCACATCGACCGCGACCTGCTGGGCCGCCCCACGCTCATCACCCAGCCGGGCGGCGCCACCACCACCCTGCGCTACGACCTGGCGGGCCCTGCCTACAACCAGACCGACCAGCCCAACGCCAGCAAAGGCGCCTTGAGCGAAATCGTGGACGCCAGCGGCACCACCACCTACCAGCGCGACCACTTCGGCCGCGTCACCGCCAAGACCCAGACCCTGATCAGCGGCACAGCCCGCACCGTGGGCTATGCCTACGCCGCAAGCGGCCTGCTGGCCAGCACCACCTACCCTGGCGGGCAAGTGCTGCAGCATGTCTACAACAGCACCGGCCTGCTCACCGGCCTGACCTGGGCGGGCCAGAGCCTGGTGAGCAACATCACCTGGAACCCCCTGGGCCAGCCCACCGGCTGGCGCTGGAACCTGCCCGGCGCCACGGCCGCCATCCCGGCCACCCGCAGCTACAACACCGCAGGCCAGCTCACCGCCACCGAGTTCAGCAGCTACCAGTACAACAGCGCAGGCCGCATCACCAGCCTCACGCAAAACCTCTGGAAGCCCGGCAGCACCGACCCGCTGGAAACCACCCTGGCCCGCGCCGACACCACCTGGACCGTGCAGTACGACACCCTGGGCCGCATCACCCAGATGGGCGACAGCGTGCGCACCACCACGTACCAGTACGACGCCAACGGCAACCGCACGGCCAGCGTGCAAACCACCACCACAGGCACACCGGCCGCCACCAGCAGCATCAGCCGCGCCTACGGCACCGCCGCAGGCCACAACCGGCTGCTGGGCTTTGAGCAAACCGCCACCGCTGGCGGCAACAGCGCCACCACCAGCGTCAGCTACCAGTACAACGCCGCAGGCGATTTGCTGGGCGATGGCCTGCGCAGCTACGCCTACGACAGCCAGGGCCGCATGGAAAGCGCCACCACGGGCGAAGGGGCCGACGCCCCCAAAACCAAGTACGCCCACAACGCCCTGGGCCAGCGCGTGTTCAAGACCGAGCCGCTGTACAGCGCCGCAGGCAAAGCGGGCAGCGGCAAGAACCTGAACAACCTGTTGGCCGATGACGGTGACGAAGGCAAGGACCCCCAGGGCGAACAGCCCGGCCTCATCCAGCAACTGCTCAACTTCTTCTTCAGCAAACTCTGGAGCCCCGCCACCAGCGATGCCGAGAAACTGGGCTGGACCTATGTGTACGCAGAAGACGGCAGCCTGCTGGCCGAATACGGAGAAGGCAGCGCCGCCACCTCAGGCAGCGCGCAATACCTGTGGCTGCCCACGGCCAATGGCCCCATGCCCATTGCGGCAGTGCTCAACGGCCAGACCTATGCCGTGCACAGCGACCACCTGAACACCCCCCGCAAACTCACCCAGGCCAATGGGCAGGCTGTGTGGCAGTGGGCGTACAGTGCGTTTGGGGATGAGCAGCCGACGACAGCGGCCAAGCGGTTTACGAGTGAGATGACTAACCCGACTACGGGGGCGACCAGCACCCCCGAAGTCACATTCAACCTGCGGTATCCGGGACAGTACTTTGATAAGGAGACGGGGCTCCATTACAACTACTTCCGGACGTATGCGCCAGGCACGGGGAGGTATACGCAGGCTGATCCGATTGGGTTGGATGGGGGGTGGAATCGGTTTGGGTATGTGGGGGGGAATCCGCTGAAGTTAACCGATCCGCGCGGTTTAGATCATCCTGGCATGGGGCCATATGGACCTTATTGGACCGGAGTTCAAGTTTGCAGCCGGCCAGTAAACATTAGCTGGGTGGGTGGGGCTAGTGCTTATCTGCCTCAGCACAACTGGGTTCAAACAGGTACCTATGAAGCAGGCATGGGCGCGCAGTGCCCGGTACCGGGACAAGGTTGCTCAGATACACCAGGTGCACAAACACAAACGATTAATCATCAAGGCCAGAGCGCTGATCCGAGTTCTACGTGCGTACCTATCCAGGACGTTGACGAACAGTGCGTGAACAATGCAATACGACCAGGCCAGCGAACAGGCAGGTGGATGCCATGGAATCAGTGTCAGAGCTTTGCTCAGTCGGTAATTGAGAAATGCACTACCAATGGTACGAATCGCCCTTACTTTGGATACTCGAGGCCATGAAATCCGCAGCCAAATTTGCTGTTCTACTAATCGGTTTTGTCATTGCCTGTTTCGTCTTTTTGACGTGGGCCATGCAGACCGTCTGGATTGCATCCTTTCCGGGTGGAGATACTCCGAGTGCAGCGCTTCACTTTTACTTGCAACTAGGAGCAACTGTAGTCTTCGCAATTGCCGCAGCTTGCGTAGTTTGGAAGTGGTATCGCTCTACAAAGTCGAAGAAAAATTCTCAAATCAAGTAAGTAGCGCGAAGCGACGAGGTCAAGTCTTGCCTTGTGCCTAAATCACAAATGCAGGATTCAAACTGAAGTGCAACCCGCCCCACGCATGCCTGCTTGTAGTTGCCTCAGACTACTAAATTGATAGCTGCCAGCGCATACCCATCAGGCGGAAATGCCCAATTTGGCTCTAAACCCAGCAAAACCAACCGCCTGCTGGGCTTTGAGCAGCCCGCTGCCGCTGGGTGCAACAGCGCCGCAGGCAAACCCGCAAGCACCAAGAACCTGAACAACCTGCTGGCCGATGACGGCGATGACGGTGACGAAGGCAAGGACACCCAGGGCGAACAACCCGGCCTCATCCAGCAACTGCTCAACTTCTTCTTCAGCAAACTCTGGAGCCCCGCCACCAGCGATGCCGAGAAGCTGGGCTGGACCTATGTGTACGCAGAAGACGGCAGCCTGCTGGCCGAATACGGAGAAGGCAGCGCTGCCACCTCAGGCAGCGCGCAATACCTCTGGCTGCCCACGGCCAATGGCCCCATGCCCATTGCGGCAGTGGTCAACGGCCAGACCTATGCGGTGCACAGCGACCACCTGAACACCCCCAGAAAACTCACCCAGGCCAATGGACAGGCGGTGTGGCAGTGGGCGTACAGTGCGTTTGGGGATGAGCAGCCGACCACGGCGGCCAAGCGGTTTACGAGTGAGATGACTGTCCCGACGACGGGGGCGACCAGCATTCCTGATGTCACGTTCAACCTGCGGTATCCGGGGCAGTACTTTGATAAGGAGACGGGGCTCCATTACAACTACTTCCGGACTTATGCGCCGGGTACGGGGCGGTATACGCAGCCTGATCCGATTGGGCTGGATGGGGGGTGGAATCGGTTTGGGTATGTGGGGGGCAGTTCACTACTCTATGCCGATCCGAAGGGACTAAAGAAAGTTGTTCTCCTGGATCCACGCGACCCAGGGTATCCCGCAGCGCTTGACTATCCAGATGATCCAAGTAAATGCATTGTCATTTCGCATGGAAGTCCAACTTCTGTCAATGGCATGAAGGCTCCAGAGTTGAATAACGTTCTTGATGAGAGTGGCTGCGGCTCCTTGCCGGTCAAATTGAATTCTTGCTATGCAGGTGCCGGGCATAACTCAGTTGCGTCGCATTTGGCGCGCATCAGAAATGTGACGGTTATCGGCTCAAATACGCCTACTTGGACAGAGCTGGGTGATGAGCCATATCACCCAATCTCCGATGACCCCGGCTCTATCTTGCATCAAGTTCCAAATATTTTTCGACCGGGTCGATGGATCCACTTCGGGAGTGTGAGATGAGAAGGTTGATTGGGATGCTGCTGGCTTTTTCTATCAGCCTCTTGTTGCTGGGCTGTAAAAAAGATAGCGATAAAGCGACTTCCTTCACGTTTGAAACCGGCCTCGATTCTGAGGTTGGTATATGCATTAAGGAGCAGCCATCTTCGGTGTCAATTAAGGAGTTGGGAACGTCGCAGGTTGTTAATCTTGTTTGGGAATTTCCATGTGCAGCAGAAATTGACAAGCCGTATCTTACTGTTGCGCGCAATGGTGGCGCCACATTGGTTTTTAATAGCGACTACGGGAAAAGCTCTTGTTCCTGCGCCAAAAGCATAATGGTCAGGATAAACAATCGGCTTAAAGGCGGCGACACGTTATATGTTGTGGTTAACAAAGAAGTTGTTGGTCATAAATTACTAGTCGCTTCCGAGGGAAAGTAAATCACGACTTGGAAAAGTCAAACTGAAATGCGACCCGCCCCACAAGTGCTGGATTGCAGCTGTCAAAAACTCCTAAATTGATAGCTATCAGAGCCCATCCATCAGGCGGAAACGCCCAATTTGGCTCCAAACCCAGCAAGGCCAACCGCCTGCTGGACCTTGCGCAACCCGCAGCCGCTGGATGCAACAGCGCCGCAGGCAAACCCGCCAGCACCAAGAACCTGAACAACCTGCTGGCCGATGACGGCGATGACGGAGACAAGAACCCCCAGGGCGAACAAGCCCGACCTCATCCAGCAACTGCTCAACTTCTTCTTCAGCAAACTCTGGAGCCCCGCCACCAGCGATGCCGAGAAGCTGGGCTGGACCTATGTGTACGCAGAAGACGGCAGCCTGCTGGCCGAATACGGAGAAGGCAGCGCCGCCACCTCAGGCAGCGCCCAATACCTGTGGCTGCCCACGGCCAACGGGCCCATGCCCATTGCGGCTGTGGTCAACGGCCAGACGTATGCCGTGCACAGCGACCACCTGAACACCCCCAGAAAACTCACCCAGGCCAATGGGCAGGCCGTGTGGCAGTGGGCGTACAGTGCGTTTGGGGATGAGCAGCCGACGACGGCGGCCAAGCGGTTTACGAGTGAGATGACTAACCCGACGACGGGGGCGACCAGCATCCCGGATGTCACGTTCAATCTGCGGTATCCGGGGCAGTACTTTGATAAGGAGACGGGGCTCCATTACAACTACTTCCGGACGTATGCGCCGGGTACGGGGCGGTATACGCAGCCTGATCCGATTGGGTTGGATGGGGGGTGGAATCGGTTTGCCTATGTGGGGGGGAATCCGCTGAGCTCTGTCGATACGAACGGGTTGCAACCGGCTCTTCCAATTCCTGCTCCACCTCCTTCAGTTGTTCCGCCTGGTGGTTCAACCGGGAGTCCGGGATACATGCCTGTGCCAGACTTGTTTAAACCAAGTCCGCTCTTACCGACGTGGAATTGGGGCGGGGTGACTTGGCCCAACTGGATGGGGTCTCGTAGGCCGGGAGGGGTAAGGAATGACCCGGTGATCTTGCCGCCGGTCAATCCCGGCAGAGACTGCGATGGCAAGTGCAATCCATGCCCGCCCGGAGCAAGGTGGTTTGTTCCGAGGCCTGGCCACGGACATGAAAATGGCTACTGGAAAGAAATTCGGTACAACCAAGATCCGACAACCTGCATGTGCTATCCAGATCGACCGAGCCAAGGCCTGGAAGGAATGTGAGCATGGAAGACGTCACTGAAGAGATGCTGCGCTTCAAGGAAGCGGCGAGGCATGTATGGAACACATATCTGCTGGAGGCCGGTTCGCCAATGTCTCCTGAGATTCAGGACTCGTTTGAGAAGATCGAGCGTGAGCTGATTCGTGCTCTGGTGTTGCTGCCCGTAGGCATGGCAGACGTAGCGGATGACTACCGACGTGTTCCGCTACCGATCAACTTGCTCGCTAAGAGCGGACTAACTGATGTTCCCGTTCAGTTTGGCTCTGTTGATCCGAACCGCAATATTCAATGGGAATTGCCCTGCTCTGTTCCCTGTACGGACATCTTGCAATATCGCTATATCGAGTTCTTCGACTGGAACCCGTACGGCCACGTTGACCTGAGCTATGTGAAGGCTCGGACTCCTGACGGACGTCTTGCGTTGATCGAGCAAAAGTACTGCGACTTCACGGTCGTCGTGCGGAGTTGATCTTCCTTATGGAGCAAAGGGGTCATGGAGAGCACGCAACGGGTTCAGGTCTTGCCTTTTGCCTAAGTCACAAAATGCAGGATTCAAATTGAAGTGAAACCCGCCCCACAAGTGCTGGCTTGCAGCTGTCGCTTACTCCAAAATTGATAGCAATCAGCGCTTATTCACCAGGCGGAAACGCCCAATTTGACTCTAAACCCAGCAAGGCCAACCGCCTGCTGGGCCTTGAGCAGCCCATCGATGCTGAATGCAACAGCGCCACAGGCAAACCCGCCAGCACCAAGAACCTGAACAACCTGCTGGCCGATGACGGCGATGACGGAGACAGCGACAAGGCCCCCCAGGGCGAACAGCCCGGCCTCATCCAGCAACTGCTCAACTTCTTCTTCAGCAAACTCTGGAGCCCGTCCACCAGTGACGCCGAGAAGCTGGGCTGGACCTTCAGGTATTCGAGGCGCGGCTCAACCCGCGCTGCACTGCGAGGCCCTCAGCACGCGCACTGAGCCCATGACACACCAGGGTGTACCGGCCTCAGCCGTTCGCTGAAGCCGTGGTTTGTTCAAACACAAACCCCAGCGCGCGGATCTCGTCCTCGCTCATATGCACCTCTATCAGCTCTGGCTGCCTCGCTTCGATTGCGCGGCGACGCTCATAGTTGGTGGGAGGGCCATTGTCGATCTGGCGGCGATCTTTGCCGCTGCGCCGCTCCGCGCTTCTTCTGTGTTCGACGGTCATGCTGCTGGTGGGTTGATTGGGATGAATGTTTGGATGTTTTTTGGAGACTCCCCTTTGCGCCATTTGGCTGAACCCTATGCAACGCGTTGTCGCTTTTTGACTGCCTGCAACGGGTCGGGAAGTGCGAGTGGAAAGATACCTCTGCCCAACACCTGTGAGAAGGAGGCATGACATTTGTTGACGATCTGCGCCGACGGAACGTGTCAGGGACGTGAAGGTAGCTGTCGCATCCCGAAGCGGAGGATTCAAGCTGAATTGCGCGCCGTTCCGACTGCAGCCTGCTGGCCAAATATGGGGAAGGCAGCGCCGCCGCCTCAGGCAGTGCGCAACACCTCTGGCTGCCCACGGCCAAAGGCCCCATGCCCATTGCGGCAGTGGTCAACGGCCAGACCTATGCCGTGCACAGCGACCACCTGAACACCCCCCAGGAAAATCACCAGACTCCGGTACGCATCGAACAACAGTAGCACTCGCACTCGTTCAAAGTAGGATTGTCTTGTGACGTCAAATCGCACTCCCATCGTTTTTCTGCTTGTGGTTGCCTGTGTGGCTTGGGCAGTATTCACAATGAGGCCAGAGGCATTGCTTCTAGCGTTCTTCTTGGTATTGGGATTTGCACACAAGCATTTCAGACGCAGCTATCGAGCAGTGCTCTCTGCGGCTGCGCTTGTCGCATTGGCACCGTTTTCACCGATCGGGATAACGTTGTCGCACTCTCCGACGGGGCCGAGGCTCGTTGAATGCTGTCCGGACAGATTCTTGTCCCCTGAACACAATCAGGCTGCCAAAGAATCTGCAAGACGCGGTGAGTGCCATCTGTGTAGCGATGTAGTGACCGGGTTTGAGCCGAAGCGGTACATCGTCTGGTAGCTACCGCAACTACGTTGCCTTAGAAGTCGCCGAGAAAACTCCTAAATCGATAGCTACTCATGCTTGTCCAGCAGGCGGCAACGCACAATTTGGCTCTAAAAACTGCAAGGCCAGCCCTGCTGCTGGGCTTTGAACAGACCGCGCGCACCACGGAGGAAGGGGCAGGCGCCCGCGCTAGTCCTTCACCAGCGCCCACACCAGCGCCACCCCCGCTGCCACCAGGTCGCCCGTGAATGAGCTGTCGGCAGCGTCGCTGCTGCTGGTGAATGCGCGCTTTTGCCGCTCGCGTTCGGCGCGGCTGCGGTCGCGCTCCAGGGCCACCAGGGCGTCGCCGATGTCCACCGAGGGGGTGGCGTGGGTGGTGCGCTCGCTGCTGGCCTTGGCGTAGCCCTCCATGGCGCGCACCACGGCGTCGGGGTCGATGAGGGAGAACGCGGCGCGGCAGTAGGGGCAGGCGTGGTCCTTGCGGATGTCCACGGGGGCGCCACAGCTGGTGCAGTAGATGGCGCCCACGCGTTTGGCCAGGTCGTCGATCTCGGGGCGCGTCATGTGGCGCACAAAGCCTTTTTCGACCATGAAGGACGAGAAGCTGCTGAAGCGGCCGTGCTGGCGCCCGCAGCGGTAGATCATGTAGCGGCCGCTGCGCACCACGTCAAAACCCTTGGCCAGGCTGGTGTTGCAGCGCGGGCAGGCCATGCGTTCTGCCAGGGGCTGGTGCTGGTCGGTGCGGTGTTCGTGCAACAGGCGGAACAGCTCGACCACCGACTGGGGCGCGAGCTTGAGGTTTTCGTGCCGGTCAAACCACAGGCCCTGGCAGGCAAAACAGATGTCCAGCTCCAGCGCGTGCCCCTGGTTGCTGGTGAACCGGTGCGCCTCCATGGGCTGGCGGCAAGAGGGGCAGGACGGCAGAGGGTGCATGGCGGCGGTGCCTGTGGCAGACAGAGCAGAGGTTGGCGCAGATGCTAACCCGGCACAAGGCGGATGGAAGCCTGGCAACTGACGCGCAGGTTCACGGCCGGGCCCTGCCCATCCACTAGCATTCGCGCCTCAACAACAAGGAACCAACAAGATGGGATTCATGAACTGGCGCGTGAAAAGCGCGGAGGTGCTGCAACAAGGCGGGGTCATTGCGCCCGATGAGCGGCTGCCCTGGCCGCAGACGGCGGTGATGGGCGTGCAGCACGTGATTGCGATGTTTGGCGCCACGGTGCTGGCGCCCATCCTGATGGGCTTTGACCCGAACGTGGCGATTTTGATGAGCGGCGTGGGCACGCTGATCTTCTTCCTGATCACCGGCGGCAAGGTGCCCAGCTACCTGGGGTCGAGCTTTGCGTTCATCGGCGTGGTGATTGCGGCCACCGGCTATGCAGGCCAGGGGCCCAATGCCAACATTGCCGTGGCGCTGGGCGGCATCATCGCCTGCGGGTTGCTCTACACGCTGATTGGTGCGCTGGTGCAGGCGGTGGGCACGGGCTGGATCGAGCGCTTCATGCCGCCCGTGGTCACGGGCTCGGTGGTGGCGGTGATCGGCCTGAACCTGGCGGGCATCCCCATCAAGAACATGGCGGCCAGCAACTTTGACAGCTGGATGCAGGTGGTGACCTTTGTGAGCGTGGGCCTGGTGGCGGTGCTCACACGCGGCATGGTGCAGCGCCTGCTGATTCTGGTGGGCTTGATCGTGGCGAGCATCATCTACGCGGTGCTGACCAACGGCCTGGGCCTGGGCAAGCCCATGGACCTGTCCGCGCTGGCCAACGCCGCGTGGTTTGGGTTGCCCAACTTTGCCGCGCCGGTGTTCGAGGCCAGTGCCATGCTGCTGATCGCGCCCGTGGCCATCATCCTGGTGGCCGAGAACCTGGGCCACATCAAGGCCGTGACGGCCATGACGGGCCAGGACCTGGACCGCTACATGGGCCGCGCGTTCATTGGCGATGGCGTGGCCACGATGGTTAGCGGCGGCGCAGGCGGCACGGGCGTGACCACCTATGCTGAGAACATCGGCGTGATGGCGGCGACCAAGATTTATTCCACCGCCGTGTTTTTGCTGGCGGGCGTGTTTGCGCTGGTGCTGGGCTTTTCCCCCAAGTTCGGCGCGCTGATCCAAACGATTCCGCTGCCGGTGATGGGCGGTGTCTCCATCGTGGTGTTTGGCCTGATCGCGGTGGCGGGTGCCAAGATCTGGGTGGACAACAAGGTGGACTTTTCGCAGAACAAGAACCTCATCGTGGCGGCCATCACCCTCATCTTGGGCACGGGTGACTTCACGCTCAAGTTCGGCCAGTTTGCACTGGGCGGCATTGGCACAGCCACGTTTGGTGCGATCCTGCTGTATGCCTTGCTCAATCGCAAAGGCCGATGAATCTTGTAAGGGTTAACCCTGATTTTGTAAGCAACGACCGCTAGCATCCTGGGTTTTGCCCTGGGGGTCGTCCGCCCGCGAGGTGGGCGGCCCCTTTTTCTTTTTTGCGGAGTTTGTTCATGTCCCTGGCCGATCGGGTGCTGTACCCCGACTTTCTCTCCCGCACCATGTCCGCCGACGAGGCGGCCGCCCTGATCCCCGCCGGTGCCCATGTGGGCATGAGCGGATTCACCGGCGCGGGCTACCCCAAGGCCGTGCCCGGTGCGCTGGCGCGCCGCATCGAGAGCCTGAACGCGCAGGGCCATGGCTTCAAGATCGGGCTGTGGACGGGCGCCAGCACCGCGCCCGAACTGGACGGCGCGCTGGCCCAGGTGGACGGCATCGAGATGCGCCTGCCCTACCAGTCCGACCCCACGGTGCGCCGCCAGATCAATGCGGGGCAGATGCAGTATGTGGACATCCACCTGTCGCACGTGGCGCAGTTTGTGTGGTTTGGCTTTCTGGGCAAGCTGGATGTGGCGGTGGTCGAGGTGGCGGGCGTGTTGCCCGACGGGCGGCTGATCCCGTCGTCCTCGGTGGGCAACAACAAGACCTGGCTGGACCAGGCCGACAAGATCATCCTGGAGGTGAATGCCTGGCACAACCCCAAGCTGGAAGGCATGCACGACATCTACTACGGCACCGACCTGCCGCCGCACCGCAAGCCCATCCCCATGACGCGGCCCGATGAGCGCATCGGCGAGCCCTACCTGCGCTGCGACCCAAGCAAGGTGATTGCGGTGGTGATGACCAACCAGCCCGACCGCAACAGCGTGTACGCCGCGCCGGACGACACCTCCAACCGCATCGCGGGCCACATCATCGATTTCTTGCAGCATGAGGTGAAGAAGGGCCGCCTGCCCAAAGACCTGCTGCCGCTGCAGTCGGGCGTGGGCAACATCGCCAACGCGGTGCTGGCCGGGCTGAACAACGGCCCGTTCGAGAACCTCACGGCCTACACCGAGGTGCTGCAGGACGGCATGCTGGACATGCTGCGCTCGGGCACGCTGGCCAGCGCATCGGCCACGGCGCTGTCGCTGAGCCCGGCAGCGATGCAGGACTTCAACGAGCGCATCGACTATTACAAAGAGCGCATCGTTCTGCGCCCACAGGAGATCAGCAACCACCCCGAGCTGATCCGGCGCATGGGCCTGATTGCCATGAACGGGATGATCGAAGCCGACATCTACGGCAACGTCAACAGCACCCACATCATGGGCTCGGCCATCATGAACGGCATCGGCGGCTCGGGCGACTTTGCGCGCAACGCCTACCTGTCAATCTTCATGACGCCGTCGCTGGCCAAGAACGGCGGCATCTCCTGCATCGTGCCCATGGCTTCGCATGTGGACCACACCGAACACGATGTGCAGATCCTTGTCACCGAGCAAGGCCTGGCCGACCTGCGCGGGCACTCGCCCTCGCAGCGCGCCGAAATCATCATCGACCGCTGCGCGCACCCGGACTTCCGGCCCGCGCTGCACGACTACGTGGCCCGCGCCAAACGCAGCGCCGTGGGCCAGCACACGCCGCACCTGCTGAACGAGGCGCTGTCGTGGCACCAGCGGTATGTGGAGACGGGCAGCATGCGCGCGCCAGCGGGCCCTGGCAACGCGGTGTAAAGGGCGAAGGGTGTGAGGGGCGTGAGAGGACGAGGCTCTCACCCCAGAGCCCGCAGGCCTTTGACAGCCAATTGGCAGCTTGGGCAGATAAAATCAGGGTTAACCCTAGGTCTAGCGACCTCCCCTGTTCAACATCCACCAGCCCCTGCCCGGGGCTGGTGGCTTTTTTGCCCGCGAGTTTTTTGATCATGCAACGCCGTCAGTTCACCCAATCCCTCGTGGCCGCCAGCACCGGCCTGCTGCTTGCCACCTCGTCGCGCGCCGTGGGCGTGCAAGACCCCATGGACGCCAAGAGCGTGACGATTGGCTGCTCGCTGGGCACCAGCGGTGCGCTGGCCAGCCTGGGCAAGGAACTCAAGCAGGGACTGGACGCAGGCATTGCGCAGGCCAATACCAAGGGCATCCACGGCCGCGAGATCAAGCTGCTGGCCCTGGACGACGGCTACGACGCCGCGCGTTCCGAAGACAACGTGCGCAAGCTGATTGCCGACGCCAACGTGGTGTCGCTGATCTCCTGCATGGGCACGGCCAACAACCAGCGCATCCTGCCGCTGGTGGACGAGGCGCAGATCCCCTACGTGGCACCCCAGAGCGGCGCCACGTCGCTGCGCAAGGCCGAGTACCGCTCGGTGTTCCACGTGCGCGCGAGCTACACCGACGAAGCCCAGCGCCTGGCGCAAAAGCTGGTGTCCATGGGCATCACCGAGCTGGCCGTCGTGTACCAGGACACCGCCTTTGGCCGCGAGTTTCTGGCCGATGTGAGCAAGGCCCTGGCCGCTGCCAAGCAGCCCGCGCCCAAGGCCTTCAAGCTCGACGCCCAGGGCGCCCAGGTGGCCGATGTGGTGGGCAAGGCCGTGGCCGCCAAGCCCAATGCGGTGCTGCTGGGCACGGCGGGCGACATCACCGCCACGCTGGTCAATGAATTCAAGAAAGTCTCGCCCAGCACGCCGCTGGCCGCCACCAGCGTGGCGCTGTCGGGCGACAACCTGCGCCAGCTGGGCGGCAAGGCCTCGGGCATTGCGCTGTCGATGGTGCTGCCCGACGCGGCCCGCACCAGCTTTGCCGTGGTGCGCGACTACCAGAAGGCCATGCGCGCACTGGGCTACCAGGAGTTTTCGGCCCGCAGCTTTGAAGGCTACGTGAACGCCCGCGTGCTGGCCGAAGGCCTGGAGCGCGCCGGCCGCGACCTGACCCGCGCCAAGCTGCGCAATGCGCTCGCAGGCATTCGCAGCAATGACCTGGGCGGCCTGTCCATCGACTACGCAGGCGGCGCGCCCTATGTGGGATCGCGTTTTCTGGACCTGGGCGTGATGGGCGCCAACGGCCGCTTTATCGGCTAAGCGGCCGAGCCGCTGAGCAACCTGGGCGGGGCCACCCGCCGCAGTTGCTGCGCCCGGCGCCGGGCGCGGCCGGGCTGTGGAATCAGCCCAGGAAACGGCCCGCGCCGTTGAGCACCCCGAGGTCGATGAAGCGCGAGCCCACATAGGGCGACTGGCCGCTGTAATCGACCACAAAACCGCCCATGTCCCAGTTGCGGATGCCTGCGAGCGCATTGCGCAGCTTGGTGCGGCTGGGGTCCGAGCCCGCACGTTCCAGGCCTTCGGCCAGCACGCGCATGTTGACGTAGGCCTCCAGGCTGCCCAGCGTGAAGTCTTGCTGCCCCTTGGCCCGCATGGCGGCCTGGTAGTCGCGCACCAGCTGGGTCTTGGCGCGGTTGGGGTCGGGCATGACCATGGTCACGGCAATGCCGCTGCCTGCATCGCCCAGCTGCTTGAGGCCGTCGCTGGTCAGCGTCACGCTCACACCGGCCATCAGCACGCCCGGCACGGTTTTCTTGATGCCACGCACCAGCTCCACCGAGGCCGCACCCGCCGTGGCCAGCAGCACGGCGGCGGGGCGGGCCTCGGCCACCTTGGCCAGCACATCGGCCAGGTTCTTTCCGTCGGTGGCCAGTGCGGCCTGGACGGAGGGCTTGATGTTCTGCTCGGCCAGCGAGCGCGTGGCGTCGTCCAGCATCTCGCGGCCGTAGCCATTGTCCAGATACACCACGCCGATGCCCTTGAGCCCCATGCCCGCCAGGCGCTGCACCAGGCGGCGCACTTCGTCGGTGTAGCTGGCGCGCACATGGAACACGTTGCGCCCGCCCTTGCGCAGCGACGACGCACCCGTGAGCGGCGCCACGTAAGGGACGCCCGCCTCTTCGATCAGCGGCAGGATGGCCGTGTTGTTGGGTGTGCCCACGCACGACAGCAGCGCAAAGGCGCTGCCCTGGCCAATCATCTGCTTGATGTTGTCGGTGGTGCGCTGGGGCACATAGCCGTCGTCCACCATGTTGAACTGCAGCGTGCGGCCATGCACGCCGCCCCGGCTGTTGATGTGCGCGAGCGCCGCTTCGGCACCCTGCTTGATGTCCTGCCCAAAGCCCGCCAGGGGGCCGCTGAGCGCGGCCGAGCAGCCGATGGTCAGCGTCTTGCCGGTGATGCCGCCCTCTTGTGCCCATGCGTTGCGCATGAAGACGGGGGCAGCCAGGACGGCCGTGGTGTGGGAGGCAAGGGTGACAAACTGGCGACGCTGCATGATAGGAAACCGACTCCGGGAAAAAGCACAATGCACAACCCGGGCATGCCAGTGAGACACTCACTGCATGCTGACCCGGCAAGCCGCCGACCCCCGGGGGAACCCGGCATTCTATGGAGCCCGCATGCGGCGCAGTAGTGTGCCGACTCTACCCCGCCCCCTTTTCGAGACCACCATGCCCATCTGGAAGAAACCCATCGATCTGGCCCTGCTGAAGGCCGCCAACCGCAACACCGCCGTAGAGCACCTGGGCATCGAATTTGTCGAGGTGGGTGACGACTTTCTGCGCGCCCGGGTGCCGGTGGACCACCGCACCATCCAGCCTTTTGGCCTGCTGCACGGCGGCGTCAGCGTGGTGCTGGCCGAGTCCATGGGCTCCACCGGCGCCTACTACGCCCTGCCCGAGGGCTACCGCGCCGTGGGCCTGGACATCAACGCCAACCACCTGCGCTCTGCCACCAGCGGCTGGGTGACCGGCACAGCCAAGCCGGTGCACATCGGCCGCACCACGCATGTGTGGCACATCGATCTGCACAACGAAGCGGGTGAGCTGACCTGCGTGTCGCGGCTGACGATGGCGATCCTCGCACCCCGGTAGAGGACTTCCCCCTGAGCGGCTGCGCCGCTTCCCCCTTCTCTCTACGCGCTGCGCGCTCCGGGAAGGGGGACACCGCCAGCGCTGCGGGGCGGCCCTTGCGCGGCGGTCCTGGCCTGGTGCGCGCCGGTTTCAAACTGGTTAGCGGAAATCCGAGTGAAATTGGCCGTTACCGCTTGACCACAATGCCTTGATAGCTATCTATTCAGTAGCGTTCTGCTGTGCCAGGCGCTCGCTTTTCCAGTACACATCGTCGCCGCCATCCATGCGGTTGAGCACGCGGGCGAGCACGAACATCAGGTCGGAGAGGCGGTTGAGGTACTGGCGCGGGGCGTCGTTCAGCGCCTCTTCGTTGCCCAGGGCAACCACGGCGCGTTCAGCGCGGCGGGCCACGGTGCGGCAGATGTGGGCCTGCGATGCGGCGCGGGTGCCTGCGGGCAGGATGAATTCCTGCAGGCGCGGCAGCGCTGCATTGTGGTGTGCCAGGGCCTCGTCCAGTGCCAGCACCGCTTCGGCCTTGAGCAGTTCAAAGCCCGGAATCGACAGCTCGCCACCCAGGTTGAACAACTGGTGCTGTACTTCCACCAGCAGGGTGCGGACTTCATCGGACAGCGGCTCGCACAGCAGCAGGCCGATGTGGGAGTTGAGTTCATCCACATCCCCCATGGCGTGGATGCGCAAGCTGTTCTTGGAAACGCGCTGGTTGTTGCCCAGGCCGGTGGTTCCGGCGTCGCCCGTGCGTGTGGCGATCTGTGAAAGTCGGTTGCCCATGGCGGTGCCTTGCTGAAAACGTAGAAGAAGGAGAAGTGTGATTCTCCGCCAGCCGCCCCACATAGCCCCCGAGCTACGTCTTGGCACATCCCCGCCACACAACAACACAAAACGGGCCCGCACCGTTACATGGCGCAGGCAAATGTTGGCCCAGGCAACAGCAGGCAAGAGTGCTGGCGTGCAGGGCCTGGCTGCGGTGCAATGCAAGCCTGTTCAACTTCCAAGGAGCTTCGCTTCCCATGAAAGCATTGCAACGACGCACTTATTCGTTCGACACCCGCAGCGTGATGCTGTTTGCGGCCCTGACCCTGGGCGGCGTGGGTGCCTTGCACGCGCAGACTACGTCGTCTTCCTCCGCACCCCAATTCGGGCCGCAGGGCAAGGGCACAGCCCAGGCGGGCGCAGGCTTCACGGTCGGGCCCAGCAGCACTGTGTCCACAGCCGCTGCAGCCGCCTTTGACCGGGCCGACACCAACAAGGACGGACAGTTGAGCGCCCAGGAAGCCGCCACACTGCCCGCCATCAGCCAGCGCTTCAAGGAGCTGGATGCCGACCAGAACGGCACACTCTCGCGCGCTGAATTCGACAAGGGGGTTCAGTCCTGACGCAGCCGGGCGCCTACCACGCCTGAAATGAAGGAAGCAGGGCCTGCCCACGCTGGAACTCCAGGGCGTGGGCGGGCCCTTGCGCGTACAGCGCGTGCAGCGCGGCACCCACCGCCCGGCCCAGATTCTGGGCCCAGCCCAACGCGAGCGGCGAGGCCCCTTCACAAGCGCTCACGTGTCAATCGTGCAGCGATGACAGAAACTGCTGCAGCTCCGGTGTCTGCGGATTGCCAAACAGCGCGGCAGGCGCCCCGGTTTCATGCACCCGCCCCTGGTGCATGAAGATCACGCGGTCGCTCACCTTGCGGGCAAACGCCATCTCGTGCGTGACCATCATCAGCGTCATGCCTTCCTGCGCCAGCGACTCCACCACACGCAGCACTTCGCCCACCAGTTCGGGGTCCAGCGCCGAGGTGATCTCGTCGCACAGCAGCACCTGCGGCTCCATGGCCAGCGCGCGGGCAATGGCCACGCGCTGCTGCTGGCCGCCCGAGAGCTGGTCGGGCATGGCGTCAAACTTTTCGGCCAGGCCCACGCGGGCCAGCAGCTGGCGCGCCTGCGTTTCCGCTGTCTTGGCATCACGCGCCTTCACCAACGTGGGCGCGAGCATGATGTTGCGGCCCACGCTGAGGTGCGGAAACAGGTTGAAGCTCTGGAAGATCATGCCCACCTGCTGGCGCAGCGCGCGCATGGCTGCGGGGCTGTCGTGCAGCAGCTTTTGGCCGTTGACGCTGAGCGCGCCTTCCTGGAACTCTTCCAGCCCGTTCACACAGCGCAGCAGCGTGCTCTTGCCCGAGCCGCTCTTGCCGATGATGGCAATCACCTCGCCGCGCTGCACCTTGAGGTCAATGCCCTTGAGCACTTCGTTGCTGCCGTAGGACTTGCGCAGGGCCGTAATGTCCACGATGGGGGGCTCGCCCACCACGATGCCATCGTGCGCGGGGACCGGGGTGGTTTCAACGGCGGTTGCCATGGAGTTTCCTTTCAAGCGATTGCGCCACCAGGCTCACGGGGAAGCACAGGGCAAAGTACAGCAGCGCCACACAGGCGTAGACGAGGAAGGGCTGGTAGGTTGCGTTGGAGATCATGCTGCCCGCCTTGGTCAGCTCCACAAAGCCGATGACCGAGGCCAGCGCGGTGCCCTTGATCACCTGCACCAGAAAGCCCACCGTGGGTGGCACCGCAATGCGCAGTGCCTGCGGCAGCACCACATGGCGCAGCTGCTCGCCAAAGTTGAGCGCCAGGCTTTGCGCGGCCTCCCACTGCCCCTTGGGGATGGACGCCACACAACCGCGCCAGATCTCGGTGAGGTAGGCGCTGGTGTAGAGCGTGAGCGCCACCGCAGCAGCCGTCCACGGCGATGTCTTGATGCCAAAGAGCGCAATGCCGAAGTACGCGAGGAACAGTTGCATGAGCAGCGGTGTGCCCTGGAACACCTGCACATAGGCGCCCACCGCGCGGTTGACGCCCCGCAGCTTGGACAGGCGCAGCACCAGCAGCACCAGGCCCACCAGGCCGCCACCGATGAAGGCGATGAGGGACAGGGACACCGTCCAACGCGCTGCGAGCAGCAGGTTGCGCAGGATGTCCCAGAGAGAAAACTCAACCATGGCGGCTTACCTCCCGACCAAGAAACGCGCACCCACCCACATCAGCAAGCGGCGGGTGAGCATGGACAACACCAGGTACACGGCCGTGGCCAGGATGAAGGCCTCGAACGCGCGGAAGGTGTTGCTGGAGATGAGGTTGGCGGCGTAGCTCAGCTCGGGTGTGGAGATCTGTCCGCACACGGCCGAGCCCAGCATCACGATGATGATCTGGCTGACCATGGCGGGCCACACCTTTTGCAGCGCGGGCGGCAGCACCACACGCCGGAAGGTCTGGCCCGGCGTGAGCGCCAGACTGTGCGCGGCCTCGATCTGGCCGCGGGGCGTGGCCTCGATGCCCGCGCGGATGATCTCGGCCGAATACGCGCCCAGGTTGATCACCATGGCAAGCACCGATGCAAATTCGGGCGAGAGCTTGAGCCCCAACGCGGGCAGCCCGAAGAACAGGAAGAACAGCTGCACGATGAACGGCGTGTTGCGCACCAGCTCCACATAGCTGGCCACGACCCAGCGCAGCGCCGTGGGCCGGTGGCCCAGGTTGCGCGCCCGCGCCCAGGCGCAGGCCGTGCCCAGCAGCAGGCCCAGCACGGTGCCCACGATGGTGAGGCCAATGGTCCAGACCACGCCGCGCACCAGCAAAGGCCAGGACGCGAGGACGGCAGAAAAATCGAGCGCAATCAGCATGCTTGTGCCCTGCGCCGCTTGTCGCGCCGCAGGCCCTTGGGTTTCAGCAGTTCATCCGGTACGCAGCATCACAGGGGCAGGTCGCCCGCAGGGCGGCCGAGCCACTTGCTGGACAGCTTGTCGATGTCGCCGGACTTGCGCGCCTCGGCAATGATTTCGTTCACGCGCAGGCGCAGCTTGTCTTCGCCCTTGGCCACGCCGATGAAGTTGGGGCTGTCCTTGAGCAGCAGCTTGTATTCGGTGGCCAGGTTGGGGTTCTTGACCATGATGGTGCCCGCCGTCGATGCGCTGGTGGCAATGGCCTGCGTCTGGCCCGACACAAAGGCCGCAATGCTGGCCGCGTGGTCTTCAAAGCGCTTCACGTCCACGCCGGGGGGCGCGACCTTGGCCAGCTCCTGGTCTTCCATGGCGCCGCGCGTCACGGCCACGGTCTTGCCCGCCAGGTCGGCAAAGCTCTTGATGTTCAGGCTCTTGCTGGCAAACACGGCCTGGAAGAACGGTGCGTAGGCGGCCGTGAAGTCGATTACCTTCTCACGCTCGGGGTTCTTGCCCAGCGTGGAGATCACGAGATCGGCCTTCTGCGTCTGCAGGTAGGGGATGCGGTTGGCGCTGGTCACGGGGATCAGCTCGACCTTCACACCCAGCTTGGCGCCGATGTAGTTGGCCATCTCCACGTCCAGGCCCTGGGGCTTGAGGTCGGTGCCGACAAAGCCGTAGGGCGGGTAATCGGTGGGGATGGCGATCTTGATCTCTTTGGCCTTGAGGATGTTGTCCAGCGCGTTTTGCGCGTGGGCGGCGGGCGCCATCAATGCCGCAGCAAGGCCGGTGGCGGCCAGCACGCCCAGGGTCAGGCGGCGGGTGGACGAAGTGACGGTGCGGGCGGTGGTCATAGCAGGGCTCCTAGGTAGGTGGATGCGTCGGCAGGCGCGTCTGGGTCAGACGCTGGGGGGATGGAACTCTTGGTGGCGCGGGACTTGCGCGCGCGGGCTGGTGAAGTGGCTTGTGCAGGGCTCTTGCTCACCGGCGCCAGTGCGTCGCGCAACCCAGCCAGCGGGTCGCTGCTGGCCTGCAGGCGCAGGGCCGACTGCACGGTGCCGATGTGCTCGGACATGAGCGCTTCGGCGTGGGCGATGTCGCCCGCCTCCAGCGCCTCGACGATGCGCACATGGTCGGCGCAGCTCTGCGCCGCATCGTGCGACGACTGGTAGAGCATGGCGATGAGCGTGGTGCGCGCCGTGAAGTCGCGCAGCGTGTCGGCCAGCAGGCTGTTGCCCAGGCATTCGGCCAGGCACACGTGGAAGTCGCCCAGTAGAAAGCTGCGCATGCCCACATCGGTGCCCGCCAGCGCGGCCTTTTCGCGCTGCAAGTGGCTCTTGAGCTGGCGCAGTGCCGTCTTGTCCACCACCTTGAGCTGGTGCAGCAAACCCAGTTCGATCACCCGGCGCGCCTCGAAGGCCTCGCGCGCTTCGTCCTGCGAGGGCTCGATCACATACCAGCCGCGCCGGGCGCTGACGGTGACGATGCCGCGTGTGGCCAGCCTCGTGAGCGCCTCGCGCACGATGGTGCGGCTGCAGTCGAACAGCATGGCCAGTTGCTGCTCGCCCAGGCGCGAGCCGGGCGCGAGCTTTTGCGCCATCACGGCTTCGATGATGCGGTTGCTGATCTCGGTGGCGGTGGTCATTGCCTGCGGTATCGCAGGTTCCGTGCCAACTGGTATACAAGCTGAATGCACCAGCCTGGCGCACGGAGGCTGTGCACCATGGGGGTAGCCTGCCCCGCAACGAGGCGCAGGGCTGCGCCAGGCCCACCCGAGGGGATGCTGGTGCATGGATGTGGTGCAGGCGTTGGCGGGCCGCTACGCACGCGCGGCGCCCCAACGGCCGCAGAACGCTATCGCTTTTGCACAGAGGAAAGCAACAAAGCCCTCAGGGGCCGGCAAGCCGTTATGCAAGCCCGGCCAGGCGCAAGCCCCAGGACAGCACCAGCCCGCCGCCCACCGCTGCCAGCACCGCCGGGTGCCACCACGGCCATCGTGCCACGCGGCGGCGGCCCTGGGCGCCTTCGACCACCGCCTGGCCCGTCAGCAGCACCAGCCACAGCAGCAGTATCAGCGCGCCCGGGCTGGCGGCCCAGGCGGCCGCCCAATCGCCCTGGACCAACGCTGCACACGCGTGCGTGCCGCCGCACAGCGGGCAGGGCATGCCCGTCAGCGCGCGAAACCCGCAGCCCAGGCCCAGCCCACCCCGCCCCAGCCACGATGGCGTGGCAGCCATGGCTAGGGGCCAGCCCAGGCCGAACGCCAGCCGCAGCAGCCGCGCGCTCCTATCCAGCGGCTGCCAGGCGGGCGGGCTGCCCAGCGACGCCACGGCGGGGCCGGGCTCAGAGGGGAGGCAGTGCCACCGGTTCATCGCCCACCAGCTGGCGTGCCATGTAGTAGGAGCCGATGGTGGACAGCGGCAGCGTCAGCAGCGCTCCCACCCAGCACAGCAGAAAGCCCAGCGAGCCCACAATGCCCAGCACCAGCGAGCAGAAGAACGCCGAGCCGAGGTTCTTGGTCACGATGCTCCAGGCCCGGCTGAAAGCGGCCACACCGTCGCGCTCGCCGCGCGCCACCAGGAACAACGCCACCGGGGGCAGCGCCATGACCAGCAGGCCAGGGATGAAACACAGCATGAAGCCCAGCGACACGACCAGCGAGCTGATGAGCCCCGCCACAAACGCGGGCACAAAGTCGTCAAAGCCCCGAAAGACATCGCCGATCTGCACCGCTTCGCCGCGCGTCTCGCGCTCGATCATGCGCATGTAGCCCACCACCATGGGCCCGGCCAGCAGGCCCGCGCTGATGCCGGCAACCACCATCACCAGCAAGGTACACACCACATGGGTGAGGACGTTTTTCTTGAAGGTGCCCCAGGCACCCGACAGGCAATCTCCCACACTGGCTGAAGCCATGGTCATCCCTCCCTATCGTTGGTCGGTCGCGAACGAACGCCGGGCCAGTGTAGCCATCCGGCAGCGAATGCGGTACCCCTGACAGGCCCTCCCTGGCCCTTCCGATTTCTTCTGGAACGCGCTGCTACAAGATGCCTTGCCAGAGCGCGAGCCGTGCAGGCTGCGGGCAAGGCGCGCACAACAGCGCCTCGCCGAAGTGCTGGAGAAGGGGTTCTTCACCGGCGTAGGGCGGCCACCCGGGATCACCATGGTGCGCGAACGCGACCCAGGGCTGTTGCAGGGCATCCGCCAGTGCCACGGGTGGCGTGGGCCCCGTGAGTTCCTGCCCCGTGGGCGTGTGGAGATTGCCAAAGACAAACGGCAGCTCCACCCCGTGCGCTGCGCCCAGGCGCCCGCGCCACTGCGGCGAGGACCAGGTGAACTCATAGCCATGGGCGCTGCGGGCCCAGCGGCTGGCCAGCGCGGCAATGCGCTGCGCGGGCACGCGGTAGTAGTAGTCGGACTGCATCGCGCACAGCCACTCCCCGGGCGTTTGCTGCGCGGGCGGCAGCATGTGGCGCAGGGCCTCGGCGGCACCAGGGCTCAAGCCCACATCCTGCGCAAAGGCATGGACCTGCGCCTCCGTCACCCGGTCGATGGCGCCGCCGGGCACGTGGTACAGGCGCATCTCCTGCGCGTTGCTGCCCACCAGCACCTGCAGGTCGGGCGGCTGGGCCGCCCACTGCTGCGCAAGCGCGTCCAGCGGCGGCGCGGTGAGCACCTGGCCATCGACCACGGGCCGCAGGGGAAAGAAGTTGCGCCCGCCCAGCCCGTGCTGTTGCCGCAGCGCAGGCTCGGACGCGAGCCGGTGCACGGCGCGCAGCACGGCGGTCTGCGGCGCTCCTCCCAATGCAGTCAAGGTGGGCTCCACCCCGGCCAGCGTGGCTACAGCGCGGCGCGCGGCGGCGGCTTCCTGCAAGGTCTGGCAGGCCACGCTGGGGCTTTGCAGAATGGCGCGCTGGAACAGCCCGCGCGATGCAGGCATGCCCATCAGGCAGGCCAAGGCCCCGGCACCGGCCGACTGGCCAAACACCGTGGTGCGCGTCGCATCGCCGCCCCAGGCGTGAATATGGTCGCGCACCCACTGCAGCGCCATGAGCAAGTCCAACAAGCCGCGATTGGCAGGCGCAGCCTGCTCCTCGCCCTCGAAGTGCAAAAACCCGTCAATGCCCAGCCGGTACTGCACCGACACCAGCACCACGCCCCGCCGCGCGAGCGCCGCGCCGTCGTACAGGGGCTCGCTGGCCGCACCGCGAAAGAAGCCGCCGCCATGCACCCACACCATCACGGGCAGATGCGCGCCAGGTTCAACGGGCGGCGCCCACACGTTGACGGCCAGGCAGTCGTCGCCCCCCAGCATGGGCGCATTGGCACGCGCGGTGCGGGCCAGCTGCGGTGCCATGGGCGCGAACGCAGTGGCATCGCGCACGCCGGACCATGGCGAGGCAGGCACCGGCGCCGCAAACCGCAGCGCGCCGCGTGGCGCCTGTGCGTAGGGCATGCCACGGAAGACACGCACGCCCTCCTCCCACAGGCCGCGCAGCTGCCCGCCGTGGGTCAACGTGACCCGGGGCTCCGCAGTGCCCACCGTCATTCGGTGGCCAGTCCCAGCTTGTCGATCAGCGGGCGCCAAATGGCCGCATCGCGGGCCGCCCAGGCGCGCGCATCGGCCGGTGCGGTGGCAGTGAGCGTGACGTTCATGGCTTCGAGGCGGGACTTGTACTGCGCATCGCCACCCCGGCATTTCTCTGTGGCGGCATTGAGCCGGTTCAGCAACTCAGGCGGCGTGCCGGCCTTGGCCACCACGGCAATCCACGCGGGCCGCGCCAGGTCGCTGGCAGCGGGCAGGGCCTCGGCGATGGTGGGCACATCGGGCAGCAAGGGCGAGCGCTGCGCACCAAACAGCGCCAGCGGCACCAGCTTGCCCGCCTTGACCTGTGCGGCCGCCGTGCCAATCACCAGCGTCATCGCATGGATCTGCTGGCCCATGAGCGCGGTAAGGCCTGCACCCTCGCCCACAAAGGGCACATGGGTGCCGGGCACGCCCAGCTTTTCGACGAGCGCAGAGGTCAGCAGGTGCGCTGGGCTGCCCTTGCCCGGCGAACCGAAGTTGATACCGCCCGGCGTGGAGCGCGCCAGCTTCTGCAGATCCGCCAGGCTGGCAATGCCCTGCCCTGCGGGCACAGCCAGCACCAGCGGTGACGTGCCCAGCACAGCCACGCCGTCAAAGTCGCGCAGAGGGTCATACGGCTGCTGCTTGTAGACATAGGGCGTGATGGTCATCTGCGACATGCCGATGCTCAGCAGGTTGTAGCCATCTGCAGGCTGGGCCTTGAGGTAGTTGACGGCCAGGATGCCGTTGGCCCCGGGCTTGTTCTGCACCACCACGGGCTGGCCCAGCTCGCGCGCGGCGCAATCAGCCCACACGCGGGTCATCGCGTCCGAACCGCTGCCCGGCGGCTGCTGGGCGATGAGCTGGATGGGCTTGGCCGGGTAGGCCGCAGACTGCTGCGCGTGGGCGCTGCCGGCCGCACAGGCCAGAGCGGCGAGCGCGAGGAAGCGCGGAGCGCGCGCAGGGGCTGAGGTCATGGTGTGTCTCCTGGTGATGTTTTCTGCAAGGGATGCCCGAGTGGCGCGGCGTGCAGGCGGTACGTGCCGCACACCCCACGGGCAGACAAAGAGGGGCGTCAGCGGCGGCGTGTGCGCGCCTCGGTAGGCGCAACAGCGGCTTCGCACCTGGCGGCAATCCATTCGGCCAGGCAGTCCAGTTGCGCCTGCTGGGCAGCATCGGTCACGGTGGGCGGTGCAGGGGCAAACAACTGCAGCAGCCCGAGCCCGCGCAGCGACGACAGCACCAGGCCCAGCAGGCCGTCGCGGTCGGGCTCTGCCGCCAGCTCGGGGAAGGCCGTGAAGAAGCCTTCGTGCATGCGGGCCTGCACGCTCTGGCGCAGCTCGGCAATGTGGCCTAGCACCTCGGGCTGATTGCGACAGCCCAGGTAGATGTTCCAGGCCACAATGAAACGCGGCTGCGCATAGACCAGGTTCCACACGGCCTGCACAAACTTCGTAGCCCGCTCGCGCGCTGGCAGCGCCGGGCTGGGCCAGAGTTCGCCCGAGCGCACGGTGGACTCGATCAGCTCGCTGAGCACATTCATCATCAGCACCGCTTTCGATTCGAAATGGTGCTGCACCGCGCCCGAGGTCATGCCCGCCGACTTGGCCAGCTCGTGGATGGACATCTCCTCCAGGCTGCGATGCTGGATCACATCGATGGCCGTGGCAATCAGGTGCTGGCGCGTGGCAGCGCTGCGCTCGGCATGGGTGCGGCGCGCTCCTGTCTTGGGGGAAACACGGTGGTTCATGGCGTTTTCACAATATACATTTCAAACGTAATGTATTTACGCGACTCCTGACCAGCAAGCCCGTGAATACCCGCATCCCCAGCCGGGCCCAAGGTCGATCACCCAGCACCCGACCACGGGGCCGAACCTAGAATGCTTCTCACTGACCGCACCCACCGGAGACACACACCATGAACGCCCCCACCGCTGCCGCCCACCTGCTGCCCGAAATCCAACTGCGCAACGTGCCCCAGGCACTCATCGATGCGCTGCAGGCCCGCTTCGGGGCGCAGTGCTCGCTGGCCCAGGCCGTGCGCGAGCAGCACGGGCGCGACGAAGGCTCGCTGCAGGCCCCGCCACCCAGCGCCGTGGTGTTTGCCGAAAACACGCAGGACGTGGCCGATGCGGTCAAGCTGGCCAGCCAGTACGACGTGCCCGTGATCCCCTACGGCGCGGGCTCGTCGCTCGAAGGCCATCTGCTGGCCGTGCAGGGCGGCATCAGCATTGACGTGAGCCGCATGAACCAGGTGCTCAGCATCAACGCCGAAGACCTCACGGTGACCGTGCAGCCCGGCATCACGCGCAAGCAGCTCAACGAAGCCATCAAGGACACCGGCCTGTTTTTCCCCATCGACCCCGGCGCCGACGCCAGCATCGGCGGCATGTGCGCCACGCGCGCCAGCGGCACCAACGCCGTGCGCTACGGCACCATGCGCGAGAACGTGCTGGCGCTGGAGGTGGTCACCGCCAGCGGCGAAGTCATCCACACCGGCACCCGTGCCAAGAAGAGCAGCGCGGGCTACGACCTCACGCGCCTGATGGTGGGCAGCGAAGGCACGCTGGGCATCATGACCGAGATCACCGTGCGCCTGTACCCGCTGCCCGAGGCGGTGAGCGCCGCCATCTGCTCCTTCCCCAGCATCGAAGCGGCCGTGCGCACCACCATCCAGATCATCCAGATCGGTGTGCCGATTGCGCGCGTGGAACTCATCGACCACCACACCGTGCGCATGGTGAACGCGCACAGCAAGCTGACCCTGCGCGAGGAGCCCATGCTGCTCATGGAGTTCCACGGCTCGCCCGCCAGCGTGAAGGAACAGGCCGAAATGGTGCAAGACATCGCCAGCGAATTTGGCGGCCAGGCCTTTGAATGGGCCAGCACTCCCGAAGAACGCACGCGCCTGTGGACCGCCCGGCACAACGCCTACTTCGCCGCCGTGCAAAGCCGCCCCGGCTGCCGCGCCATCAGCACCGACACCTGCGTGCCCATCAGCCGCCTGGCCGACTGCCTGCTCGAATCGGTGGACGAGGTCGAAGCCAGCGGCATCCCCTACTTCCTCGTCGGCCACGTGGGCGACGGCAACTTCCACTTCGGCTACCTCATCGACCCGAACAGCGCCGAAGAACGCACCAAGGCCGAGGCCATGAACCACACCCTGGTCGCCCGGGCCCTGAGCATGGGCGGCACCTGCACGGGTGAGCATGGTGTGGGCATCCACAAAATGGGCTTTTTGCTGGACGAAACCGGCACCGGCGCGGTGGACATGATGCGCGCCATCAAACGCGCACTGGACCCGAAGAACATCCTGAATCCGGGGAAAATTTTCACCCTGTAATTGCTACTCTATTGATAGCAATAAATTCAATATTAATAGGCGGAAGCGGCTATTTTTATTGAGATTCTGACAGGCCTCTGCGGGTGCGGAGTGCCTGGGCAATGCGCCCGCTGCTGCCACCCCATTGTCAGCAACATCGCCTACCCTGCACATTCCCGCAGCCCTCACATGCTCCATGGCCACACGTTCTGTCCCCGCACTGCTTGAAGACATCCGCTTCCTCGGCGAAACCCAGTACGCCATCGTGCAGGCCGTGCGCGCCCTGGTGCTGCAGCCGCCCTTTGAGGCACCCACGGAAGAGGTGAAGTACGGCGGCATTCTGTTTGCTGCGCAGGGGGTGTCGTTCTGCGGCGTGTTCGCCTACCAGGGGCATGTGTCGGTGGAGTTCGGGCAGGGCGCGCGCATCAGCGACCCCTTCGGCCACCTGGAGGGGGCGGGCAAGGGGCGCAGGCACCTGAAGCTGCGCTCTATCGACGAACTGGCGCACAAGCAACTGGCGCAGTACCTGCCACTGGCGCTGGAAGCAGCGCGGGCAAACACATAGGATGTGCGGCACACGTACAGCGGTACACGCGGCAGCGTGTCGCCGTGCTGACCCGCAAACCACCCACAACATGGCATCCCCATGCGCATCGCTTTTGTCTCGGACACCCACGGCAACCTCACGGCGCTCGAAGCCGTAGCGGCGGACATCACGCGCCGGGGCGCCGACCGTGTGGTCAACCTGGGCGACAACCTCTCGGGCCCGCTGCTGCCGCGCGAGACGGCACAGTGGCTCATGGCGTCGGACTGGCTCTCGCTGGCGGGCAACCACGAGCGCCAGGTGCTGCAGCTGCGCCCAGGCCACGGTGGCGCATCAGACCAGTACGCGCATGCGCAACTCACCGAGGCGGAGTTCACCTGGATGCGCAGCCTGACCCACACCCTGCGCCTGGACGATGACGTGCTGCTGTGCCACGGCTCGCCGCGCAGCGACCATGAATACCTGCTCGAAACGCTGGACGGCTGCACGGTGCGCGCCGCCACCCCGGCCGAGATCGACGAGCGCCTGTCGGGCCAATACGCCCCGCTGATTGCCTGCGGCCACACCCATGTGCCGCGCCAGGTGCGTCTGGGAGCGGGCGTTTTGCTGGTCAACCCCGGCAGCGTGGGCCTGCAGGCCTACAGTGACGACCACCCTGTGGCCCATAAAGTAGAAAACGGCACGCCGGATGCGTGTTACGCCATCGCGGAGCGGACGGCACAAGGCTGGCAGGTGGCGCACCACCGGGTGCCTTACGACCACGAACCCATGGCGCTGCTGGCACAACGGAATGGACGGCCCGAATGGGCCCACGCGCTGCGCACGGGCTACATGCCGGTGTGAGCGCCTGTTTGCGATCTCGCAGGGGTCGCAAACAGGCTGCTGGGACCTGCGCGCGGTCAACCGTGCACCGTACGGGAATCGGCGGGCGCCTGTGCCCGGTCGTTCATGCCGTAGTCACGCACCACCGCCGCCACGCGCAGCCGGTAGTCGGCAAACACATGGTCTCGCCCGGCCGCCTGGGTGCTGCGGTGCGCCTCTTGCTGGCGCCAGCGGGCCACGGCCTCATCGTCGCGCCAGAAGGACAGCGACAGCAGCTTGCCGGGCTCGCTCAGGCTTTCAAAGCGCTCGATGGAAACGAAGCCGTCCACCTGCTCCAGCACCGGACGCAACGCTGCGGCCGCGCCCAGATAGGCGTCCTGCTGGCCGTGCGCAGGCGTGACCTCGAAGATCACCGCCATCATGTGGTGGCCCCCTGTGGGTGGGCGGGCAGGCCCAGTGTGCCTTCCACCCCCTGGGTGAAGCTGCGCTCCTCGCGCAGGATGAAACGCTTCTTCTGCGCCAGCGCGAAGTTGGCGCGGCCTTCGGGGTCGGCGCGCAGGCGCGCGCGGTAGGCCTCGTAGGCGGCCAGCGAGTCAAAGCCGATCAGGCCCCAGGCCTCGTAATTGCTGCCTTCATGCGGCAGAAAGTAGCCCAGCAGGTGGCCGCCGCAGCGGGGAATGATCTGGCCCCAGCGGCGCGCGTATTCGGCAAACGCGTCGCGCTGGAAGGGGTCGATCTCGTAGCGGATGAAGCAGGTAATCATGGGGTTCCAAAGTCTGGGATTGGCAAGGGCTTCACGATAGGCCGTTGACGGGCAGAGATGGTTCGCCCAAGATCGAACCATGAAAGACGGCCCCCACATCGCGCGCATTGCCGCGCTCATCGGCGACAGCGCGCGCGCCGAAGTCCTCACCGCCCTGATGGCCGACCGCGCGCTCACGGCCACCGAGCTGGCCGACCTTGCGGGCGTGACCAAGCAGACCATCAGCGCCCACCTCGCCAAGCTGCTGGATGCCGGCCTGATCGCCGTGGAAAGCCAGGGCCGCCACCGCTACTTCCGGCTGGCAGACCGCGATGTGGCGCACCTGCTGGAGTCATTGATGAACGTGGCGTTCCGCGCCGGTGCCGTGCGCCTGCGCGCCAGCCCCCGGGAGCCCGCGCTGCGCCGCGCGCGCATGTGCTACGACCACCTGGCGGGTGAGGTGGGCGTGCAGTTTTATGAAGCGCTGTTGCACCAGGGCATGCTGCAGGCCACGCCCCAGGGGGCGGCCCTCACGCCCACTGGTACGCAATGGTTTGCCCAAGTAGGGATCGACACCTCCACGCTGGGGCAGCAGCGGCGCATGGTGTGTCGCCCTTGCCTGGACTGGAGCGAGCGCCGCCACCACCTGGGCGGCGCCCTGGGCGCGGCGCTGCTGCAGCGCCTCTTCGACGGGGGATGGGCCCGCCGCGCGCAAGGCTCGCGCGTGGTGCACTTCACTCCCAAGGGCGAGCTGGCGCTGCGCCAGTGGCTGGCCACTGACCCGGATGTCCAGCACCACCGCCCCGCACCATGCTGAAAACACTGCTGCTTTTCATCGCCACGGCCCTCGCCGAAATCGTGGGCTGCTACCTGCCTTGGCTGTGGCTCAAACACGGCAAACCGCTGTGGCTGCTGCTGCCTGCGGCCGCCAGCCTGGCGCTGTTTGCCTGGCTGCTCACGCTGCACGACACTGCGGGCGCAGGCCGCGTGTATGCGGCCTACGGCGGTGTCTACATCGGGGTGGCGCTGGCCTGGCTGTGGGCGGTGGATGGCATCCGCCCCACGGCGTGGGATGTGGCGGGCGTGCTGGTCACGCTGGCGGGCATGGCGATCATCATGCTGCAGCCGATGAAATGAATGCCCCCCTGAGTCGCCTCCGGCGCCTTCCCTCCAGGGGGGACGCACCCGGTGGCCCGGCAAAGCCGGTTCCACGGGTGCACTGGCATGGGTCGCGCCAGCTTCGAAGGCTGCGGCGCCAAAGGGCTCAATTCACCTTGATCAGCCGCCAATCGATGCGGTTGTCCGGCCGCTGCACCAGCTCCACGTTTTTCTTCATGGCCCAGGCCAGCATCTGGTTGTGCAGGGGGATGTTGGCCACGGTGTCGTTCTGCAGTTGCAGGCCTTCGGTCAGCAGTCGGTTGCGCACGGGCTGGTCGGTCTCGGTTTTCACGCGGTCCACGATGTAGTCCATGCGCTCGTTGCTGTAGCGGCCCAGGTTGTAGTTGCCGTCGCCGCCCGTGGTCTTGGTGCGGGTGAGCGACTGCAGGGTGTACAGCGCGTCGAACGTGGGCACGCCCCAGCTGAGCAGGGCAATGCTGGCCTCGTGCCGCTGGGCCATGGGGTAGTAGGTGACCGAGGGCATCGTGCGCAGCTTGGCCTTCACACCGACGCGCGACCACATCGAGGTGATGGCCTGGCACAGCTCCTCGTCCTGGATGATGGCGTTGTTGCTGCAGGCAAAGTCCACCTCGAAGCCGTCCTTGTAGCCCGCCTCGGCCAGCAGCGCCTTGGCGGCATTGGGGTCGTAAGGCAGGCGCTTATCTGCGGCATCGGTCCAGCCGTTGACCAGCGGCGACACGATGGCCCCGGTGGGCTTGGACATGCCCCGCATGGTCACGCGCTGCAGCGTGGCACTGTCTATGGCCTGGTAGAGCGCCTTGCGCACGCGCAGGTCCTTGAGCGGGTTCTTGCCCTTGATGTTGCCGCCAGGGAGCTCGTCGCGGAACTGGTCCATGGCCAGGTACACGGTGCGGTTCTCCACCATCTCCATGACCTTGAGGTTGGGGTGAGCCTTGAGGCGGCCCAGGTCCTGGATGCTGGTGTCACGCACCATGTCCACCTCGCCCGACAGCAGTGCGGCAATGCGTGTGGCCTCGGACTTGATGGGGGTGAAGGTGATCTCAGTCACATTGCCTTCGGTCTTGCCTGCGTTCCACCAGTTGGGGTTGGCAGTGAACACGATCTTCTGGTCAGGCACCCATTCCTTGAGCATGAAGGGGCCGGTGCCCATCGCGTTGCGGTGGGAGTAGGTTTCGTCCTTGGACTTGATGTCCTTGGGTTCGACCGCGTTGTGTTTTTCGGCCCAGGCCTTGCTCATCACGCGCAGCTCGGTGAGCTGGTTCAGGATCACCGGGTTGGGGTTCTTCAGGAAGATATCGATGGTCTCGCCATCCACCTTGGCGATGCGGTCCATGCCCTGGGTGTAGATGGAGTAGGTAGACGTCTTGCTCATGGCGCGCTGCAGCGAAAAGACCACGTCATCGGCGGTCATGGCCGAGCCATCGCTGAACTTCACACCCTGGCGCAGCTTCACGCGCAGCTGCGTGGGGCTGACCTGCTGCCACGACGTGGCCAGCAGCGGCTCGACCTTGAGGGTGCGGCTGTTGAACATGACCAGCGACTCGTACACGGCCGCATGGATGCCGTTGCCCAAAGCGCTGTTCTGCGAATGGATGTCCATGCTCTGGATATCGGTGGAGCCTGCCCACTTGAACGGTTTTGCCGACACGGTGGGAGCAACGGTTGCCAGGGCCAGGGTGGCGGCCGCCAGCAGAGAACGGTTGAATCGCATGACGTGATTTCCTTGGTGAAATAGGAGAACCGGCAATATGCAGCAGGAAACAGGCCAGCCCAAGCCCCCACGCGCCATGTGTGGCACAGGCGATGCAAGCCCGTATCCGGACCGATTGCGCACCAGGCGCGGCTGGGATAAAGAGGCCCCGGCAGCGCCCGTGCGCCAGCTACTGCGCGGGCAGCGCCGGGTAGCGCACACCATCGCGCGCCGTGCCCACCTGCAGCAGGTTGATCACGCCCATCACGTCATCCACCAGCAGCACCGCTTTCTCTAGCGCCTCGGCCTGGGCTTGCGACTGCACGCAGCCCATCAACGTGACCAGCCGCCGTTCGCCCAGCACCCACACGCTGGTGTCGCCAAAACGGCCGTCCTCGCGGATGTAGCGCTGCACGCGCGGGATGATCTCGGCGTCGTAGAGGTAGGAGTTGGGCAGGCGGCACCGCCCCACGCGGTGGCAGCTGCCGCCGTGCTGCGATCGCACATGCGCCAGCTCGCGCACTTCCGCCTCTGTGTAGAGCGGACCTTCGGGCACGGGGCAGTGCGGGACGGCGCTGGTGACCTGAACGAAGGGGTCGTTGAAGGCGTTGGTGCGCGCCTGCGGAGATGCCCCCTCCTGGGCGCTGGCCGACGACACCGCGAACGCGGCCAGCAGGGGCAGGAGCCCACCCCGGCACCAGCCTGAATCGACACAATGCATGCAGAGCCCTCCTCTCCTGGTGAACCGCAGCGCTGCAGCATGCAATTGCTATCAAATAAATAGCTTACAAACATTTATAGGCGCGCGGAGACGGCTATTTTCTTCCATATTTTCACCGGCGCGCGACGGATATCCCAAGTCGCACCTCGGCTTTGGCGGGGCGCCTACGATCCCACCCACATGCACCGCAACGATCTGATCGTCCACCGCCCCGAAGGCTTGTACTGCCCGCAGGGCGACTTTTACATCGACCCCTGGCGGCCGGTGGAGCGGGCCGTGATCACACACGCCCATTCAGACCACGCACGCATGGGCTCGGCCCACTACCTGGCGCACGAGGGCAGCGCGGGCACGCTGCGCAACCGGCTGGGCGCGGGCATTGATCTGCAGACGCTGGGCTACGGCGAGGTCATCGACCACCATGGCGTGCGGGTGTCGCTGCACCCCGCCGGGCATGTGCTGGGCTCGGCCCAGGTGCGGGTGGAACACGGCGGCCAGGTGTGGGTGGCCTCGGGCGACTACAAGCTCGAAGACGATGGCACCTGCCCGCCGTTCGAGCCGGTGCGCTGCCACACCTTCATCACCGAATCGACCTTTGGCCTGCCCATCTACCGCTGGCCGTCGCAGCCCGCGCTGTTTGCCGACATCAACGCCTGGTGGGCTGCCAATGCGGCGGTGGGCAAGGCCAGCGTGCTGTATGCGTATGCCTTTGGCAAGGCGCAGCGGCTGCTGCATGGCGTGGATGCCAGCATCGGGCCCATCGTGGTGCATGGGGCGGTGGAGCCGCTCAACGCTGTGTACCGCGCGGCCGGTGTAGCCCTGCCACCCACGCTGCGTGTGACGGACCCGGGCCTGACCAAGGCGGACCTGAAACGCGCGCTGGTGCTGGCCCCGCCCTCGGCTGCGGGCACGCCGTGGCTCAAGCGGTTGGGCGAACACTCCGACGCGTTTGCGAGTGGCTGGATGCTGGTGCGCGGCGCGCGCCGCCGCCGGGGCGTGGACCGGGGCTTTGTGATGAGCGACCACGCCGACTGGCCGAGCTTGCAGAAAGCCATTGGCGCCACGGGCGCAGAGCGCGTCATCGTGACGCACGGCAGCACGGCGGTGATGGTGCGCTGGCTGTGCGAGCAAGGGCTGGACGCCCAGGTGTTCGCCACCGAATACGGCGCCGATGACAACGAGGACGACACAGGGGCTGCGCCGGAGCCAGGCAGCGAGCCCGCACCCGAGGGGACGGCATGAAGGCCTTTGCCCAGCTGTTCCAGGCGCTCGACGCCACCACCGCGCAGTCGGCCAAACTCGCGGCGCTGGTGGCGTACCTGCGCGTGGCGCCGCCCACCGATGCGGCCTGGGCCACCTACTTTCTGGCAGGTGGCAAACCGCGCCAGATGGTGCCCACCAAGCGCCTGAAGGCGCTGGCGCAAGAGGCTGCAGGCCTGCCCGAGTGGCTGTTCGAAGAAAGCTACCAGGCCGTGGGCGACCTGGCCGAAACTCTGGCGCTGCTGCTGCCCCCACCCACCCAACCCACCGAACTGACGCTGGCCGAATGGATGGCCCAGCTGCTGCCCCTGCGCGCCCTGCCGCCCGATGAAGCGGATAGCCGTCTGCGCACGCAATGGAACATGCTGGCGCCCGAGCAGCGCTTTGTGTACTTCAAGCTCATCACCGGCAACTTCCGCGTGGGGGTGTCGCGCCTGCAGGTCACGCAGGCGCTGGCCACGGTGAGCGCGCTCGACCCCAAGCGCATCGCGCACCGGCTGATGGGCTACACGCAGATCGGCCGGCAGCCGCAGGCCAGCGACTACCAGGCGCTGATCGCGCCGGTGGACGAGGATGCCAATACGCCGGATGCTGCCGATGCGGGCCAGCCCTATCCCTTCTTTTTGGCCCACCCGTTCAACCAGCCAGTGGCCGAAATGCCTGCACTGCTGGGAACGCCCGGCGACTGGCTGGTGGAATGGAAGTGGGACGGCATCCGCGCGCAGATCGTGCGGCGCGCGGGCGCGGTGTGGGTCTGGTCGCGCGGGGAGGAGCTGGTGACCGACCGCTTCCCCGAACTGGCCGAGGCCGCAATGGCGCAGATGCCCGATGGCACGGTGGTCGATGGCGAGATCCTGGTCTGGCTGCCCGATGAGCCCCAGCCCCGCCCCTTTGCCGACCTGCAAAAGCGCCTGGGTCGCAAGACGCTGACCCCCAAGCTGCGGCGCGAGCTGCCCGTGGTGCTGGTGGCCTATGACCTGCTGGAGCACGCCAGGCAAGACCTTCGCCAAGAGCCGCAGCAGGCCCGCCGCGCGCTGCTGGAAGCGGCGCTGCAGCCCCCCGACGCCATCGCAGAACCCGTAACCCCACCCACCCTGCGCCTGAGCACCCTGCTGCACGGCCCCGACTGGGCCGACCTCGCGCGGCAGCGCGAGGCCGCGCGCAGCATGGGCACCGAGGGCTTCATGCTCAAGCACCGCAGCGCGCAGTACGGCGTGGGCCGCACCAAGGATGTGGGCGTGTGGTGGAAGTGGAAGATCGACCCCATGAGCGTGGACGCGGTGCTCATCTACGCCCAGCGCGGCCACGGCCGCCGTGCCAGCCTGTACACCGACTACACCTTTGCCGTGTGGACCGGCCCGCAGGACGACCCGGAGCGCCAGCTCGTGCCTTTTGCCAAGGCCTATTCGGGCCTGACCGATGCCGAGATTGCTCAGGTGGACGCCATCATCCGCAAGACCACGCGCGAGAGCTTTGGGCCGGTGCGCAGCGTGGACGCGACGCTGGTGTTTGAGCTGGGCTTTGAGGGCATTGCGAAGAGCCCGCGCCACAAGAGCGGCTTTGCAGTGCGCTTTCCGCGCATGCTGCGCTGGCGGCAGGACAAACCCGTGGCCGAAGCCGATACCCTGCAAACGCTGATAGCACTGCTACCTGGGGAGGACGTTGCGGCATGAGCACCACCCGCCGCACGCGCAAGCCCCCGGTGGCACCGAGTGCCGCAGCCGCCTGGATGGCGGCGCGCGGGTGGCAGCCCTTTGGCTTCCAGCAAGACGTGTGGCGCGCGATGGGCGAGGGCCGCTCGGGCCTGCTGCATGCCACCACAGGGGCTGGCAAGACTTATGCGGTGTGGCTGGGCGCGCTGCAGCACCTGGCGCAGGCCGATGCTGCACCGGAGCCTGAAGAAGCCCCCAACGCCCGCACCGCCCTGCGCACGCGCCGCGCTGCGGCACCACCCCTCACCGTGCTGTGGATCACGCCCATGCGCGCCTTGGCTGCCGATTCGCTGCGCGCCCTGCAGGCCCCACTGCCCGACCTGGCCCCCACATGGACCAGCGGGCTGCGCACGGGCGACACCGCCAGCGGAGAGCGCGCTGCGCAAGACCGCCGCCTGCCCACGCTGCTGGTGACCACGCCCGAAAGCGTCTCGCTGCTGCTGGCCCGCGCCGATGCGCGGGAGCGCCTGGCCAGCGTGCGCCTGGTGGTGGTGGACGAGTGGCATGAACTGGTGGGCAACAAGCGCGGCGTGCAGGTGCAGCTGGCGCTGGCGCACCTGTCGGGCTGGAGCCCGGCACTGCAGGTGTGGGGCATGTCGGCCACGCTGGGCAACCTGGAGGAGGCCCTGCACACCTTGCTGCCCCAGCCCTTGCCCAACGCACCAGGAGCACCGCCCGCCGTGCTGGTGCAGGGCCGCATCGACAAGCGGCTGGAGGTGCAGGTGATGCTGCCCGCACGGGCCGACCGCTTTGCGTGGGCGGGCCACATGGGGCTGAGCCTACTGCCGCAGGTGGTGCAGTCGATCGAAGCGGCCGCGTCCACCTTGGTGTTCACCAACACCCGGTCGCAAGCCGAGCGCTGGTACCAGGCGCTGCTGGAGGCGCGGCCCGACTGGGCGGGCACCCTTGCGCTGCACCATGGGTCGCTGGGGCATGAGGTGCGCGACTGGGTCGAGCAAGGCCTCAAGGCCGGGCAGCTCAAGGCCGTGGTCTGCACATCGAGCCTGGATCTGGGCGTGGACTTTTTGCCGGTGGAACAGGTGCTGCAGATCGGCTCGGCCAAGGGCGTGGCGCGGCTGGTGCAACGCGCGGGCCGCTCGGGCCATGCGCCGGGGCGCAGCTCCAGCATCACGCTGGTGCCCACGCACAGCCTGGAGCTGGTGGAGGCCGCCGCCGCGCGCCATGCGCTGGCGCAGGGCCGCATTGAAGACCGGCACACGCCGCGTGCACCGCTGGATGTGCTGGTGCAGCACCTGGTGACCGTGGCGCTGGGCGGCGGCTTTGTGCCCGATGTGCTGCTGGCCGAAGTGCGCCGCGCACCGGCCTACGCAGCCTTGACTGACAACGATTGGCAATGGGCACTACAGTTTGTGCGCCAGGGCGGCGCGTCGCTGGCCACCTACCCGGACTTTCACCGCGTGGTGCCGGACGACGATGGCATCTGGCGCGTGCCCGATGCGCGCCTGGCGCGCCGCCACCGCAGCAACATCGGCACCATCGTGAGCGATGCCGCCATGCAGGTGCAGTTTGTGAGCGGCGGGCGCCTGGGGTCGGTGGAAGAGAGCTTTATCGCCCGGCTGCGCAAGGGCGATGTGTTCATGTTTGCAGGTCGCCTGCTGGAGCTGGTGCGCACCCAGCAGATGACGGCCTATGTGCGCATCGCCCCCAAGGGCAGCGCCGCCCTGCCGCGCTGGAGCGGCGGGCGCATGCCGCTGTCGAACACGCTGGCCGATGCAATGCTGGAACAGCTGGCGCAGGCCGAGCGCAGCGAGTTCACCACACCCGAGATGCGCTGCGCCCAACCGCTGCTGGCGCTGCAGCAGGCCTGGTCGGCCCTGCCTACACCAAGCCGCCTGGTGGCCGAGACCCTGCACACCCGCGAGGGCTGGCACCTGTACCTGTACCCGCTGGCGGGGCGCCTGGTGCACCTGGGGCTGGCCGGTCTGCTGGGCTGGCGCGCATCGCAGCAGGTGCCCAACACCTTCTCCATCGCGGTCAACGACTACGGGCTGGAGCTGCTGTCGGCCAAGCCGGTGGACTGGACCACACTGCTGCCGCGCCTGATTGGCGAAGGCACACACACCACCATCGGCAGCGGGCTCGAAGACGAAGTGCTGGCCAGCCTGAACGCCACCGAGATGGCGCGCAGGCGCTTCCGCGAGATCGCGCGCATTGCGGGGCTCATCTTTCAAAGCCACCCCGGCGAGCAGCGCAGCAGCCGCCAGCTGCAGGCCTCGTCGTCGCTGTATTACGACGTGTTTGCGCAGTACGACCCGGGCAACCTGCTGCTGGCCCAGGCCCGTGCCGAGCTGCTGACCAACGAACTGGACATGGACCGCCTGGCGCACACACTGCGCGACATGCAGGCACAGACCCTGTCCATCCACGCGCTGAAACGCCCCACCCCATTCGCCCTGCCGCTGATGGTGGAGCGCTTTCGCGAGCGCCTGAGCACCGAGACCCTGGCCGACCGGCTGGCGCGCATGGTGCAGGCGCTGGAGCAAGCGGCCGACGCCACTACCGGCACGCACCTGGCGCAGCACGCCGTGCAGCCCACGGACATGGTGTGGGACGTTCCTGAGAACACCAGCAACCGCACACAGCGCGCGCGCCGGGCAGCGGCTGGGAACGCCCCCCGCCGCACCCGCAAACGCCCCGGACTCTGAGCACGATGACCACGTTGCCCGTCAGCGCCCACGCATCCCCCACAGGCGCGCACGCCATCACCCTGCCCTGCGGCACCGCGCTGCAGCTACTGCCCCAGCGCGCCCTGTGGTGGCCCGCCGCGCGCAGGGTGCTGGTGGCCGATGTGCATTTCGGCAAGGCAGCCACCTTCCGCCGCGCGGGGCAGCCGGTGCCGCATGGCACCACGGCCGACAACCTCGCGCGGCTCGACACGGTGCTGGCCGCCACCGGCGCCAACCACCTGGTGTTTCTGGGCGACTTTCTGCACGCACGCAGCGGCGCGGCCGATGCGCTGTGGCAGCAGTTGCTCCCCTGGCGCCAGCGCCATGCGCATGTGGCGATGACCCTGGTGCGCGGCAACCATGACCTACATGCGGGCGACCCGCCCACCGCACTGGCGATGGCGCTGGTCAACGAGCCCTGGCGGCCTTGCGCCGATGTGCCGGTACTGGCCTGCCACCACCCGCAGGCGGTGGCGGGCCACACGGTGCTCGCGGGGCACCTGCACCCCACGCTGCGGCTGCGCGGCCCGGCGCGGGATGCGCTGCGGGCGCCCTGTTTTGGCTGGGGCGATGGGCAGCTGGTCCTGCCCGCCTTCGGCGCCTTCACCGGTACGGCGCCCGACACGTTGCCCGGGCACTGGGCACGGTTTGCCATCCTGCCCGGCCGCGTGATGGCCGTTCCCTGAGGGTTTTCACAGGGTCTTTGAGGGGGTGGCGCGCAGGCGCCAAGGCGGTCAAACTGCAGGGGGCCGCAGGGTGATTACCACTTATTTGGTGAAAAAAGATGCCCTGGGCTTATGATAATTTTGCATTGTGAGATTCGATTGCAAAAACAGGGGTCCCAGACAGCCCCGAGCAAGGAGAATCAGAGAGCATCCGCGTTTGGCCCCGCTGTGACCCAGCCGGGGGCATTTACATACTCTGTTTCGTGAGACAAGCCATGACGACCCAGCAACCCACCATCATCTACACCCTGACCGACGAGGCACCCCGTCTGGCCACGGCTTCCTTCCTGCCCCTGATCCGCACGTTCGCCGCGCCAGCGGGCATCAACGTGGTGGAGTCCGACATCTCGGTGGCCGCCCGTGTTCTGGGTGAGTTTCCCGAGTTCCTGAAGGAAGAGCAGCGCGCGCCCAACACCCTGGCCGAGCTGGGCAAGAAGACGCTGCAGCCCGATGCCAACATCATCAAGCTGCCCAACATCAGCGCATCGGTCTCCCAGCTGAAGGCGGCCATCGCCGAGCTGCAGTCCAAGGGTTACGCCCTGCCCGACTACCCCGACCAGCCCAAGGACGACAAAGAGAAAGAGATCAAGGCCCGCTACGGAAAGTGCATCGGCTCGGCCGTGAACCCCGTGCTGCGCGAAGGCAACTCCGACCGCCGCGCGCCCAAGGCCGTGAAGGAATACGCGCGCAAGAACCCGCATTCCATGGGCGAGTGGAGCCAGGCATCGCGCAGCCACGTCTCGCACATGCACCACGGCGACTTCTACCACGGCGAAAAGTCCATGACCCTGGACCGCGCCCGTGACGTGAAGATGGAACTGATCACCAAGAGCGGCAAGACCATCATCCTCAAGCCCAAGGTCAGCCTGCTCGACCGCGAAGTGATCGACAGCATGTTCATGAGCAAGAAGGCGCTGCTGGAGTTCTACGAGAAGGAAATCGAAGACGCGCGCAAGACCGGCGTGATGTTCTCGCTGCATGTGAAGGCCACGATGATGAAGGTGTCGCACCCCATCGTGTTCGGCCACTGCGTGCGCATCTTCTACAAGGACGCGTTCGCCAAACACGCCAAGACCTTTGACGAGCTGGGCGTGAACGTGAACAACGGCATGGTCGATCTGTACAGCAAGATCGAGACGCTGCCACAAAGCCAGCGCGACGAGATCAAGCGCGACCTGCACGCCTGCCACGAGCACCGCCCCGAGCTGGCCATGGTCGATTCGGCCAAGGGCATCACCAACTTCCACTCGCCCAACGACATCATCGTGGACGCCTCCATGCCCGCCATGATCCGCAACAGCGGCAAGATGTGGGACGCCAACGGCCGCCTGAAGGACGTGAAGGCCGTGATGCCCGAATCGACCTTCGCCCGCATCTACCAGGAGATCATCAACTTCTGCAAGTGGCACGGCGCGTTCGACCCCAAGACCATGGGCACGGTGCCCAACGTGGGCCTGATGGCCCAGCAGGCCGAAGAGTACGGCTCGCACGACAAGACCTTCGAGATCGCCGAAGACGGCGTGGCCAACATCACCGACCTGGCCACGGGTGAAGTGCTGCTGAGCCAGAACGTGGAAGCGGGCGACATCTGGCGCATGTGCCAGGTCAAGGACGCCGCGATCCGCGACTGGGTGAAGCTGGCCGTCAACCGCGCCCGCAACTCCGGCATGCCCGTCGTGTTCTGGCTCGACTCGTACCGCCCACACGAAGCGCAGCTGATCACCAAGGTCAAGATGTACCTGCACGAGCACAACACCACCGGCCTGGACATCCAGATCATGAGCCAGGTGCGTGCGATGCGCTACACGCTGGAGCGCGTGATCCGCGGCCTGGACACCATCAGCGCCACCGGCAACATCCTGCGCGACTACCTGACCGACCTGTTCCCCATCATGGAACTGGGCACCTCGGCCAAGATGCTGTCCATCGTGCCGCTGATGGCGGGTGGCGGCATGTACGAAACCGGCGCGGGCGGCTCGGCCCCCAAGCATGTGCAGCAGCTGGTGGAAGAAAACCACCTGCGCTGGGACTCGCTGGGCGAGTTCCTGGCGCTGGCCGTGTCGCTGGAAGACCTGGGCCTGAAGACCGGCAACGCCAAGGCCAAGATCCTGGCCCAGACGCTGGACGCCGCCACGGGCAAGCTGCTGGACAACAACAAGAACCCCTCGCCCAAGACCGGCCAGCTGGACAACCGTGGCAGCCAGTTCTACCTGGCCATGTACTGGGCCCAGGAACTGGCCGCGCAAACGGCAGATGCCGACCTGGCCGCCAAGTTTGCGCCCCTGGCCAAGCTGCTCACCGCGAACGAGCAGAAGATCGTGGACGAGCTGAACGCCGTGCAGGGCCAGCCCACCGACATCGGTGGCTACTACATGCCCGACGTCGCCAAGCTGGATGCCGTGATGCGCCCCAGCAAGACGCTGAACGACGCACTCAGCACGGTGAAGTAAGCCGTGGCGTGAGCCGCTGGGTTGCTGAGCGCCTGAGCTTGCGAAAGGCGCGCAGCACCTGCGCGGAGGGAGCGCCGGTGGATTTCAGGCATCAAAAAGGCCTCCACCGCGCGACCATCAAGCGAATGCAGCTATATATTTAATAGCAAACACAAAAAAGGGCCCTGCCGAAACGCAGGGCCCTTTTGTTTTGGGGGCTACGGGTGGGCCCTCAGGGCCTGCTTGCGATCGCGCAGGGGATCAACAGCAGACTTTTCGGCCCTGTGGCGTCATGGCCGTTCGCGGTCCACCACCCGGCTGGCCAGCGGTGCGGGCACATAGGTGGGCAAAAAGGCACAGCCCTTGCCAAATTCGGCCTCGTAGGCAGCGCATTGCTGAGCAATGCCTGCGGGCGTGGGCTTGGCGCCCTCGCCTTCATTCACCCAGCGCAGCAGCGCCGCCATCAGCGTGGGATAGGTGGGGTCGCTCAGGTAGCTGTGGCCGCTGTGGCGCGTGAAGGTCTGCACCAGCCGCGCGCCGCTGCCCGCCTTGTCCATCGTGGCCTTGAACTGCGCGTCCAGCTCGACAAAGGCCGTGGGGTCGTCCACGCCCTTCACGGTGAGCACGGGCACGGGGATCTGGCCGGTCGGGTCCGTGTCTGCGGCAAATCGCGCCACGGCCTGCGGATCGGCGCGGTAGCGCAGCACGCCCGCGTTGAGCGCCGCATCGTCTGGCGAGCCCTTGTAGACCGCGCCCCGGTTGCCAAAGGGGCTAGCGCCCCCCGTGCGGTGCTGCACCACATCGCGGTAGTGGAAGGTCGCCCAGTTCATATGGCCCTGGATGGAGCTGGCCGGAATGCGCAGCACGTCCACCAGCGTCTGCACCTTGCGCTGCTGCTCGGTCGTGCGCTCGGCCACCGGCTTGTTCAGGGCCAGGCATTCGTTCACGCGTGCCGCCAGGTCGGCCTGCGTCATCGCCGCATCGGCAGGCAGGCCAATGTTCAGCGGGTACTGCGCCTCGGTGGGGCGGGGGTGGTTGTTGCAGAGGTACTGGTAGACCACGCGCAGGTCGGTGCGGAAGTCGTACGAGCGGCTGCCGCCCGCGAGCACGCCACTGGTGAGCAGCACGGCGTCGTACGGACGTTTGCCATCGGCCGTGCGCTGGAACATCTCGGCCCCCCTGGCCGCCACGCTGGCGCCCCAGGACTGGCCGTGCAGGATGGTGCGCTGCGGCTGCACCACATGCTGCACAACAATCTGGCGCAGGCGCTCGGTGTCCTCGGCCGCCGCACGCACTTCCACCCCGCCCTGGCGGAAGGTGCTGCCCGCCCAGGCATAGCCCGCGCGGACCATGATGGACCAGCGCTCCAGGTCTTCCACCGCACGCTCGGCCTTGGGTGCGCCCAGCGTGGGCCCGCCGTGCGCGTGCAGCACGAGGTGGCCGTTCCACTTCTGCGGGATGGCGATGAGGTAGTAGGCCCCGGCCGAATCCCGACCCGCCAGACAGCGCGCGATGGCAGCCAGGTCCTTGGGGCAGGCCGCCGCCACAGGGGCGGCCTCGGCTTTGGCGGCGGGTGCGCGGGTCGGTGCCATGGGCACACAGGCGGCCATCGCGAGGCAGGCGAGGCCCGCCAAGGCCAGGCGGGCCCGGGGGGGCTGGGAGGAAGGGGGTTGCGGGGCGTTCATGGGGGATGTGTCTCCTGAGAAGTTCTGTATGTCTGTGTGGTGCGCAGCCGGATGCCGCTGCATCGTAGAAACCGGCTCTCAATACGTCAAATAGGCAAAATTGGCCCCGGCAATACGATTTTCATATGACCACCTTCCCAGCCACCCGCAGGCACTGACATGGACATCCGCCAGTTGCGCTACTTTCTGGCCGTGGCCGAGGCCGGGCACATGACCCGCGCGGCCGAGCTGCTGGGCATGGCCCAGCCGCCGCTCAGCCAGCAGATCAAGGCCCTGGAAAACACCGTGGGCCTCGTGCTGTTCAAGCGCCACGCCAAGGGCGTCACGCTGACCGAGGCCGGGCACGCGCTGCAGGCCGATGCGGCCCGCCTGGTGCATGACTTCGACGCGCTGCACAGCCGCATGCAGCTGCTGGCCGAGGGCAAGACCGGCCGGCTCGCGATCGCCTTCACCAGCTCGGCCGCCGCCCATGAATTCACCCCGTTCGCCTTGCGGGAGTGCCGCGCCCGCCACCCCGGCCTGGTGCTAGAGATTGGCGAAAACAACGCCGCCGAAATCACTGAGGCCGTGGCCGATGGCCGCCTGCACTGTGGCCTGCTGCGTGTGCCCGTGGCGCGGCCTGCGGGCCTGGTGTTCGACACGCTGCAGCACGAGCCCGCCATGGTGGCCCTGCCCATCGACCACCCGCTGGCCCTGCGCCAGCGGCGAGGCAAGCCGCTGCCCATCCAGATTGCCGACCTGGAGGGCGAACCCATGATCCTGGTGCGCCGCCCCGGCGCGCCCGGCCTGTATGCCAACCTGCTGGCGCTGTGTGCCGAGCAGGGCGTGCGCCCCCGCGTGGTGGCCGAGGTGGCGCGCATGCTGACCAACCTCAACCTGGTGGCGGCGGGCACGGGCATTTCCGTGGTGCCGTCGTCCATGCTGGGCGTGCACCGCCATGCGATTGCCTACCGGCCGCTGGTGGATGGCGGGCGGCTGGATGTGCCGCTGACCCTGGTCTACCGCGCCGAGGACAACGTGGGCCCCACGGCCACGTTCACCACCCTGCTGCGCACGCTGGCGGACGAACCACACCCGACAGTGGCCACGGAGCCCCCACAAAAAAAGGCTGCCCGGTAGTCCCCCTGGCAGCCTCTTCCTGCATCGGCGCCGCACCGGTTCGGATGCGGCAGCCGACCATCACAACGCGGGTCAGTTGTTGCCCTGCGCAATCCCTTCGCGGCGAGGGTCGGCGCCACCGGCATAGGTGCCCGCGCCCGGGTTGCGCGACAGCAGGCCCACATTGCCATTGGACCGCACACCGTTGAACACCGCGCCATGCAGGCCGCTGGTGAAGGTGTCGGTCTGCGCCACGGTGTGGCCGCGCGCCTTGAGGCCGTCGCGGATGGCGGCGGTGTCGATCACCGAACCCTTTTCAATGGAGGTGGTGGCGTTGGTCTGCGCGCCAAAGTTGGGCAGGTTGATGGCCTGCTGCACGTTCAGGCCCCAGTCGGTCATGCCCAGGATGGTCTTGGCCGTGTACTGGATGATGGCGCTGCCGCCGGGCGAGCCGACAACACCTTCCAAGTCACCCGTTGCGGCGTTGAAGATGATGGTGGGCGCCATGGAGCTGCGCGGGCGCTTGCCCGGCTGCACGCTGTTGGCAATGGGGTTGCCCGCCGCGTCGGTGGCCGTGAAGGAGAAGTCGGTGAGCTGGTTGTTCAGCAAGAAGCCGCGCACCATCTGCAGGCTGCCAAAGCCGTTTTCGATCGTGGTCGTCATGGACACCGCATTGCCCGCGTTGTCGATGATGGACAGGTGGGTGGTCGATGGCAGGGCCAGCGAGTTGTCTCGCCCCTTGGCACCGCTCACGCCCGGTGGTGTGCCCGCCACGGGCGTGCCGATGCTCTTGCTCATGCTGATGAGCTTGGCGCGCTCCTTGAGGTAGTCGGCGTTGATGAGGCCGGCCTGGGGCACGCTCACGAAGTCGGGGTCGGCCACATACAGCGCGCGGTCGGCGTAGGCCAGGCGATAGGCCTCTGACACCAGGTGCACCGAGTCCAGCGTGTTGGGCTTCATGGCCGCCAGGTCAAAGCCCTGCAGCAAGCCCAGGGTCTGCAGCACCGCAATGCCACCCGAGCTGGGCGCGGGCATGCCACACACGCGGTACAACACGCGGTAGACGCCGCACACGGGCTCGCGCACCTTGGGGGTGTAGCTGCTCAGGTCATCGAGCGCGAGCTTGCCGGGGTTGGTGGGGTGGCTGGTGACCTTGGCCACGATGTCCTTGGCAATGTCGCCCTTGTAGAACGCGTCGGCACCACCTGCCGCAATGGCCTTGAGGGTGGCAGCGAGTTCGGGGTTCTTGAGCAGCGTGCCCGCCGCCTTGGCCGTGCCGTCGGCGTTGAGGAAGTAGCTGGCGCCGGGCTCGCCCTGGGCCTTGATGCGCGCAGCCGATCCGGCGATCGACACACTCATGCGCGGCGAGATCGCAAAGCCGTCTTCGCTGAGTTTGATGGCGGGCTCGAACAGGTCCTTCCATGGCAGCTTGCCGTGCGCCTTGTGCGCGGCTTCGAGCATGCGCAGCACGCCTGGCGTGCCGACCGACAGGCCGCCATCTACCGCCGCCAGAAACGCCAGCGGCTTGCCATCGGCACCGATGAAGAGGTTGGGCGTGGCGGCCTTGGGCGCTGTCTCGCGGCCGTCGTAGGCCAGCAGCTTGTTGGCGCCCTTGTCAAAGTGCAGCATGAAGGCGCCGCCTCCAATGCCCGAGGACTGCGGCTCCACCAGGTTCAGCACCATCTGCACCGCAATGGCGGCATCGGTAGCGGTGCCGCCCTTGGCCAGAATGTCCACGCCCGCCTTCACCGCCAGCGGGTTGGCTGCCGCCACCATGTCCTTGTTGGCGTAGCTGATGGTCTTGGGCGTGTAGCCCGAGGGCGGCTCGGGCGGCACGTACTGCTCGACGGGCTCGGGCGTGGCCACCGGGGTGGTGGGGCCATCGCTGCCCCCACAGGCGGCCAGCACGGCCAGCGCGGCGATGCTCAGGCCCAGGGCATAGGGTTTGCGTCGAAAGACAGAAGCCGTCATGGATGAAAGTCCTTGGAAGAGAAGGAAAGGAAAAGGTGAGCGCGGACCACGGGGGGGCACGGAGCACGCCGCACCACAGTGGGTGCCAGGCCCTGGAACTGCGGGACATGGACCGCAGATTCCGTGCCAGAAACGCCCGTCCAGTATGTGACACGGACATGAAAATCATTTTGCTTTTATGCCCCGCTTATCGCCAAATACGAGAAACGATTTTTCATATGCGCCGTGAAACTGAATCTGGATTCCATTGACCGCCAACTGCTGGCTTTGCTGCAGCAGGACGCCGAAACCCCGCTGGCCGAACTGGCCGATGCGGTGAACCTCTCCAACACCCCTTGCTGGCGGCGCATCCAGTGGCTGCGCGAGAAGGGCTACATCACCCGCCACGTGGCGCTGGTGGACCCGCGCAAGGTCAATGTGGGGGTGACGGTGTTCGTGGCCATGAAGACCAACCAGCACCACCAGCAGTGGTTCGAGACCCTGCGCGACGTGGTGATGAACATCCCCGAGATCGTCGAGTTCTACCGCATGAGCGGGGATGTGGACTACCTGCTGCGCGTGGTGGTGCCCGACATCCGCGCCTATGACGCGGTCTACAAGCGGCTCACGCAGGCCGTAGCGCTGTCGGATGTGAGTTCGAGTTTTGCGATGGAAGAGATCAAGTTCACCACCGCACTGCCGCTGAACTACGCGCAGTAGCCACCCCGGGGGGCAGCCGCCTGCGCGCAGGCCCGGGTCAGTACTTGCCCATGTAGTCGCGCTTGCCCAGCTCCACGCCATTGTGGCGCGCGATGGCGTAGGTCGCGTTCACGTGGAAGAAGAACTGCGGCAGGCCGTAGTGCAGCAGGTAGTGCTCGCCCACAAACTGCTTTTCGCGCGGCGTGCCGGGCTGGATGGTGATGGTGCGCGTGGCGGCCTCGGCAAACGCGGCCTCGGGCAGGCTTTCCACAAACGCCAGCACGGTGGCAATGCGTTCGTTCAACTCGGCAAAACCGGGGCGCTCGGCGTCGGGGAAGGACGGCACCTCCACCCCGGCCAGGCGCGCGGCCACGCCCTTGGCGAAGTCGCAGGCAATCAGCACCTGGCGTGCCAGGGGGAACATGTCGGGGAACAGCCGGGCTTGCAGCAGCGCGTCCGGCTCAATCTTGCGCGCCGTGGCGTGGGCCTCGGTCTGGGCGAGGATGTCTTTGAGCGAGCCCAGCATCTGGCGGAACACGGGGATGCTGGCGTTGTAGATGGGCGAGGTCATGGGGGAGGTCCTGGAAGTGGTGTGAGGCAAGCAGCCGGGGGCGCTTGGGGCCCACCGTCGGGCCGCATTGCAACACACCCGACCCAGGCTTGCAGCAGAAAGGTCAAGCAGGCCGCGACTGGGCCAGTGCAATGGCCGCCTGAATGGCAGCACGGGCCTGGGGACTGTTCTTCCAGCAGGTGGAGCCCACCATCGCCGAGGCCGTGGACACAATGTCCAGGGCATTGGCCTTGGCCAGATGCGCCAGCGATTCAAAGCCCATCTGTTCCAGCCGGGTGACGACGGTCGGTCCCACGCCCTTCACATTGAGCAGGGCGCGGCGTTCTTCGATAGGAAATGGCATGGTCCGAGTATGCAGGAGCCAGGCCAACCCAGCGGACGTGCCCGTGAACCGTCCAGCGTTCCTCAGGCGGGCGTCGCCAGCGGCCGCGCAGCCCGCGCCGCCACCCCCACGCCCACCAGCGCCGCCGACACCACACTCAGCGCCAGCGTGAAGGCCGAGCCGTAGAAGATGCCCGAGGTCATGCCATGGTCCAGCATGGCGCCAAATGCGGGGGCTGCAAGGCAAAAGCCCAGGTCCAGCCCCGAATACACCGTGCCATACACCCGGCCGGTGGCGCCGGGGGGCGCGGCGCGCTTGATCAGCATGTCGCGCGAGGGGCCCGCCAGGCCCGTGCCCAGCCCCGCCACCGAGGCCACCACCACCGCCGCCATGCCGGGCAGCAGCCCCAGGCCCACCACCACCAGCAGCGCAGCCGACCCCAGCAGGCACACCGAAATGATCTTCTCCAGCCGCTGCACGCGGCCCACCAGAAAACCGCCCACCAGCATGCCCGCCGCGCCACACAGCATGTAGCCCGTGACCACCATGGCCGTGATGCTCAGCGGCAGGCCGTACATGGACTGCAGCGCGGGGCTGGCAAAACTCTGGATGGCGCTGAGCGCACAGGTGCTCCAGAAGAAGAACGAGAAACACAGCCACACCGAAGGCAGCTTGAGGAAGGCCATGGGATGCTCGGGCTTGGCGGCCGCCCCTGCCCCGCCCTTGGCCTGGTGTGCCCAGCTGCCCTGCCGGTCGTCAATGGCGTCGCGGTTCCACACCATGATGGCCAGCACCACCAGGGCCAACAGCCCCCCGCACAGGCAAGCCGTGCGCCACGAGCCCGTGGCCGTGGCAATGCCCGCCATGAACACCGGCGCCGTGGCCCAGCCCAGGTTACCGCTGATGCCGTGCACCGAAAAGCCATGCCCCAGACGCTGCGGCGACACGCGTTTGTTCAGAATCGTGAAGTCCACCGGGTGGAACGGCGCATTGCCCAGCCCGGCCAACGCCGCCGCCAGCAGCAGCCCGGTATAGCCCTGCGCGGTGCCGGCGGCCAGGCCGGCGGCGGCAAAACTCGACAGCGCAAAAAACATCACCGGCCGCGCGCCCACGCGGTCCACGATGAAACCCGACAGCGCCTGACCCACGCCCGAAATCACGAAGAACACCGACACCAGCAGGCCCAGCTCGGAATAGCTGAAGCCGAACTCGCCGATCAGCCACGGAAACAGCGGCGGTAGCAGCATGTGAAAGAAGTGCGAGCTGCCGTGGGCCAGGCCGATGAGGCCAATGGTGCGGGCGTCCTGCCGCAAGGGGACAGGGTTGGCGAGGGTGCTGGAAGAAGAAGCAGTCATGGGCTTGATCTTAGGCAGCATGGCCTCGGCAGGTTTACGATAGGCAGACAACTTCTATCGCAAACATGCCAAACCCGCCCACCGACCACGCATCGCCCGCCGAACCGGGGGTGGAGCATTTTGCGGCCCAGGTCGTGCCCCGTGCGCCCGCTGGCAAGCCGCGCGGAATGTCGTACGTGGACTCGCTCACGCCCGAGCTGTTTGTGCCCACCGCCGCCCGCCCGGTGCGCGCCAAGCTGCGCTGGCTGGCCGCCGACACGCAGGTGATGCCGCACAGCCACCCCTGGGCGCAGGTAGCGATATCGACCACGGGCGTGATCCGGCTCACGGTGAACCACGGCACCTACATCGTGCCCCCTTCGCGCGCGCTGTGGATTCCGCCCGGCGTGGAACATGCCGTGACCATGGTCGAAGACGCCGACCTGCGCACGCTGTACTTCCACCAGCCCCGGGGCCGCTGCGGCCCCGGCGTGCCACGCGACCACGAAGACGCCTGGCGCCAGTGCCGCGTGCTGGAGGTGTCTGACCTGCTACGTGCCCTGGTGCGCGAGATGCCCACCGCGCCCGACGGCGGCCCCGCGATCAGCACCGCCGACCTGCGGCGCGAACAGCATTTGAGCGCCCTGGTCAGGGGCGAACTGGCCCGCGCCGCCGCCGTGAAGCTGGGCGTGGACCTGCCCCAGGACAAGCGCCTGCGCCACCTCTGCGAAGCCGTGCTGGCCGACCCCACGCGCCACGACACCCTGGCCGACTGGGCGCAGGACACCGGCGCCAGCCCCCGCACCGTGGCGCGCCTGTTCCGCTCCGAGCTGGGCAGCACCTTTACCCAATGGCGCCAGCAGGTCATCCTGGCCAAGGCCGTGTCGCTGGCCGCCGGCCGCATGCCCATGGGCCAGATCGCCGCCGAACTGGGCTACAGCCCCAGCGCCTTCAGCGCCATGGTGCGCAAGTCGGTGGGGCAGCCGCCGGGGCGGTTTCTGGGGCAGCAGCAGCCGGTACCGCAGTGAGGGAGGTGAGTACAGGGGCCCGTGCATCGGTACCATGGGACAACATGACACCCCTTCGCACTCCACGCACTCTTCGTTCCCTGATGTTGGTCGCGCTGGTGTGCGCGCCCCTTGCACTGGCCCACGCCGCGTCGCTGGACGTCACACCCGACACGCTGATTGAACGCGCCAACCTGCTGCGCGACGCCCGCGAGCGCCCCTGGGACCCGGCCACGGGCCGGCTGGGAAACTTGCGGCATGTGCACATCATCGCCAACGACTGCACGGTGCGCGTGGTGTCGGGTGCGGAGAACCGGCTGTTCCTCGGGCGAGGAACGTTCCAGATCGCCGACACCACCTACAGTGCGGACCGCCACGGTAGCAGCCGCCCCAGACCGTACGACGTGACGATCAGCGCCACACAGGGTGCGTCGACCATCCCGCGCGTGGGCGCTGACAACACTGCAGTGTGCTTCACGCTGCAGCTGGCCACAGCCCACGAACTGCTGCTGCGCGGTGACAACCTGAAGGTGCTTTTTGACCGGGTGGACCTGCCGGTATTGCGCATGAGCCTGAACCCTAGCCACGGCATGAAGCTGTGGTTCCATGAGGCGCGCCCGGGGCTGCTGAGCGTGAGCTCCAACGCATCGGTGGTGGCGGGTGGTACAGGACAGGTCCAGTGGCTGCAGCTAGCCAGCTCGCAACGCAGCACAGCGCTGCTGTTCCACGACATGGATGCGCGCCACGTGGGTGTGTCAGCCACCACCACCCGGGCACGGTTTTCCATCCGCATGGGCGCAGACACAGAAGCAGGCTACTACCAGCCGGCCAGCGCGCCGGGCAAGATCGCACTGGAATACCCGATCTGGATCGATGGCCCCGTCAGCGCGCTCAAAGTGCCTGCGGGCCGCGTGAACCCCATGCCCCTGACCAGCGCCCTGCGGGATGAAACCCGCGCGCTGCAACAGGAGGTGATGGGCCTTGCCGGCCCCCGGCCGGTACTGCCAACGCCCGACCCTGGCGCTCCACCTCCCCCGGGCGCGCAGGCTGCCAGCGGTGAGCCCGTCTCGCCGCGCCAGCGTGTCAGCGATGTGCTGCAGCCGCTGCTGCCACGCGGCGTGACCCTGGGCAAGATCGACCTGTGGAAGGACGGTGCGGCGCTGGAAGGCCGCGCACCCGATGACGCGGCCGTGCGCGAATGGGCACAAGCGCTGGAGCGCTCGGGCGAGGTGCGCAGTTCGCAGGTGGCCTGGGTCCGGCGCGAGGCAGACCAGGTAGCCTACCGCGTGCTGGTCACCTTTCTGTGCGCGGCGCCGGGTGACCGCAGCGTGTGCCTGCCAGCGACCGGCAGCACCTACACCCAACAACAGGTGGAAGACGCGCTGCGCCCGGTGCTGGGCAACGGGGTAACGCTGACCAAGCTGTTGCTGCGCGACGGCAAGCGCGGCCAGCTTGTCGAGCTGGAGGGAAGCGGCAGCGAGGCAGAGGTTCGCGCGGCGCTGGAGCGCGTGCGCCAGCAGGTCTCCTGGTTGACGGCGTCCAGCTCCGGCATCGGCCAGGGCACGTTCTCCGCACAGCTGCGCATGGTGTGCACCGTTCCGCCACGCGCAACCCCCGGCATCTGCGCCGCGCCCAGCCCGACCCGCTGAGCCAAGGGTCGGTACTTCAGCACTCCAAAAAGCCCTCTCCGCTCATCCAATAAGCGTGAATAGCTATTAAAAAGTGAGCGCCTTGATACCCCCGTGACCGCAGCGTGCGGCGTCTGCCGCTAAGGTACTGGCTGTCTGCCCCTGCCCACAAAGCCCCATGACCCCACCGCCCGCACGCACCTTCCACAGCTACGAACCCCGCCAGGGCCACGGCCTGCCGCACGACCCGTTCAACGCCATCGTGGGGCCGCGCCCCATTGGCTGGATCTCCACGCAAAACGCCACAGGCGCCACCAACCTGGCGCCCTACAGCTTCTTCAACGCCTTCAACTACGTGCCGCCCATCGTGGGCTTTGCCAGCATTGGCTACAAGGACACGGTGCGCAATGTGCAGGCCACCGGCGAGTTTGTGTGGAACCTGGCAACCCGCGACCTAGCCGCGGTGATGAACCAGAGCTGCGCCGCCGTGCCACCTGAAGTGAGCGAGTTCGATCTGACCGGCCTCACCCCCCTGCCCTCCACGCGCGTGCGCCCGCCACGCGTGGCCGAAAGCCCGGTCACCTTTGAATGCCGCAGCACGCAGATCCTGCAGCTGCAGGGGGCGGACGGGGCCCAGGTGGACACCTGGCTGGTGCTGGGCGAGGTGGTGGCTGTGCACATCGATCAGGCGCTGCTGAAAGACGGTGTTTACGACACCGCGAACGCGGGGCATATCCTGCGCGGCGGCGGCCCGGCGGACTATTTCACGGTGGGGCCGGAGCAGTTGTTCAGGATGTACCGGCCGCGCTAGGAACCTGCTGCTGCTCTCGTAGCAGTCGCAGCGGCTCACACAGCCCGGCGGCCGGTTGACGGGCCCATTGCTCGGTCCAGGCCCACACCTGCTGCACGCCGTCCACCCCTGCGGCGGCACGCTGCAGGCCGTGGTCGGCACCGTCGATGCGCCGCGCGCAGTAGGGCACGGTGCGCAAGGCAGCCAGCTCCGCAAAACGTGTGTAGGCCACGGCGGGCACCAGCGCATCGTCGCTGCCCCACACCTGCAGCAGCGGCCAGGGACCTTGCAGCAGGGGCAGGGTCAGCGGCCAGTTCCACAGGTCGCGCCAGTAACCCAGGCTGCGCCCCTGCACTACCACGCTGTCGTGCGGAGCGCCCGCCACGATCTGGCCCAGCGCTGCCCAGTCGCCCTGCACGCCCAGGCGGCGGGCCTGCAATGCCCCGGCCTCCTGCGGGTCCAGCCCGCTGGAGCCGATGAGCACCAAGCCTGCGATCTGTGGCACCTCGGGCGCCAGCGCAGGCAGCAGCTCGGCCCCTTCAGAGATGCCCACCAGCAGCTGCGGCAGCGCGGGCTGCCCCTGGCGCAACAGCGCATCCGCACGCAGGGCCACACGGGCGTGTGCGAGCCAAGTGGAATGCCGGTCCCGCAAGACAAAGCTGTGCGGGCAGTCGGCGGGGGCGGTGCGGGCTCCGGGGTCTACGCCCGGCTTGTGCAGCACCAGCACCTGCGCGTGCAGCAGGCCGGCAAAGTAGCGCTCCGCGATCGGCTCCATGCCCGCGCAACCCGAACCGGGAACAACGATCACGCGGTAGCGCAGGGGTGCCGTGCGCTCGCCACGCTGCAGTGCCTGGAGCGTCGCGCCGCTCGCACCGGGCAAGGTCTGCCGGACGAAGCCAGCGCCCGGTGCCGGGCCCTGCGCGGTGGCGGGCGGCAGAGGGTCTGTTGGTGCCGCAATCGCGCTCTGAGGTACGTGCGAGGCTGCGCAACCGGCCAGCACCAAGGTCAGGGCGGCAGACGCAAAAAAGGCCAGCGCAGGGCTGGCCTTGGAGAGGGCGGGCGCCGCACTGGCCGGTGCCCCCAGGGGTTGCTGGTGCACGGTGGGGCGCACGGCGGCTTACTTGAGGATCAGCACCTGCTCGGGCTGCTGGGGCTGCGGCACGGGCATGGGCTGGCCACCTTGCTGGTACACCGGCGGCGGGCGCACGCCGCGCGCCAGATTGGCGTCGGTGTAACCCAGCTGCCCGGCGAGCTGCTGGTACACGTCCTGCGCCAGCGACAGCGAGGTTTCGCGCATCACCTTGGCGCGGTTGGGTGGGGCGATGTCGCCACGGATCGACAAAATCTTGGTGTCGTTGCCTTCGCCCTGGGCGGAGAACGCGGCCTTGATCTCGTAGGTCTTGGTGTTGATGAGCGAGAAGTCCGCCAGCAGCTGCAGGCCGTACTGGCGCGTGGCGCTGGTGGTGCCCTGCAGGGGCGAGAGCGCATCGGTGAACTCGATGCTCGACACCACGCCAAACAGCACGTAGTCGGCGCCGTTGAACTCGCCCTTCTTGATGCGGGTGATCACGTCGTTGACCTGGGGCTGCACCTGGGGCGTGGCCATCTTGCCGCCCTGCACCTGGTTGAGCACCTGCTCGGCCTTGCTCGGCTGGGGCTTGCCCGCGTCAAAGCCCTTGCCCTGAATCAGGCGGAAGTACGTGCCCTGCAGGATGGCGCCCTTGATGTCGTTGGTGTAGCCACCCAGCTCGCGCTGTTCGATGTAGCTGTAGCGCCCGGCCACGTAGGTGCCGCTGGCCTGCTCGGACGCCTGCATCGAGTGGCTGCCCGAGTGCGAGCCGCCACCGCCATAGGGGCCGTGGCTGTAGCCACCGCTGTGGCTGCCGCCAGCGCTCATCTGGCTGCTGCGCTGGTAGGTACCGGCCAAGAAGTATTCGGACACGCGCTGGGCGTAGGCCAGGTCGGTCACGGCGATCTTGGGCGCCGCGCCGGGCTGCTGCGCCTGGGCGCCCGTGCCCCAGGCCAGCGTAGTGGCCGCAATCACGGCCAGGGCCGCGTGGAGGGTGATTCTTCGTTGCATGGTGTGCTCCTTGTGAAAGATCAGCGCTTGCTGGTCTTTCTGATTTCTTTCTCGTCCTGCCATTCGATCGTGCCTTCCTGCACATCAAACAGCTTGAGCGTGAACTTGTAGTACACGTCCTTGGTGGCGTTGTTCTGCTTGACGATGCTGGTCAGCTCGCCTTCCATGCTGTATTTGGCGGCGGTCATCTGGCCGACCTTGGCGGTTGTGCCCTGCTTGTACAGGCCGCTCTGGTTCTGGCGCTGCAGCTCGTCCACACCGGCCTGCATTTCGTTGATGGAACGCACAAAGCGCACCTTGCCTGACTTGACCAGCGAGGTCTGGATCGAGTTCATCACGTTGGTGGTGTCGATGTACTCGCTGGTCTTGTTCTTGACAGTGGAGATCGTCACCGTGGGGCGGCCCTGGAAGATGCCGGTTTCGAGCAAACCGCCGGTCATCTTCTCGGCAATCATCTGCAGGTCGGTGGAGCCGAATTCGTTGGTCACCAGTTCGACGGCCTTGGCGTCGCCGTAGTTGACCTGGCGGTCAAAACGCACGGTGGGCGAGGACAGGTTCTGGCAGGCCGACAGGGCCAGGGTGCCGGCCGCGAGGGCCAGGACGAGCGCAGTGCGCTGGATACGGTTCTGGGTGGTCATGGTTTTCAACTCCTCACTCAACAATCGGGGTGGGCGGCGCGATCAGCGCGGCTCCACATTCATTTCCAGGCGCAGATCGACAGCCGCAGACGTGGGCGCCACGCTCTTGACGGTCTGTTGGCCCAGGCCGAGCACGCTCATCTGCTTCCAGGACTCGCCATCGCCCACCTGGTTGCCCACGTTGTCCAGCCACTTGAAGCGGTAGAACACGGTGCGGTCGGTGCGACCCATATTGGCCATGTCGGCCTGCACCACCAGGATGTCGTTCTTGCGCACGATGCGCATCTCACGCACGGCGATGCTGTTGGCTTCGCCACGCAGGGCGACCTTGGAGGCAACTGCCAGCGGGGTGGCTGGGTCATGCAGTTGGGCGCTGGCGTTGGTGGCCAGGGCGATCAGGCCCGCGCACAGCACGGTGGGGATCGCGGCGGGGACAAAACGGTTTCTCATGCCGAAGGCTCCTTGAATGGGGTCGGAAACAGGGATCAGTTCTTGGCGGCCGCTGCGGGCTGGGCTGCCGTGGGCTTGACGGTAGACGCGGGCACGGGGCGGGTGCGGTTGTTGTTGGTGGTGCGCACCGGGGCAGCGGGTGCCGCCGCTGCGGCGGGGGCAGGCTGGGGCGCAGCGGCCACGGTGGGCAACTGGCCCAGCATGGCCACGTCGCCGGTCAGAACGCTGTTGTCGTACATGCGCAGGGGCACCAGGGCGTACTGGCCGTCGATCTTGATGGGCTGGGGCAGCTGGCGGCCGTTCACGCTCACCAGGTGTTCGCCGGGCGGCAGGTAGCCACGGGCCACGTACACGCGGCCGGGCAGCATGCGCCACATGCGGTCATCAGCCTGCTCGGTGGCCACCGAGGCGGCCGCGCCGATGATGCCGCCGATCAGGCCGCCGCGCTTTTGCAGCTCGTTCTGCAGCACGCCCTTGGCCACGGCGCGGGTGAAGCCGCGCAGCACCATGCCGGGCATTTCGTCCTTGAGCGCGCGGCGTGCCATCACGTTCACGTCCACCACTTTTTCGAGCTTGAGGTCGGTGCCCGCCGCAGAAATGGTGGTCAGCAGCGCATCCTTGGAAGGCTCGATCACGGGGTAGGAGATGCTGGCCGTGACCAGGCCGCGCCCGGTGGGCACGGGGATGGTGAAGGCCTTGGGCTTGCGCGCGGGGGCGTCACCGGCTTCGACGATGAAGAGCACGTCGGTCATGCGCTGGCGGCGCTTCCAGGTGAAGCCGGTGCGGTTGTCCAGGCCACGCAGGCCTTCTTCGAGCACGGCCGTTTCGGGCTTGAGTTCAATCGCCTTGCGGTAGCCGGGCGCGGCCAGGCCGGGCTCGTTGAGCATTTCGTACAGGAAACCAGCCAGGTAGTGGCTGAGCGCGTTCTGGTAACCGTTCTTGAGCGCCAGCACCTCGGGGTCGTTGAGCGTCTCGACGGGGTAGCCGTTCAGTTCCTTGCCGCCGGACGTGGCGCCCTTGGACTTGGCTTCTTCTTCAGCTGCCAGGGTTTCCTTGGCGCGGAACTCGGCAATGATGGCTTCGCGTTCGTGCGTGCGCTTGATGTCCACGCGGGCGTTTTCAAAGTCGCCCACGGCCATGCGGTTAAGCGCCAGGCGCGTGGTCACCCACACCTTTTCGTAGTCCTGGCCTTCGTAGACCTTCAGGCGCTCGCTGATCAGCGCGGCTCCCACGGTGCCCATGAGCTTGCTGGGGTTGGTCTTGGCGGTCTCTTCCCATTCCTTGACCTTGTTGTCGGCCAGCAGGAAGGCGTTGGTGCTGTCGGGGTAGCGGCGGTCCATGCGCAGCAACTCGCCGCGTTCCATGTTGTAGAGCAGCGCTGTCTTTTCCTCTTCGGTCTTGGCCGTGCTTTCGAGCTGGGCGATGGCAGCAGGAATGCCCCCCGAGCGGCCGGCGGTCTGCATGTCGGTGGCCAGCTTGTCGTGGCTCTGCATGGTGGCGCAGCCGGTGAGGGCAGCGCTCAGCGCCAGCACCCACAGCAGGCGCGGACGGAAACGAGATGGGTGGGCGGTCATGGATGCTCCTTGCAGATCGGTCGGTTGCTCACCAGAAACACACCGCGCTTCCCATGCGCAGCCGCGCGACAGCCCCGCCAAAGGGAGGGTGCGGCGAATACGGCGTGCGTGGTGGAAGTCCGGTCAAGGCGGGTGCTGGCAGCCCGTGCGCCCCCTCCCGGCGCGGATACGTGCTGTGTGCGACCCCCTCTGGCTGTGAGTTTCTTGGTTGTTGTGTATGGGGTTGTAGCCAGCCGCGCAATGTAGCAAAAGCTTGTATCTTTTCTGTAACCGTTCGGTGCCTGGGACACAGGCTGAAACAAAAGCAGGGCGTGGTGCATCTCAGCCCTCCACGCGGTTCAGTGGCATACGGTACAGCCACACCACACGCCCACCGGGCGCACGCAGCTGGGCGCTGGGCAACCAGCCGGGCACGGCGAATTCCAGGCTCACCAGCCACGCGCCGGGTGCCAGCTCGGCCTGGGCCTTGGCAGCCGCGCGGGCCATGCTCTCGGGCCGCTGGAACAGGTACACCATCTGGTAGGTGCTCCAGTCGGCCTTCCACATGTCGGCACGCTGCACCCGGGCCCACGGGCAGCGCAAGGCGCACAGCAGGCGCAGCGGCCAGCTCCACTCCAGCCCCTCCAGCTGGGCCGCAGGGTAGGCGTGGCGCAGGGCCTTGAGTCCATCGCCCAGGCCACAACCCGCATCGAGCACGCGTGCGCCCAGAGGCAGCGGCGCCTGCACGGCCAGGGACTGCAGCGCGTGGCGTGGGGTGGGGAACAGCGGCGCATCGCGCCACGCGTTGAGCGGGTACACCAGCAACAGCAGCGCCAGCGGCACCAGCCACGCCCATGTTGGCAGGCTGGCCGCCCCCAGCAGCGCCAGCGACAAGGGGAACCCCGCCGCAATCAACCCCCGCCGCCACCAGCTGCCGCCCAGCACACTGGCGGCCGTACCCAGCAGGCAGGCGGCCAGCAAGGCCCCCACGGGCGGCACGGCCGCGCGTTGCAGCGCGACAAAAATCAGCCACGCACCCGCCCACGCCATCAGCGCGGGCAAGGGCCAGGGCATGCGCAGGGCAAGCATGGGGTGTGTTCTTTCTGGATCAGCGACCGAACAGGCCGCGCAGCAGGTTGACGGGGTTCACCACCTCGCCAGGGGTGCCCGCATCCGAGGGTGCACCGCCTGCGGCCTGGCCGCTGCCCATGCCGCTCGAATAAGCTCCGCCACCGGCGCCCGCCGGGGCGGCAGCGCCCATGCCCCCGCGCTGTCCCTGCATCTCCTCGCCCAGCATGGCCATGGTGTGCGACTTCACACGCACACGCACCGACCATTCGGGCTCCCACGCGGCCTTGGGGTCGGCCGGGCGGGGTGGGTACACGATGTGACTTTCGCCCCCGTAGGCCATCATGCGCAGCATGGGCGTGGCATCGCGCCCGCCCGCGAAGATGCCTTGAGGAATCGCACACTGCGTGGTCTCGGGCTGCAGCAGCACGCGCTCCTTGAGCCAGCGGTCGATGGTGGCGGGCGAGAGGTAGTCGAACAGGCCCATGCCGGTGTCGGGCGTTTCGGCGCTGGACCACATGATGAGGTCGTCCCCGTTCTGCGACATGGCATGCAGGTAGTAGGCACGCGCGTTGCGCACGGGCTGCCAGCTGGTGCCCATGCTGTCCTGCGGCTTGCCGGTGGTGCGCAGGTCGATGGCGGGCATCAGGTCCTGCGCCGCGCCCAGCGTGAATTTCATGGAGGCAGGCACACCATCGCCACGCACCTGGTGGTCGCCCACCACCGAGCTGTCCCGCGACAGGCTGACCTGGTTGCGTTCGTTGGGGTACAGCGCATAGGCCGGGCCCACGCGCGGCCCCCGGTCGGGCACGGCGCGGCCTGCAAAGGCCTGGGCGTAGTCGGCTGGCTTGGCGCGCGCCAGGTCGATCACGCGCGGCTGGCCCGCACGCACCGCACTGCCGCAGCCCCAGTACAGCAGGATGCGGCCCTTGGGCTGGTGCTGCTGGTATTCCTGCGGCACGTCACCGGGCTCGGTCTGGGTGGGCTGGGCACGCGGCGGGATCAGCGGCAGGGATTCACCCATGCGCATGCCGGGCGGGATGGCCTGGCTGGCTTCTACGCCGGGACGCAAGCTGTTGTGCAGGGCGATGTCGATGACACGCGGCGGCATGACGGACATGGCGCGGGCATGGCCATAGGCGGTGTTGCCGTTGCCTGCCCTGCCCTGCGCGCCGCCCCCCATGAGGCCGCCGAGCATGCCGCCGCCGCCGGGCAGGCTGTCCATCTCGGGCATGCCCGCCATGGTGCCGGTGGACAGGTCCATCCACAGCTGGACCTTGGGGGTTTTGGTGTTTTGGGCCTGGGCGCCCAGGCTGGCGATGCTCAGGCCAACGGCTAGGCAGGCGGGGGTCAGGACAAAGCGCAAAGAGGTCATGGTGGTCTGTTCCAGGAGATACAGGAATCACCCGGCAAACCATCGTGGGCCGCAGCGCGGCATTGTCGCCGCCCTGTGAAGAGGCCTTGCGGTCAACCCGGGTGTGTTGAACGCAGCGCAGTGTAGGCCCCGCACAGACGCATTTTGCCTGCGCAAGTTACGGCTGGAAACCGTTTCCGTGCGCTATTTCACGCATGGTTGCGCCGCAACAGAAGCGGCGCCCACGGTGCGGGGTTCTTCACACCTTCTCGCCCCGCAGGCGGTCGATCAGCCCGTTGAGCGCTTCGAGCGAGCCGAACTGGATCGCCAGCTCGCCCATGTCTTCCACGCGGCCATGGCGCTTGACGCGTTTTTTGACGCGCACCTCGACCTCGGCCATGAGCAGGTCCGACAGTTCTTCTTCTACGCGCTTCAGGTCGCGCGACTTTTCCTTCTTGGGCTTCTGGGGCACCAGGCTGAACTCGGCGCTGAGCTTTTTCACCAGTGCCTCGGCCTCGCGCACCGACAGCTTCTTGGCCGCGATCTGGTTGCCCGCCGTGATCTGCGCGGCGCGGTCCAGCGCCAGCAGCGCACGCGCGTGGCCCATGTCGATGTCGCCCGCCATCAGCATGGTCTGCACGGGCTCGGCCAGGTTCAAGAGGCGCAGCAGGTTGCTGGCAGCACTGCGCGAGCGGCCCACGGCCTGCGCGGCCAGCTCGTGCGTGAGGCCAAATTCGCGCACCAGGCGCTGCAGGCCCTGGGCTTCTTCCAGCGGGTTCAGGTCTTCGCGCTGGATGTTCTCGATGAGCGCCATCGCGGCCGCAGACTCGTTGGGCACATCGCGCACCAGCACCGGCACCTCGGCCAGGCCCGCCAGGCGCGAGGCCCGAAAGCGCCGCTCGCCCGCGATGATTTCGTACTTGCCCGCGTGCTCGCCGTCCGTAAGGCGCCGCACCAGGATGGGCTGCATGATGCCCTGGGCCTTGATGGACTCGGCCAGCTCGTACAGCGCGCCTTCGTCCATGCGCGTGCGCGGCTGGTACACACCCGGCACCAGTTCGGACAGCGGCAGGCTGCTGGGCAGGCCTGCTTCGGCAGCCTGGGCCTGCTCCACTTTGTCTTCGACCTTGGGGCCCAGCAGGGCCTCCAGGCCTCGGCCGAGGCCCTTGGGTTTTTTGGTGACCATGCGATGTCTTCTTCTCGAAAAGGAAATGGGGAGAGGGAAATCTTCAGCGGTCGATGATGACCAGCGTGCCGTGGCTGCCAGGCGCCACGGCGTGGGGCACGCCTGCGGGCACGATGAACACCTCGCCCGCGTTCACCTCGGTGACCTGCCCTTGCAGGTCCAGGCGCATGCAGCCATCCAGCACCAGCAGGGCCTCGTCAAAGTCGTGCGATTCGTCGGGATAGGCCGCGTCGTCCATGCGCAGCACCTTGAGGTTGGCGCCTGCGGCGCGGCCCACCACGGTGGAGTTCCAGGCGCGGGGCAATTGGTCAGCAATGGCCGCGAGAGAGATTTTGGACATGGGTGCGAAACAGTACAGGGGGTTGTCAACGCGCCGCACGGCCCATGGCACGGCGCTTTTTTCGGCTCCGCCACAGGCGCAGCCACACGCCGAAGGCCACCGTGAGCAGCACCAGGGCCAGCATGAACTGCCCGAGCGCACCCACCACCACCGCCCCGCTGGGCAGCAGCCAGGCCAGCGCCAGCTGCAAGGCGTCGCCAAGCCAGTAGAAGTCAGCCGTGACCCGCCGAGGTGGAGGGACAGCATCGCCCGCCGTCACTGGCGGGCGCTTGCGCCAAAAGGCCCAGCGGCTCATACCGGGGTGGCGAGCTGCATCAGCCAGCCCCGCCCCTCGTCCCAGTCGCCTAGCCCGGATTCGGCATTGATGTGCCCGCGCTCGCCATAGTCCACAAACCGCGCACCCCAGGCCTGGGCAAACCCCTCAGCGCGCTCGAAGCTGCAGTACGGGTCATTGCGGCTGCCCACCAGCACGGCCGGAAACGGCAGCGGCTGGCGCGCAATGGGTGCCCAGCCGTGGATCTGCGCGGCCAGGTCGGGCCGCTCCACATCGCCCGGGGCCACCAGCAGTGCACCGCGCACCTTGGCCGCGTGGCGGGTGTGCGCCGCCCACCAGGCGGTGAGGATGCAGCCCAGGCTGTGCGCTGCCAGCACCACAGGGCCCTCAGCGTCGGCCACGGTCTCTTCCAGGCGCGCCGACCAGTCGCCGCGCAGCGGGCGCATCCAGTCGTGCTGCTCCACGCGCTGGTCACCGTGGCGGGACTCCCAGCGGCTTTGCCAGTGGTCGGGGCCGGAGTTCTGCCAGCCGGGCAGCAGCAGGATGGTGGCGGGCTTCATCACTATCAATTTAATAGCTGTTAACGCTTGCCTATCAGGCGGAGGCAGGCATTTTTGCCATGGAAGAGGCTGCAGCAGGCATGTTTTTCACGCGCTCGACCATCTCCTCGGCAAACTCGACAAACGCCTGGCTGCCCTTGGCGGCCGGGTCAAACACCACACCGGGCAGGCCATAGCTGGGCGCCTCGGCCAGGCGCACGTTGCGCGGGATCACGCTGTTGAACACCTTGTCGCCAAAGTGGCCCTTGAGCTGGTCGCTCACCTGCTGCTGCAGCGTGATGCGCGGGTCGAACATCACGCGCAGCAGGCCGATGATCTGCAGGTCGGCATTGAGGTTGGCGTGCACCTGCTTGATGGTGTTGACCAGGTCCGTGAGCCCTTCCAGCGCGAAGTATTCGCACTGCATGGGCACGATCACGCCGTGGGCGCTGCACAGGCCGTTGAGGGTGAGCATGCTCAAGCTGGGCGGGCAGTCGATGAGCACGAAGTCGAAGTCGGCATCCGCCTCGGCCAGCGCGGCCTTGAGGCGCTTTTCGCGGTGCTCCAGCGTCACCAGTTCCACCTCGGCGCCCGCCAGTTCGCGGTTGGCGCCCAGCACCCAGTAGCCACATTTGTCCGACAGCACGGCCGCCTCCTTCACCGAAGCGGATTCGAGCAGCACGTCGTACACCGTGAGGTCGAGGCTGCGCTTGTCCACGCCCGAGCCCATGGTGGCATTGCCTTGCGGGTCCAGGTCCACCATCAGCACGCGCTGGCCAATCTTGGCCAGGCCGGCAGCGAGGTTGACGGTGGTGGTGGTCTTGCCGACGCCGCCCTTCTGGTTGGCAACGCAAAAAATCTTGGCCATGTGGGTGCTGCAGTCCGTGTGGTGTTATTTGGAGATGGCCAGCTTGATGCCAAAGCCGATCAGGAAGACGCCCGCGATCTTTTCCAGCGCGCGGCCGATGCGCGGGTTGGCGCGCATGCGCTCGGCCAGAAAGTGCGTGAGCAGCACCGCGACCAGGCCATAGAGAAACGTCAATGCCGCCACCGTGGCCGCCATCACGCCAAAGGTCAGCATGCCCTGGTGCCGGGCCGGGTCCACGAACAGCGGAAAGAACGCCATGTAGAACACGATGGCCTTGGGGTTGAGCAAGGTGATCAGCCCGGCCTGTTTGAAGTAGTGGCGCGGCTCGATGTTCAGGATGGGCTGGGCGCCCGGCTTGGCCGTGACCATCTTGAAGCCCAGCCACGCGAGGTAGGCCGCGCCCAGCCACTGCACGGCGTTGAAAGCCGCCGGGTGGGTGGCCAGCAGCGTGGCCACACCGGCCACCGCCGCCCACATCAGCACCTGGTCACCCGCAATCACGCCCATGGTGGCGGCCAAACCGCCCCGTATGCCGCCCTTGCTGGTGGAGGTGATGAGCGCCAGATTGCCAGGGCCTGGGATGAGCAGGAACAACACAATGGCAGCGACGAAGGCGCCGTAGTCTGCGATGCCGAACATGGTTTCTCCTGGTGCGCGGGGAGGGTGCGACGGAAAGATGCACCCGGGTGAGCAGCCGAGTTTACGCGAGCCCCCTGCCCTGGCTGTCGAAAAGTCGGCACCGCAGCGCCGAGGCCATCAGACCGGCTTCATCCAGACGATGCAGCGCTCGGCATCCAGGCCCGGCACCGCGAGCTGTTCCACGTGAAACACCGCCACATCCGCAGGCAGCGCGGCGATTTCGTCCTCGGGGTGTTTGCCCTTCATGGCCAGCCACCCCCCATGGGGCGCGGCCAGTGCGCTGCGCGACCAGGTGACAAAGTCCGGCAGTGAGGCAAACGCGCGGCAGCTGATGAGGTCGAACGGCGTGGTCAGCGTCTCGACCCGCGCATGCACGCCGTGCAGGTTGCGCAGCTTGAGCGCCACCGCCGCCTGCTGGATGAACGCGGCCTTCTTGCCCACGGTGTCCACGCAGCTCACATCCACCTCGGGGCAGCAGATGGCAAACACCACGCCGGGCAGGCCGCCGCCCGATCCGACATCCAGCAGCTTCACCGCCGCCACCCCGCCCTGCTGCAGGCCCGCCACATGCCGCCGCAGGGGTGCTACAGCGGCCAGGCTGTCCAGCAGGTGGTGCGTCATCATCTCCTGCGGGTCGCGCACGGCCGTCAGGTTATAGACCTTGTTCCACTTCTGCAGCAGCGCCAGGAAGTCCATCAACAGCCCGACCTGCACATCGCTCAAGCCCAGCGCCAGGGCATCGGCCCCAGCTTGCAGTTGCTGGCGCAGGCTGTCGTAGTGGGTATTCACCGCCATCGTCATGCCGCCACTTCGCCTTCTGCCTTGGCGGGCGCTGCCGGGGCCACGGCAAATTCCTTGAACCCGCCCTTCTTCAAATGCACCATCAGCAGCGAGATCGACGCGGGCGTGATGCCCGTGATGCGCGAGGCATGGCCCAGGGTCTCGGGCCGGTGGCGGTTGAGCACCTGGCGTGCCTCGATGCTCAGGGCCGTGACCTGCATGTAGTCCAGGTCGGGCGGCAAGCGCAGCTTCTCGAAATGCGCGGCGCGCTCCACCTCGCCCTTCTGGCGGTCGATGTAGCCCGCGTACTTGGCGGCAATCTCCACCTGCTCCAGCACCGATGCGCTCAGGTCGCCCAGGGTTTCACGTGAAACATCCGCCGATGCGTACTTGCCACCGTCCATCGACATTAGGTTGGCGTAACTCACATCGGGGCGGCGCAGCAGTTCGAACAGGTTGTATTCGTGCTCAATACTCTTGCCCAGCACGCGCTCGGATTCGACGGCGGGCAGGTTGCGCGGGTTCACCCAGGTGGCCTTGAGGCGCTCTGTTTCACGTGAAACAGCATCGCGCTTGCGGCTGAAAGCATCCCAGCGCGCATCGTCCACCAGACCCATCTGGCGCCCCACTTCGGTCAGGCGCATGTCCGCGTTGTCCTCGCGCAGCTGCAGGCGGAACTCGGCCCGGCTGGTAAACATGCGGTAGGGCTCCGTCACACCCTTGGTGATCAGATCATCCACCAGCACGCCCAGGTAGGCCTCGTCCCGGCCGGGCAGCCAGGGCGCATCGCCCCGGCACTGCAGCGCGGCGTTGATGCCTGCGAACAGGCCCTGGGCCGCAGCCTCTTCGTAGCCGGTGGTGCCGTTGATCTGCCCGGCAAAGAACAGGCCCTGGATTTGACGCGTCTCGAAGCTGCTCTTGAGCGAGCGCGGGTCGAAGTAGTCGTATTCGATGGCGTAGCCGGGGCGCAGGATGTGTGCGTTTTCCAGCCCCGGCATGCTGCGCACCAGGTCGTACTGGATGTCGAACGGCAGACTGGTGCTGATGCCGTTGGGGTAGACCTCGTGCGTGGTCAGGCCTTCGGGCTCCAGGAAGATCTGGTGGCTGTCCTTGTCGGCAAAGCGGTTGATCTTGTCTTCCACGCTCGGGCAGTAGCGCGGGCCCACGCCCTCGATCTTGCCGGTGAACATGGGGCTACGGTCAAAGCCGCTGCGGATGATCTCGTGCGTGCGTTCGTTGGTGTGGGTGATCCAGCAGGGCACCTGCTGGGGGTGCATCTGTGCATTGCCCATGAAGCTGAACACGGGCACGGTGCCCTCGTTCACGCCACCGGGCATGCCGTCGCCGGGCTGCTCGGTGCACTTCGAAAAGTCGATGCTGCGCCCATCGATGCGCGGTGGCGTGCCCGTCTTCAGGCGCCCTTGCGGCAGCTTCAGCTCCTTGAGGCGCGCCGACAGCGACACGGCAGGCGGGTCTCCGGCCCGGCCCGCAGCGTAGTTGTTCAGGCCCACATGGATCTTGCCGTCCAGAAAGGTGCCCGCCGTCAACACCACAGTGCGGCTGCGGAAACGGATGCCCACCTGCGTCACGGCACCCACCACGCGGTCGCCCTCCACCATCAGGTCGTCCACCGCCTGTTGGAACAACCAAAGGTTAGGCTGGTTCTCCAGCATGCGACGGATGGCGGCCTTGTACAGAATGCGGTCGGCCTGCGCCCGCGTGGCACGCACCGCAGGGCCTTTGGAGCTGTTGAGAATACGGAACTGGATGCCGCCCTCGTCCGTGGCAAGCGCCATGGCGCCGCCCAGCGCATCCACCTCTTTCACCAGGTGGCCCTTGCCGATGCCGCCGATGCTGGGGTTGCAGCTCATCTGCCCCAGCGTCTCGATGTTGTGGGTCAGCAGCAGCGTTTTGCTGCCCATGCGTGCAGCGGCCAGCGCGGCCTCGGTGCCTGCATGGCCACCGCCGACAACGATCACATCAAATTCCTGGGGGTACAACATGGGGAACACTCCGAGGCCTGGCGGGCCCGATAATCAAAACACCCGGTGAATGCGGGCAACCTTATCCAAAGCGCCGTTCACCGGGCATGCTGGTGGCGGGCGCACCTGGCGCCCCAGCAGGCAACCCGCGATTTTCCCACTTTGTGCAGACCGTGTCTGTTTCTACGCCCCTCACCCTCTTCCTGACCCAGTTGCTCGGCCCGCCACCGACAGCCGTACAGACCTGGTGGACCAGCGCCCAGTGCCTGCAGCGGCAACGCGGCCAGCCACTGATCCGCGCGGGCGAACACTGGCGGCACCTGTGGTGGGTGGAGCGCGGCGCGCTGCGGCTGTACTACCTGGACCGCGACGGCGCAGAGTCCAACAAGAACTTCTTTCTGGACGGCGCGCTGTGCTGGCCCATGACCCCCACGCTGCGCCAGCAGCCGGTGATGTTTCACGTGGAACCGTTGGAAGACAGCGTGGTGTGGACCCTGCCCTTCCCTGCTGATGCAGATGCTCCACTTCCCAGTGCGGGCTGGGCCCCGTGGGCTGCGTTGGAGCACCGGGCGCTGTGCGCGTTGCTCGACGGCAAGATGCAGCGCGAGCAGGAGTTCCTGCAGCTCAGCGCCCGCCAGCGCTACGCCCGCTTGCTGGAGCAACACCCGGCCTGGGCGGAACGCATCGCACTCAAGCATCTCGCGTCCTATCTGGGCGTGACCGATGTGTCGCTGTCGCGCCTGCGCAGTGAGATGGGGCTTATCAAAGGATAAGGCGCTGGGGGCGGCTCATCGGCAGACTGCGGGCATCTCACGAAATGCCCGCGCCCATGACAACTGCCCTACGTGCCCACCCCACGCCCGCCCTGCTCGCCCTGATCTCCCACACCCTCGCCGTGCTCTGGCTCGGTCTCATGGCCGGGTTCTTCGGCACCTACAGCGCCAACGTCAACCTGGCCATGCTGCAGATGGACGGGGCGACCTACGCCACCGTGCAGTCCGCCTTCAACCGCAACGTGCGGCACGCCCTGTTCTTTGTGCTGTTCTTCGGACCACCGCTGTGGTGTGCGCTGGCCCTGGCCACGGCGTGGCGGCAACACCGCGCACTGTGGTGGCGCCTGCTGGCCCTGGTCGGCGTGGCCTACCTGCTGGGCATCGTGTTCTTTACCCAGCAGGTCAACCTGCCACTCAACTACACCACCGAAGCCTGGAACCCCCAGGCCCTGCCCGCCGACTGGGCCCAGGTGCGCGACCGGTGGAATGCCGCCAACCTGTGGCGGGCGTGGCTCAGCCTGGGGTGTTTTGGGGCGTCGCTGGGCACGCTGGTGGGCCGGCTGGCCGGTCGCCGGATGCCAGGCTGACGCGGGCAACGCTGGCCGCCGTCATCCCCCGCGCAGCACTGAGTCAAAAAACCGCAGCGCACTCCCCGCTTGCAGGATTCCTGCCGCGCCCCTGTGATTCAATCGCAAGCACCATGCCCCACACCACCACCCCCTCCTCCCTCCTCGTCTTTGCCGGCAGCACGCGCCAGCAGTCCTTCAACCGCAAACTGGCCCACGCCACCGCCGCCATCGCGCGCGATGCGGGGGCCAGCGTCACGCTGATGGAGCTGTCCGACTTCGACATCCCGCTGTACAACGCCGACCTCGAAGCCCAGGGCACACCCGCCGATGTGATCCGGCTGAAGGAAATCATGTGGCAGCACCCCGCCTGGGTCATCTGCTCGCCCGAATACAACGGCAGCTACACCGCCCTGCTCAAGAACACGATCGACTGGGCCTCCAGCCCCGTCAAAGGCAACCCCGACTGGCAGGACGGCGGCAAGAGTTTTCGCGGCAAGGTGGTGGGCATGCTCAGCGCTTCGCCCGGCGCCCTGGGCGGCCTGCGCTCACAAAGCCACCTGGCGCCCCTGCTCATCAATGCCGAATGCTGGCTTGCGCCCAAGGCGTTTGCGCTGGGTTCGGCGGGCAGCGCGTTTGACGACAGCGGTGCCCTCATCCAACCAGCCCACCGCGACCGCGTGCGCGCCGTGGTGGACCAGGTGCTCTGGGCGTCGGCCCGTCTGCATGGCGATGCCGTTGCGGGCCAATAAGCGTTGAAACAGGGGCCAAAACAAGCCCTTGCGCCTGCCCCACAAGCCCTGAAAGCTATACAAATAATAGCAAAACCCATGGATTGCCGCCCTGGCTGCGGCGCCTGCTGCACCGCCCCCTCCATCAGCTCACCCATCCTGGGCATGCCGCACGGCAAACCGGCGGGGGTGCGCTGCATCCAGCTGGGGGATGACGCACGCTGCCTTATTTTTGGGCAGCCCGAGCGGCCCGCCGTGTGCGGGGGGCTACAACCCTCAGCCGCCATGTGCGGCGAAGACCGCGACCACGCCATGCAATACCTGGCGCGGCTCGAAGACCTGACGCGGCCCTGAAAAGATCGTAAACACGTTCTAAAGCCCCTCAACGCGCCGAATGCGGCGGCGCGCCAGCGGCTCCATCTCTCCCACCTCCGCCACCGCCCCCATCGCGCCCCGCCCAGCGCTGTGCACTGGCCGCATAAATGTCGCGCCGCACACGGTTCAGATTGCCCAGGGGCCGGAACGCCTGGGGCGCATGCCAGGGGTTGAAGGGCGTGGCATCCAGGGCCTGCGCCTGGGCGCTTGCGGTTGGCGTGCCCAGGTCCTGGCGCGGCACCGTGAGGGTGGCCACACGCTCCCACGGCACATCGGCGTCAGACCAGCCCGTGCAACCATCCTCAATGGGCGTGCGGGTCTCGTCCTGGTAGCGCTGGGCCGACAGGTGCCAGGCCAGGTCCTGCGATGCGAGCAGCCGCGCAAAATGCGCGGCCACAGACTCGCCCTCTGCGGGTACGCCCCCCACGGCCGCCGCCGGGTGCAGCTTCAGGCGCACCGGCCCGGCCTCGGACCACAACAGCGCCCCACGGGACCAGAAATTTTCCTCGGCCAGGCCCCGCAGCCCCCCCGTGGCGGCCGACAGATTGCGCAGCACGCGCAGCGTCTCGCCCGGCCCCAGGCGCAGCAGCATCTTCAGCGGCATCAGCGCCTTGGGCCCGGTCATCAGGGTAGCAATCTCGACAAACTGGCGCGCGTCGCGTGCATGAGAAACGGGGAAGTTGGTCAACAAGATTTCATGCGCCCCGCCCTGCGGCAGGTGCAGGCGCAGGGCTGCGCCCCGCATGTCACGCTGCAGCCCGCCGTGCGCCAGCCCGCTGGCAAACGACAGCCGCAGGTCGCAAGCCAGCACCGCCCCCGGCTGAAAGTGCGCCTGCGCCAGGCCGGGCGCGAGTTGGGGGTTCACCTCCAGCCGCGCGCCCACCATGCCCGCCAGCATCTGCGCATGCAGCGTGCGGCCGGGGCGGCTCTGCCCGCTGGCCTGCTGGTTGCGCATCTGCACGGCCCGCATTTGCTCAGCCAGCGTGCGAAACAGCGCGGCTTCCGCCTGCGGCGAGCCGCCCAGAAAAGATTCGCGCCAGGGTGCGGGCGCCGCAGTGGGGGGGTAGTGTGGCTGGGTCATCGGTGTGTTTTTTGGGGTGTTTTTAACAAGCGCTTTTTGTGGAGGCTCTTTTCTATCCAAACCATCCACGGTCAACAGGCATGGTGGAAGCCAGCGCAGGCACCGTGGGGCAGACCCACCGCGCCGATGCGGCAAACCCGCAAAACCGCAGACTCGGCGGACCCAGCCAGGCCCGCCAATGCAGCGGATCTCACAGATCCAAGAATCAGCCCATCGAATGCAAACCGACCTTGTTTCCCTCGGTGTCCACAAAGTGAGCAAAAAAGCCAAAGCCGTTGCCAATCTCCGTCTTGGGCACCACGACCAGGCCACCGGCCTGCGACACACGCGCCAGCAAGGGGCCCAGGTCATCGCCGCCGTTCAGGTACACCATGGTCCCGTTCTGCGACGGCACGCCGCCCTCGCCCTGCACAATGGCGCCGCCCACGGCGTTGGGGTCGGTGGACAACATGCCCATCATGGTCGGGCCCATGGCCATGGGCGCAATGCTGATGCCCAGCACCGTCTCGTAAAAGGCCTTGGCGCGCGCAAAGTCGGTCACGGGGATCTCGAACCAGTTCAGGGTGTGGGGCATGGGGGGCTCCTAGGTTAGAAAACAAAGATCAATACAGACGTTGCAATTGGCAAGCCGTTTCGGGCCACTATTGCGGGCATGGCGTTGATCGACCTTGCCTCATATTTCACGAATGTCTACGAGAGACCCACCAGACTGCAAAAGGCAAGGCCAGGAAGGTTGCGATAAAAGCGAACGGCGCCCACATAAATGGCTCATCACGCATACCCAAATACCTGTTCAGGCTTGCCGGTCCAAGGATGATCATCCCTACAGCAAAGCACATCGACACCAAAAACAAGACAGCGACAGCCCCAATGGTGCGTCGCACCGTTCGCCCCGGATTCCTCTTGTGAAGCAAAAACAGGAAGCCTGTGGCTAACAGCAGTGGGGGCAGCAACAGCCAAGCCAACACCAATACAAACTCCCACCCAGTCATTGCGCTATCCCTTGTTTTGAAGGTCGCTGGCCACAGAAAGAAACCCATCATCGCTTCGGACCTAGCCAAGTCAAGACCACTCCATCTAGCTCACGGCCTCGGCAGCGCCCGATCCTCCCGGCACGCCTTCAGCGGCTTGGCCGTCGCCGACGCGATGCGCAGCACCCGCTGTTCACGGCGGTCCACCACCACCTTCATGCAGGCACAGCCGTGGCCGTAGTGGCCGTTGGTCTTCTTCCATTGCGCGTCGGTGAACACGGGCCAGTCGCCCTCGGCCTCGGGCCCCGCCTGGGTGCTGATCACCCACTCGCCGTCGCGGTCGGTCAGGGTGGCGTTGCCGGGCGTGGGGTTGTGGAACCAGCCGCAGCGGTTTTCCGGCGGGGCAGCGCGGCTGGTCGATGGCACGGAGGGCTGTGCGGTGTTTTGGGCGATGGCAGCTAGGGCGAAGCCCAGCAGCGTGGCGCCCAGCGCCAGGCGGGGGGCGTGGCGCTGCAGCGGGGTGGGAGCAGGTGACATGGGTAGTCCTCTTTGGATTGAAAGAAAAAGGGCTCTTCGGCGCGTCCATCATGCCCTGACAGCTATCAAAACAGAAGTGATTGATGCGCTGGTGTCACACAGCCGCCGCCCTGCGCGTCTATGCCCAGGCCCCGCCCGATCCGGTGCTTTGGGCGCACACTCTACCTCCACGCTTCGCTGCCATGACGCTTTCTGCCCCCACCTCCGCCGACCCCTTCACCACCCTGCGCCCGCGCCTGTTCGGCATTGCCTACCGCATGCTGGGCGTGCGCGCCGATGCAGAGGATGTGCTGCAGGACGCCTGGCTGCGCTGGAGCCGCCAGGACCCTGCCACCCTGCAGTCGGCCGAGGCCTGGCTGGTGACGGTGGTCACGCGCCTGTCCATCGACCGGCTGCGTGCGCTCAAGGCCGAGCGCGAGGCCTATGTGGGCTGGTGGCTGCCCGAGCCGCTGGTGCAGCTGCAGGACCCCACCACCGGTGATGCGCAACACCACCACACGCCCGAAGCAGCTGCCGAGCTGGCGGGCGAGCTGTCGGTGGCCTTTTTGTATGTGCTGGAGCGGCTGGGGCCGGAGGAGCGCGCGGCCTTTTTACTGCGCCAGGTGTTCGACTACGACTACCCCGAGATCGCCGCACAGCTGGGCAAGACCGAGGCCGCCTGCCGCCAGATGGTGCACCGCGCCAGCGAGCGCGTGCAGCAGGCGCGCACACGCTTTGAGGTGCCACACGCCGTGCACCGCCAGTTGCTGCAGCGCTTCATGGTCGCAGCCCAAAGCGGCGACCGCAACGCCATCGAGGCGCTGCTGAGCGAGGACGCGCAGCTCATCGGCGACGGTGGCGGCAAGGTGGCCTCGTTCCCCAAACCGCTGGTGGGGCGGTTTCGCATTGCCATGCTGTACTGGGCGCAGTACCGCCGCCTGGGCGCGCAGCTGGCCTACCGCATGGCCCTCATCAATGGCGAGCCGGGCCTGCTGTACTACGCCAATGGCCGCCTCGACTGCGCACAGGCGTTCGTGATGGAAGGCGAACACATCGTGGGCATCTATGCGGTGCGCAACCCGGACAAGCTGGTGGGGGTGCCAGCGGTGCTGGACGAACGCTGAGGCCAAAGAAGCGACGGTTTTTTGCGGGCCCACCTGTCACAAGCGCGCACCGCGCAACGTCTTGAAGGGTATGGAAGGCGGCAGCAGCCCGTTCGCTGCGGCATCTTCCAGAGCAGTTTGTTTTCTTTCCAACCCTTCAGGAGTTTTCCATGTCCCAGCACACCGCCCGCCTCCCCTACCACCAGCTCTCGTCCAAGGCCTTCATGGGCCTGGTGAACCTGTCCGAAACCGTCAAGAAGGGCCCGCTGGGCCTGCGCCTGGCCGAGCTGGTGTTCTTGCGTGTCTCGCAGATCAACGGCTGCGCCTATTGCATGGACATGCACTGGCATGTGCTGGTCAAGGACGGCATGGAGCCGCGCCACCTGAACGCGGTGGCGGGCTGGCGCGAGGCGCCGTTTTTCAGCGAGCGCGAGCGCGCCGCACTGCGCTGGGCCGAGATCATCACCGCCACGCCCCACAGCGATGCGAGCGACGAAGAGTTCGCCCGGCTGCAGGCCGTGTTCAGCGATGCGGAAATCTCCGACCTGGGTTTTGTGATTGCGATCATCAACGGCTGGAACCTGATCAACGCAGGCATGCGTGCGCCGATTCCTGCGACGCCCGCTGTGTGATTGCAAGAAAAACAAGCCGTTACCGCGCGACTGCATTGCCTCGCTAGCTATTATTTTTATAGCCAAAGAAACCCAGGCCTCACCCCCTCTGTGTAGCCTGGCTGACAGTCACCCGCGCGCGGGCGGCCTACAGTGGTGCCTCTCAAAACCCACAACAGCGGAGACACCACCCCATGCTCACCATCCCCTCGCTGCAAGCCAGCGTCAGCCCCGAAGAATGGCAGCTGCGCTGCGACCTGGCCGCGTGCTACCGGCTCGTGAGCCTCTACGGCTGGAGCGACCTGGTCTTCACCCACATCAGCGCCAAGCTGCCCGAATCGGTGTCGGGCCCCGACCACCAGTTCCTCATCAACCCCTATGGCCTGATGTTCGAGGAGATCACGGCATCCAGCCTGATCAAGGTGGACATGCAGTGCAACAAGCTGCACGACTCGCCCTTCCCCGTGAACCCTGCGGGCTTCGTGATCCACAGCGCCGTGCACGAGGCCCGGCCCGAGGCCGGCTGCGTGCTGCACACCCACACGCGCGCGGGCGTGGCGGTCAGTGCACAAAAGGGCGGTGTGCTGCCCATCAGCCAGCAAAGCACCTTTGTGCTGGGCTCGCTGGCGTACCACGAGTACGAAGGCGTGGCCTTTCGCGACGAGGAAAAGCCGCGCCTGCAGGCCGACCTGGGCGAGGCCAACTTCCTCATGCTGCGCAACCACGGGCTGCTCACCGTGGGCAAGACGATTGCCGACGCATTCCTGTCGATGTACACCTTCGAGAACACCTGCCGCATCCAGATCGACGCCCAGGCCGGTGGCTCGCTGACCAGCGTGAACCCCCAGATTGTGAGCGGCGTGGCCCAGGCCATGCGCGTGCAGACGGGCGGCCTGGGTGGCGCGTTTGCCTGGCCTGCGCTGCTGCGCAAGGTGCAGCGCGAGGCGCCTGGTTACGACACCTAACCCCCCTGTGTCGCCTTCGGCGTCTTCCCCGCCCGTGCGGCGGGGCGGCCCTTGCACGGCGGCACTGGCTTAGGTCGTGCCAGTTTCCGTGCCCGGGGCCTGTGCAGCATTGGCCGCCAGCAAAAAAGCTGCACAGCGCATAGCATCGGCGGTTTCCGACCGTTGTTTTCAAGGACCGACCCATGAAGCTGTACTACTCCCCCGGGGCCTGCTCCCTGTCCCCCCACATCGCCCTGCACGAAGCGGGACTGGCCTACACCCCTGTGCTGGCCAGCACCAAAAGCCACAAGCTGCAAGATGGCACTGACTACTACACCATCAATGCGCTGGGCTACGTGCCCCTGCTGGAGCTGGACAACGGTGAGCGCCTGCGCGAAGGCCCGGCCATCGTGCAATACATCGCCGACCAGGTGCCCGACAAGCAGCTCGCCCCCGCCAACGGCACCCTGGCGCGCTACCGCCTGCAAGAGTGGCTGACCTTCATCGGCACCGAGCTGCACAAAGGCTTCAGCCCCCTGTTCAACCCCGCCACCCCCGAGGAGTACAAGCCCATGGTGCGCGAGCGCCTGCTGCAGCGCCTGCAGTGGGTGGACAGCCAGCTTGCGGGCAAGCAGTACCTGATGGGCGACCAATTCACCGTGGCCGACGGCTACCTGTTCACCGTGACCAACTGGACGCAGCCCACCAAGCTCGACATCTCCGGCCTGGCCAACCTGGCGGCCTACCGCGAACGCGTGGGCGCCCGCCCCGCCGTGCAAGCCGCGATGAAGGCCGAAGGACTGCTGAAGTAAGGCTGGGGCTACAAGGGGCGCTGCCGCCAAGCCACCAGCGCCCCCACCCACAACGCGCAGGCTGAGAACACCAGCCCGCGCGCCAGGCCCCCGGGCCCGTCGGCGATCCAGCCCACCACTGTGGGCCCCACGATCTGCCCCGCTGCAAACACGATGGTGAACGCGCTGATGCCGCTGGCCCAGAGCGCCTGCGGCAGGTTGTGCCGCACCAGCGCCGTGGTCGATGCCACCACCGACAGGAACACACCGCCAAATAGCAGCCCCGAGGCCAGCACCACGGGCCAGGCGCCCGTGAGCGCGGGCAGCACCGTGGCCACCCCCAGCAGCGCATTCAGCCGCGCCAGCGCCTCGCCGCCCCGGCTGCGGTCCAGCAGCCCGGCCCAGATGCGCGACGACAGCACCACGGCCAGCCCCAGCAGCGCATAGAAGCCCGTGACCGCCCCCCCGCTGGCGCCCTGCTCGCGCAGCAGTGCCACCACAAAGGTCATGTAGCCGATGTAACCCACGCCAAACAGCCCGTAGCCCAGCAGCGCCGGGGCCAGCGCCCGCCAGCGCAGCTTGGCGGGGGGCGGTGTGATGTTGAACGCCGTGGGGCTGGCCGGTGGCGGCGCCAGCACCTGCAGCGCCTGGGCGGGCCACCACAACACTGCCGTGGCAGCCACGCAGGCCAGCGCCAGCGCCCACCAGGCCCACGCCCAGGGGTGCGGCACGGCCCCCGCTGCCGCCAGCACGCCCGGCACCAGCAGCGCCGACAGGCTGATGCCCCAGCCCGTGCCCCCGTAGTACAGCCCCAGTAGCAGGCCGCTGCGCCCGGGTTCGTGCGCGCCCAGCCGCGCGGCCAGCAGCCCCCCGGCGATGAACACCAGCGCACTGGCCACCCCCGCCAGCAGGCGCTGCAGCAGCAGCCAGGGCGCGGCAGTGAAAAAGCCGCTGAGCCCCATGAACACCGACGCCAGCACCGCCCCCACCAACAGCACCCGGCCCGGCGCCACCCGCCGCAGCAGCAGCGGCGTGGCCAACGCGCCCAGCAGGTAGCCCAGCGCATTGGCCGTGTTCATGCCCCCAGCCAGGGTGTACGACCAGCCCAGGTCCTCGCGCATCGGTGGCAGCAGCAAGGCATAGGAGAACCGCGTGATGCCCAGCGAGATCGCCGCCCCCATGGACAGCGCCACAGCCAGCCACAGGGCGGAAAGGGGTGGCGTGGAAGTTGCAGAAACGTCAACAGGGGCGGGGCGTGTGGGCATGGCGTTTTGATTCTGCCGCACCCTGGCAGATCGCGCCCGGGCCTGCGCCCGGTGATGCTCTGAGGGATGCTCGTGCGAGCCCGGAGAGAGAAAAGAACCGTTCGGGCTGAGCCTGTCGAAGCCCTGCGCAGCGCTTCGACAGGCTCAGCGTGAACGGCTGGTGTAGATATTTTTGAATGCACACCGGTACCAAGACACCCAAGCCGCCGACGACGCCCGCGCGGTTAGCACAAAAACAGAAGCCTTGTTGACGCATGTGCGCTGCAAGTTTTGCGCTGCAGCATTACGCTTGCGCCCGTTCCTTCGATGGTCTGCAACCTTTTTCCGAAAGCCTCGACCCATGCCTTTTCTCTCCGACCCCATCCAAGCCGGTGACCTGCAACTGGCCAACCGCGTTGCCATGGCACCGCTCACGCGCAACCGCTCGCCCAATGCCATCCCCACCGACCTGGTCGCCACCTACTACACACAGCGCGCCAGCGCGGGCCTGATCATTTCGGAGGCCACCGCCATCAGCCAGCAGGGCCAGGGCTATGCCGACGTGCCCGGCCTGTATGCGCCCGAGCAGATCGCGGGCTGGAAGAAGGTGACATCTTCCGTGCACGCCGCAGGCGGCAAGATCGTGGTGCAACTGTGGCATGTGGGCCGCGTCTCGCACACCGACCTGCAGCCCGGCAACGCCGCACCCGTGGCGCCCTCGGCCGTGCAGGCCAACACCAAGACCGTGCTCATCAAGGACGGCGTGCCCACCTTCACGCCCACCTCCATGCCCCGCGCGCTGGAGCTGGCCGAGATCCCCGGCATCGTGGCCGACTACCGCCGCGCAGCCCGCGCCGCCATCGAGGCCGGTTTTGACGGCGTCGAGATCCACGCCGCCAACGGCTACCTCATCGACCAGTTCCTCAAGACCGGCGCCAACCAGCGCACCGACGCCTACGGCGGCAGCATCGAGAACCGCGCCCGCCTGCTGCTGGAAGTGACCCGCGCCATCACCGAAGAAATCGGCGGCGGCCGCACCGGTATCCGCCTCTCGCCCGTCACGCCCGCCAACGACATCGTCGATGCCGATCCGCAGCCCTTGTTCGACTACGTGGTGCGCCAGCTCGGCCCCCTGGGCCTGTCCTACCTCCACCTCATCGAAGGCGCCACTGGTGGCCCGCGCGAGGTGGAAGGCCGCCCCTTCGACTACGCCGCGCTCAAGGCCGCCTACCGCGCAGCGGGTGGCCAGGGCGCCTGGATGGTCAACAACGCCTACACCCGCGAACTGGCCGACACCGCCCTGGCCCAGGGTGCCGACATCGTGGCCTTTGGCCGCCCCTTCATCGCCAACCCCGACCTGGTGGCGCGCCTGCACGCCAACGCACCGCTCAACGAGGTGAACCGTGCCACGCTGTATGGCGGTGGGGCGGAGGGGTATACGGACTATCCGGCGCTCAGCGCTTGAAATGAAACACCCCCTGAGTCGCTTCGCGCCTTCCCCCTCTCTCTCGCATTGCTGCGCAATGCGGTGAGGGGGATGCCCCCGGTGCACGCAAGCGAAGCGCCGCATCCACGGCTTGGCGGCCCTTGCACGGGGACGCTGGCCTTGGCCGCGCCAGTTTCATCCGCTGCGGGTGGCGCGCAGCGCTATGGATAACTGAGATTACCGTTCGGGCTGAGCTGGTCGAAGCCCCGCACAGCGCTTCGACCAGCTCAGCGTGAACGGTTTGGTTGTGGAGGTGATGTGCGCGAACAACTCATCCCAACCCGATGGGACTGGGCGCCCGCATCACGATGCGCGTGAACAAGCGGTCGTACGCCGCGTCGCGCGGCTTGCCGGGGGCCAGCGGGTTGGTGTTGCTGGCAAAGGCCGCGTCGATGGCCGTCCAGTCGCCGGGCTGCAGGCATTCCTGGGCCGCAGGCAACACCACGGACTCTTCCAGGCGCATGTGGTCCAGGTAGAAGCGGATGTAGGTCTGCAACGCTTGGGCAAACACCTCGCGCCGCGCATCGCCCATCAGCTCCCAGCCCAGCAGCAGGTGCTGCAGCTCGCGCACGGCGGCCTCGCCGCCTGCGTGGTCGCGCTCCAGCTGGGCGATGGCCTCGGCGGCCTGGGGCGAGCGTTCGGCCACCCGGGGGAACAGCCACTGCGATTCCTTGGGGTGGTGCTGCCGCTCGGGAAACTCGTCGATGTAGAACAGCATCGCCCGCATCACATCAAAAAACGCGGCGGGCTCGTCACCGGGGCCCTGGTCGAGCATCAGGCGCAGGGAGTGGAGCACGGCCGAAAGCGACGCATGCTCTTCGCGAATGGTTCGCAGGCTGATCGATGGCATGGCGCACGCTCCAGCAGAATGAACAACAGGGCCAAGGGTGCCACGGCTGCGCGCGGCCTCTCATGACGCAAGTCAACAAACCGGGTGCTGGGCAGGGCGGCGTACCGTCCGCACCGCAGCGCAGCCCGCCAAAAACAAAGGCCCCGCAAGCCACGCCTGCAGGGCCTTGCGCGCACAGGGCGCCAGGGGGACAAACGGGCTCAGCGCGTCAGCCAGGTACTCAAAGCTGGTTGCGCAGCGAAACGATGGCTGCACCCACCGCACTGGAGGCCTGCGAGAACCGCGTGTTGCCTGCCAGTGCATCCTCGGCTTCAGCGTAGGCGCCCCGGTTGATGGTCCTGGCGATTCCACCCGCCACCTCATGGAATTCACGGTGCCGGTCCACCAGTGACTGGAAGGCCGGCAGTGCGCCATAGGAGCCCTGCCCCTTGCCATGCAGCCAGCGGCCCAATTCGCAGCAATCATCGCGGCCAATGGTGTCCGCATCCAGATGCTCACGCTGCTGGGCGGCATTGCGCAGCTTGGCGCGCCACTGCGCGTGGGCCTTGATGGCAGACTCCAGATCAATGCCCTGGCTAGACGGGGCCGCCAGCGCCCTGGCCGTAGGCGCAGGGGCCAGCGCCATGGAGTGCCCACCCGCAAAATGCCCCACTGCTGCAGCGTGCCCGCTGTCGGCCAGGCGGAACTGCTGCACCACCTGCGACAGGCGCGCGGCCTGCTCACGCAGCGAATCGGCGGCGGCGGCAGACTCCTCCACCAGCGCGGCGTTCTGCTGCGTCATGCGGTCGATCTCGCCCACCGAGCTGTTCACCTGGCCGATGCCGGCCGACTGCTCGGACGCCGCCGCCGTGATCTCGCCAATGATGTCGCCCACGCGCTGCACGCTGCTCACGATGTCCTTCATGGCGGTGCCCGCTTCTTCCACATGGCGCACGCCGCCATCCACCGCCGTCACGCTGCTCTGGATCAGGCCCTTGATGTCGCTGGCCGCTGCGGCGCTGCGCTGCGCCAGGCTGCGCACCTCACTCGCCACCACGGCAAAACCCCGGCCCTGCTCGCCTGCGCGGGCGGCTTCCACGGCAGCGTTCAGCGCCAGTATGTTGGTCTGGAAGGCAATGGAGTCGATCAGGCCGATGATGTCGCCGATCTTGCGGCTCGATGTCGAAATCTCGTGCATGCTGGCCACGGCCTGCTGCACCACGCCGCCGCCGTGTGTGGCCATCTGCGAGGCCGAGGCCGCGAGCTGGTTGGCCATCTGCGAGGACGATGCCGTCTGCTGCACGGTGGAGGTGAGCTGTGACAGCGAGGACACGGCTTCCTGCGCGTTGCTGGCCGTCTGTTCGGTGCGCTGCGACAGGTCCTGGTTGCCCGTGGCGATCTCCTGGCTGGCCGTGGCGATGTTGCCGCTGGCATCGCGCACCTGCGCCACCAGAGCGCCCAGGCCCTGCTGCATCTCGCGCAGTGCGCGCTGCAGGTCGGCCACTTCATCCTTGCCTTCGGCCGCGATGTGCTGCGACAGGTCACCGCCCGCAATGGCCTGCGCCATCTTGCGCGCATCTTCCAGGGGCTTGCAGATGGAGTTCATGTTCATCAGCGTGGTGGGCACCACCACCACCACCGTGATCAGCACGGCCAGCACAAACAGCCACTTGGTCTGGTTGGACACCTCGCCCTGCTGTGCCACGGATTGCGTGACCTCGTTGCGCAGCACGGTGTCCAGCTCGGCCATGAGCTTGTCGGCCAGATCGAATTCAGCCACGGCCTTGCCGCTCATGCGGTTGGCGATGGTGGCGGTGTCGTAGCCGCTGGCTTCGAGCTGGCGCGCCACATGGGCAAACAGGTCCTTGTAGCTGTCGAGCTTGGTGATGATGTTGCGCACCACCACGTTGTCGGCATCCTCGCCCCCTTCCAGGAACTTGCTCGCGATCTTCTTGGCCTTGTCATGGCTGGCCAGCCACTTGGTGTGGGCGGCCTTCACGGCCTCGGGCTTTTCGTAGCCGATGATCATGTCCTTCTCGAACTGGCGGATGGCGCCCATCTCGCCGCGCAGCTCGGCCATGTTGCTCACTTTGGCGAACGAGTGGTCCATGAAGTTCTGGCTCATGTCGTGGATGCGGAACATGCCCAGCATGCCCGCGCCCCCCAGCAGCCCCAGCAGCCCCAGAACCACGCCGATGGCGCCCAGCATGCGCAAGCGTATGGTGAACTGCCGCATGAGCGAGAAGAGATTCATGATCTGTCGTCCTTGATATAGCTATGTCAATGCGGTCGCCGCACCTCCCCCGAGGCCACGGATTCGCAACAAATCGTTGCAGTTTGCCAGACATCGATGACCGTGCTGTACGTATTTATCACATGCGCCAGCGCTTGAGTAAGAGGGCATTCGCCATGACGCTGACCGAACTCAGCGCCATGGCCGCCCCCGCCACCATCGGGTTCAGATAACCCAGCGCCGCCAGCGGAATGCCCGCCACGTTGTATGCAAACGCCCAGAACAGGTTCTGGCGGATCTTCATCACCGTGCGGTGCGAAATGTCCAGCGCCGCCGCCACCAGCATCGGGTCGCCGCGCATCAGCGTGACGCCCGCCGCATGCATGGCCACATCGGTCCCATTGCCCATCGCCATGCCCACATCGGCCGCTGCGAGCGCGGGGGCATCGTTAACGCCGTCGCCCACCATCGCAACATGATGGCGCTTGCCATCGGCGCCTTGTTGCAACGCGACCACCTTGGCCGCCTTGTCGCCCGGCAGCACCTCGGCCATCACCTCGCCCGCAGCCGGGTCCAGCCCCAGGCGGCGGGCCATGGCCTCTGCCGCGCCCCGGTTGTCGCCCGACACCATCACCGCGCGGATGCCGCGCGCCTTCAGCGCCGCCAGCGCCTCGCGCGCACCGGGCTTGGGCTCGTCGCCAAAGGCCATGACCGCGCGCAAGACATAGTGGGCCCCCACGCTCGGCACTGGCGTGTCCTCGCTGCCCCCCAAGGGGGCCTTCGCGGCTTCGGGCGGCCGTGCGCCGCTCAACAACCCTTCCGTGACCCGCTGGGCCACGGCGGACACCGTGGCGCCTTCGCGTTGCAACGCCTCCGCACGGTCAGACAGCGGGCCCAAGCCCACGCCCAGCTCCTGCATCCAGCGCAGGCTGCCCACCAGGTAGCTCTGGCCGTCCACCTCGCCCTCGGTGCCACGACCGGGCACGGCGCGCACGTCCTGGGCTGTGGCCATGTGGATCTGGCGCTCGCCAGCAGCCGCCACCACCGCGCGCGCCAGCGGGTGTTCGCTGCCGCTTTGCACAGCAGCCACCGCAGCCATCACCGCACTGTCATCCAGGCCGGGCACTACCTCAAACGCCGTGAGACGGGGCCGCCCCACAGTCAACGTACCGGTCTTGTCGAAGGCCACCACGTCCACCTTGTGTGCCAGCTCCAGCGCCTGCGCGTCCTTGATCAGGATGCCATGTTTGGCCGCCACCCCCGTGCCCGCCATGATGGCCGCCGGCGTGGCCAGACCCAGCGCGCAGGGGCAGGCAATCACCATCACCGCCACGGCGTGGATCAGCGCCGCCTCGGCCCCTGCGCCCATCCACAACCAGCCCAGCAGGGTGAGCAGGGCCACCCCCAGCACCACGGGCACAAAGACGGCCGACACCTCATCCACCAGCCGCTGAATGGGCGCCTTGGCCGCCTGGGCGTCTTCCACCAGCCGGATGATCTGGGCCAGCACCGTCTCGGCGCCCACGGCCGTCACCGCCATCACGATGCGGCCATCGCCGTTGATCGATCCACCCGTCAGCGCCGCGCCCACATCGCGCGCCACTGGCAGGGGCTCGCCGGTCAGCATGGATTCATCCACCTGCGTGTGGCCCTCGTGCACCGTGCCGTCCACCGGGATGCGCTCGCCCGGCCGCACCACCAGCTGGTCGCCCACCAGCACTTCCGACACCGGCACATCCACCTCGCCCTGCTTGGTGAGCAAATGCACCACATCGGGCCGCAGCGCATGCAGCGCACGGATGGCCGCCGTGGTCTGGCGCTTGGCGCGCGCCTCCAGCCACTTGCCCAGCAGCACCAGCGTGACCACCACGGCCGACGCCTCGAAGTACAGGTGCGGCACATGCCCCGGGTGGTCCGTGGGCGCTGTGAGCCACAGCCACATCGACAGGCCCCAGCCCGCGCTGGTGCCCAATGCCACCAGCAAGTCCATGTTGCCGCTCAGCGCCTTGGCCGCATGCCAACCCGCCTTGTAAAAGCGCGCACCCAGGATGAACTGCACCGGCGTGGCCAGCACAAACTGCATCCAGGCGGGCAGCATCCAGTGCTGGCCCAACAGGTCGCCGATCATCGGCAGCACCAGCGGCGCCGACAGCAGCAGGCCGATGCCCACGGGCAGGAACCCCGCCCAGGGCGACAGGTCCTCCGGTGCATCCTCCTGCCCCGCCGCGCGCGGCTCGTAGCCCGCGTTGCGCACCGCGCGGCGCAGCACCGCCTCCATGGCGGCAGCGTCGGCGCCGACCTGCGTGACAAAGGCAATGCGCGCAGACTCGGTCGCCAGGTTGACCGAGGCCTCCTGCACGCCCGGCACCTTGCGCAGCGCGCGCTCCACACGGCCCACGCAGCTTGCGCAGGTCATGCCAGAAATGCCCAGGTCCAGCGAGTGCACAGACCCGGGCGCGATGGTGGGAGGGGTGGTGATGGTGTTCATGGCGGGGATGCTGATCCTTGACGTGATGGCAAGGTCAAGCATTGATTTTGATCAACCCTCACACCATGAGTGCCTTCAGGCCCGGTTGACTCTGCCACGATGTCAAGCTTCAACATTCGCTTCGGTCGCATCCACGGCCACATTTCCAAACCCAACAAGGACACCCCATGGCAACCACCACCACAACTTTCCAAGTGCAGGGCATGACCTGCGGCCACTGTGAACGCGCCGTCACCCAGGCCGTGCAGCAGGTAGACCCCGACGCCCAGGTGCGCATCGACCGCGCCAGCGGCAAGGTGGACGTGGACAGCACCGCCCCCCGCGAGGCCCTGGCCGCCGCCATTGCCGAAGAAGGCTACACCGTCGCGGCCTGATACGGGTATGTATTCAAAAATCTCAACCCGTTCACGCGGAGCCCGTCGAAGCGCCGCGCGAGGCTTCGACAAGCTCAGCCCGAACGGTTGCGATGGATGAACGCGAATACGCACTACTGCCCCTCCCCCCAAAGGGCCCACCATGACCACGCCAACGCCCCAGCACGCACGCACTACCCCGGCCCCCACGCCTGGCAAACCAGCCGCGCCCCGCGCCATCTCCTGGCCCGTGCCCATCGGCGTCGCCGCCCGGCGCGCAGGCATCTCGGCGCGCATGGTGCGGCACTACGAATCGCTGGGCCTCATCAGCGGTGTGGCGCGCACCGACAGCGGCTACCGTCAGTACACCGAGGCCGACGTGCACGCCCTGCACTTCATCCGCCGCAGCCGCGACCTGGGCTTTTCGATGGAAGAAATCGCCGAGCTGCTGGGCCTGTGGCACGACCGCAGCCGCGCCAGCAGCCAGGTCAAGCGCATCGCGCAGCAACACATCGACGAACTGAGCGAACGCATCGCCCAGATGCAGGCCATGCAGCGCAGCCTGCAGACCCTGGTGTCCTGCTGCAAGGGCAACGACCGGCCCGACTGCCCCATCCTCGACGACCTGGCGGCGGGGAACAGCGAACCCCGCAGCGTAGTACCGCGCAAGATGCTATCAAATAAATAGCTAACAAGACATACCCATCGCGCGGTAGAGGCCAAAAACATTGAAACCCTGTCCCCGGAGAGGTATCAGGCCTTGCCGGGCCGCGCCGGGGACTTGACCTTGATGCCACCCACCTTGCGCTGGACGGCCGGGGCGGGCACCGCCCCCGGCACAGCAGCCTGCGCAGGCCGCCGCAGCACCCCGCCACACAAGGTCGCAATGCACTGCTGCGCCACCTGCTCGGCCGTGTACTCGCCGCCGGGCTGGTACCAGCGGCCGATCCAGCTGAGCGCACCCGCAATCACAAAGGCCGTGATCTTGGGGTCGCAGGGCTGGATCGATCCCTCGGCCACGCCCTCAGCCACCAGGCGGCGGAACTCCTGGTCGATGGCGGACTTGAGGCGGCGCAGTTCCTTGCGGCTTTCGGGGGGCACCTGTTCGTCGCCCACGCGGATCAGGCACATGCCGAAGTCCATGGTGACGATGCGCGCGTACACCTGCATGCAGGTCATGAGCTGGTCGATGGCCTTGCCGCCTGCAGCACGCGACGCCTCGATGCCCTCCAGCATCATGTCCAGGCCCTGGCGCACGCACTGCAGCAGGATCTCGTCCTTGTTCTTCACGTAGTAGTACAGCGTGGGCTTGGTCACGTTCAGGCGCGCGGCGATGTCGTCGAGCGAGGTGGCGTGAAAGCCGCGTTCGTTGAACAGCTGGGCCGCTGCCTGCAGCACGGCGTTGCGCTTGGCTTCGCGCTGGCGTTCACGGTGCGACACCGGGGCCCAGGGCGAAGCGGCAGCGGGCGCGTCGTCGGGCCCCGGGGCTGCGGATGAAGGCTTGGGGACCGCGCGCTGGGGGCTGCTGCCGCTGCTCGTGCTGCTTTTGCTGCTGCGTCGGGTCAATGCCGCTTTGGCCTGGGGCATGGGTGGCGATTCCTCGGGAAAGTACGGATGCTGAACGGGGTGGCGGCTTCCAGAATCTACTCACGAGTAAACAGTTTACGCAGAAGTAGGAAATTTCTACAGGGTCCGCGAGAAATTTCTGTCCAGAAGCTGCGAACAACCCGTATTAGAAAGCCAATGGAGACAACCCCTTCCGGCCCTTCTTCTTCCGCATCGCCCCTGCTCCAGGTAGAGGGCGTGACCCTTGCGTTCGGCGGCGTCAAGGCGCTCACCGGCGTGGGCTTTGACGTGTTGCCCGGCTCCATCACCGCCGTCATCGGCCCCAACGGTGCGGGCAAGACCTCGCTGTTCAACACCATCTCGGGCTTTTACCGGCCCAGCCAGGGGTCTATCCGCTTTCAGGGCCAGGACATCACCCGCGTACCCGCGCCGCAGCGCGCCAAGCTGGGCCTGGGCCGCAGCTTTCAGAACATTGCGCTGTTTCGCGGCATGACGGTGCTGGACAACATCAAGCTCGGCCGCCACGCGCACCTTAAGACCAACGTGCTCGACGCACTGTTCTACCTGGGCCGCGCGCGCCGCGAAGAGGCCGAACTGCGCCGCGACATCGAGGAGCGCATCATCGACTTTCTCGAAATCGACCACATCCGCCACGCACCCGTCTCGGCCCTTCCCTACGGCCTGCAAAAGCGCGTGGAAATGGCACGCGCGCTCGCCATGCAGCCGCAGATCCTGATGCTGGACGAACCCGTGGCCGGCATGAACCGCGAAGAGACCGAAGACATGGCGCGCTTCATCCTCGATGTGCGCGAAGAATGGGGCGTGACAGTGCTCATGGTCGAGCACGACATGGGCATGGTGATGGACCTGTCGGACCACGTGGTGGTGCTCAACTTCGGCCAGGTCATTGCCCAGGGCACACCCGCCGCCGTGCAGGCCAACCCCGAGGTCATCCGCGCCTACCTGGGCGCAGGCGACGTGGGCGACCTGCGCGCCAAGCTGCAGGGGGTGACCACCGCATGACGGACAACTTCGACTGGGCCTACCTGTTTGAGATCAGCCTCACCGGCATCGCCGGGGGCGGTCTATACGCACTGGCCGCACTGGCTTTCGTCATGGTCTACAAGGCCACCCGCGTGGTCAACATCGCCATCGGCGAGCTGCTCATGGTGGGCGCCTACCTGTTCTTCACCTTTGCATCGATGTTCGCGCTGCCGCTGTGGCTGGCCATCCCCGCCGCCGTGCTGGGCACAGGCCTGCTGGGTGCAGTGATCGAGCGCACCATGATCCGCCCGCTGCTGGGTGAGCCGCCGATTTCCGTGTTCATGGTCACCGTGGGCCTGGCCTCGGTGCTGGTGGGCTTGGTCGAGATGATCTGGACGGCCGACCAGCGCCGCCTGCCCGACTTCATGCCCACGCAGCCCATCATGGTGGGCGACGCATTCCTCGCGCCCAAGGTGTTCTGGGGTGCCGTGATTGCCATCGTGTTCATTGCAGCCGTGCTGGTGGTGTTCCGCTTCTGGCGCGGTGGCGTGGCCCTGCGCGCCACGGCGAGTGACCAGGCGGCCGCGTATTCAGTGGGCATCAACGTGCCGCGTGTGTTCTCGCTGGCCTGGGTGGCATCGGCCATGCTGGCGGCCATCTCCGGGATCATCGTCGGCTCGATTGGCGGCATCTCGTCCAGCATGGGTGTGTTCGGGCTGTCAGTGCTGGTGGTGGTCATCGTGGGCGGGCTCGACAGCGTGCTGGGCGCGCTCGTAGGCGGCATCCTGATCGGCCTGATCGAGGCGCTGGCCGGGGCCTACCTGGGCGGCGAATACAAGCTGCTGGCCACCTTCATCGTGCTGGTGGCGGTGCTGCTGGTGCGGCCGTACGGCCTGTTCGGCACCCACGAAATCGAGAGACTCTAAGGCCGACCCCATGCGCATCGGAACCCTCAAGGAAACCTACATCGCCGACGCGGCGCTGTTCGACTCGCGCACACAAAAAGTGTGGCTGGCCGTGGGCGCCGCGCTGCTGGTGCTGTTCCCCTTCATGGCCAGCGACTACTGGCTGTACTTGGCCTGCCTGGTCAGCATCAATGTGGCCAGCGCCACGGGCCTCAACATCCTCACGGGCTACACGGGCCTCGTCAGCCTGGGGCAGGCCGCCTTCATGGGCCTGGGCGCGTACACCGTGGCCGTGCTGGAAACCAAGGTGGGCACACCCTTTGTGCTCAACCTGCTGGCCGGGGGCTTCGTCGCCATGCTCGGCGGCATCGTGGTGGGTATCCCTTCGCTGCGCGTGAAGGGGCTGTACCTGGCGATTGCCACCATTGCCGCATCGTTCATCGCGCACTTCATCTTTGCCAACTGGAAGTTCACCGGCGGCACCGGGGGCCTGAGCGTGCCACCCGCCAAGCTGTTCGGCATGGCGCTCGACACCTCGTTCCGCCTGTACTGGCTCATCGTGCCCGTCACTATCCTGATGCTGCTGGGTGCGGCCAACCTGTTCCGCACACGTGTGGGCCGGGCCTTCATCGCCATCCGCGACCGCGACATCTCGGCCGAGGTGCTGGGCATACCGCTGCTGCGCTACAAGCTGCTGTCGTTTGGTCTGTCGTCGTTTTACGCGGGCGTGGCAGGCGGGCTGTGGGCGTACTTCTTTCGCGTGGTCACGCCCGAGAGTTTTCCGCTGCTCATGTCCATCTTCTTCCTCGCGGCCATCATCGTCGGCGGCATGGGCTCCATCCTGGGCGGCATCCTCGGCGCCGTGTTCATGACCATGGTGCCCGAGCTTCTCAAGCTCGTGGTGGACCTGATGCCCGGCGGCAGCGAACTCACGGTGTTCCTCTCGCCCGTGCGCACGGTCATCTTTGGCCTGCTCATCATCGGTTTTCTCGTCTTCGAGCCCCATGGCCTGGCCGAAGTGTGGCGGCGCATCCGCCGTTTCTTCCATCTCTGGCCCTTCCGCAACTAAATCAAATGGAGACAACTATGGACACACCACGCACTTCCATCCAGCGCCGCCAACTCTTGCTCGGAGCCGCTGGCGCCGCCGCCCTCACCAGCCCACTGTCGGTGCTGGCCCAAGGCGCTGAAGAGATCGTGATCGGCGGCTCCATCCCACTCACCGGCGTGTTCGCATTTGCGGGCGTGGGCATCAACGCGGGCATGGGCGACTACGTGAAGATGCTCAACGACGCGGGCGGCATCAAGGGCCGCAAGGTAAAGTATGTGCCCGAAGACACGGGCTACAAGGTCGATGTGTCGGTAGCCGCGTTCAAGAAGATCACCAGCCAGAACAAGGTCAACCTGTACTACGGCGACTCCACGGGCTTCTCCAAGACCATCAATCCCGAGCTGGACCGCAACGGCAACATCCTCATGGCCGGCGCGTCGTTTGCCACCGAACTCAACGACCCCAAGAAGTACCCGAACCAGTTTCTGGTCGGCCCCGACTACACCGAGATGTTCGGCATCCTGCTCAAGCACATCGCCAAAGAGAAGCCCGGCGCCAAAGTGGCCTTCGTGTACTCCGATTCGGAATTCGGCCGCGACCCTATCGAGAAAAGCGAGGCCGAGGCCAAGAAGCTCGGCCTGTCGGTGCCGATCAAGATCATGACGCCCGCCGGCAGCGTGGACGTGTCGGGCGAGGTCATCAAACTGCGTCGCGCAGCGCCGGACTACACCATCTTCCACGGCTACATCCTCGCCCCCATCCCCGAGTTCATCACCCAGGGCAAGCAACAGGGCATGACCAGCAAGTGGATGGGCACGTTCTGGACCATGGACAGCTCCACCGTCATGAAGATGGGCGAGGCCGCCGACGGCTTCATGGGCGTGATGCCCTACCGCTACTACTACGACACCGAGAAGGCGCCCATGCTGGAGAAGATTCGTGCCATGCGGCCCGAGTACCAGAGCACGGCCTACATCCAGGGCTTCCTGGCCGCCATGCTGTTCACCGAGGCTGCCAAGCGCACGCTGGATGCGGGCAAACCGCTCACCGGCCCCAACCTCAAGGCGGCGCTCAATTCCATCAAGGACTTCGACACGGGTGGCCTGATCGGCGTGCCGATCACCATCAGCGGCAACTCGATCCCCGTGGGCCGCGTGTACCGCGCGGACATGAAGGCCCAGAAGATGGTTGCGGCCTCCGACTGGATCAAGCTCTGACCCTGCTGTTGCCATGACCCAGCCAACCCCGGCCCACGTCCTCGAAGTCAACAACATCGAGGTCATCTACAACAAGGTGGTGCAGGCCCTGCGCGGCCTGTCGCTGGCCGTGCCAAGGGGGCAGATCGTGGCGCTGCTGGGCAGCAACGGCGCGGGCAAGAGCACCACGCTCAAGGCGATCTCGGGCCTGCTGGCGCTGGAGGATGGTGTGGTCGAAAGTGGCAGCATCCACTTCAACGGCCAGCCCACGGCCGCCGTGGCCCCGCAGCAGCTGGTACGCAACGGCCTGAGCCATGTGATGGAAGGCCGCCGCGTGTTTGAAGACCTCACGGTGGAAGAGAACCTGGTGGCGGCGACCTATGCGCTCACGGGGCGCAAGGATGCAACGCCGGACTTCGACCTGGTCTACAGCTACTTCCCGCGCCTGCACGAACGGCGCAAGGGCCTGGCCGGTTATCTGTCAGGCGGTGAGCAACAGATGCTGGCCATTGGCCGCGCACTCATCGCGCAGCCCCAGCTCATCCTGCTCGACGAACCCTCGCTGGGCTTGTCTCCCAAGCTGGTCGAAGACATCTTCACCATCATCGCGCGCATCAACGCCGAGCGCGGCACCAGCATGCTGCTGGTGGAGCAGAACGCCACCGTGGCGCTTGCCGTGGCGCACCGGGGCTACATCATGGAGAACGGCAAGATCGTGATCGACGGCACGGCCGAGCGCCTGGCCAACGACCCCGACGTGCGCGAGTTCTACCTGGGCATGGGCGGTGGTGGCGAGGCGAAAAGCTTCAAGGACATCAAACACTACAAGCGCAGAAAGCGCTGGCTGTCATGAGCCGGATCCAAGAGCCCCTCGCCCCTGGCGGGAGAGGGGTTGGGGAGAGGGGGCAGCCACCGGCGCTGCGCCCGCATCAAACACCCCCTCTCCCCGGCCCTCTCCCACGGGGGGAGAGGGAGAGATACGGGCCCGTTTCACCGGCTTTGGTCGGCGCGTTGCGCCATGGACGACTGTCATGACTCTCCCTGACCTCACCCTGCCCCAGATGCTGCGCGAGCGCGCGCGCACCGACGCGCAGCGCATTGCCATCCGGCAAAAGGACTTCGGCATCTGGAAGCCCTTCACCTGGGCGCAGTACCACCAGCGCGCCAGCCACTTCGGCCTGGGCCTGCGGGCGCTGGGCCTGCCTGCGGGCGGGCATGTGGGCGTGATCGCCGAGAACCGCATTGAATGGGTGCTGGCGCAGATGGGCGCGGGCCTGGTGGGCGCCGTGACGGTGGGTGTGTACCCCACCAGCCCCACCAACGAGGTGGCCTATGTGGTGGGCCATGCCGACATCGAGATCATGGTCTGTGAAGACCAAGAGCAGACCGACAAGCTGCTGGCCGCTCTGCCCGAGCTGCCGCGCCTGAAAAAGATCGTGGTCATGGAGACCAAGGGCCTGCGCAGCTTTGCGCCGGAGGTGCGGCAGTTCATCACCACGTTTGACGAGGTGGAGCAACTGGGCGCGGCGTCGGGCCAACAAGCCATCATCGACGATGCCCTGGCGCGCCAGCGGCTCGACGATGTGGGCCTGATGATCTACACCTCGGGCTCCACCGGCAAGCCCAAGGGCGCGATGATTTCGTACCGCAACATCCGGGGCGTGGTGCCGGGCATCGTGGACCGGCTGGAGTTGTCGCGGGACACCACACACCTGTCGTACCTGCCGCTGTGCCACGTGGCCGAGCAGATGCTGACCAGCTTTGTGCCCATGTACATCGGCTCGCAGGTGAACTTTGGCGAATCCATCCGCACCGTGCAGGAAGACCTGCGCGAAGTCGCACCCACCATGTTCCTCGGCGTGCCGCGCATCTGGGAAAAGCTGCACGCCGCCATCCACATCAAGCTGCAAGAGACTGGTGGCCTGCGCCGCGCGCTGTTCCACAAGGCCTACAACGCCTGCAAGCCACTGGCCGAAAAGCCGCGCAGCAACTGGAGCGCTGGCGACAAGCTCACGTATGCCGCCAGCTACTGGCTGGTGTTCCGCGCGCTGCAGAACTTCATCGGCCTGCGCAATGCACACGTCGCCCTCACCGGCGCCGCACCCATTCCGCCCGACGTGGTGCGCTTTTTCCGCGTGCTGGGCGTGCCGCTCATTGAGGTGTATGGCCTGACCGAATCGACCGGCATGGTCACGGGCCATCAGCTGAACCACGTGGTGGTGGGCACCGTGGGCGTGCCCACGCAGGGCGTGGAGCACCGCATTGCCGACAACGGCGAACTGCAGCTCAAAGGCGACATGGTGTTTTCGGGCTACTACAAGAACCCCGAGGCCACGGCCAACAGCATCGTGGGCGGTTGGCTGCACACCGGCGACGTGGTGCGCGAAGAGCAAGGCCAGATCAAGATCGTGGACCGCCTCAAAGACATAATGATCACGGCGGGCGGCAAGAACCTCACGCCCTCCGAAATCGAGAACACGATGAAGGGCAGCCCCTTCATCAAGGAATGCATCATCGTGGCCGAGGCGCGCAAGTTTGTCGGCGCGCTGGTGATGATCGACTACGAGACCGTGGGCAAATGGGCCGAGGCGCGGCGCATTCCGTTCACGCACTACCGCTCGCTGGTGGAGCACCCCGAGGTGCGTGGCCTCATCGACGCCGAAATCAACCAGGGCAACCAGCGCCTCGCGCAGGTCTCGCAAATCCGCAAGTTCCACCTGCTCACCAAGGAGCTGGACCACGACGATGGTGAGGTGACCGCAACGATGAAAGTGCGCCGCTCCAGCATCTACAAAACCTACGCGGCCGAGATCGAGGCGCTGTACGGCTGAACACGGGTTGATGGACAGACCTGCAAGACCCGCCTGGTCCGTTCACTATCAAAACAGGAGCTATAAGCGCTTTACTGGCGCGCGCAGAAGGCTTATTTGAGATGAAAAACACCGCAGCCACCCCCACCATTCCCCCCTTGCTGCTGGAGCGTGACGGCGCCATCGCCACGCTGCGCTTCAACCGGCCCGAGGCGCTCAACGCCATCGACGTGCCCATGGCCAACGCCTTCCTCGCCGCCGTGCAGTCCCTCGCCGCCGACCCCGGTGTGCGCGCCGTGGTGCTGTGTGGCAACGGCCGGGGCTTCATGGCCGGGGGCGACCTGGCCACGCTACGCGCCGACCCGGTGCAGGGCGCCATCGACATCCTCACGCCACTGAACCAGGCGTTGCTGCTGCTCGCGCAGATGAACGCGCCTGTCATCGCACAGGTGCACGGTGCGGCCGCCGGTGCGGGCCTGAGCCTGGTGCTGATGGCCGACTACGTGATCGCTGCCGAAGGCACACGCTTCAACCTGGCGTACATCAACCTCGGCACCAGCTGCGATGTGGGCGCCTCGTGGGCGCTGCCGCGCATCGTGGGTGTTCGCCAGGCGCTGGAGATTGCGCTGCTGGGCGAGGCCTTCACGGCCGACGACGCCCTGCGCCTGGGTCTCATCAACCGCGTGGTGCCCGCTGCCGAACTGGACAGCGCCACCGCCGCCCTGGCCCAGCGCCTGGCCAATGGTCCGACGCTGGCCTACGGCGCCATGAAACGCCTGATGCGCACATCGATGGACCACACGCTGCCCGAGCAGCTGGCCGCAGAAAAAGACGCCTTTGTGCGCTGCGCAGGCACCGAAGACTTCCGCGCGGGGGTAGAGGCGTTTCACCAGCGCCAGAGCCCGTCGTTTGCGGGCCGGTAAATGCCTGCGGCTGCGCTGCCCGCTTCACCAGCGCCAATGATTCCGCGCCCTTACACTCCAGCCAAAACGGGGGGAGTGAGCGCATGAAGCCATCGCGTCAACAAGGCAAGCTGCTGTTCAAAATCCTGGGCGTCCTCGCCGGGATCGTGTTCATCGCTTTTGGAATGCAGGAACGGTCCGAGCTGTCCAGAACACTGAAGATCGGCAAACACGCCGTGGTGGAGCCCATCACGCAGTACACCGAATTCAAGAAAAGCGGCTCTTCCACCTACACCGCCGAGTTCCGCTTCAAGACGGAGAGCGGACAGCAGATGGTCGTCAAACACAGCTTCCCGGAAGAGGTGCTGGCCGAATTCAAGGCCAACCGCCCCGTGGAGATCGCCTACCTGCCGAACGACCCGAGCAGCTTCGTGTTCGTGAAGCAGGCCTCGTCCTGGACATTGGTGCTGGTGGGCGGCGCCTTGGCCCTGGCCGCGCTCCTTCTTCTCTGACCACCAGATCGGATTGCATCAGCAGGCCAGTGCACAGGCACCGGATATTGGTCTGGGCGCCAGGACAGTGAGTTCGACGGCCAGCCATTGATGGCCGGGAAGGCGTCATCTAGAGTTTGGACCATGATCACCGTCCGCGCCGCCTCCGACCGGGGCCGCTCCTCCACCGGCTGGCTGCACAGCGCCCACAGCTTTTCGTTTGGCAGCTACTTCGACCTGCGCCACCAGGGCCACGGCAACCTGCTGGTGCTCAACGACGACACGGTGGCCCCCGGCCAGGGCTTTGGCAGTCACGGACACCGCGACATGGAGATCGTGAGCTATGTGCTCAGCGGCGCGCTGGCCCACCAGGACAACGTGGCGCAACGCAGCCACGCTGACGGCATCACCCCTTCGCCCGCCCCCACCGGCATCCTGCGCCCCGGCGATGTACAACGCATGAGTGCGGGTTGGGGCGTGCAGCACAGCGAGTTCAACGCGCTGCAGGACCAGGACACCCACTTCCTGCAGATCTGGTTCAAGCCCCTGTTCACGGGCATCCGCCCCAGCTACGAACAAAAACACTTCCCGGCCGCAGACCGCCGGGGCCGCCTGGTGCGCATTGCCTCGCGCAAGGGCCTGGAGGGCTCGGTCAGCATGAATGCCGACGCCTCCCTCTGGGCAGGCCTGTTCGACGGCGACGCAGAGAGCGCCACCCAGCCACTCGACCCCCAACGCCTGGCCTACGTGCACCTGGCGCGGGGCACCGTGCAGGTCAACGGCGTGCCACTGGCCGCTGGCGATGGTGCCTTGCTGGAAAACGAACACCAGCTGACCCTGGCCAACGGCGCAGGCGCCGAGGTGCTGGTGTTCGATCTGGCCCGCCGATAACCCACAGCCCGCCACCATGCCCCATCCCAACGCCTTTACCCACCTGCCCGAACTGCAAAACCGGCTCACCCCGGCCAGCGCCTCGGGCCTGCGCCTGACCGACGAGGTGCTGGCCGAATGGGACGCCCAGGCGCGCAGCCAGGGCCTGCCCGCCCACTGGCGCCTGCCCGACAGCGAGGTGGAGCAATCCCGCCGCGACGTGCTTGCCACCATCACGGCCCAGCAGCAGGATCTGTGGGTGTTTGCCTATGGCTCGCTGATGTGGAACCCGGGCTTTCACTTTGCCGAGGTGCGCCGCGCACACCTGCCAGGGTATGCACGCCGTTTCTCCCTGGGCACCACGATAGGCCGGGGCACACCCGACTGCCCCGGGCTGGTACTGACGCTGGAGCCGGACACCGACGGGGCCTGCGAAGGCCTGGTTTTCCGGATCCCTGCCCCGCTGGTAGACGCCGAATCCCGCCTGCTCTGGCGCCGCGAGATGATCACCGGCGCCTACTGCCCCGCGCTGCTGGCCCTGCCCACCCCCCAGGGCACGGTGCAGGCGCTGGTGCTGGTCGCCAACACCCGGCACCCCCACCACCAGGACGGCCTGTCGATGCAATCCACCGCTGCCACCATCGCCCGAGCCTGCGGCCGCATTGGCAGCAACCGCGACTACCTGGATCAGCTCGTGCGGCAGCTGGATGTGCTGGGGGTGGAGGATGGGTATGTGCGTGCGCTGGCAGCGTTGGTGTATGCCACAGCCTGCGGACATGCCCGCTGAGCGCGGCACGGAAACACCTGGCAGATGTCCCGTGCGCCGGGCGTGATCAGCTCAAAACGGCGCTGCTTCCGGGTCCGTGTCCACCGGGGCCTCCGGGGGCCCGGTCACCACGCCACCTCCCGCTGATTTACGTGCAGGTGCCGTGGGCGCCGAAGCCCGTGGTGCAGCCGTGTTTGGAACAGCAGCAGTTGCAGTGGCTGCCACCGCATCGGCGGCACTGGCCACACCACTCTCAGCCTCGCCCCCCAGCGCCTCGATAAGGTCGGGGATCAGCTTGACCAGCTCGCCCGTGGCAATCGCCACGTCGGTGTCAAAGCCGCCGTCGTCGGCCTTGGTGCCTTCAAACACGGTGTCGAGGAACGACACCTTCTTGATCTGCAGCCCCTCGGTGAGCATGAAGCTCACGCGGTCGTCCCAGGTGAGGGCGAGTTTGGTGGGCAGCTTGCCTGCGTCGATGTGGGCCTGCACCTCTTCGATGTCGAGCGGGTGGCGGGCGTAGCGCACCACGGCTTTTTCTTCGTTCGCGCTTTTGAGTTCACATTCACGGTCCACCGTGAAGCCCACGGGCGGCTCCTGCTCCTTGAGCCAGTGGGACATGGCGGCCTGGGGGCTGGTCTGGGTGTTGATGAGCGACACCGACAGGCCGGGCAGGGATTCGACCAGCAGCGTGACCACCTCGTCGGCCCGGCCCTGGCTGGACGTGTCCAGCACCAGGAGGCGTGAGGCGGTGTCGATCCACACCCACATCGAGCCCTGCTTGGTGAAGGCCATGGGCAGCAGGTCCAGCTTGGCCTCGTCTTTGAGCTCCTTGCTTTCCTTCTTGCCGGGCTTGCGGCCGGTTTCCTGCTCGATGCGTTCGGCCTTTTCCTTGACCTTGCGCGCCAGCACGCTGCCGGGCAGCACTTTGGATTCGACCATGAAGCGCAGGATCCACTGGCCCCCGACCGACTCGGCCAGCGGGCCGTGGGCATCGCCGCGCGGCGGCACCCAGCCCAGGGATTTTTCCTGCGTGGCGCCACATTCCATGAAGGGCGCCTTGGCCAGCGCCTCTTCGACCTGCGTCAATTCCACCTGCCATTGCGGTGCAATGCGGTACACGATCATGTTCTTGAACACGGAAAACCTTTTGTTGGGTCGTTAGTGAATAAAAAGCAAGCCAACGGGCTCGGAACTCGCCATTGTCGGCGGTCGCCACCCCGGGCCTGATGCAGGCCCGGGGTGGCTGCGGCTTGACGCCTGTCAAAAGCTACAAATTTAATAGCTATAAAGACTTATCCATTGCGCGGAAAGCAGCATTTTGACCATGATGGACCATGGGAACAGGCCGCACCCCGATGGAGCTTCTTGGCACAACTTTACACAGCCTCATCCAACGCGCACGGCGGCGATACATGCGGGGCGGACACTGGCCCTCAATCGCTGAAACGGTCGTTGCAGCGAGCCAACCCCCGTGAAAGGACACCCTCCCATGGCATCCACCTTCCAACGCCGTTTTGCTGCCACCGCCCTGCTGGCAGCCATGGCCCTGCCCGTTCTGGCGCAACAGCCGCCTGCTGCGCCCCCTGCTGCTTCGGCCAAGGCCCCTGACGCCCGGCACGAGCGCCGCCACGGCGACCACGCCCAGCGCCATGCCAAGCACCTAGCCGAACTCAAGGCCCAGCTCAAGCTGACCGCCGCCCAGGAACCCGCCTGGACCAGCTTCACCACCGCCCTGCAGCCCGGCGAGCGCCCCGCCCGCCTGGACCGCCAGGACATGGACAAGCTCACCACCCCCGAGCGCATCGACCGCATGCGGGCCCTGCGCGCCCAGCATGCCGCCGAAGCCGACCGCCGGGGCGAGGCCACCAAGGCCTTTTATGCCGCACTGACGCCCGAGCAGCAAAAGACCTTTGATGCCCAGGCGCACCGTGGGCACCGCATGGGCGACATGAAGGGCGGCGAAGGCCGCCATGGGGGCCACGGTGGCCCGGGTGAACGCCACCACGGCGGCGCGGGCGGCAAACCCGGCCCGGCACCAGCGCAGTAAGCCACGCAGGCACCAGCGGGCCAGCCTCCACGGCGCGGCTCCGCACATCACCCCATATCCCCGCCCACCCGGCGCTCCTCCCCAGGACGCCGGGTTTTTTTGCGCTCTGCCCGGCTATGGGGCTATAGGGCTGTGGGGCTGGCGAGCCACCAGAGGACCCGCTGCAAACGCAGCACAAGGCCAAGGATGCCCATCCACAGGCCCCCAAAACCAGTGCCTGCGCCCGGATTGTGGATAAGTCTGGGAAGAGTTCTGGCACAACCGGGCGGTTATCCACACAAAAAGGCACCGCCGCAAAGTTGTTGTCTGTGGGCCCCGGGCTTTGTGCAGCCCGCCGCACAGACTTTGCGGCGACGCAAACCCGCGCCAGCATTCAGGAAAAAGGGTTTGTCCACAGAAACGGGGCTGCTCTATTACTACTGCTATTTATCTATAAAGCTATTAAAGAACAACCAGAACTGCCATTTCGGGGCCCCATCCACCCTCTGTGAGACGCAGGAAGGTGGGGGTAGCGGCCCGATTCGGAGAACGGATCAAAAAACGGGAGGGATTCCATCCGGCGACGGGGCCCGGACGGCGCCAACACCTGCGTCTGGCCGGGACGGGTGCCGTGTGCGGGGACGATGGGTGCCCTGCATAGCACTCCGTTAGCTACACAATTGATAGCTAAAAAAGTTTACCCAATGAGCGCAGAGGCCCAATTTGAATCAAAAATTTCACGCCCTGGCGCCCGGTGCGTAAAACTGGGGATAGTTTTGGCACAAGCCAGGGGTTATCCACAGAAAACGCCGCCTGCGGGCTTTTGTCCCCGTTGCCGGGACAGCGGCAGCAGGGGTTGGTGCACAGGGTTGGCGCGGTGCTAAGTGCCCGCCAGGGCAGCAGAAAACCCGGTTGTCCACAGCGGGGGCCGCCCCTTACTACTACGACTATGTATTTATAAAAGATATAAGAAGAAAGACAGGGAACAACTTCTCCGGGGTCCGGAGCACCGCGGCAGGGGACCCCATGCGTGGCCGTCACCGCATGTCGGGGCCTCGGGGTGATGGCCAGCCGTCCCTGCACAGGTCAAACGGGACGAAAGGGGGGCGAGAAGGACAAAAAGGGCGAAAAAAAACCGCAGCCTTGGCTGCGGTTCGGTCCAGGTCTGCGGGAAAAGCAGAGAAAAGAAAGGGCCCTACGCCGCCGGTGTGCGCAGGAAGGCGTCCAGAAGGTCCACAGACAGGGGGCGGCTGAACAGGTAGCCCTGGTAGAGCTGGCAGCCTGCGCGGGCCAGCAGCTCGCGTTGCTCGGTGCTCTCTACGCCTTCGGCAATCACTTCCAGGCCCAGACTGCGCGACAGGCCGATGATGGTGTCCACAATCGCCGCGTCGTTCGGGTCGGTCAGCAGGTCGCGCACAAAGCTCTGGTCGATCTTGAGCTGGTCCAGCGGCATGCGCTTGAGGTAGCTCAGGCTGGAGTAGCCGGTGCCGAAGTCGTCCAGAGAAAAACCCACGCCATAGCTGCGCAGCGCTTCCATGGTGGCGATGGTGGTTTCCATGTCCTCCACCAGCACACTTTCGGTCAGCTCCAGCTTGAGCTGGCCGGATGGGGCGCCCGTGATCGCCAGCACCCTGGCCACATCGTCCACAAAGCTGGCATGGCGGAACTGGCGCGAACTCACGTTCACGGCCATGGTCAGGTGGGCCAGGGCCGGGTCTTGCTGCCAACTGGCCAGCTGCTGGCAGGCGTTGTGCAGCACCCAGCGGCCCAGGGGCAGGATGAGCCCGGTCTCCTCGGCCAGCGGGATGAACTGCGCAGGCGAGACCATGCCCCGCTGTGGATGGGCCCAGCGCACCAGCGCTTCCACCCCCACACATTGGCCGGTGTGGCGCATCTGCGGCTGAAAGTGCAGCAAGAATTCATCCTGCGCCAGGGCCGAGCGCAGGTCGGCCTCCAGCGCGGCGCGGGCCGTGACCACGGCCTGCATGTCGGGGTCAAAAAAGCGCAGTGTGTTGCGCCCCGCCGTCTTGGCCTGGTACATGGCCAGATCGGCCTGCTTGAGCAGTTCGCCCACGCTGGTCAGCTCGCCCGCAAAGGGCGCAATGCCGATGCTGGGCGTGCTGCGGTACTGGTAGCCCTCCAGCGCATAGGGCACGGCCAGCATGGTCAGTATCTTTTCGCCCACGCTGCGGGCGTGCAGCGCCAGCTCGTGCGGCTTGGGGCTGAGTTCTTCCAGCATGACCACAAACTCGTCGCCCCCCAGCCGTGCCACCGTGTCCACGCTGCGCACGCAGGTGTTCAGGCGCTGCGCCACCTGCTGCAGCAGCAGGTCGCCCTGGTCATGGCCCAGGGTGTCGTTCAAGGTCTTGAAGTTGTCCAGGTCGATGAACAGCAGCGCCCCGCCCTGCTGGCGCCGCTGCGCGGTGGCCAGGGCCTGGTGCATGCGGTCCATGAGCAGCATGCGGTTGGGCAGGCCGGTGAGTGCGTCGTAAAACGCCAGGCGCTGGATCTCGCGCTCATTGGCCTTGCGTTGGCTGATGTCGGTGTTGATCGCCAGGATGGACTGCGGCTGCCCATCGTCGCCGCGCACCAGCGTCCAGCGGCCTTCGACCTCGATGGTGCTGCCGTTGCGGTGGCGTTGCACGATCTCGCCCGTCCACTCGCCCTGCTCCAGCACCGTCCGGGTGGCGTGGTGGAAATGGGTGGGGTCGTCGTAGAGCAGGGTATCGATGGACTGGCCCAGTGCCTGCAGCTGCGACCAGCCATACAGGCGCTCGGCGCTTTTGTTCCAGTAGATGGCGCGGTGCTCCAGGTCGCGCACCACGATGGCATCCTGTGCCTTGTCCAGCAGCGAGGCCTGGTGGCGGATGCGGGCATCGGCCAGCTGGCGTTCGATCTCGGCCGAGGCGCGCGAGGCAAAGATCTGCAGCGTGGAGGCGATGAAGTCGGTTTCGGCAATCGGCTGGCGGAACAGCACGAACACGATACCCACCACCTCACCGTCGGCATTGCACAGCTGCTGGCCTGCATAGGCCTGGGCGCCTACCTTGGCGAGGATGGGTGCCTCGGGGTAGAGCTGCTGCACCTTGTCGGCCACCACATGGGTGCGCTGCGCCATCAGCAGCAGGCTGGGGGTGCCCGCCAGGGAGTATTCGTCGTTGGGCAGCATCTGGCCGTCGAGCACGGCAGCCAGCGTCGCCACCCGGGGCGGCTGGTCCTTGGCGGTGGCTGGCAGCAACCGCACCACGCAGCCGCCTTGCGCATCCAGCGCGTCGGCCATGTTGCGCACCAGCTGCACAAAAAACTCGGTGCCTGTGCTGGCCGACACGGCCGCCGCCACCTTGAGCACCGAGGCCTGCAGCCGCTGCTGCGCCTTGTGCGCGCGCAGGCTGGTAATGCCAAAGGCCAGGTCGCTGGCCAGCTCCTGCAGCAGCGCGGCCTCCTCGGGGCTGATCTGCAGGATGTCGGGGGCGTACAGGTAGAGCAGGCCAAAGGCACGGTCCTGGTCACGGTGCCGCAGGGGCAGGCAGATCACGCCGTGGAAACCGTTGTCCAGCATGCGCTCGGTCCAGTCGGCAAAGTCGCCTTCGGTGCGGATGTCTTGCACGATCACGGGCTGGCCCGAGCGGATGGCCATGCCTGCCGGGCCGCGCCCATAGCGGTCGTCGGCCGACCAGGACAGGTGCAGGTTCTCCAGGTAGTGTTCGTTGTAGCCCGCGTGGGCCACGGGCTGGATGGACTTGCGTTCATCGTCCAGCGCCAACCCCACCCAGCCCATGCGGTAGCCGCCGATGTCCACCGCAATCTGGCAGATGGCCTGCAGCAAGGCTGTTTCGGAGGTGGCGCGCACCAGCGTTTCGTTGCAGGCGCTCAAGAGGCGCTGCGCGCGGCCCATGCGCGCCAGTTCGCGCTCGGTGCGCAGGCGCTCGGTCACATCGGTGGCCAGCACCTGCCGGGCCGGGCGGCCATTGAAGCTGATGCTGCCCGCCGTGATCTCCACATCCATGAACGAGCCGTCTTTTTTGACATGGCGGCTGATGACCGGCTTGTTGCGCTGGTCCATGGGGATGGCGTCGATGGACGCGCGGATGGCATCGCGCCGTTCAGCAGGCCACAGGTCGGTCATCTGCATGGTCAGCAGCTCGGCCTCGGTGTAGCCGTAGTGGGTTTCCATCGACCGGTTTACTGCCTGCAGCCGCTGCGTCTCTTTGTCGTACACCCACATCGGGTGCGGGTGCTCGTCAAACAGCATGCGGTACTGCAACTCGGACGCGTGCAACTGCCCGGCCACATGGCGCAGCTGCACCATGGCGCCCAGGGATTCGGTGAGGATCTCCAGGTGGGCCACATCGCGGCGCGAGAACGCGTTGGTCTTGTCCGAGGTGACCTTGAGCGAGCCCACGATGGCATCGCCGCTGCGCAGCGGCACGGCCATCACCGACAGGACGCCGTGGCGGTGGGGCATCGAGGCCATGTCCCAGCCCTCGGCCTCGGTGTCGTTGCACACCACGGTCTGGCCCTGGCTGAGCGCGGGCCACAGCAGGCTCTGGTCTACGGGCAGCAGGTTGCCCACCGGCCGCACATGGTCGCCCGCCGAGGCCTGTGCCACCAGCTGGCGGCCTCCCTGCAGCAGCTCCACCATCGCGCCGCGCGCATGGGTCTGACGCAGCACGGTGCTGGCAACCAGCTGCAGCACCTCGGGCAAGGGCATGTCCAGCGACGAGATGCGCTGCTGCACCTGCAGCAGCTCGGCATGGTTTTGCGCATCGCGCTGGGCGTCCAGGTCGGCCAGCTTCTGGGCGCTGATGTCGGTCATGCCGCCCACCATGCGCACAGCCTTGCCCTGCAGGTCGCGGATCAGGAAGCCCCGGTCCAGCACCCAGGCGTAGCTGCCATCCTGGCGGCGAAAACGGTATTCGTCCGACCAGTGGTTGGCCGTGCCGTCGATGGCAGCCTGGATGCCGTCGAGCACCGCCGCGCTGTCGTCGGGGTGCAGGCGCAAGGTCCACGAGGTGCTGTCGGGCGGCAGCTGGTCCAGTGGCACGCCAAACAGGTTCTGCATACCTTCGTTCCACCACATCGTGTCGCTATGCAGGTTCCAGTCCCATACGGCATCGGCCGTGGCGCGCGCTACGAGGTGAAAACGCTCTTCACTCAACTGCCGCGCTTGGTAGGCCTGGTGCTGCGCTGATATGTCCTGGAAAGCGCCCTGCACACGGACGAGGCGGCCGTTCGCATCACACACGGCCTGGCCCGCCGTGCGCACCCAGAAATGCCGGTCGCCGGGCATTACCACCTCGGCCTCAATGTCAAAAGGGCGGCCCCTGAGCATGCAATCGTCGAATGCCCTTTGCATTGCCGCCCTGTGGGCCGGGGTGTAGAGCTGCAGCAGCTGGGCTGCCGTTCCCGTGCGCTGGGCAATGCCATAGGCGACAGCAACTTCCTCTGACCAGCTTAGCTGCATGCCGGGCAGCTCGATGCTCCAGCCGCCGACCCGTGCAATCTGCCCTGTCACACGCAGTGCCTCACCCTGCGCGGCCAGCTCGGCGTGCATTCGGTCGCGCTGCTGGACGAGTTCCCCCAGCAGCTGCTTCTGGCGGCGCAGCTCCAGCTGCATCATGGTCTGCTCAGCCAGGATGCGCAGGCCTTCCAGCTGTTCGGGCGAGAGGCTGCGCGGCACACCATCCAGCACCGCCAGGGTGCCCAGCGCAAACCCCTCGTTCGTGACCAGGGGCACGCAGGCATAAAAGCGGATGTGGGGTTCTTCCAGCACCAGCGGGTTGCTGGCAAAGCTGGGGTCCAGGGTGGTGTCGGGCACCACCCGGGGCTCGCGGCTGCCGCTCAGGGCGTGGGCGCAGAACGCAATCGCACGGTCGGTTTCGCGGAAGGGAACGCCCACCGTGGCCTTGAACCACTGGCGTTCATGGTCCACAAAGTTGACCACCGCCATCGGGCAGTGGCATACCTGCGCGGCCAGCTTGGCCAGCTGGTCAAAACTTTCTTCGGCCGGGGTGTCGAGGATCGCGTAAGACTGCAGTGCCTGGAGCCTTGCGGCTTCTGCGGTGGCTTGCGCTGGTGGCATGGTCGTCAGGCAAGCACGGAGCCCAGGCGCGCGCATCGGCACAGCCGGATCAGGGCGACCGGGGTGGCTGGGCAGGCGCAGGGCAGCGGGATCAACAAGGCAGTCGGACAGCAGGCGGGCACACGCTGAACGCTTGCACCACGGGTAAAAATCCAGGGGGCGGCAGCCCCAAGGTTCAAAGGGGCAATGCTACACCGCACAGACACCCCCTGCGGGGGCGCTGAATGGGGGTTTGCCCCAGATGAACCGGGGGCCACACGCCCGGTGGCGTGCCTGCCGCCACTGGTGGCGGATTGTTACTGGATTGCTGTCAACGGTGGTTGCGGCGGGCGCGCACGGCGGCGGCCAGGCTGCCGAGCACCGGCAACGTCTGCGCGAGGCTGATGCACGCATCGGTCACCGACACGCCGGGCTTGAGCGGCTGGTCCGCCACGATGTCCTGGCGGCCTTCCTCCAGGTGGCTCTCGATCATCAGGCCGGTGATGCGTGCATCGCCCGCCGCAATCTGCTGCGCCACATCTTCGGCCACCGTGATCTGGCGCTGGTGCTGCTTGCTGCTGTTGGCGTGGCTCACGTCGATCATTACCTGCTCGCGCAGGCCTGCGGCCTTGAGCACGGCGCAGGTCGCATCCACATCGGCGGCGCTGTAGTTGGGCTGCTTGCCACCGCGCAGGATCACGTGGCAGTCGTTGTTGCCGCGCGTTTCAAAAATCGCGGCCTGGCCCATCTTGGTCATGCCCATGAAGGCGTGCGCGGCGCTCGCCGCCAGGATGGCGTCGCTCGCCACCTTCACGCCGCCGTCGGTGCCGTTCTTGAAACCCACGGGGCAGCTCAGGCCGCTGGCCAGCTGGCGGTGGCTCTGGCTCTCGGTGGTGCGCGCGCCAATCGCGCCCCAGCTCACCAGGTCGCTGATGAACTGCGGCGAGAGCAGGTCCAGAAACTCGGTACCCACCGGCAGCCCCAGCGCCAGCACATCCAGCAGCAGCTGGCGCGCCAGCTCCAGCCCTTCGTTGATGGCAAAGCTGCCATCCAGGTGCGGGTCGTTGATGTAGCCCTTCCAGCCCACGGTGGTGCGCGGCTTTTCGAAGTACACGCGCATCACGATGAGCAGGTCGTCCTGCAGTGCATCGGCCTGTACCTTGAGCTGGCGCGCATAGTCCATGGCCTGGCCATGGTCGTGGATGGAGCAGGGCCCCACCACCACGATGAGCCGGTCGTCCTGCCCATGCAGGATGCGCGAAATGGCGGCGCGGCTGGATTCAACCAGGGTCAGCGCCGCATCGGGCGTGGGCAACCACTCTTGCAGCAGCGCCGGCGTGATCAGCGGGCGCACGGCCTTGATGCGCGTGTCATCAATGCGCGTGGTGTCGTGGGTGGAGATGGGGGTGGCGGAGCGGTGTGCGTGGGTCATGGTGGCCCCGATTGTCGCGGAGCTGGATTCCAGCCCCTTTTGGCGATCGAACCAGGGCATGGCCGTCGGCACTGGCGCGGCCCAGCGCGAGAGACGCAGAGCAAGGGCCGCCCCGCAGCGAGTGCGTCGTCCCCCTCAGGGGGAAGGCGCCGAAGGCGACTCAGGGGGGAGCGGCTACGGTCTGCGGTACGCCGCATTCTGCCGCGCCCAGTGGCGCGACTGCAGGTGATCGAGCCGCACCGTGCCGCCGGTGGACGGCGCGTGCACAAACCGCCCTTCGCCCACATAGATGCCCGCATGGCTGGGCTGGCGGCCCGTGCCGAACACCACCAGGTCGCCCGCGCGCAAGTCGCTGCCCTCGATGGGATAGCCCCAGGTGTTGAGCTGCGCCACCGTGCGCGGCGGTGGTGTGCCCACCTGGTTGCGGTACACGTAGCCGATGAGTCCGCTGCAGTCAAAACCCGAGTCGGGCGTGTTGCCACCAAAGCGGTAGGGTGTGCCCACCAGGCCCAGGGCATGGATGGCGATGTCGTGCGCTTGCTCGGCCGAGAGCGGTGGCGTGGTGCGCAACGGCGCGGTGGAAACCGGGGTGGGCGGAGGCCGCGACGTGCCACATCCGGCAAGGACCAGCAGGGCAGCGGTGCAGGTGGCAAAAGCCAGGCGGTGAAAAACGCGCATGGGCGCAAGGGTACTGGATGGGGCGCGGTGTGGGCCCCTACTCCACCGCTGGCCTGGGGATATTGGCAAAAAATGCCGCCAGCGCGCGTCCATCGAGCGCCAGCAGCTATCTTTTTGGTAGAGCCCTGGGTCCTATGCCACCGCCACGGCCTGGGGCGCGGTGCGCCGCGCCATCAAGCGGTTGGCCACGCTCACGATGGCCTGCACCGAGGCCGTCACGATGTTGTGGCTGGCCCCCGCACCAAAGGTGGCACCGACCACGCCCTCCATCGCGGCTTCGACAATCGCCAGCGCCTGCGCGTTGGCGCCCGTGCCGGTGGCGCGTTCCTCGTAGTGGTCCACGCGCAGCGGCAGGCCGAGGGCATCCACCGTGGCGGCAATGGGGCCGTTGCCCTGGCCGCGCAGTGTCTGGCGCGTGCCGTCGATGGTCACGTCCAGCTCGATGCCCTGGCCGTCTTCATCGATGCGGTGGCTGTGGCAGGTGATGGCTGCCTGCGCGGGGGCGTGCAGGTAGGTGCCCTGGAACAGCGCCCACAGCGCATCGCCCGTCATCTCGCCTTCGCTCGCGTCGGTCTGGCGCTGCACCACGGCGCTGAACTCCACCTGCATGCGGCGCGGCATCACCACGCCGTGTTCGCGCTCCAGCAAGAAGGCGATGCCGCCCTTGCCTGACTGGCTGTTCACGCGGATCACGCTGTCGTAGGTGCGGCCGAGGTCGGCCGGGTCGATGGGCAGATACGGCACTTCCCACAAGGCGTTCGGGTCCTGCGCGGCAAAGCCCTTCTTGATCGCGTCCTGGTGAGAGCCCGAGAACGCGGTGAACACCAGGTCGCCCGCATAGGGGTGGCGCGGGTGCACCGGCAAGGCCGTGCATTCCTCGGCAATGCGCGCGACCGAGGTGATGTCCGAGAAGTCGAGGCCCGGGTGCACGCCCTGCGTGTACATGTTGAGCGCCAGGGTCACGATGTCCACATTGCCACAGCGCTCGCCGTTGCCGAAGAGGCAGCCTTCCACGCGGTCGGCACCGGCCATCATCGCCAGCTCGGCCGCCGCCACGCCCGTGCCCCGGTCGTTGTGCGGGTGCACCGACAGCACGATGTGCTCGCGGGGGCTGAGGTGCCGGTCCATCCATTCGATCTGGTCGGCAAACACGTTGGGCGTGGCGTTCTCCACTGTGGTGGGCAGGTTGATGATGATGGGGCGGCCAGGGCCTGTGCCCCAGGTGGCGATGGCGGTCTGGCAGGCCTTGAGGGACACGCTGAGTTCGGTGGCGCTGAAGGTCTCTGGGGAGTACTGCAAGGTCCACTGCGTTTCGGGCTGGGCATCGGTGAGCTGCTTGAGGTAGCCCACGTGGTGGCTGATGAGCTGCATCACCTGCGTCACGTTCATGTCGAACACTATGCGCCGCCAGGCGGGCGCGGTGGCGTTGTAGAGGTGCACGATGGCGCGGGGTGCGCCTTTCACGGCTTCCACCGTGCGCGCGATCAGGTCCTCGCGCGACTGGGTCATGACCATGAGGGTCACGTCGTCGGGGATCAGGTTCTCGTCGATGAGGCGGCGCACAAAGTCAAAGTCGGTCTGCGACGCGGCCGGAAAGCCGACCTCGATCTCCTTGAAGCCGATGCGCACCAGCTCCTCGAAGAGCTTCATCTTGCGCTCGCCGTTCATGGGCTCGAACAGCGCCTGGTTGCCGTCGCGCAGATCGGTGGAGAGCCACACAGGGGCGCGGGTGATGCTGCGGCTGGGCCATTGGCGGTCGGCGAGCGCAATGGGGGCGATGGGCTGGTACTTGGTGGCGGGCTTGGCAATCATGAGGGGCTCCACGAACGGTGTGCAGTGCGCAGGGGCACTGCAGGTCAACAACGAATGAAAAACAAAACGTGTGACATCCCCTGCAGCCCTTTGCGTATGCAAAGGCTGGTTCGCGGGCCGGGGTCAGGGGGAGATCAGGTGTTGCGCTGAGCGAGTCAGGCAACGAGGGTGGCGAACGCAGGCAGACCCCGGCCAGGCACTAGGCCTAGCGATAGGGTGGATAGGAGCATGCTGCGTTGCATAGGGGCTCGAAGATAGCACAGGCCTGCAGCAAAGCGCAAGAATATGAACAAAAAATGCCGCTGCCGCGCGATAGGTAAGCGCTTATAGCTATCAAATTAATAGTATTTACCGCTGGTAGGATGGCGACCCGGGCCTGCCCTGTGCCCTTTCTAACTTCTGTTCAGGAGACACCCCATGCCCTACATGCTGCTCATCATGGAACCCCACGGCCAGCGCGCCGAGCGGGGGCTGGCGGGTGGGCAGGAGGCCTATGCGCGCATGCAGCGTTTTGGCGAAGGGCTGCAGGCCCGGGGCCTGCTGCGCGCCTCCGAGTCGCTGGCCTCCACCGACCAGGCCGTGCGCCTGCAGGTGCGCGAGGGCCAGACCCGGCTGGTGGATGGGCCGTTTGCCGAGACCAAGGAAATGGTGGGCGGCTTTTATTTGCTGGACTGCGCCACCCGCGACGAGGCCGTGGCCATTGCGCGCGCATGCCCCGCCGCCGAGTGGGCCACCGTGGAGGTGCGCGAGGTCGCGCCCTGCTACCACGGCGCCGTGGCCTGACGGCCCCGCGCTAGGCGCTGGCGTCGGCCTGCAGGGCCAGAAACTGTGGCGCGGGCATGGGCCGCGCAAACACATAGCCTTGCAGCACATCGCAACCCTGCTGCACCAGGTAGTCGGCCTGCTGCGGGGTTTCCACCCCCTCGGCAGTCACCTGCAGCCCCAGGCCATGCGCCAGCGCCACGATGGCGGTGACGATGGTGCGGCTGTGTTCCTGCTCGGGCAGATCGCGCACAAAGCTGCGGTCGATCTTCAGGCGCCGCATGGGCAATTGGCGCAGGTAGGCCAGGGACGAGTAGCCCGTGCCGAAATCGTCGATGGCCAGGTGGATGCCCAGCTGGCTCAGGCGGTGCAGCGTGTGCGCGCCTGCCTCCATGTTTTCCATGAGCACGGTTTCGGTGAGTTCGATTTCGAGCAGGTGGGCAGGCAGGCCTTCCTCGCGCAGGATGTCCATCACCCGTTCGAGGAACTGCGGGTCGCCCAGCTGGCGCGCCGAGATGTTGACTGCCACCCGCAGCGGCCCGCGTGCAGTCCAGCGCGCGGCATCGCGGCACGCGGTGCGCAGCACCCAGTAGCCCAGCGGCACGATGAGGCCGCAGTCCTCGGCCACCGACACGGCTTCCAGCGGCGGCACCGCGCCCAGTTCGGCATGGGTCCAGCGCAGCAGGGCCTCGGCCCCTACCAGGGCCTGGCCGCGGGCGGCAAACAGCGGCTGGTAGTGCAGCGCCAGCCCGCCGCCCTGCTGCTCCAGCTCGGCGCGCAGCGCATGCTCGATGGCCTGGCGCCGCACCGCGGCCTGGTTCATCGACGGCTCGAAGCGCACGCAGCGGTTCTTGCCCATCTCCTTGGCGCGGTACATGGCGGTGTCGGCGTTGCTCACCAGGGCGTTGATGTCGGGCGCATCGTCGGGAAAGGTGGCGATGCCTGCGCTGCCGGTGACGTTCATCTGCTGCCCCACCTCGGTGTAGGCCGCCTGGAAGACGCCGATGATGCGCTGCGCGTATTTCTGCAGCGCGGCGTCGTCCATGTCCAGCCGCAGGATCAGCGCGAATTCGTCGCCCCCCAGGCGTGCGATGGTGTCGGCGCTGCGCACCACCGACTGCAGGCGCTGGGCCACCTGGCGCAGCAGGCCGTCGCCTGCGGCATGCCCGAAGGTGTCGTTGAGTGTCTTGAAGTTGTCCAGGTCGATGTAGACCAGGGCCACCCTGTGCCCCATGCCACGGGCCAGTTCCAGTTCGGCGGCCAGCCGCTCGTTGAACGCATGGCGGTTGCCGGTGCCGGTGACGGCGTCGGTGTGGGCCAGCGTGTGCAGCCGCTGCTCGGCCTCGCGCACGGCGGCGCGGCTGCGCAGCACCATGGCCGTGGCCACCGCCATGGCGCACACGGCCACCAGCAGCGCACTGGCAAAGCGGATGGCCAGCCGGGTGTGCACCTCCCGCATTGATTTGCGGATGTACAGCGTGCCCAGCGAATTGGCCGTGCCCGCAGCGCCCGGGATGGCGCGGGTGATCTCCAGCATTTCCCAGCCGGAGCGCTCCAGCGCACCGTCCATGCCCGTCGCATGCAGCGTGGTCGGAAAGTTCGGGTCGCGGTTGTGTGCGTAGTGGGCAAACAGCACGCCGTCGGTGTCGTACACGCCCGCCGCCAGCACCATGGAGGACGCGCGCAGCGCACCCAGCATTTCGTTGGCCGTGCCCGTATCGCGGAACATGACCGCCGCCGAGACGTTGTCGGCCACGATGGCGGCCTCTACGCGGCTGTCCTGCAGCATGGAGCTGCGGGTGCTCCAGTAGTCCATGCCCGTGAGTGCCAGCACCACCGTGAGCAGCGCCAGCCCGGCCGACAGGATGCCCGTGGCCACCAGCCGCGAGGACAGCAGGATGGGCGGCAGCAGCGGAGCCGGTGCCGGTGCCGGTGCCGGTGCCGGTGCCGGGGCGGCGGGCGCGGGTGGCGGGATGTTCATTTGCCCGCCCGGGCCAGGCGCAGCAGCCTGGAGCTGATGGTGAGCCCCGCCTTGGAGGCCGCATCGGGGCTGATGCCGAACACAATGCGCCCGTCGCGCTGGGCGAGTGCGATGACGATTTCCGGATTCACGAAAGTCAGCTCATCGGAAACCGTGAGCACCCCGTGTGCCGCAGGCAGGGTGCGCAGCGCACGCAGCGCGGGTTCGACATCCATGTTGTTCAGCACCACCACCCGGCACTGGCGCAGGTTGCCGGGCTCCAGCAGTCTCACCCGCAGCGTGCGGCCCTTGCCCGCGGGCTTGCCCTCCAGCGCACTCAGGGGGCGTTTGAGGGGGCTGAAGGGCGACACGCACAGGCTCATCTCCTGGGCCGAGTCGCCTTCGCTGTCGGGCCATTCGATGAACTGGATGAAGTTGAAGATGTAGGCGGCCTTCAGCTCCAGCTCGCCCACGGGTTCGTTGGCATGGGTTGCGCCCCAGCCTGCCGTGCACAGCGCCACCCACAGCCAGGCCACCAGCTTCACCAGCTTGCTGTGGGGGCGCAGGGTGTGGCACATGGCTCAGAACGCGTAGGTGAGCTTGATGCGGTAGGTCCGCCCGTCCTGCCGCACGGCGTCTTCCCGGATCTCGAACGAGGCCGGGTCCGAATGCCTGCGATCGAACAGGTTGTAGACCCCCACCGACACATCGGTGCCGGCAATGCGCGTGGTGTAGGTCATGTTGGTCAGCACATGCCCCGGCAGGCGCGTGCCACGCACGGTGCTGCGCGGGCCGATGCCGATGGCTTCGATGGCATAGCGCCCGACGCCCACCACGGGCCCGGTGGCCTGGTGCAGGGTGTCCGACCACTGCAGCTTGAGCAGGTGCCGGGGGGCGTTGGTCAGCGGGCCCGCCTGTGAGGGGTCGTGCGCCCGCTGCCAGCCATAGGCCATGCGCAGGCGCTGCCCGCCCTGCCAGCGCTGTTCGGCTTCGGCCTCCAGGCCGTGCACCCGCACCGCGCGGGTGTTGCCCACCGTGAGCCGGTCCGCATGGCTGGCGGTGTCCAGTACGACCAGGTCGGTCACGGACGAGCGGAATGCCGTCAGCAGCAAGCGGCTGGCGCCGGTGGGTGCGTGTTCCAGCGCCAGCTCGGTGGTGCGCACGCGTTCGGAGCGCAGGCCCGCCCCATCCACCACACCACCGGGCAGGTCCACGCGGTAGTCGCGTTCGTAGGCATTGGGCGGCCGGTAGGCCGTGCCGTGCAGCAGCTTGACGGCGGTGCTGGGGTTCCACCAGTACACCAGCCCCAGGCGCGGGTGGACGGCGCTCGCGCTGCCCGACTGCTTGCCCCAGCGCAGCCCGGCATGGAGCGTGAGGTCGGGGCTGAGGGCGAATTCGTCCTGGAAGTACAGGCCCAGCACATCGCCTTTGCGGCGCACGTCCAGGTACTGCGCGGGCGGCGCGATGTCGATGTTGGTCTGGTCGATGCGCGTGTCACGCCGGTAGTCCAGGCCCCAGGACAGCTTGTGGCGCGCCAGCGCCGTGCTGACCCACTGCCACTCGGTGCCCCACCACTGGCCAGTGCCCACATCGCGGTTCAGCGTGACGGGCGGGTAGTCGTACACATAGTCGCCCACGAACTGGTAGCGGCCTGCATGCAGGCGCCCGGTGAAGGCCAGTGTGGGCTGCAGCTGCGTGGTGTATTCCGCCGCCAGCAGGGTGCTTTGGTCGATGAAGCGCGAGCGCGGATCGTTGAAGACCTGCGAGAACGCCGCCGTGGGCACGCCCTTGGTGCGTTCGCCATGGGCCAGCGTGAGCGCCAGCCCCTCGTGGGCCCGGCGCACAAACAGCTGGGTGCTGCGGTCATAGTCCAGCCGCTGCGCCACGCCGCCCGGGTTCGCAGGGGTGTCGAACGCGGGGTAGCGCTGATCGGCCCCGCGTTTGGTGGCCCGGGTTGCCGAAACCAGCCAGTCCGCCCCCAGCGCATCCACCGTGCCCACCGACAACCGCAGCTTGGCGCTGCCATGGCTGCCCACCTCGGTGCTCACCTGTGGCCCGGTCAGCTGGCGGCCCGTGCGTGTAATCACATTGACGACACCAAAGAAGGCGTTGGCCCCGTACACCGCCGACCCGGGCCCGGGCACAAATTCCACCCGGTCCACCAGGTCCAGGTCCAGCGGAAAGTCGGTGCCGATGCCCGCCTGGTCGTAGAGGTTGTCGTTGAAGCGCACCCCGTTGACCAGCAGCAGCACCCGCGTGTTGTAGTCGCCCGGGGTCGCAAAGCCCCGCATGCCCAGGTAGTGGTAGGCACGGTCGTAGGAGATGTACAGCCCGCGCATGCTGCCCAGCACATCGGCCAGCGTGCGGTAGCCCAACAGCCGGATGTCGTCGGCCGTGACCACGCTCACGGCGGCGGGGGCTTCGAGTGCGGTCTGTGCATAGCGGCTGGCCGTGGTGACCTGCATCTGCATGAGCTGCTCCAGCGGCAGGTCGGCCACCGCCGCCTGGGCCTGGGCTTGCGCTTGCAGGCCCCCGGCACACAGCAGTGCCAACACCTTGGCAAACAGCCGCCGCAAGGTCGGCATGTGCGGTGGTGGCCGCTGCAGCATTCTTCTAGATCCTCGTGCCATGGGCTGGCCTCCGTGTAGGGCAGGCAGGCGTAGGGGCGCGTGTCTGTCGATGGATCCGGGGTGGGACAGGTACAGGTCTTTTTTCTTTACAAATTGTATCGACGGGATGCTGCGGATCACAGGGCCCCGCATTGGTGATGTCCCTAGGATCATCCCTTGCACGCATTGGGTGAGAAGCACGCGTTGCAGACCAGGATGAGCCCCCACACATCCACAGGTGCTGCCTTCAGTCCTTACCCCGTTCCCGGGCCTGGGCGGCGGAGATCCAGCCCCCCGCCCGTCGGCGCTGAAGCGCAGCAGGGACCGCAGCAGTGTTGTTCCATTGTCCTTTTCCTCTGCGCGGGATCGCAAGGATGGGGCCGGGAGCCTGGAGCCAAAGACCCCATGCGCCAGCGAAAACCCGGGTATTTGTCTCGCTTGCCGCCACCAGGTGCAGCACCCGGGACGGGGCGCGTGCAGGTTCTGGCGTGTGGCTGAACCTGCCCGTCAAGAATCTTGCTTTTAGTGCTGCAGTGACCGGGCTGCCAGGCGCACGGCGGCCAGGAATTTGCCTGCGGCTGGCGTGGGCAGGGCCCCCTTTCGGGTGATGGCGCTGATGGTGAGTTCCGGCAGGCGCGTCTGCACGGGGATGGCGCGGATGCCATGGCGCGCCAGTTCGCGGTCCAGCGCCGGGCGGGCGAACACGCTGATCAGGTCGCCCCGCCCCACCAGCGCACGCGTGATCTCCATCGAGCGGCTGACCACGATGCGCTCTGGCGCGGGCACGCCGCTGCCGGCGAACAGGTCTTCGACCATGGCGCGGTCCCAGCCCACCCACTCCTCGTTCTGCAGCGCGGCCAGGCTGCGCACCCGTGCGCGCAGGTGGCCTACGCGCGCGCAGATGGCCAGCGGCGTGGTGAGCAGCTCCTCGCAATCGAGTTCGGGGCCGATGCGCTCCACACGGTGCTGCACCAGTGCCAGGTCCAGCAAGCCCTCGCGCAGCGCGGGCAGCACCAGGGGTGCCAGGCCTTCGCTGAACTCCAGCGCCGTGGCGGGTAGTTCGGCGCGGAACAGCGCCAGTGCCTGCGGCAGCAGCGCCATCGCGGGAACGGACGACACCGCCACGCGCACGCAACCGAGCTGGCCGTCGCGCATCTGGCGCAGCTCATCGCGTGCGCGCTCGGCCTCCTGCTCCAGCAGGCGCGCACGTTTTTCAAAGGCCAGGCCGTATTCGGTGGGCGTGACGCCTTGGGCGCCGCGCACGAAGAGTGGCACCTGAAGGCTCTCCTCCAGCTCGCGGATCGCACGCGAGATCGCAGGCTGCGTGATGAACAGCGCATTCGCCGCCTGGCGGATGCTGCGCAGTTGCATCACGGTGAGAAAGGCTTTGAGCTGGTGCGGTTTCATGGGGAATGCGGTGATGCATTTTAGTTTTCACGACAACGAAATTGTGACTGTTCGCGGCATGGGCTCGACGCTAGAGTGGCTGGCGTTCTTGTCCATCCCGAAGGGTTCCCCCATGAAATACCGGCTCCTGCCGCTCGCCGCATTGCTGGCCAGCCTGGCCCTGTCCGCCAACGCCCAGACGGCGGCATCCCCCCTGGCCCAGCGCGTGCTGGCCCTGTCCGACGCGGCCGAGCCCCAGGTGATCGCCTGGCGCCGCCACATCCACCAGCACCCCGAGCTGTCCTACGAAGAGGTGCAGACAGCTGCCTACGTTGCGGCCGCACTGGCGAAGATGCCCGGCATCGAAATCCAGACTGGGATCGCCAAGACCGGCATCAAGGCCGTGCTGCGCGGCGGCAAGCCCGGCCCTGTGGTGGCCCTGCGCGCCGACATGGATGCCCTGCCCGTGCAGGAGCGCAACGACCTGCCCTTCAAGTCCACCGCGCGCGCGCAGTGGCGCGGCAACGAGACCCCCGTATCCCATGCCTGCGGGCACGACACCCACGTCGCCATGCTGCTGGGCGCGGCGCAGGCGCTCTCCAGCGTGCGCAGCGAGCTTGCAGGCACCGTGGTCTTCCTGTTTCAGCCGGCCGAGGAACTGGGCCCCGGCCCCGTGCCCAGCGGCGCCAAGGCCATGATGGAGGCCAAGGTGCTCGACAACCCCAAGGTCGATGTCGTCATGGGCCAGCACATCAGTGCCCGCGCACCGGGCAACACCCTGGCCTACCGCGCTGGCAGCTTCATGGCCAGCGGCGATGTCTTCAACATCAAGCTCCAGGGCAAGGGCGGCCACGGCTCTTCGCCCTGGACGGCCAAGGATCCCACGCTGACCGCGGCCGAGATCGTGCTCGCGCTGCAGGGCATCATCAGCCAGCAGATCGACCCGCTGGACGGCCCCACGGTGGTCACCGTGGGCCTGCTGCAAAGCGGCAACCGCGTCAACATCCTGCCCGACACGGCCGAGATCGGCGGCACTGTGCGCTCGTTGTCGGCGCGCAACCAGAAGGTCGCGCACGAGAGCATCCGCCTCAAAGCCCAGAAGATCGCCGAGAGCGCGGGCCTCACGGCCGAGGTCACCATCGACACCGGCTACGAGGTGGTGGTCAGCGACCCGAAGATCACTGCAGCCCTGGCCCCCGCGTTCGCCGCAGCGGCTGGTGGTGCCGACAAGGCCAGGGAGGTATTGCCCTCCATGGGCTCGGAGGACTTCGGGTCGTTCGGCGGCAGCGGTGTGCCCGTGGTGTTCTGGAACCTGTATGCCTCGCCCTTTGGCGACAAGTCCGGTGCGCCCAACCACTCGTCCGAGTTCGTGATCGACGAAAAAGCCCTGCGCATCGGCGTGCGGGCCCTCACCAGCGCCACGCTGGCGTACATGGCGCAGAACCCGGCAGCCAAACGCTGACCACTGCGGCGCCCTTCGCAATCAGCCCATGCCGGGTCCGGCATGGGCTGTTTTTCATTGGGAATGAAAATTTCCTAAGTACAAACCCTGAATTTGCGAAACCCGTGTCGATTTCGCACCCGGTCGCCCGTCGTGGAGGATGAGCGCAGAGAAATTCTTCCTTCCCTTCCCGTCTCTGCGCAGCGTGTTCCACCCCCACAGGAGATCTGCCATGCGATTCATCATTCTGGTGAAAGCCAGCCCCGAGAGCGAAGCCGGTGTCATGCCCGGCGAGGACCTGCTTGCCGCCATGGGCGCCTACCACGAAGAACTGGCCCGCGCGGGCGTGCTGCTGGACGGCGTGGGCCTGAAGGCCAGCGCCCAGGGCTGGCGGGTGCGCTACGGCAAGGGGGGCGAGCGCACGGTCGTCGATGGCCCTTTCACCGAAACGAAGGAGTTGCTGGCGGGCTACACGCTGATCCAGGTACGCTCCCGCGAAGAGGCCATGGAATGGGCGCGCCGCTTCCCCAACCCGCGCGGCGAGGACCTGGAGACCGAGATTGAAGTGCGCCCGGTTTTTGAACTGGACGACTTCGCACCCGGCGAGGCCGTGCAGCGCTTTCGCGACCTCGACGCCGCACGGGTCTGAGCCCTGGCGCCTTGTGACACAGGAGACCCCACCATGATCAAGACCATTGCTCTCGTGCTGCTCGCCGCCCTGGCCCTGCTGCTGGCCTATGCCGCCACGCGCCCCGACACCTTCCGCGTGGAACGCAGCCGGGTGATTTCCGCATCGCCTGAGCGGGTGTACGGGCTCATCCACGACCTGCGCCAGTTCAACACCTGGAACCCCTACGAACGCAAGGACCCCGCCATCCAGGGCGAATACAGCGCCACCACCACCGGCCCCGGCGCACGCTACGCCTGGCAGGGTGACAAGGTGGGCACCGGCAGCATGGAAATCGTGGACGCCACCGCCCCGGCGCGCGTGGCGATGAAGCTCGATTTTGTAGCTCCGTTCGAAGCCCACAACCAGGTTGAGTTCACGCTGTTGCCCGAGGGCCCCGGCGCCACCCGCGTGACCTGGGCCATGCAGGGCCCGGTGCCCTACCTCGCCAAGATCGCCCACCTGTTCTTCAACATGGACCGCATGGTGGGGCAGGACTTCGAGGACGGCCTGGCCAACCTGCAGGCCGTGGCGCAAAAGCCTGCGACCTGAGCCCCCTTCTTTGCAAACCCCGCGTTTCCCTATACCTTCCCCTTTCTTCAGGAGCACTTCATGCACCAACAGATCTTCGTGAACCTGCCCATCGAGAACATGGCCCGCTCGCAGGCGTTCTTCCGCGCGCTGGGCTACGAGTTCAACCCCCAGTTCACCAACGACCAGGGCGCCTGCCTGGTGGTGGGCGAGAACCTCTTCGTGATGCTGCTGGTCAAGAGCTTCTACCAAACCTTCACCGACAAGGCGATTGCCAACGCGCGCACGACCTCCGAAGTGCTGGTGTGTTTCTCGTGCCAAAGCCGTGCAGAGGTTGATGCCCTGGTGGACAAAGCCGTGGCCGCAGGCGCCACTACGCCGCGCCCGGCGCAGGACCTGGGCTTCATGTACTCGCGCAGCTTTGACGACCTGGACGGCCACACCTGGGAGTTTGTGCACATGGTGGACGCGAGCCAGGCCCTGGGCTGACGGCCAGTGAGCGCACCCGCCCAGCCCGACCGTGACGCCCTGCACCGCAGCATCGACTCGGTGTGGCGCATCGAGGCCGCACGCATCATTGCCAGCGTGGCGCGCATGACGCGCGATGTGGGTCGGGCCGAGGAGCTGGCGCAGGACGCGCTGGTCGCTGCGCTGGAGCATTGGCCCAAAGACGGCCTGCCCGCCAACCCGGCCGCCTGGCTCATGACGACCGCCAAGCGCCGCGCCATCGACCACCTGCGCCAGCAGGCCCTGCACCAGCGCGAGCACGAGGCACTGGGCCACGACCTCGAAGCGCTGCAGGCGCAGTACGCGCCCGACGTGGTGGACACCCTCATGCACGCCGAGCAGGACGACATTGGCGACGACCTGCTGCGCCTCATCTTCACCGCCTGCCACCCCGTGCTGCCCACCGAGGCGCGCGTGGCCCTCACGCTGCGGCTGCTGGGCGGCCTCACCACGGCCGAAATCGCGCGCGCTTTCCTGGTGCCTGAGCCCACCGTGGCCCAGCGCATCGTGCGCGCCAAGCGCAGCCTCACGGCCGCCCATGTGCCGTTTGAGGTGCCCGGCGCGGCCGAGCGTGCGCCGCGCCTGGCCTCGGTGCTCGAGGTGATCTACCTCATCTTCAACGAAGGCTATGCCGCCACGGCGGGCGACGACTGGATGCGCCCAGCACTGTGCGGCGAGGCCCAGCGCCTGGTGCGGGTGCTGGCCAGCCTGGTGCCCGACGAGCCCGAAGTGCAAGGCCTGGTGGCCCTGCTCGAAATCCAGGCCTCGCGCCTGCCCGCGCGCACCGATGCACAAGGCCAGCCCGTGCTGCTCATGGACCAGGACCGCGCGCGATGGGACCACCTGCTGGTGCGCCGGGGCCTGGCGGCGCTGGACAAGGCCGAGCAGCTGGCGCGCACCGGCAAGCCCTGGGGACCATACGCACTGCAGGGCGCCATCGCCGCCTGCCACGCACGCGCCCGGCAGGCGCAAGACACCGAATGGCCCCACATCGTGGCGTTGTACGACGCCCTGCTGCAGGTTGCGTCTTCGCCCGTGGTGGCGCTGAACCGCGCCGTGGCCGTGGGCATGGCCGAGGGGCCCGCCGCCGCGCTGGCGCTGGTCGATGCGCTGGCTGGCGACTCCCTGCTGCGCCACTACCACTGGCTGCCCAGCGTGCGCGGCGACCTGCTGGCCAAGCTGGGCCGGGGGGATGAAGCGCGTGCCGAGTTCGAGCGCGCAGCCAGCCTCACCCGCAACGCGCAGGAAAAGGCGCTGCTGCTGGCCCGTGCCTGCGGCTGAAGGCCGGTGTTGTGCCCACCCTCCCCACGTTTCAAGGACATCTCTCCATGCTGCACGCTGCCCCTGAATACCCACTGGAAGGCGGCTGCACCTGCCGCCAGGTGCGCTACCGCCTGCTCACGCCTCCGCTGTTTGTGCACTGCTGCCACTGCCGCTGGTGCCAGCGCGAAAGCGGCGCTGCCTTTGCGCTGAACGCGATGATCGAGGCCGACCGCGTGGAACTGCTCGCAGGTGCCCCCGCGATGGTGCACACCCCGTCAGAAAGCGGTATGGGCCAAAAGATTGCGCGGTGCCCGCACTGCCAGGTGGCGGTCTGGAGCCACTACGCAGGCGCGGGGCCCCTCATGGCCTTTGTGCGCGTGGGCACGCTGGATGTGCCGGACCACCTGCCGCCCGACATCCACATCTTCACGGCCTCCAAACAGCCCTGGGTGGTGCTGCCGCCGGGGACACCCGCCGTGGCGGAATACTACGAACGCGATGGGTTGTGGCCCGCGCAAAGCATCGCCCGTCGCCAGGCGCTGCTGCCGCGCATCCAGGCCTACCGGGCGGCTGCAGGGCTCGATCCGGCCTGATGGCGTGTGCCGGGCGGGGTGCTCAGCGCCTGCGGCGCTTTTTGAGCGCCTGCCCCTGTGGCGTGGCGGCCTTGGGCGCCAGCCCCAGGGCGGCGCGGGCCAGCGTATCGGCCGCGCCATTGCGGTGGCGGGGAATCCACTGCACCTCGGCTTGTGCGAACTGCCGCAGTGCCTCGCGTGCTTCGTCAAACAGCGTTGCCAGCCGCTCAATCGGTGCCTTGGGGTGGCCGCCCAACTGCTCCACCAGCACGCTGTTGTCGCTGAACACGTGTACCGGGGTTGAGTTTGCGATGCCTTGCAGCGCCAGCCACTGCAGCGCCCACATCAGCGCGCGCAACTCGGCCTCGTTGTTGCAGCCGGTGAAGGTGGTGGCTTCGGAGATCTGGTGCTGCACGGTGCCGTCGGGGCCCGTCAGCACCGCACCCAGGCCCATGCGACCGGGGTTGGGCCAGGCGCTGCCATCGCAGTGAATCACCCAGGCGCCGGGGGCGAGCGGTGTGGCCGCTCGTGCAGCGGTCACTTGTAGAACGCTTCGACCGTGCCCTTGATCTTGATGAGCAGCGGCTGGCCCTTGCGGTCCAGCGTCTTGCCGGCGGGCACCTTCACCCAGCCTTCGCTGATGCAGTATTCCTCCACATCAAAACGCTCCTTGCCATTGAGGCGGATGCCGATGTCGTGCTCGAACACGGCGGCCACGTGGTGCGGGCTGCGGGGGTTGACCGACAGGTGGTCGGGCAGGGGGGGCTGGGCGGGGGTGTTGGGGGTGGTGGCTTCGGTCATAGAGGTCTCAGCGAGAAAGGAGAAAACGCAAAGCGCGGATTCTCCGGCATTTGCGCTGCGGGTCGTCCCGGCGTTCGATCACCGCCCCAGCGGCGCCACGCCGATCAGCCACGCATGGCCCCAGAACGCAAAGCCCACCCAGGCCACTGCGCCCACCACCACAGCCGCTGCCGTGCCTGTAGCGCTGCCCGCCGCGTACACGGTGCCCTGCGCCCGGTCGCGCTGGCGCGCGGCGCGAAAGCTCAGCACGGCCCACAGCAAAAAGCTGCCAAACAGCAGCACGTCGGCCAGGTTGCCGTTGGACAGCAAATGCGCCAGCGCCCACACCTTCACGCCCAGCACCATCGGGTGGTGCAGCCGGGCCTTGATGGCATTGCGCGGCACATAGGTGGCGGCCAGCAGCACAAAGGCGATCAGCGTGAGCAGCGCCGCCGCGTGCCGCATGCCGATGGGCGGCACCCACAGCACCACGGGCTGCTGCCGCGCCAGGCCATAGCCCCAGACGATGAGCGCCAGGCCCACGGCCGACACCAGCGAATACAGCCCTTTCCACGGCATCTCGCCCATGCGCGCCAGCGTCTGCGTGCGCCAGCCGTCGGCCACGATGCGCACCGAGTGCACACCCAGAAACAGCACCAGTCCCAAAACCAGAATTCCCATGGCAAGACCTTTCATCGGGGGTTGTTGTGGGCGCAGCCACCCGGCACCGGGCTGCGGCAGTCCCAGTATGCAAGAAATTTGAATAAAAAAGGCCTTCTGCGCGCGTCCATCATGCCCTGATAGCTATCAAATTAGTAGTATCAAAGCGTGGATGGATGCGCTCCGTGCGGGCCGTGGCTACACCGCCGCGTGCCGCGCCAGCAGCGCCCCCACGGCCGGTTTGGCACAGCGCTGCAGCGTTTGCAGCAGCGCATGGCTGGGCTCGGCCACGCGCCAGCGCGTGCGCAGGTCGTGCTGCATGCGGGCCAGCAGCGCGGCGGCCATCTCGGCATCGGCCAGCGCCCGGTGGGCTTGGCCTGTGCGCGGCAGGCCGTGGTAGTCCACCAGCGTGCCCAGCTTGTGGCTGGGCGCCTCGGGGTACAGGCGCCGCGACAGCAGCACCGTGCACGCATACGGCTGCGGTGCGGGCAGCCCCGCCAGCGCCAGCTCGGCCTGCCAGAACTTGCTGTCGAACGCCGCGTTGTGCGCCACCATGGGCGCATCGCCCACAAAACGCGCGGCGTCCTGCATCACCCCGGCCGCGTCGGGCGCGGCGTTGACCATCGCGTTGGTGATGCCGGTGAGCTGGGTGATGAACGACGGAATCCACACCCCGGTTTTCATCAGGCTCTGGAACCGGTCCACCACCTGGCCGCCCTCCAGCAGCACGATGGCCACCTCGGTCGCACGTGCGCCCTGGCCGGGCGAGACGCCGGTGGTTTCAAAGTCGATGACGGCGATGGGGGACATGGGCCTGCGTGCGAAAAAGAAGGATTGTGCCGCCGCACCTGACCTGCAATCTTGTGGGCCTGCGTGCCCGCAGGCCCACCAAAGTGCGTGGCCTACACTGCCCCACCCTGTTTCTGGATGCATGGAGCCGAGCACACCATGAAGAAAAACGCCACCCCACCCGCCTGGCTCCACGCCGCGCTGGACTACCTGCCGCAATGGCTGGACCTGCAACTGGAGCGCTACCGCCAGCCCGGGTGCTCCGTGGCCATTGCACGCGGCGGCGAAACGGTGGCGGAGCTGGCGCTGGGCGTGGCCGACATGCGCACCCACCAAGCCCTCACGCCCCGGCACCGCCTGCGCATTGCCTCGCACTCCAAGACCTTCACCGCAGCGGGCGTCATGCTGCTGCGCGAGCAGGGCAAGGTCGGGCTGGACGACCCCATTGGCCGCTATGTCGAGGGCCTGCACAAGGACCTGGCCGGGGCGCGCGTTGGCGAGCTGCTGTCGCACAGTGCGGGCGTGACGCGCGACGGCCCCGATGCAGGCCAGTTTCTGGACCGGCGGCCGTATCTCTCCCGCGCTGAGCTGCTGGCGGATCTGCGCGCCAAGCCTCCGCTGGAGTCAGGGGTGCAGCTCAAGTATTCCAACCACGGCTACGGGCTGCTGGGGCTGATGATGGAGCAGGTCACCGGCACGGAGTACACCAGCTGGATGGTCCGCCACGTGATCGATGCTGCGGGCCTGCAGGAAACCGTGCCCGACATGCCGCGCCTGGCGCGGAGCGCCCCGATGGCTGTGGGCCACAGCAGCGAGTTTCCGTTCGGCCAGCGCCTGATCGTGCCGGGCGACAACCCATGCGACGCCATGGCCCCGGCGGCCGGGTTTGTGTCCACCGCGTCGGATGTGGCCCGCTTCTTTTCGCAGCTGGCGCCGGACAGCCCGCGCAGCATCCTCTCGCCCGCCAGCCGCCGCGAGATGGCCCAGCGCCGCTGGCGCGACCCCTGCAACCTGTTCGAGTCCCACTACGGGCTGGGAACCATGCTCAGCGCGCCGGGCCCGCGCGAATGGATGGGCCACACCGGCAGCCTGCAGGGGTTCTTGTCGCGCACAGCGCGCTACCCCGCGCTCGATTTGACGGTGACCGTGCTCACCAACGCGCAGGATGGTCTGTCCACCGAGTGGGTGGAAGGCATTGCCAGCATCCTGTTTGCGTTCCAGCAGCATGGTGCGCCGGGCAGGAAGGAAGCCGCCTGGGCGGGGCGCTGGTGGAGCCTGTGGGGCGCGAGCGACCTGGTGCCCATGGGCAAGGTGGTGTGCCAGGTGGTGCCCGCCATGTTCGTGCCCTTCAACGCCGCCACCACCGAGCTGGCCGTCACCGGTCGTGACACCGGCGTGGTTCAGAAAGCCTCGGCCTACGCCAGCCCGGGCCAGCCAGTGCGGCGCGTGCGCGACGCCAGCGGCGCCGCCACCGAGCTGTGGGTGGGCGGCACCCAGCTGTTGCCCAAGGACGCGATGCTGGCCGAGGCCACCCGCCGCTATCGCAAGGCGCGCCCGCGTCGCAATACTTCACCAAAGTGATGGGTGCCCCCTTGCGCATGCGCAGGGGCGAATGCGCAATGGGCACGCAGTGCCAATGAACACAACAGCATGAAAATTTCACAGATCGCCCTGCGCCTGGGGCACAGCCTGCTGCGCATCACCGGCGTCCTCGCCGCCGTGCTGGGCCTGCTGCTGGCCGCCATCCTGGCGGTTACCACCATGCCCGGCAGCTCGCACCGTGGCGCGCTTCCGTCGGCCACCGCCGAGCAGCAGGCGCTGGCACAGCAGTTGCGCCAGCATGTGGCGGTGATTGCCGCGCAGGAGCACAACGCCCAGCACCCTGCCGCCCTGGAGGCCGTGGCGACCTATCTGGAGTCAGAGCTGGCTGCGTACGGCTACCCAGTCCGGCGCGAGGAGTTCAAGGCGCGCGGTGCGGTGGTGCGCAACCTGGAGGTCACGGTGCCCAGCCAGAGCGCGCCGGGGCAGCGCCTGGTGGTGGTCGGTGCCCATTACGACTCGGCGCACGAAACACCCGGCGCCAACGACAACGCCACGGGCACCGCCGCCGTGCTGGCGCTGGCCAAAAGCCTCAAGCACCTGGGCGCCACCGCGCAGGCAGATGTGATGTTTGTGCTTTACACCCACGAAGAGCCGCCCTTCTTCAAGACCCCGCAGATGGGCAGCCAGGTGCACGCCCAGGCCTTGCGGGCCCGTGGGGCGCCGGTGGTGGCGATGCTGTCGCTGGAGACCATGGGGTACTACTCGGGCGCACCAGGGTCCCAAAAGTACCCCTGGCCCTTGAACCAGTTCTACCCCTCGCAGGGTGATTTCATTTCCTTCGTCGCGACCACGCCGGACCTGGGACTGGCGCGCCAGGTGGTCCGGTCGTTCCGTTCGCATGCGGCGTTTCCGTCCGAAGGCATTGCGGCGCCGCGTTTCATCCCCGGCGTGGACTATTCAGACCACGCAGCCTACATCGACGCGGGCTACCCCGCGCTGATGGTGACCGACACCGCCCCCTACCGCTACCCGCACTACCACACGCGCGAGGACACGCCCGACAAGGTGGACTACGACCGACTGGCCCGCGTGGTGCAGGGCCTGGAAGGGGTGGTGCGCGATCTTGCGCAGTCGCCACGCTGAACGGGCTCGGTCGCTCGGTCAGGCTTTCTTCAAAAACTCCGACTTGAGCAGCATGCTGCCCAGGTCGGTCTTGCAGTCCACGTTATGGCCATCGGCGCCATCAACCAGGCGGATGCTCTTGATCTTGGTGCCCTTCTTGAGCGTGGACGACGAGCCCTTGACCTTGAGGTCCTTCACCAGGATCACCGCATCGCCATCGGCCAGGGGGTTGCCATTCGCGTCGCGCACCACGCCGTCGCCTGCATCGGTGTCGGCGTCCGCAGCATCGGCCACTTGCGGCCACTCAAACGTGCAGTCGGGGCACACGTAGTTGCTGCCATCGGGGTAGGTGTTCTCCAGGCCACATTGGGGGCAGGCGGGCACGGTGTGGGGCATGGTTTTCTTTCTGATTGTGGTGGTGACAAGGGCTGGCGACTGTACAGGGGCTACAGAGGTGCGCGTTGCTCCAGCGCAAACGGCGGCAAGCCCTTGAGCAGGCGCTGCCCGTAGCTGGTGCGCACCAGGCGCTTGTCGTAGCAGTACACATGGGCCTGGTCTTCTTCGGTGCGGATCGCGCGGCCCACCCATTGCGCGAGGCGGATGGCCGTGGCGGGCACCACCAGTTCGCTGAAGGGATCGCGGCCCACGGCGCGCAGCCATTCGGCGCGGGCCTCGCCCACGGGGTCGTCGGGCGGGGCAAAGGGCAGCTTGGTGATGAAGACCGATTCGCACAATCGCCCTGGCAAATCCAGCCCCTCACCAAACGACTGCATGCCGAAGATGACCGAGGGCTCGCCGTTGTCCACCCGCTCGCGGTGGCGGCGCAGCAGCTGCGTGCGCGGCAGTGCGTTCTGCACCAGCACCACGCTGCGCATGGCGGTGGGCAGTGCGTCCACGGCCTGGCGCATCTGCTCGCGCGAGGTGAACAGCACCAGCGCGCCGTACTCTACGCGGGCAATGTCGTGCAGCAGCGCATCGACCATCTCGGTGGTGAACTGCGCGGCGTTCTTGGGGTCGGCGCGCGTCTCGGCCGCAATCAGCGTGCCCTGCGCGGCGTAGTTGAAGGGGCTGGGCACTTCGAGCGTGGTGGTGGCCTCATCGCCATGCAGGCCCGCCTCGCGCAGGAAGAAATCAAAGTGCCCGCAGCTGGTGAGCGTGGCCGATGTCAGCACCGCGCCGCGCACCGCGCTCCACAGGTGGTTGCGCAGCGTGGTGCCGGGCAGGATGGGGCTGGCGTGGGCCTTGACCACGATGAAGTCGCCATCCACCTCCAGCGTGAACCACTTGGCGGCGGGCACGGCGCCCTCGGGCGCGTCCTGCAGCAGCAGTTGTGCCGTGGCGTGCAGCTCTTCCAGGCGCGGGGCCAGCATGCCGATTTGTGCGTACAGCGTGGACAGGCGCTTGGCCTCGTCCGGCTTGTCGCGCATCTCGGCGCGCAGGGCCTTGCTGATGGCGCGCAGGGCGTCGAGGAAGCCCTCGGCGCTGGCGGCCAGCAGGCCCAGCGGCGCAATCAACTGCTCGGGCAATTCGCCCCGGGGCACGCGCACGCGCGCCGGGCCCCAGGCGCTGGGCTGGCTCTTGAGCTGGGCGCCGTACACATCCATCACGATGCGCGCCAGGTCCTGCAGCGTTTGCCGCAGCTGGGCCGAGTGCTTGGGGATGTCGGCGATCTCTTCCACCTCCAGCAGCGCGCCAATGCGCAGGCCCCGGCTGGCAAGGCGCTCAATCCAGGTGATGCGTGACAGGTCCATGCTGCACGCGAATTGATCCAAAGCGGTCGATGGCAGGTGGTGGGCTTCGTCCAGCACCAACAGGCAGTTGTCCAGCTCGGGCAGCACGCGCGCGCCCAGCGACGACAGCAGCAGATCGTGGTTGGCCACGATCACCTGCGCACCCACCAGCTCCTTGCGCTTGTCGTAGTAGGTGCACTGGCTGAAGGCCGGGCAGTGCTTGCCGGTGCACGAGGCACCCTCGGCCGCCACGGGGCTCCACACCTCGGGCTCGGGCGGTGTATCGAGGCTGTCGCGGTCACCATCCCACGCGCCCTTCGACAGCGTCTGCGCCATCGTGGAATAGAACTGGATGCGCGCCTCGGTCTCGTGCCGGGGGCGCTTGGCGCGGGCGGCGGCTTCTTCTTCGGCAAACAGGTCGTCGTCCGCCTCTTCTTCCGCCTCGCCCGTGCCCGCCAGGCGGTCGAGCTTGAGCTTGCACACATAGCGCCCGCGCCCCTTGGCCAGCGCAAACTTGAAAGGCTGCGGCATCAGCGCGGCCAGCGCGGGCAGGTCCTTGTTGACCAGCTGCTCCTGCAGCGCCACCGTGGCCGTGGAGATCAACACCCGCGTGCCACGCGACAGCGCCAGCGCAATGGCGGGCGCGCAGTACGCCAGCGACTTGCCCACGCCCGTGCCCGCCTGGATGACGGCAATGGAGCGCGTGGGCGCGTCTTCACCGCTTTCTTCATCCACCTTGCCCAGCGTGGCGCTGCTGAACGTGCGCGCCACCTGCTCGGCCATCAGCCGCTGGCCAGCACGGCTGCGGAAACCTTCGGTGGCCTGCACCACCGCATCGAAAGATTCAAGGGCCTGCGCGGCCCACACCTGTTGAGACATACAGTAGTGTCGCATGCTCCAGACGGCCTGGCCGCCGCAACCCCTTGGCCCCACAATCCGCGCACGACGACACCTAAAAAGGGGATGCGATGCGAGGGAGAACGGCGCAGGTTGCAGGCCTTGGTCTGCACGGGGCAAGGGCGTGGCATCCAGCCCTTGCGCAATGGCTGGGCTGGGCGGTGCTGGTGATCTGGCTGGCGGCCAGCGGGGGGGCCGGGGCACAAACCAAAACGCCGCCAGCGGTGGCGCGGGCAGACAAGGCCCAGGAGCGCCAGCGCTTGTTCGCGCAGCAGGTGGACCCCACCGATTCGGCACGGTTTGCCTGGGGGCGCGCGGCCGAGGCCGTGGGCCAGGAGGCGGATGCGATTTATCTGCGGCTGGCCTTGGCAGACGATTGGCTGCGGGCGCTGGAAGGTGCGCCAACACCGGCCGGGAGCAGCATCGAAGCCGCCATTGCCCATGGCCGGGAGCTGGACCCTTACTTTCTGGAGCGCCGCGCCCGGGCCGTGTGGACCGCCATCCTGCAGGCGAAGCAGTTGCGGGCCGAATGGGACCGCGATGGCCCCGAGGTGCCCCGCCCGCCCGAGCTGGATGCGCTGGGGGCCGAGCTGGTGCAGGAGGGGCCGGGCCTGTGGGTGCGGCGGGCGCAGGATGGGCGGCCCCGGGGGCTGTACCTGTGGCTGGGCGTGCGCAACGCGCTGGCCGAACCCCTGCCCCTGCCGGAATTCGCGCTGCAGCTGGGCAGCCCTGGCCTGCAGCCCGCAGCGCCGCTGATGCAATGCGCGCTGCCCCGCTACAGCACGCGCCAGTGGGTGCCGCCGCAAAGCACCCAGCACTACCTCTGCAGTGTGGTTGAGGGCGGCTACGGGCTGCCACCCGCTGGCGTCAGCTGGCGGGCGCAGATGGGGCACTGGTTCAGCCAGGGGGCGGCGCTGCAGACCGTCATTCCCCAGCACGACCAGGCCCTGTCGCGCACCGTCCGCATCCTTGTGCAAGTGGACAACCCGGCGGTGGATGGCTTCCTGCGCGGCCTCCGTGAATCCGCTGAGAACCAGCAGCAACAACAACGTGCCCAGGCGGCGGCCGCAGAGGCTAGCAAGGCCCAGGAAGCTGCTGCCGCACGCCGCGCTGCCGAGCCCCAGCCGCTCTGGCTCAAGCGGCTGATCTTCTGGGTCGGGGTGTTGGGCGCCATGGCGCTCTATGGCGTGATCGCGCACCACGTCAGCGTGGCGGTAGCGTCCTGGGTGCTGTGGTTGGGGCTGGCCATCCCGAGCGCGATCGCCTTGCGTTCCATCTGGACCATGGGCGGGACCGACGGCTGGGGCAAGCTCGCAGCGATCATCATGTCCGGGGCCGCCATCGCAGCGCCTTTTGTGGGCACGCTCGCCGCGTACACGGTCTACAAGCTGGTGGTGAGCCCGGAGGCGCGCCGCAAGGCGATCCTTTTCTTGCTCGGCGTGATCGTGATCATCGTGCTCAATGCGCTGGAGCGGTGGCTGTACTGGTGACAGCAGGCTCCGCACGCCTGCACCGAACGGCGCGTGAACACCACGCGCGCCCAAAGTTGCAAGGGGCGCCCAGGCAGTTTCGGAAAGGGTACGCAGGCCAGACGTTGTTTGCTATCAAATTAATAGCTATTAACGCTTATCCATCAGGCGGTGAGGCCATTTTTTTCCTCAACTTTGCTGACGGAAACGCCAGCGTCGCCTCGAGCCGCGTTTACCCCCGCTCGCGCAGCGCCCGCTCAATGCGGTCCCGCCGCACCGTCGTCTTCGGCACCTTGAATGGGAACCAGCTGCGCACGTCTTCCTCCAGCCCGATGCCGTGCATGTAGTTGTAGATGGCTTTCTTGAGCGCGCCGCCCAGCGCGTCGTGGTCCACGCCCGTGGGGTCGATGAAGGCCACGTCGTTCTTGGCGAAGTCGCCCGGGGGTAGCGGCGCCAGGGTCACGCCGTATTCCTCGGGGTTCTTGCCCACGGGTGAATGCACGGTGCAGGCAAAGCGGTGGAAGAAGCCGCTCTGGATGCAGCCGTTGGCGAACAGCTGGCGCACGTATTCGAGCGCGTCCACGGTGTCCTGCACCGTCTGGGTGGGAAAGCCGTACATCAGGTAGGCATGCACCAGGATGCCTGCGTCGGTGAAGGCCCGGGTCACACGCGCCACCTGGTCCACCGACACGCCTTTTTTCATGAGGTTGAGCAGCCGGTCCGACGCCACCTCCAGCCCGCCCGAGATCGCGATGCAGCCACTGTCGGCCATCAGCTCGGCCAGCTCGGGCGTGAAGGTTTTTTCAAAGCGCACATTGCCCCACCAGCTGATGCCTGCGTTGCGCGCGATGAGTTCGGTGGCCAGAGCCTTGAGCGCTTTGGGCGGTGCGGCCTCGTCCACAAAGTGAAAACCCGTCTGCCCCGTCTCGCGCACGATCTGCTCGATGCGGTCGGCCAGCACGGCGGCACTCGCACCCTCGTAGCGGCTGATGTAGTCCAGGCTCACATCGCAGAAGCTGCACTTCTTCCAGTAGCAGCCGTGTGCCACGGTCAGCTTGTTCCAGCGCCCGTCGCTCCACAGCCGGTGCATGGGGTTGAGCATGTCCAAAAGCGACAGGTAGCGGTCCAGCGGCAGGCCATCCCAGGTGGGCGTGCCCACCTCGGCAAACGCCACATCGGCCTCCATCATGTTGATGTACTGCACTGCGCCATCGTCACCGCGCACGAAGGTGCGCACCAAACGCTGGCGGCCGCGCTCGCCGCGCAGGTGTTCCAGCAGCGCCAGCAATGGGCGCTCGCCCGCGTCCAGCGTCACGTAGTCGAAGTGGTCGAACACACGCGGGTCGGCCAGCTCGCGCAGTTCGGTGTTCACAAAGCCGCCGCCGAGCACGGTGGCGATGTGTGGGTGCCGCGCCTTGATGGCCTGGGCGATGCGGAAGGCTGCGTAGACAGAACCGGGGAACGGCACAGACAGCAGCACCACCGTGGGCTGGTGCTTGGCAATCGCATCGTGCGTGAGCTGCTCCAGCATCTCGTCCACAGGCGTGGGCGGCGCAGCCAGGGCGTTGGCCAGCGGGTCGAACGTGGGCTGGCTGCCCGCCAGTGATTCGGCGTAGCGCACAAACTCAAAGCGCTCGTCCACCGCGTCGCGCAGCACGTCGGCCAGGTCGTTCAGATACAGCGTGGCCAGGTGCTTGGCCTTGTCGTGCAGGCCCAGGGCGCCAAAGGCCCAGCCCAGCGGGTCGCCGCCTTCGTCGTCCACATAGACGTCGAGCGTGGCAAAACGCGGGCCCTCGGGCAGGTAGTTGCGGCCCACGATGCGGTGGGCCAGTGTGCTGTCGCGCCCCTGCAGGAAGGCAATGGCGGGGCCGATGGTGGCGAGGTAACGGTCTTTTTGCGCCGCAAAACTTTGCACGGCAGGGCTCTGCTTTTTGGCGGGCAGCGCATCCACCTTGTCTGCCACGGCACGCAGCCCTTCGGGCGAGAGCAGTTGCAGCACCAGGGCCAGCGCCAGGTCTTCCTGCAACGCCGTCATGCCGCGCGAGCGCAGGAAGCCCGTGAGGTAGGCGGTGGAGGGGTACGGCGTGTTCAGTTGCGTCATCGGGGGGATGACGGAGAGCACGCGCTGGGCAAGTAAAGCGGGTGAAGCAGGCAAGGGGGGGGCGACGGCAGACATGGTGAAAACAGGCAATGGGGCGATGCGGTGCCGCCGCCGGGGTCGTGGAACCCCCGATTATCCCGGCCCGGCTTTATCCCTGGTGGGCGGGGGGCGCAGGGGGCACGGCAGCCGCGTGGGGCGTGCCCGTCAGGTAGTTGTTCTTTACCCGCACATAGTGCTCGGCCGAATACTTGAGGTAGGCAATCTCCGCATCGGTCAGCGCGCGCTGGCGCACCGCCGGGCGGCCGATGTAGAGGTAGCCGCTTTCCAGCACCTTGCCTGGCGACACCAGGCTGCCCGCGCCCAGCATCACGCGGTCTTCGATGATGGCGTCATCCATCACGATGGAGCCCATGCCGATCAGGCATTCATTGCCGATGCGGCAGCCGTGAAGGATCACCGAATGGCCAATGGTCACGTAGTCGCCAATCACCAGCGGCGAGCCTTCGGGCTTGGCCGCGTTGCGGTGCGAGACATGGCCCATCGTCAGGTCCTGCACATTGCTGCAGACACCCACGGTGATGCGGTTCACGTCGCCCCGCAGCACGGCGTTGCACCACACCGAGCTGTCGCGGCCCAGGGTGACGTCGCCGATGACCTGGGCGGAATCGTGGATGAAAACGCCGGTGTCGAGCGTGGGCTGGGTGTCGAGATAGGGGGCGATGGGCATGGGTGAGGGGCTCGGGAAGAAGAAACGAAGGGGTGGTGGCGAGCGTAGTTCAGGCACCTGGGATGTGGTCAGCGCGGCCTGGTTGTGCGGGCCGCGCGCTTGGCAGGGGCCGCTGCGGTGCGGGGGGGCTCCGCGGCGGGCTGCACTGCGTAGAAGCCCAGAAACATGTCCACCGCATCGCCCAGCACCTGCTGCTGCTCGGCGGCGGTGAGGGGCGCCCGCCCCATGGCCAGCTGGGGCCAGAAGGCGAACGACTTGACCATGCCGTGCAGCTGGTGGGCGGCGTACTGCGGGTCCACGCCCGCGCGCAGGGCGCCGTCCTGCTGGGCGGCGCGGATCCAGCGCGGCAGCCCCTCTTCCTTCTCGGACAGGCGCGCCACCATGGCCTGGGCACGCTCGGGCGTGTGCATCATCTCGGCGATGGCCACACGCGAGAGGTCGATGAAGCTGGTGTCGTTGAGCAGCTCCATCTTCTGCTCCAGCACGGCCAGCAGCTGCGCGCGCAACGGGCGCTGGGCGTCGTAGGCAATGTCGGCCTCGGCATGGCTGCGGTCCCACAGGCGCCACAGGATGGCCTCGAACAGCTCTTCCTTGCTGGGGAAATGGTTGTACACCGTGCGCTTGGAGACATCGGCCGCTGCGGCCACGCGGTCCATGCTGGTGCCGCTGAAACCATGTTCGCGGAACTCGGCAATGGCGGCCTGCACGATGGCGTCGCGCTTGCGGTCGGTCAGGCGGGTGGGGGGAACGGTGGGGGCCTCGGTCATAGGCAAAATTTTACACCGGGCAGTTTACTTTTTTAAAAAGTGAACTACACTGTGCAGTGTAATTTTCCGAAGGGCACTTCCATGCTCCGAATCCTCGTCCTCATCACTGTCCTGATCGCCATGGCCTACAGCATTCTTTCCTGCACCACCCTGCCGGCCAGCTCGTACGAGCAGTCGCCCCAGTACACCGAAGGCAAGTTCCGCAACGCGGCGCCGCGCCAGGCGCCGGGTCTGGGCAAGACCCTGGCCATCATGTGGCGCTTCATGACCGAAAAACCCGCCGACGCCGTGCCCGCAGAGCCGCCCCAGGTGCTGCCGCTCACGCAGGCGGACCTGCTCCAGGCCCCCGATCGGAGCCTGTGGCGCCTGGGCCACTCCACCCTGCTGCTCAAGCTGCAGGGCCAGTTCTGGCTGACCGACCCGGTGTTCTCCGAGCGCGCCTCGCCGTTCTCCTTCATGGGTCCCAAGCGTTTTCATGCGCCGCCGCTCAGCATCGACGAGCTGCCGCCCATCACCGGCGTGGTGCTCTCGCACGACCACTACGACCACCTGGACTACGACGCCATCCAGAAGCTCGCCCCCAAGGTGGCGCACTTCGTCACGCCGCTGGGTGTGGGCGACCGCCTCATCGGCTGGGGTGTGCCTGCTGCCAAGGTGCAGCAGTTCGACTGGTGGCAGGGCACCACCATCGCAGGCGTGAAGCTGGTGGCCACGCCCGCGCAGCATTTCTCGGGCCGCAGCCTGTCGGACGGCAACCGCACGCTGTGGGCGTCGTGGGTGATCCAGGCCGACGACACGCGCATCTTCTTCAGTGGCGACACCGGCTATTTCGACGGCTTCAGGGCCATTGGCGAACGCTATGGCCCGTTCGACCTGACCCTGATCGAAACCGGTGCCTACGACGCCCAGTGGCCCGACGTGCACATGCAGCCCGAGGAAAGCCTGCAGGCCCACCTGGACGTGAAGGGCCGCCACATGATGCCCATCCACAACGGCACCTTCGACCTGGCGCTGCACGCCTGGACGGACCCGTTCGACCGCATCACCGCCCTGGCTGCGAAAGCCGGCGTGCCGCTGGTGGCGCCGGTCATGGGCGAGCGGCTGGACATCCGCCAGCCTGCTTTGTCGCAGCAGTGGTGGAAGGGCCCCCAGCCGCAGGCGCGCCCTGCGGTGATGACCGAGGGCCAGGGCGTGGCTGCCCGTGTACCGGCGCAATCCTGAGGCACCAAGGCCTTTGCTTCAAAGGCCTTGTCTCAAAGCTGAGCCAGCCGCGCCACCATACGCGCAGCGCCCACAATCTCGGCCTCGCTGTAGCCCGCGTAGCCAAACAGCCAGCCGCGCCGCTGCGACTGCATCGCGTAGCGCGACAGCGGCGCCAGCATCACCCCGGCCGTGAGCGCTTTGCGGCTCAGGGTCTCGTCGTCGCTGCCTGGCGTGCTTTCCAGCAGCAGGTGCATGCCCCGGTCGCTGGGGGCAAGCCGCTGGGCGCCATCGCTGGCGTCGGCCAAAGCATGGATCAGGATGCGTTGACGCTCCTGGTACAGCTCGCGCATCTGGCGCAGGTGGCGCAGCAAATGGCCCTCGGCAATAAAACGTGCCAGCACCGCCTGCGTATCGCCCGGCGCGTGCCGGTCGGTGATCGCGCGGGCCATGGCAAAGGCCTCCACCAGCGCGGGCGGCACCACTACAAAACCCAGGCGCAGGCCGGGGTGCAGCGTCTTGCTGAAGGTGCCCACGTACAGCACGCGCTCCGAGCCCGGCAGGCTGCACAGCGCGGGCACACGCTGCGCTGCGTTGCCGTACTGGAATTCGCCGTCGTAGTCGTCCTCGACCACCCAGGCATCGTGGGTGCGTGCCCACTGCAGCAGCGCCTGGCGCCGCGCCAGGCCCATGCACACGCCCGTGGGGAACTGGTGCGTGGGCGTGACCACGGCCATGCGCGCGCCGGGCCATTGCGCGGCGCCTTCGGCGATGCACAGACCCTGCGCATCCAGCGCCACGGGCCGTGCCTGCACACCATGGGCCAGCAGGCTGGCGCGGATGCCGGGGTAGCCGGGGTCTTCCACCAGCACCTCGTCGCCCACGTCCAGCAGCAGCCGCGCAATCAGGTCGATGCCCTGCTGCGAGCCCGAGCACACCACCACCTGCGCCGCATCGCAGCGGATGCCGCGCGAGGCCCACAGCCACAGCGCAATGGCCTGGCGCAGGTCGGGGTCGCCCGCAGGGTCCAGGTACTGCGCGCGGGCACTGCGCTGGCCGGGGCTGGCCCGGCGCGCCAGGCGGTCCCACAGCGCGAAGGGGAAGGTCTCCACCTCGGGCGCGCCGATGCGAAATGCACGCGCCGCCACATGCGGTGGCCGCCAGCGCGCCGCCGTTTCGGCAATCAGCTGCCCGCGCCGCGACAGCCCCCGGGGCGGCGCCACCAGCCCCTGCGCGGGCGCCGTGCCTGCCGCCTGCGACACATAGGTGCCGTCACCCACGCGCGCTTCCACATAGCCTTCGGCCTGCAGGCGCTGCACGGCCCACAGCACCGTGTTGCGCGACACCCCCAGACTGCCCGCCTGCTCGCGCGAGGGCGGCAGGCGCATGCCCGCAGGCAGCCGGCCCTGCTCGATAGCGCTGCGCAGCTGCTCGTACACCTGCTGGCGCAGCTGGCCCTGCCGCCCGTTCGGGGTGGCTGTGGTGCCTGAATTGGCTCCGGCAACTGGCATGAATTGGCCCCTTGGTTGTGGCGATGAAGCCATAAACTGAAGAACCATTTTAGAAACCCCCGGACGAAAGACTCTCATGGCCGAGCACACCGCCACTATCACCTGGACCCGTGGCACCGACGATTTTCTGGACAAGCGCTACCACCGTGCCCACAGCTGGCAGTTCGATGGCGGGGCCACCGTGGCCGCGTCGTCGTCGCCCCATGTGGTGCCGTTGCCGTATTCCGATGCGGCGGCGGTGGACCCGGAAGAAGCCTATGTCGCCGCGCTGTCGAGTTGCCACATGCTGTGGTTTCTGGACTTCGCCTGCCGTGCGGGCTATCGGCTCAACCGCTACACCGACGCGGCCGTGGGCACCATGGCAAAGAACGCTGAGGGCCAGCTGGTCGTCACCCACGTGCAGTTGCGCCCCGTCACATGCTTTGACGCGGCCCACGCGCCCAGTGCTGCGCAGCTGGACGACCTGCACCACCGCGCGCACGCATCGTGTTTTCTGGCCAATTCGGTCAAGACACAGATCGACTGCGCGCCCGTGCTCGAAGTGGAAGGCGCCTGACCATGGCCAACCCCAACCGGCAATTCCAAGTCACCGACCCCACCACCCTGCACGCACTGGTGCATGCGCAACCCCTGGCCACGCTGGTGGTTGCGTTTGAGGGTGCTTTGCACGTCAACCACATCCCGCTGTACCTCGACCCCGCGCGCGGCCCCCACGGCACGCTGATCGGCCACGTGGCCCGTGCGAACGGCGTGTGGCCGCTGCTGCCGCAGACGGCGGTGGCGGTGTTCCACGGCCCGCAGGCCTATGTCTCGCCCTCGTGGTATCCGTCCAAGGCGCTCGACGGCAAGCAGGTGCCCACCTGGAACTACGCCACTGTGCATGCGCACGGCCGCCTGAGCGCGGTGGACGACCCGGTGCGCCTGCGCGCCATCCTGCACACCCTGAGCGAGCGCCACGAAGCCCACCGCCCCGAGCCTTGGCGCATCGACGATGCCCCGCCCGACTACATCGACAAGCTGCTGCGCGCCATCGTGGGCATCGAGCTGGCGGTGGAGCGCTGGGAGGGCATCTGGAAGGTGAGCCAGAACCGCACCGACACCGACCGCGCAGGCGTGGTGCAGGGCCTCATGGCCGAAGGCACACCCGCAGCCGAGGACATGGCGGCGCTGGTGCTGGGCGGACTGATGGCCTGAGCGGTGTAGAGATGATGCTATGAAATGTGTAGCTTTTTGCGCTTGATGGACGCGCGCAAACGGCCATTTTGTTCATATTTCTCCCACCGCGGCGACCCCGTTCACCCTTCCAGCATCTCCACCCGCAGCGCCGCCACGGGCCCGGCCACGGCCGGGTGTGCGGCCAGTGCGTGCACGGCCAGGTCCACGGTGCTTTGCGCCACTGCGTCCGTCAGCACCAGCACCTGCGGGCCCGCGCCCACAGGCGCAGTTTTCTCGCACGCCAGCTCCACACGCAGCACCGGCACCTGCTGCGCCGCCAGCCAGGCGCCCACGGCCTCGATCTGCTGGGCCTGGTGCACGGGCACACGCAGGTAGTGGCGCGTGTGCACGGCGGCGCGCGGCAGCACAGCCAGGCTGTCGTTGACCGCGTCGGCGTGGAACCCCAGGTGCGGCACACGCTGCGCAGCTTGTGTGCCCTGCAGCCGCGCCACATCCACGAGGTCGGCAATCACGGCCGAGGCGGTCTGCTCCGACCCCGCACCCGCGCCGTAGTACATCGTCACGCCCGAGGCATCGCCCTTGACCATCACGGCGTTCATCGACCCGTTCACATGCGCCAGCAAATGTGTGGCGGGCACCAGCGCGGGCTGCACGCGCAGCTCCACGCCGTCCACCTCGCCGTCCTTGCGCCGCCTGGCCACGCCCAACAGCTTGATGCGATAGCCCAGCTGCTCGGCGCAGGCCACGTCCAGGCCCTGCAGTGCGGTGATGCCTTCCACCTGCGCATCGGCAAAACGCACCGGCATGCCAAACGCATTGGCCGCCAGCAGCGTGATCTTGTGCGCGGCGTCGATGCCCTCGATGTCAAACGTCGGGTCGGCCTCGGCATAGCCCAGCGCCTGGGCCTGCGCCAATGCTTCGGCAAAGCCCACGCCCTCGTCGCGCATCTTGCTCAGGATGAAGTTGGTGGTGCCGTTGATGATGCCCGCCACCCACTCGATGCGGTTGGCCGTCAGGCCCTCGCGCAGCGCCTTGACGATGGGGATGCTCACCGCCACCGCGCCTTCGTACGCCACGGCCACGCCATGCTGGCGCGCGGCGGCAAAGATCTCGTTGCCATGTTCGGCCAGCAGCGCCTTGTTGGCAGTGACCACATGCTTGCCCGCGCGGATGGCGGCCAGCACCCAGTCGCGCGCGGTGCCGGTGCCGCCAGCGGCCTCGACCAGCACATCCACATCGGGGTGCGTGGCGACCTGCATCGGGTCATTGGTCAGGGCCACGTCCTTGCCCACCACGCTCATCGCGCGGGCCAGGCTGCGGGCGCAGACCACCACCATCTTGATGCCCCGACCCGCACGGCCTGCAATCAGCGCCTGGTTGCGCGCCAGCACACGGAAGGTGCCTGCGCCCACGGTGCCAATGCCAATCATGCCCACGCGCAGGGGGCGCATGGCCGTGGCGGACGACGGCAACGATGGGGCTTCAAGGGACTGGACGGGATCGCGGTACATGGACTTCTCCGGCTAACGAACAAACAAAAAAACCCAGCTGCCAGAGCTGGGTTTCGTGCATTCGTCTTGGGGGAGAAGAGAGCGATCACCAGGTGGCTGCCGAAACGGCCACCTGCGCGTGCTCAGGTGGCCGCGGCGGTAATGGTGGTAATCATTCGTGCACCCAGTGCCCGCTGCTCACCATTGGCCCGCGTGGATGCGGGCGGCATCATGCCCATGCCTTGGAAGGCAGCGGCGTGTGTGGTGGAGGGGATGGCGGTGTACGACATGAAGGGCGCAGTGTACCGGATGCGGGCTGGGGCCTGTCAACCCGCCATCACGCGTCTCCATCAGCCTGTGGCGTGATGGCCTCATGGGCATCGCCTGCAACCGTGCGCACCATGCGGATCGCATCGAACGGGCAGCGCATCGCACACAGCGCACACCCGGTGCAACCCGGCGCATCGTGCAGGGTGGAGCACTTGGGGCCCCAGGGCCCCGCGCCCAACAGCTGCAGCGACAGCACATGCGGCGGGCATACCGCAATGCACCAGCCGCAGCCGGTGCAGCGCTGGGGGTCGATGGTGGGCAGTGCCTTGGGGGCGGTGGTGGTCATGGAGTGCCGTGTGGTGGGCAGTGTGCCGCTGGAACCTGCGATCTACAAGGCGCGCGCTACAGTGCCCCCATGAACGCAGAACCCAACTCCACCATTACCCGCCATCTGTTGATCACCGGCCATGTGCAGGGTGTGGGCTACCGCTGGTCCATGGTGCAGGCCGCCGAGCGCCTGGGCGTGACGGGCTGGGTGCGCAACCGCCAGGATGGCCGTGTGGAGGCCTGCGCCTGGGGCCCGGAACCCGCCGTGCTGGCCCTCATCGACTGGGCGCACCAGGGGCCGGAGCATGCGCGTGTGGACCGCGTGGTGGTGGGCAATGTGCCCGACGGTGGCGAGGCGCCGCAGGGCTTCACACAGCGCGAGACGGTGTAGCGCCCAGCTGCCGCAGCAACTCTATTGCCCCGGCAGGCGCACGCTCCTTGGCGCCGTTGATGAAGTACACAAACACATCGCGCGGTCGCTCGCCGCTGGTCCAGGTGCGCACGCCCTGCGCCCATTGCGCAATCGCCTCGGGCGTGTAGCCCGTGGGCACGTCGGCCTGGCTGCGCATCAGCCGCAGGTAGGCAAAGTCGGCCTCTGCATCCGCAATGGCCGGAAATTGGTCGGAGTCGGTGCACACAGGCACGCAGCCATACCGGCGCGCCAGCGCCACAAACGCTGGCGTCGCAAAACTCGGGTGGCGCACGTCCAGCGCGTGGCGCAACCGCAGGCCGTCCAGTTGCTGCGGCAGCAGGGCCAGAAAGGCCTCGAAATCTTGCGGTTCAAACGCCTTGGTGGGCATGAACTGCCACACGATGGGCCCGAGCTTGTCCTTTAGTTCCGAGAGGCCGCTCTCGACAAACCGCGCGATCGAATCGCCCGCGTCTGCCAGCACGCGGCGGTGGGTCGCAAAGCGGTTGGCCTTGAGCGAGAACACGAAGCCCTCAGGCGTTTCATTGCGCCACTTGGCAAAGGTGGGCGGCTTGAAGGTGCTGTAGTAGGTGCCGTTGACCTCAATGGCAGTCAGCTGTCGGCTGGCGTACTGCAGCTCTTTGCTCTGGGCCAGGCCCGCAGGGTAGAAGTTGCCGCGCCAGGGCTCGAAGTTCCAGCCGCCGATGCCGACGCGGATGTGCCGATTGCTTGCGCTGATCTCGCTCTGGCGGGTGCTAGCAGAGGTGTCCACGGCGGTGTCCTTTGAGAGTCCACGGAGCGGCCACTGTAGCAGCGGCGCTGGTGCGCATGCCTATGCCGGGAGGGCCTCTGGCAGCTCCACCCGCGCCTCCAGCCCCTGCGCGCCGTCCGCCCGCGGCTCCAGCACCAGGCGGCCTCCCAGGGCCTTGGCCAGTTCGCTGGCAATGGCCAGGCCCAGTCCCGTGCCACCGGTGCCCCGGTTGCGCGAATCTTCCAGCCGCACATAGGGCTGCAGCACGGTGGCGAGGTCGGCCTGGGGGATGCCGGGCCCGCGATCAAGCACGCGTACCAGCCACTGGCCTGGCCTCTCCACCTCCAGCGTCAGCTCGGCAGCACCCGCAAACTTGAGCGCGTTGTCCAACAGGTTGCACAGCAGGCGGCGCAGGGCCTGGGGGCGGGTGTCGCAGGTCACATCCACCGCCTGCAGCACTTGCACCGGCAGGCCCGCGTCGGCGTAGTCGCGCGCGATGCTTTCCACCAGCGCGCGCAGGTTCACGCGCTGCGGGGGCTCGCGCACCGCCTGCGATGAGCGCGCGTAGGCAATGCCCTCTTCCACCAGCGACTGCATCTCGGCCAGGTCGGCGTGTAGCTTGTCGCGCAGCGTGGTGTCGTCCAGCAGGTCGGCGCGCAGGCGCAGCCGGGTGATGGGTGTTTGCAGGTCGTGCGAAACGGCGGCCAGGATCTGCATGCGCTCCTGAAGATGTGTCTGGATGCGCTGCTGCATATGGTTGAAGGCAACGGCGGCGCGTTGCACCTCGCGCGGACCGTCTTCAGCCAAGGGCACGGCGGGGCGGTCGGCCCCCAGCGCATCGGCCGCATCGGCCAGCGTGCGCAGGGGCCGCGTGGCTGCGCGCACGGCCCAGGCGCACAGGCCCACCAGCAGCGCCAGCTGCAGCGCCAGTGCGCCCAGCACCCAGGGCGAGATCTGCAGCCGGGGCTCGTCCATGTCCACGGCCAGGGGCGTGCCATCGGCCAGACGCAGCTGCAGCCGCAGCTCGGTGCCCGGCACGCGGGGGTCGATCACCTGCACGGCCCGGTCGGCAGGCAGTGTGGCTGCCACAGCGCTGGCGACCAGGCGTGCGAGTTGGGACGGGTCTGCGGGGGCGTCCAGCGGTTCGGCCAGCGCAAAGCGGTAGTTGCGGCGCGCCAGCCGGTCCACCCACTGCGCGCGCTCGGAGGCGGGCAGGCGCTCCAGCATGGCAACCGAGCTGGCCACGTCGCTGGCGAAATACGACACCATGGCCCGCCGCATGGTCATGCTGCGTTCGGTGAACGCGAGCAAAAACGTCAGCGCATGTGCCAGCGCCAGGCCCAGTGCCATCACCAGCAGGATGCGCCCGAACAGCGAGCCCGGCCACCAGCTCAGCGTCATGGCGCGGCTCCTGCTGGTGTCGCCGCAGCTTGCACATCGGCGCAGAACACATAGCCCTCGTTGCGCACCGTCTTGATGTAGCGCGAGCCGCGTGCACCATCCCCCAGTCGTTGGCGCACGCGGCTCACCAGCAGGTCGATGGAGCGGTCGAACACGTCGGCATCGCGCCCCTGCGTGAGCTGCAGCAGCTGGTCGCGCGTGAGGATGCGCTGCGGGTGGTCCAGCAGCACGCGCAGCAGCCGGTACTCGGCGCCCGACAGCGCCACCACCGCGCCCGTCGCATCGAGCAGATGGCGTGCCGTGGTGTCCAGCCGCCAGTCGCCAAACGCAAGGTGGCGCGCGGGTTCGGCCACGGCCAGGTTGGGCGGCAGCATGCGCGTGCGCCGCAGCACGGCGTGGATGCGTGCCAGCAGCTCGCGCGCGGCAAAGGGTTTGGCCAGGTAGTCGTCTGCACCCAGCTCCAGGCCCAGGATGCGGTCAGCCTCGTCGCTGCGCGCGGTGAGCATGATGATGGGCAGCGGCGGCGCGCCGGGACTGCGCAGCTCACGGCACAGGGTGATGCCGTCGGTACCCGGCAGCATCAGGTCCAGCACCAGCAGGTCGATGCGCTGCGTGACCAGCACCTCACGCATCTGCCGCCCGTCGGCGGCCACGCTCACCTGCAGGCCCTGGCGCTGCAGGTATTCGGCAGCCAGTTCGCGGATGCCGGCGTCGTCATCGACGATCAGGATGTGGTCGGGCGGGGGCGTCGTCATGGCGGCCATTGTCCGGGCTTTGGCCTGCACGCGGTGGGGCGACTTCGGGCCCGTATGTATCTGAACTTGTCTGCCCCGTGCATCGACAAGCACGCATACCAAACGGCCCTGGCCAGACAAATCGCCGATACCTGCGCTGGCTTCAATGGCGTCTTCCTGAACTTCACGAGGACCCTGCCATGAAATTCCCCATCGCCGTGGCCGCTTTGTTGGCACTGGGCCTGGCGCATGCAGCCAGCGCTCAAGAGGCAGCCAAGGCGCAGCCCGCCGCTGCCGCCCAACCTGCATCCCCACCCAAGGCCCCGCTGGGCCTCTGGATCACCGAAAGCGGCAACCTGGAGGTGAACATCGCCCCCTGCAACCCGGGCGGGGGCAACACCTTGTGCGGCAAGGTGGTGCGTGTGCTGGCCAACCGCTCCATGAGCGCGCCGGGCACCGACATGGCCGCTGTTGACGTGCGGCCCGCGCTGGGCATGATTTTGTTGTCTGGCCTGCGCCCGGCGGAGGGCGGGAACAGCGAGTACCAGGGCGAGATCTACAACCGCGAAAACGCCAAGACCTACCGCGCCCACCTCACCCCGGCTGAGCCCGAGCAACTGCTGGTGCGTGCCTACGTGGGCATCCCGTTGTTTGGCAAGACGCAGGTGTGGCGCCGCCCAGCGGCCGAGCACGGGAGCGCGCAATGACGATGGCCACCACCTCGCCATGGCTGGCGGTGGCCGCCGGCATGCTCACGGTGGGCGCGCCCTGCGTGTTGCCCATGCTGCCCGTGGTGCTGGGGGCCTCGGTGAGCGGTACCGACTCAGCACAGCGCACACGCCCGCTGTTCATCGCCCTGGGCTTTGCACTGTCGTTCGCGGCCGTGGCACTGCTGTTCAGCAGCTTCACGCAGGTGCTGGGTGTGTCGCAAGAAGGCCTGCGCCGCTTTGCCGCCGTGATGCTGCTGGTGTTTGGCGTGCTCACGGTGTGGCCCCGGCCGTTCCAGTGGCTCAGCTCGCACGCGGGCGGCGTGCTCAGCCGAGTGGCCAGCCTGGGCATGGGCAGCGGGGGCGGCAACTGGGGCGGGCTGCTGCTGGGCCTGAGCCTGGGTGCGGTCTGGACGCCCTGCGCCGGGCCCGTGCTCGCCTCCATCCTCACCCTCATCGCCACCGAGCCTGCGGGCGTGGGCACTGCCGTGCTGCTGCTCGCGTATTCCACCGGCGCCGCGCTGCCCATGCTGGCCATTGCCTACGGCGGCCAGGCTGCAGCCAACCATGTGCGCCGCATTGCACGCCACGCACACCGCGTGCAGCAGGTGTTTGGCGTGGTGGTCATTGCCGTCGCGCTGGCCATGTTGTGGGAGGTGGATGGGCAGATCACCGCCTGGCTCACGCAGTTCTATCCCTCGGGCTGGGGCGGCCTGTAAAGGGCGACACCCCACCCGATTGCAAGGAGCTTTCACCATGACATTGCACCCCTCTTCATCGCACTTTTCCGAGCGCCGCGCTTTCCTGGCGTCGATGGCCGCTGCACTGGCTGCCCCTGGCTTGGCGTATGCAGCGGGCCCCGCCAGTCCCGCCGCAGCGTTGCCCGACCTGGGCGCTGCGCCCGAGTTCACCGGCATCGAGCGCTGGCTCAACTCCGAACCGCTGAGCCTGGCGCAGTTGCGCGGCCGCGTGGTGCTGGTGGACTTCTGGACCTATGCCTGCATCAACTGCATCCGCACCCTGCCCCATGTGAACCGCTGGGCCGAGCGGTACACGCCCCAGGGCCTGACGGTGGTGGGCGTGCACACGCCCGAGTTTCCGTTCGAGCGCTCAGCCAGCAATGTCGAGGCGGCCATGCGCCGCTATGGCGTGAAGCACCCCGTGGCGCAGGACAACCGCTATGGCACCTGGAAGGCCTACAGCAACCAGTACTGGCCCGCCACCTACCTCATCGATGCGCAGGGCCGCATTCGCTACAAGCACTTTGGCGAAGGCGAGTACGAGCGCACCGAGGGCGTGATTCGCACGCTGCTGGCCGCGCGGGGCTGATCTGCCCGACCGATTCCATTTCTTTTTCCTGTTCCTCCCTCATTCCACATTCATTGACCGAGGTCTTTTCACCATGCGCCACTTTCATCACCACCTGACCCACTCGTTCACCGCCATCGGCCTGGCCTGCACCCTGCTGGGCGTAGCACCCGCCAGCCAGGCCCAGGCCCCGCAGCTGCCGCCGCCGGACGCGACCAACCCCGTGACCCTGCAGCTGATGCAGGGCTTCCCCCCGCCGCCCGACAAGATCGTGCGGCTGGCCAACATCCTCAAATATCCCAATGTGCGCTGGGCCGCGCAGCACCTGCGCGAACTGGGGCCCACGGCCACCATCTGGCGCGGTGCGGCTGCGCCCAGCGCACTGCCCGCCGCGCCGCGTGCCTTGCTCGACACCCTGGCGTTTGCCGACGACAAGGGCGCGCCCACCACGCTGGCCGATTGGCAGAAGGCCACCTACACCGACGGCCTGCTGGTGCTGCACCGGGGCCGTGTGGTGTACGAGCGCCATCACATCGGCATGCAGCCGCAGCAGCCCCACGTGCTGTGGTCCATGAGCAAGTCGCTGGTAGGTCTGCTGGTGACCGAGCTGATCCATGAAGGCGCGATTGATGCCAACGCGCTCATCCCCCGCTACCTGCCCGAGCTGGCCACCAGCGCCTGGGCCGATGCCACTGTGCAGCAGACGCTGGACATGACCACCGGCGTGAAATACGCCGAGAACTTTGCCGACCCCACCTCGGGCGTGTTCCAGTACCTGGCCGCTGCAGGCCTGCAGCCTGCGCCCCCGGGCATCACCGTGGCCAAGAGCATGACCGAGCACCTGCCCACCGTGCAGAAGGACGGTGAGCATGGCACCGCATTTGCCTACAAATCGGTGGACACGGAGGTGCTGGGCTGGCTGCTGCAGCGCGTGACCGGCAAGAGCTACGCCACCCTGCTGTCCGAGCGCATCTGGTCCAAGCTGGGCGCGCAGGAAGACGCCTATGTGTTTGCCGATGCCAACGGCGGCCAGGCCACCAGCGTGGGCGTGAACGCCACCCTGCGCGACCTGGGCCGCTTGGGTGAAATGCTGCGATCCAACGGTCGCTTCAACGGCCAGCAGATCGTCTCGCCCGCCACCATTGCCGAGCTGCGCAAGGGCGCCGACCCCGCCAAGTTCAGCAAGGCCCCCGGCACCGCCATGCGTGCGGGCTACTCGTACCACAACCAGTGGTGGCTGCCCCACGATGCTGACGGCAGCTTCGAGGCCAAGGGCCTGATGGGCCAGCACATCCACATCAACCCAGCGGCCGAGCTGGTGGTGGTGAAGCTCTCGACCCACCCCGTGCCCAACACCGCCTTCACCCACGCGCTGGATCGGCAGGCCTTTGCCGCACTGGCCAAGGCTGTGCGCTGAGCGTTGCGCACAACCCTGGGCTGGGCCATTGCGGCCCTTGTGGCCGACCCAATGTCCAGCCCCCACTTCACCCCATGAGGACCTTTGCACCATGTCCCCCCAACCCTGGCTGGCCAGCTACGGCACCATCCCCGCCCACATCGACCCCGACAGCCACCCCAGCGTCGTGCACCTGCTGTGTGCCGCCATGCAGCGCTACGCGCACCGGCCTGCATTCACCTGCATGGGGCAGACGCTGACCTATGCGCATGTGGACCAGCAATCACGTGCCTTTGCGGCCTACCTGCAGAATGTGCTGCGCGTGCGCAAGGGCGATCGCATTGCCGTGATGTGCCCCAACCTGATGGCCTTCCCCATCGCGATGCTGGGCATTGCGCGCGCGGGCTGCGTGCAGGTCAACGTGAATCCGCTCTACACCCCGCGCGAGCTGGAGCACCAACTGCTGGACGCAGGGGCTCGGGTGATGGTGATCTATGCCGGGTCTACCGCCACCCTGGCCGCCATCCAGGACCGGGTGGAACTGCACAGCATCATCACCGTGGCGCCCGGCGACGGCACCGCAGCCGACCTACCCGGGCCCCCGGTGGATGCCCACCTGCACACCACCACCTCATTTGCGCGCGCACTGGCCGAGGGCGCCACCCTGCCCTTTGCGCCGCCCGTGCTGGAAGGGGGCGACCTGCTGTTCCTGCAGTACACCGGGGGCACCACCGGCCTGTCCAAGGGCGCCATGCTCACGCACCGCAACCTGGTGGCCAACGTGGAGCAGTTCAAGGCCTTCGTGCCCGATGCCCTGCGCCCCGCGCAAGAGGTCATCGTCACGGCTATTCCGCTGTATCACATCTTTGCGCTGATGGTGAACATGATCAGCTACTTTGCGGTGGGTGCGCGCAACTGGCTGGTGCCCAACCCACGCGACCTGGACGCGCTGATCCATGTGCTGAACGCCGCGCGCCCCAGCGTGTTCATGGGCGTCAACACGCTGTACGCCGGGCTGGCGGCGCACCCCGGCACGCAGGGCGTGGATTTTTCCAACCTGCGGCTGGCGGGCGGCGGTGGTGCCGCCATCCTGCCCTCGGTCTCGGCCCGCTGGCAGGCCATCACCGGCCAGTTCATCCGCGAAGGCTACGGCCTGAGCGAGACCAGCCCCGTGGTGGCCTTCAACCCCGCATGGGTCACCGCCTTCAGCGGCAGCACCGGCCTGCCCCTGCCCTCGACGGATGTGCGGCTGCTGGACGACCAGGGCCACCCGGCGCCCCTGGGTCAGCCCGGCGAGGTCTGCGTGAAAGGCCCCCAGGTCATGGGCGGCTACTGGCAGCAGCCCGAGGCCAACGCCGCCGCCTTCACACCCGACGGCTACTTCCGCACCGGCGACATCGGCCAGCTGGACGAGCGCGGCTTCCTCAAGATCGTGGATCGCAAGAAGGACATGGTCATCGTCTCGGGCTTCAACGTCTTTCCCAACGAAGTCGAAGCCGTGGCCACCGCCTGCCCCGGCGTACTGGAATGCGCCTGCATCGGCGTGCCGGACGAGAAAACGGGCGAGGCACTGCGGCTGTATGTGGTGCGCGCGGCGGGCACTGTGCCACCGGTGGATGCAGACCACATTGCCGCCCACTGCCGTGCATCGCTCACTGCCTACAAGGTGCCCCGGCAGATCGTGTTTGTGGAGGCCCTGCCCAAGTCCAGCGTCGGCAAAATCCTGCGCCGTGAGCTGCGCGACATGGCGTGAGCGTGCGGGGCGCAGTTTCAGACGGCGGTGGACTCGCGCAGATTAGAGATGCGAGCCACCTCAGCGCTTGTCTGTCATCAGCCCCGCCGCTGCAGATCCCGCGCCCCATAGGCGCAGTAACCCGGCTTGGGGCTCTTCTTCTGCGGGTGCAGGCGGCAGGTCTCGGGCCGCTTGTCATACACCGTGCACAGCCGCGTCTTGGGGTCGAGAAAGTTGCAGTCCCCACTCGCCCGCCGCGCCATCGTGAAGATCGCGTTCTTGTGGTTGAAGTGGTCAATCAGCCGTGCCTTCTGCAGCCGCTTGGCAATGTGGCGGATTTCCTCATGCTCCGCCTCGAACGGGTCCACCAGTTCAAGCCGCACCAAGTCCGACAGCTGCACCTCCAGCGGCATCGTGCAGCAGTTGGCCGCACAGGTGTCGCACAGGCCTGCACGGTAGCGGGTCCAGGTGTCCAGGCGGTCTACGTCAACGATGGCGATGGGGGAGCGCATGGGGTGGGATTGTTAAAGCATGCAATGGTGGTGCTTAGTGGAACGCCAGCTTCATCCAAGTTCCTCTGGCATGTCAAAAGAAAACGCTCCCTTGGGAGCGTTTTCTTGCGGTGCCACGGAGCAATCTGTAGCTAGACCCATAAGGTGAGACTCTCAAGCTATAAGAATCAACCGCTTCCGGAGGCCTCTGATGCATCGGATGAGACGATGGTAAGCGTAATCTGAGATTCTGCCGCACGCTCCTCAAGTGCCCTACCCAATCTCACATCCCTCATGGCGCGCCACCCATGTCCGCAGTGACGGCTTTGGACTGCAAGGGGCGGCTGTCACGGGGCAGAACTACCCATCGGTTAGCTGCGTGCTCAAGCACCCCGCTGTCCAGCGCGCCAGGTTTGCAGTCGCAACATAGCTGCTAGGCGACAAAAGAGGCCACAACCTAGCTGCTGGGCGACAAAAGAGGCTCGGGAGCAGTCCAAATTAGCTGCTGGGCGACAATTTTTCGTAGCGAGACCTGTTAGCGCCAGTGCAATCGTGATCAGCAGTGCCAGTCGAACATTGACCAGGGGCTGAAGCTGGTTCCATTAGAAGCCAGCTGTGGATAACTATAGGTTGGATGGTTCGGTAGCACCTCCTTTTTTTGAACTGGTAGTTGGTATTCCCGAGCCGTCAGGCGAGGCCCCCTCCTGCG
>NZ_BJHU01000026.1 GCF_005405905.1 Acidovorax sp. NB1
AGCACCAAGTTATGCCTGATGACCATAGCAAGTTGGTACCACTCCTTCCCATCCCGAACAGGACAGTGAAACGACTTTGCGCCGATGATAGTGCGGGTTCCCGTGTGAAAGTAGGTCATCGTCAGGCTCTTACAGCCCAAACCGCCCTTCTGCTCTACCGAGTAGAAGGGCGTTTTGTTTTAGGGCATCCAGATCTTCTGCTCACAGGCCCGCGCCGAGTTTTTTTGCAGCTCAGCTCACTGTGCTGATTGAAGACCCAAGCAGATCCCTTCCCAAGGGCATTCCGCTTCTCGCGGGCTGTCTTGGGTCTGCGTCAAACAGGCCGCCGCTGGCCTTCCTCAAACACCAGCAATTCGCCCTTGCCGAACGCCGTCCACGTCTCGTTCGTCGTGAGTGGACTCGTCACGATCACTGCGACCTGATCGTTCTCGCCAGTTTCCTTGGAAAAATCCAGCTGTAAGTCTTCGTCACTCAGTTGTGCTGCGCCAAATGGATGGCGGCGCTCTATGTAGTGCAGGTTGGTGGAGGCGTGTGCCCACAGGGCCTGGCCGTTGGAAAGCAGAAAGTTGAACGTGCCATGGGGCGCTATGCGCGCAGCAAGCTCCTTGAGCGTCAAGGACAGCTCTGGAACAGAGGGGACGCTGGCGTGGGACTTCGCCAGCTCCTGCATGATCCAGCAGAACGCATGTTCACTGTCGGTGTCGCCCACAGGGCGGAAATGTGAGTGCAGGCGGGGACGGAAGTCCTTGAGGTCCCCGTTGTGGGCAAACACCCAGTAGCGGCCCCACAGCTCCCGCACAAAGGGATGGCAGTTTTGCAGGCTGACCACCCCCTGGGTGGCTTTGCGGATGTGGGCGATAACGTTCTTGCTCTTGATCGGATAGCGGCGGATCAGCTCGGCCACAGGGGAGTCCACTGCCGCCTGGTGGTCCACAAAATGCCGAAGGCCCTTGTCCTCGAAAAACGCAATGCCCCAGCCATCGCTGTGGTGGTCGGTATTGCCGCCGCGCTGCGCAAAACCTGTGAAGCTGAAGGTCACGTCGGTGGGGACATTGCAGTTCATGCCGAGCAGTTGGCACATGGCGCGGATTCCGTTTCTGGGTGTTGTTGAGGGGCCACCGAATGATGCCCTATCCGCTGAGCGCCGCTGCTGATGTGCAACCCCAACTGCTCAGCGCGGCTTGGCCTCACGCAACTGCCAGGCGGCCACCAGGGCCAGTAGGCACAACAAGGTCAGCATCAAGAACGTCTCTCCGAACGCCGCGATGCGGGCGGGGTTGCTGCCGCCAGCGGTCAGCGACGCCCCATGGGCCCCAAGCCGCCATTCCAGCACGATGCCGCACAGGCTCACCCCAGCGGCGCCGCCCAGCATGCGCAAGAAACCGATGGCACTGGAGCCCTGCGAGATCAGGGACTTATCGAGCGGCCGCATCGCTCCCAGGTTCAGCGAGGGCAGGATGAACCCGAGCCCGATGCGCCCCAGGATGGCGAAGGCCACCAGCATCCACAGCGGTGAACCCAGGCCAACAAACACCATCAGCCCAAATGAAAGTGCCAGCAGGCCCAGGCCCGTGCTGACCAGGAAATGCGTAGGTTGCCGGTCTGCAAGCCGCCCCACCAGCGCGATGGTGACCGCCAGCACAAACCCGGCGGGCAGCATGAGTGTGCCCACGTGCGAGGCGGATAGTTCCAGCCCCAGCTGCATGAACACGGGCAGCAGGTAGGTGGACCCGAACAGGGCCGTGCCATAGATAAACGCCACCACACTGCCCATGGCAAATTGCCGGTACTGGAACAGCCGCAGGTCCATCAAGGGTTTGCGGCCCTGCTGAATCTGCCGCCGTTGCCAGGCAATGAACCCGGCAACCGCCAGTGCAGCCCCCACCAGCAGGAGGGCCGCTTCAGCCGCAGAGCCCCCATGCAGCGACACCAGGCCATTGAGCAGGCACAGCGTGCCCACGGTGCCCAGCAGCAGACCGCGCCAGTCCAGCGCCTCGCCCTGTCGGTTGGCTTCCACGCCCCCGGGCGCCGTCACGGGGACAAATTTGTAGGCCAGCCAGATCGAGGCCAGGCACAGCGGCACGACCATGAAAAAAATCGAGCGCCAGCCAAACCAGTCCACCAGCAGGCCTCCGATGCTGGGGCCGATGGCAGGCGCCAGCACCACGCCCATGCCGAAGATGCCGCTGGCGCGGCCTTGTTCATGGGGCTGGAAGGCATAGAGGATGATGACGGCAGGGATGGGCTGCACGACCCCAGCCGCCAACCCCTCGGCGACCCGCGCGGCCAGCACCAGGCCAAAATCGCGCGCCAGCCCGCCCCCCACGCCGCCCAGCAGCAGCAGCAGCATCGCGCCCACATAGGTGGCGCGGTAGCCGTAGCGTGACAACAGCCAGGGTGTGGTGAGCATGGACACCGTGGTGGCCACCATGAAGCCCGATGTGACCCACTGGGCGCGCTCCTGCCCCAGGGTGAAGTAGTGGCTCATGTCCGGGATGGCCACGTTCACGATGGTGGAGGACATGATCGACGCCATGGTCCCCACCATGACCGACAGCAACAGCAGCCAGCGATAGCGCTCGCCGTAGCGCTCACGCAGCACCGACAGGGAGCCGGGGATGGCGGTTGTCATGGAGTCTTCAACCGATTCGATGCGACCAGGGGTGGCGCGGAACCACCCACGGGGGGCGCATCGTCGCAGTTCAGCTGCGTTCCAGCCAGAGCTTGCCGCCGGTGGCCCAGTTTTCGCGCTTCACATCGGTGATCAGGATGTCCACCGATTCGGGCGAGCCGCCCAGCACTTCGACGCTCACGCGGGTGATCTCTTCGACCAGCTTGCGCTTTTGCTCGACCGTGCGGCCTTCCATCATTTCAACGTGGTACGTGGGCATATCAGACTCCTTCAAGGCGCATCGCCGCAAAAAGCAGAAATCATAGCGGCGCAGACCCCGGCAGGCCTGCAAAGGGTTGCTGGGTGTCTGCAGGCATCGCGCCGCAGGCCGGGCAGATGCAGACCTGACCCCGCTGCGTCTCGGGCACCGCCGCCAGCGCGGCGGGCGCAATGGGCTGCACCATGCACCAGCAACTTTCTGGTGGGCGGCCTGCGGCGATGGCGCATTGGTTGGCCGCGCCGCACAGCGGGCAGCGGGATGGGGACGTGGGGAGCGGGTTCGGTGCGGGCATGGTGCCGTGCCGGTGGCGGCGCGAGTCACCCAGTGTAAGGCGATGACCCAGGAAGGAGCGTGTCGCTCGAACCCATTGGCATCGGCCCCCAAACGCTTCTGTATTGAGCAATGAGCATCCCGGTGCCCGGGGATGACTCAAGAGTTCAAGAAAAAATAGCTGCTTGCGCGCATTCCTATTGCGCTAGCAGCTATCAAAAGAATAGTGACCATCGCGATGGCGCCCACCGGGCGCACACCGCGTGGTGCATCGGGCCTGGGGTCAGGCCGCCTGGGCCGCCTTCAGCTTCAGGCGCCAGGCGTGCAGCAGTGGCTCGGTGTAGCCGCTGGGCTGTTCCATGCCCTTGAAGACCAGGTCGCAGGCCGCCTTGTACGCCATGCTGGTGTCAAAGTGTCCGGCCATGGGCTGGTACAGCGGGTCGCCGGCGTTCTGGCCGTCCACCACGGCAGCCATACGCTCAAACGTGGCGCGCACCTGGGCTTCGGTCACCACACCGTGGTGCAGCCAGTTGGCCAAGTGCTGGCTGCTGATGCGTAGCGTGGCGCGGTCTTCCATCAGGCCCACGTTGTGGATGTCGGGCACCTTGGAGCAGCCCACGCCCTGGTCCACCCAGCGCACCACGTAGCCCAGGATGCCCTGCGCGTTGTTGTCCAGCTCCTGCTGCTTCTCGGCATCGCTCCAGTTGGGGGCGGCGGCCACGGGCACGGTGAGCAGGCCGGTCAGCAGGTTGTCGCGTTCGGCGTTCACATCGGTCTTTTCCAGCTCGATCTGAATGTCGCTCACCTTCACCTGGTGGTAGTGCAGCGCGTGCAGCGTGGCGCCCGTGGGGCTGGGCACCCAGGCGGTGTTGGCACCGGCCTTGGGGTGGGCGATCTTCTGCTTGAGCATCTCGGCCATCAGGTCGGGCATGGCCCACATGCCTTTGCCGATCTGCGCCTTGCCGCGCAGGCCACAGCTCAGGCCCACGAGCACGTTGTTCTTCTCGTACGACTGGATCCAGGCGCTGGTCTTCATGTCGCCCTTGCGCACCATGGGGCCGGCGTGCATGGCGGTGTGCATCTCGTCGCCCGTGCGGTCCAGGAAGCCGGTGTTGATGAAGGCCACACGGCTCGATGCGGCGGCAATGCAGGCCTTGAGGTTGACGGACGTGCGGCGCTCCTCGTCCATGATGCCCAGCTTGACGGTGCTGTCGGGCAGGCCCAGCAGCTTCTCGACGCGGCCGAACAGCTCGGCGGCAAAGCCGACTTCGGCGGGGCCGTGCATCTTGGGCTTGACGATGTAAACGCTGCCCTTGCGGCTGTTGCGAATACCGTTGGCGCCGTGCCCTTGCAGGTCGTGCAGGGCGATAGCCGTGGTCACCACCGCATCCATGATGCCTTCAGGGATCTCGCGTTGTTGACCCTGTGCGTCCTTCCACAGGATGGCCGGGTTGGTCATCAGGTGGCCCACATTGCGCAGGAACATCAGCGAGCGACCATGCAGGCGCACTTCGCCGCCTTGGGGGCCCGTGTAGATGCGGTCACCGTTCAGCCCGCGTGTGATGGTCTTGCCACCCTTGGCGACCTGCTCGGTCAGCGTGGCCTGGATGATGCCCAGCCAGTTGCTGTAGCCCAGCACCTTGTCTTCGGCGTCCACGGCGGCCACGGAGTCTTCCAGGTCCAGGATGGTGGACAGAGCTGCTTCCAGCACCAGGTCGCTCACGCCAGCGGCATCAGATTGGCCGATGGGAGTGGCGCGGTTGATCTGGATATCGAGGTGCAGGCCGTTGTGCTGCAGCAGCACCGACGAAGGCGCGGCAGCGTTGCCCTGGTAGCCCTTGAATTGCGACGCGTCCTTCAGGCCTGTGGTGCTGCCGTTGGCGAGCGAAACGACCAGCTGGCCGCCCTCGACCTTGTAGCCGGTGGAGTCCTTGTGCGAGCCCGAGGCCAGGGCCGCCGTGTCATCCAGCACCTGGCGCGCAAACGCGATCACCTTGGCGCCGCGCACGGGGTTGTAGCCCTTGCCCTTTTCGGCACCGCCTTCCTCGCTGATGGCGTCCGTGCCATACAGCGCGTCATACAGGCTGCCCCAACGCGCGTTGGCGGCGTTCAGCGCATAGCGCGCGTTCAGGATGGGCACCACCAGCTGCGGGCCGGCCTGCGTGGCCAGCTCGTCGTCCACGTTGGCGGTGGTGGCCTTCACATCGGCGGGCTGGGGCACCAGGTAGCCGATCTTTTCGAGGAAGCTGCGGTAGGCCACCATGTTCTGGATGGGGCCGGGGTTGGCCTTGTGCCAGGTGTCCAGCTCGGTCTGCAGGCGGTCGCGCTCGGCCAGCAGGGCGATGTTGCGCGGGGCCAGGTCCGACACGATGGCGTCGAAGCCCTTCCAGAACGCTTCGCTGCCCACGCCCGTGCCGGGCAGCACCTTGTCTTCGACAAAGCGGTACAGGGAGGTGGCCACTTGCAGGCCGTGGATGGGGGTGCGGTCGGTCATGGAAAAGCTCGCTGAAAAAAGAGGAAAAAAGCCGCTACGAAGCGATGATGGACAGACTGTATTGCAAATATTCGCACACATAAATACGCTGAAAATCTCTAAACCAGTGACTTTTAAGCAAAAGTGGTGGGCGGCATGGGCACCACGCCATCCGTAGTCGTCCGTAGTGGTGCTGGCGCCCAGAAGCCACTACGCTGCGCGCACAACCACACCAACGGGAGACAAACCCATGCAGGCACCCCTGTCCGCTGGCGCGCTGAACGCTGCCTACAAGAACAAGATCGTGAGCGCTGCCGATGCCGTGCAGCTCATCCACGACGGCGACACCGTGGCCACGGGCGGTTTTGTGGGCATCGGCTTTGCCGAGAGCATTGCGGTGGCGCTGGCCCAGCGCTGGGAATCGACGCAAACCCCACGCGATCTCACGCTGGTTTACGCCGCAGGCCAGGGCGACGGCAAGCAGCGCGGCCTCAACCACCTGGGCCATGCGGGCCTGCTCAAGCGCGTGATCGGCGGGCACTGGAGCCTGGTGCCGCGCATCCAGAAGCTGGCGGTGGACAACCAGATCGAGGCCTGGAACCTGCCGCAGGGCGTGATCACGCACCTGTTCCGCGACATCGCTGCGGGCAAGCCCGGCACGCTCACGCGCGTGGGCCTCGACACCTTTGTGGACCCCCGCCACGGCGGCGGCAAGCTCAATGCGCGCACCACCGAAGACCTGGTGCGCATCCTGCCCATCGACGGGCAGGACTACCTGTTCTACAAGGCCTTCCCGATCCACGTGGGCATCATCCGCGCGACCACGGCCGACGCCGACGGCAACCTCACCATGGAGCGCGAGGCGCTCACGCTCGAAGCGCTGGCCATCGCCATGGCGGCGCGCAACTCGGGCGGTGTGGTCATCGCGCAGGTCGAGCGCATTGCAGAGCGCGGCACGCTCAACCCCCGGCAGGTCAAGGTGCCCGGCGTGCTGGTGGACGCCGTGGTGCTGGCCACCGAGCCCGCGCACCACCACCAGACCTTTGCTGAGCCCTACAGCGCCGCGTTTGCGGGCGAGCTGCGCGTGCCCATGGACACGCTGGAGGCGATGCCCCTCACCGAGCGCAAGATCATCGCCCGCCGCGCGGCGCTGGAGCTGTGCCCGCACCAGGTGGTGAACCTGGGCATCGGCATGCCCGAGGGCGTGGCCAACGTGGCGGCTGAAGAGCGCATCATCGACCTCGTCACGCTCACGGCCGAGCCCGGCGTGATCGGCGGCATCCCCGCCGGCGGCCTGAACTTTGGCGCGGCCGTGAACCCCCAGGCCATCATCGACCAGCCCAACCAGTTCGACTTCTACGACGGCGGTGGTCTCGACATCGCCATCCTGGGCCTGGCGCAGGCCGACCAGCACGGCAACCTCAACGTGAGCAAGTTCGGCCCGCGCCTGGCGGGTGCGGGCGGCTTCATCAACATCAGCCAGAACGCCAAGACCGTGGTGTTTGTCGGCACCTTCACGGCAGGCGCGCTGCAGGTGGAGGCGGTGGACGGCCACCTGCACATCCTGCACGAAGGGGGCGCGCGCAAGCTGGTGCGCGAAGTCGAGCACCGCACCTTCAGCGGCGCCGAAGCCCTGCGGCGCGGCCAGCGCGTGTTGTATGTGACCGAGCGCTGCGTGTTCCGCCTGGTGCCCTCGGGCGAGGCGGATGGCGGCGGTGCGCTGGAACTCATCGAGTTGGCGCCCGGCATCGACCTGCACCGCGACGTGCTGGCCCACATGGCATTCACGCCGCGCATCAGCCCCGGCCTGCAGACCATGGACCTGCGCCTGTTCGAGCCCGGCCCGCTGGGCCTGCGCGAGCAGCTGCTCAACCGCCCGCTGGTGCAGCGCTTCGAGCTGGACGCCGCGCGCCAGCTGCTGCACATCGACTTCTCGGGCCTGCAGATCAACACCGCCAGCACCATCGACGCCATCGAGCAGGAGGTGCGCCGCCTGCTCGCCCCGCTCGCCGCACAGGGCGAGCGCGTGGGCGTGATCGTGAACTACGACCACTTCACCATCGCCCCCGACCTGGCCGACGCCTACACCGCCATGGTGCAGGGCCTCACGCGCGACCACTATGCCGAAGTCAAGCGCTACGGCACGGTGGGGTTCCTCAAGTCTCGATTGGTTTGATTGCTATTGAAAATATAGCTATCAGAGCAATGTGGTCGCGCGCAGGGGCCTGTTTTTGCTTCAAACCTCTCTGCCACTGGGCAGTGCTGCGCCACCAAGGCCAGGCGCGGGCCCTGGCGTGGATGTCTCCATAATCACCGCCCATGGACAAACTCAAGGCCTTCGAATCCTTTGTGTCGGTGGCCACGCGCGGCAGCCTCACGGCAGCGGCCAAGGCCGAGGGCGTGGCGCCCGCCATCATGGGGCGGCGGCTCGATGCGCTGGAAGAGCACCTGGGCGTCAAGCTGCTGGTGCGCACCACACGCCGCATCAGCCTCACGCACGAGGGCAGCGCGTTTCTGGAAGACTGCCAGCGCCTGCTGGCCGACGTGGCCAATGCCGAAGCCAGCGTGTCCGAAGGCGGCGTCAAGGCCACGGGCCATCTGCGCATCACTGCGCCCGCCGGGTTTGGCCGCCGCCATGTGGCGCCGCTGGTGCCGCGTTTTCGCTCGGCCCACCCGGACGTGACCATCTCACTCAACCTCAGCGACCGCGTGGTGGACCTCGCGGGCGAGGGTTTTGACTGTGCGGTGCGCGTGGGTGATTTGCCCGACTCGTCCCTGGTCAGCGTGCGCATTGCCGACAACCGCCGCCTGTGTGTGGCCACCCCCGAATATCTGGCCCGGCGCGGCACCCCGCGCGCCCCGGCCGAACTGGTGCAGCACGACTGCCTCACGCTCTCCAGCGACGCATCGCAGACGCGCGGCTGGGCATTCAGGGTGCCGCATGCCGATGGCTCCACCGAAGTGATGCACCTCAAGCCAGGCGGCCCGCTCGATTGCTCCGACGGCCAGGTGCTGCACGACTGGTGCCTGGGCGGCTGGGGCATCGCCTGGCGCAGCACCTGGGAGGTCGAGGCCGAGATCGCCGCAGGCCGCCTGGTGGCGGTGCTGGAGGACTTTGCCGCCCCGCCCAACGGCATCTACGTGGTCTTCCCACAGCGCAAACACCTGCCCCTGCGCGTGCGGCTGTGGATCGAGCACCTTAAGCACCAGTACGCGCAGCCCGCGTTCTGGAAAGGCGAATGACGCGGTATGTCCGAGCCCACGCTCCTCGTCGCTGACGACCACCCGCTGTTCCGTGCGGCCGTGCTGCACGTGCTGCGCGAGCGGCTGCCGCAGTTCCGCACGCTGGAGGCCGCCAGCGCCGCCACGCTGGGCCAGGCGCTGCAGGACCACCCCGAGGTCGAGCTGGTGCTGCTGGACCTGAGCATGCCCGGCGCACGGGGCTTCTCGGCACTGCTGCATGTGCGCGGCGAATACCCCGAGCTGCCCGTGGTCATCATCTCGTCCAACGACCACCCCCGCGTCATCCGCCGCGCCCAGCAGTTTGGCGCGGCAGGCTTCATCCCCAAGTCCGCGCCCGCCGAGGCCATGGGCGAAGCGATCGAGGCCGTGCTGGACGGCGGCAGCTGGTTCCCGCCCATGGCGGCCGAGCGCTCCGAGGCCGATGCCGAGCTAGCCGCCCGGCTCGCGCAGCTCACGCCCCAGCAGTTCCGCGTGCTGCTGTGCCTGGCCGATGGTTTGCTCAACAAGCAGATCGCGAGCGCGCTGGGCCTGGCCGAGAACACCGTCAAGGTGCATGTCACCGCCATCCTGAAAAAGCTTGCGTGCTACAGCCGCACGCAGGCGGCGGTGTTGGTGAAAAGCCTGGAGGCCGAGGACGGCGGCACAGGCTGAGAACCTTCTGCGCACAGGCGCGTGGTGATAATCGCGCCATGCCCACGCCCGCCCCTTCGTCCCCGCCCACGTTGCGCGTCGGGGTGGTGGAAGACGATGCCGCCAGCCGCGAGACCCTGGTGGCCATGATTGCCGCCCAGCCCGACCTGGCGCTCGCACTGGTGGCCACCGGCCGTGCCGAGGCACTGGCCCTGCTGCCCCACGCGCCCATGGACGTGCTGCTGGTGGACCTGGGCCTGCCCGACGGCTCGGGCCTGGACGTGATCCGCGCCGCACGCGTGCAGTGGCCTGATTGCAGCATCCTGGTCAGCACCATTTTTGGCGATGAGGACCATGTGCTGCGCTCCATCGAGGCCGGGGCCATGGGCTACCTGCTCAAGGACGTGGATGCCGCCGAGCTGGCCGAAGAAATCCGCAACCTCCACGCGGGCGGCAGCCCCATCAGCCCCATGGTGGCGCGCAAGATCCTGGCGCGCGCCGCCGCCAGCCTGGCCCCAGCCAGCGAACCGGCCAGCGAACCGGCCAGCGAGCCGTCCACCCTCCTGTCGGCACGCGAACACGAGGTGCTGCGCTACGTGAGCAAGGGCTTCACCACCGAAGAAACCGCAAGCGCCATGGGCGTGTCCCGCACCACCGTGCTTACCTTTGTGCGGCGCATCTATGCCAAGCTCCAGGTCAACACCCGCGCCGAAGCCATCCATGCCGCCTACAAACAGGGCCTGTTGGCTGATTAAGGTCGCGGCCCTGTGGCTGCTGTCCGCGTGGCTTGCCGCCTGCAGCGGACAGGGGCAGGCCGGTGAGGCCCTGCATTTGAAGCAGGCGGGCTTTCGCCTGCAGGCCGGTGCGGGCTGGGAGCCACCGCCCGAGCTGCCTTTTTCCGAGCAAGAGGTGCAAGGCGCCCAAGAAGCCCAAGGCGCCCAAGACGCCCAAGACCCGCACGGCTGGGCCCAGGTGCCGCTGCCCCACGCCCGCCCCCGCAGCCTGGCAGAAGGCAACGCATCGCTGCAGGCTGCGCCCGAGGTGGCCTGGTACCGGCTCACCCTGCCGCCGGGCTTGCCGGAGCAGGAGCTATTTCTGTACCTGCCGCGCTGGCAGACCATTGGCATCGTGGCGGTGTATGTGGATGGCCGCATCGTCTACCGCACCCGGGGCAGCCGCGTCTGGAACAGCTTCAACCGGCCGCTGTGGGTCCCCCTCGGCGGCAGCAACGGCAATGGCAACAGGAGTGCTGGTGCCGAGCAGCCCCACACCGTCTGGGTGCGCATGGCCAGCCAGCAGGGCGTGGGCGGGGCCCTCTCCACCGCCTGGGTGGGCACCGAAGATGCGCTGCTGTGGCGCTACAACCTGCGCCGGTTTGTACAGACCGACCTCATCAGCCATGCGAGCGCGGCTTTCCTGGTGATCGGGCTGTTTGCGCTGGCCGTGGGGCTGGTGCGCCGCCGCGAGCCCATTTACCTGCTGTTCTTTGCTGTCGCCGTCACCTGCGGGCTGCGCAACCTGCACTACGTGGTGGACGACCGGCCCCTGCCCGTGCCGGACGACTGGTTTGGCTGGCTCACCGTCAATGCGCTGGGCTGGGCCATGGTCGCCGCCTTTGCCTTCGCCCTGCGCGTGCACCGCAAGCGCATGCCCCGGCTGGCGTTGGGCATCGTCACGCTGGTGGGGCTGTGCACCGTGCTCACCCTGCCCGTGCCGCATCTGCTGCCGCACCTCAACGCCATCCTGCCGCTGGTGTACATCGCCATCGCGCTGCTCACGGCGGTGGTGGCCATCTCGGGCCTGTGGGCCTCGTGGCAGGCGCGCTCGGGCGAAGGCATGGTGCTGTTTGCCTGGATCTCGCTCAACGTCCCCGCCGGGGTGCACGACCTGCTGCTGCAGAACTACCGCATCAACATTGAGCGCGTGTACCTGGCGCCCTACCTGTCCATCGGCCTGTTTGCCATCTTCCTGGCCATCGTCTACCGCCGCTACGTGGGCGCCATCCATGCGGTGGAGGTAGCCAACGCCGGGCTGGAGAGCCAGCTGGCCGCGCGCGAGCGCGAACTCACCGCCAGCCACGAGCAGCTGCGCACCCTGGAGCGCGAGCAAACCCTGGCCGCCGAGCGCCAGCGCATGATGCAGGACATGCACGACGGCATCGGCTCGTCCCTCATGAGCGCGCTGCGCATGGTCGAGCGCGGGCAGGCCAGCACGGCCGACACAGCCCTCGTGCTCAAGGACTGCATCGACGACCTCAAGCTCGCCATCGACTCGCTCAGCCCCGCCGACGCCGACCTGCTGGCGCTGCTGGCGGCCCTGCGGTTTCGCCTGGCGCCACGGCTCAAGGCCGCAGGCATCACCCTCACCTGGAGCGTGCAAGACCTGCCCCCGCTGCCCTGGCTCGACCCGCAGGCCGCCCTGCATGTGCTGCGCATCCTGCAAGAGGTGCTCACCAACATCCTCAAGCACAGCCAGGCGACTGTCATCGATTTGGCCACCGAGTCCCGCCCCGCAGAGGGGGCGCAGCCAGCCTGCGTGGTGGTGCGCATTCGTGACAACGGCAGTGCGTTTGTGCCCACTGCCAATGCACCGCATGCCGCAAAGGCAGGCCAGGGCTTGGCCAACGTGCGTTATCGGGCCGAGGCGCTGGGCGGGCACTGCCAATGGGCTGCGTGGGAGGGCGGGGGGGAGTTCCGCCTGGGGTTGCCGCTGGTGCGTGGGAGTAGGTAGGTTGCTATTATTTGTATATCTGTTGGCGATTGTGCAGTGCGCGGTAGGGGCTTATTTGGCTTGAGGTTTTGGTGGGTTGCATGGCGTCAGTACACGTACACCGCGCCAGAGTTGCTGGCTGAGTTGTCCGCCTGGTTGCCGCCGATACCCGTGGCATTGCTGCCCTCCCAGTACGCCCCCACGGCCAGGGTATTGCCGTCGCCCGACAGGGCCACGCTGTAGCCAAAGTTGTCATTCACCCCGGTATTACTGGCCTTCACATAGGCCTGCTGGCTCCAGGTGCTGCCGCTGCGGGTGAACACATAGACCGCGCCCGAATTGACAGCCGAGCTATCCGCCTGGTTGCCGCCGATGCCTGTGGCATTGCTGTCCTCAAGGTGCGCCCCCACTGCCAGGGTATTGCCGTCGCCCGACAGGGCCACGCTGTGGCCAAACCAGTTAAGCGTCGCCCCGGTATCGCTGGCCTTCACATAGGCCTGCTGGCTCCAGGTGATGCCGCTTCGGGTGAACACATAGACGGCGCCCGCATCGTGGGCCGAGTTGTCCGCTTGGATGCCGCCGATGCCCGTGGCATTGCTGTCCTCAAGGTGCGCCCCTACTGCCAGGGTATTGCCGTCGCCCGACAGGGCCACGCTCTTGCCAAAGTAGTCATTCCCCTCGGTATTGCTGGCCTTCACATAGGCCTGCTGACTCCAGGCGCTGCCGCTCCTGGTGAACACATAGACTGCGCCCGAACTGGAGGCCGAGTTGTCTAGCTGATCGCCATCTATGCCAATGGCGTTGCTGTCCTCAGAGTACGCCCCCACCGCCAGGGTGTGGCCATCGCCCGACAGGGTCACGCTGGTGCCAAACAGGTCATTCCCCCCGGCATTGCTGGCCTTCAAATAGGCCTGCTGGTCCCAGGTGATTCCGCTCCTTGTGAACACATAGACGGCGCCCGTAGCGCTGGCATCCCCTTGGGCTCCCACGGCGAGGGTATTGCCGTCGCCCGACAGGGCCACGCTCCAGCCAAATCGGTCACCTGCAGTGGCACTGCTGGCCTTCACATAGGCCTGCTGGCTCCAGGTGCTGCCGCTTCGGGTGAAGACATAGACGGCACCTGCAAAGCTGTCCTCATTGGGTGCTCCCACGGCCACGGTATTTCCATCGCCCGACAGGGTCACGCTGTAGCCGAACCAGTCGCCTGCCTCGGTATTGCTTGCCTTCACATAGGCCTGCTGGCTCCAGACGCCGCCGCTTCGGGTGAACACGTAGACGGCGCCTGCAGCGAAGGCCGAGTTGTCCGCTGGGTTGCCGCCGATGCCCGTGGCATTGCTGGCCTCCCTGTACGCCCCCACGGCTAGGGTGTTGCCGTCGCCCGACAGGGCCACGTTGTAGCCGAACTCATCGTACATCCCCGTATTGCTCGCCTTGAAATACCCAATGGCCTGGGTGAGGTTGACCACCTGCGCCGCCGACAACGCGCTGCACCCCCCACTGTTGCAGGCCTGCACACGGTACGTAGCATTCAGCCGCGTGTGCAGCAGCCCCGTCACCACCCGGTCGTAGCTGGTGCCCGTGAGGCCCGTGGCAATCTGCGTGGCCGCTGCAGGCCCGGCGGCTCCATCGGCGTCTTCCGTCACACGGTAGGTCACGGCGCCGCCGCCTGCAGGCGGCGCAATGGCGCCCCAGCTGAGCTTGAAGGTCTTCACGTCATACGCCAGCGTGAGCGTGGGGATGGCCGGGACGGCCACCGGAGCGGGCGGCGGTGCATCCTCCTCGCACCCCACCGTGATCTGCGTGACATCCGCCATGGCAAAGCCCGTGCCGCCGCCCACGCTGCAGGTCTGGCCTGCGCTCATGTCAAACACCGTGACGGAATAGGCCGTGCCCGCCAGCACCGGCTGGGCAAAGCTGAACGCGCCATTGCCGCCCACGGTGACCGTGTCGCCATTGGCCGAGTTGCGCAGCGCCACCACGCCGATGTTGCCGCGCACGGTGCCCGAGAGCCGGAAGGCCGTGGCTGCGCAGGCCACGCTGATGGACGGGGCAGGGCCATTGGAATCGGCCACGCCTTCGCCACCGGAGACCGTGCAGGTCTGGTTCAGCGGCTGGCTGCGCACGGTGATGCGGTAGGGCCCGGCCACCGGCTGGGCAAACACAAACAGGCCGTCGGCCGCCACGCTGGCGTCCTGCGTGGTGTCGCCCGCACTGAGCTGCAGCACCAGGGTCTTGCCCGCGCCCAGGCCAGCCACGCTGCCGCCCAGTGTGCGGGCGTTGGAAGGCACCGCGTTGTCCAGACAGGCCACGCTGATGTTGTTGACCTCGGCGCTGACGGTGCCCGCAGCGTTGGTGAGGGTGCAGGTCTGGCCCACGGGCTGGGCCGCAATGCGCAGGCTGTAGGCGGTGCCTGCGGGCAGCTGCAGGCTGTAGCTGCCGTTGGCCGAGACGGCGGCACTGGGGCCGCTGGCATCGGCAATGACCACGGTCTTGCCCACCCCGAGCCCGGCGAGCTGGCCGCCCACGCGGAAGGTGGGGGTGCCAGCGGGCGGGGCTTCGTCACCGCCACCCCCGCCGCCGCAGGCGGCCAGCACCAGGGCGGTGCCCAGCAGCCAGGTGCGGGCCAGGCCGTGGAGGGTGCGCGTTGCTGCGCCGGGCGCGGTGGGCGGGTGGGGCGTGGGCGCCTGCGCTGCTGTCTTGGCCATCATGCTGTCGCTTCTCCTCGTGTCCTTGTGAATCTGGCGCGCTGAAGCTACCGGATTCGCCGAGGGTTGTATGTCCTCAGAACTGAGGACATGGGGACTGGGGAGAGGGGGCCGTTGCCAGTGTGTGGCGAACTAAACTTTTGGCAAAAAAAGGCCCTGCCGCGCAACCAGCATGCCTTTACAGCTATTGTTTTTGATGTTCTGCGGCCGCCCTGGGCGGCCTGCCATCAGGCTTGTTCTCGCCAGCGCAGCAGCGTCTGGCTCACCAGCGCCCGCAGCGCAGGGGCGCGCACCGGCTTGGCGAGAAAGCCCCAGCCGCGCTCGGCCGCTTGGCGGCGCAGGGTGGCGTCGCGCTCGGCCGTGACCAGGATCACGGCGGGCGCCTGGCCCCAGCGCTGGCACAGCGCGGCGTACACGTCGGGGCCGTGGTGGCCCACGCCCAGGTGCACGTCCAGCAGCACCAGCTGGGGGGCCTGGCCGGGCTGGGCTGCGGCCAGTGCTTCGGGCGCGCCTGCGGCCAGCGGCACCGCGCAGCCCCAGCGCTGCAGCAGGGCCTGCGTGGCGGCGCAGGTGGGGCCATCGTCGTCGATCACCCAAGCGCTGCTGCCTTGCAGGGGGGCGTCGTCGGCGGGTTGTTGTGCGGTGGCGGGGGCCGGGGCCTGCTGCGCGGCGGCCGGGTTGCCCAGCGGCACACACACCCAGAACACGCTGCCGCGCCCCAGTTGCGAGCGCAGGCCAATTTCGTGGCCCAGCAGGCGGCCCAGGCGTTCGACGATGGCCAGGCCCAGGCCTGCGCCCCGGTCGTCGGCGCGGCCTTCGTCCAGGCGGCGGAATTCTTCAAAAATCTCGCGCTGCAGCGCCTCGGGGATGCCGGGCCCCTGGTCGTGCACCTCGATGCGCAGGTGGTCGCCCGCCACCCGCTTCACCCGTCTGCAGCCCACCACGATGCGCCCGTGGCGGCTGTAGCGGATGGCGTTGGAGACAAAGTTCTGCAGGATGCGGCGCAGCAGGTTGTCGTCGGTGCGTACCACGGCGCGGGTGGGCACGCAGCGCAGCTTTAACCCTTGGCTTTCGGCCAGCACGCCAAAGTTGTGGCCCAGCACCTGCAGCAGCGGGCCCAGCGCCACGTCGTGGATGTGCACGTCGAACTGGCCCGACTCCATGCGCGAGATGTCGAGCAGGCTGTTGAGGATGGCGTCCTGCGCGGCCAGGGCGCCGTCGATGCTGTCCACGGCGTGCCGTTCGGCATCGCCGGGCAGGTGGCTGCGCAAGAGCGAGGTGAACATGCGCGCGGCGTTCAGGGGCTGCAGCAGGTCGTGCACGGCGGCGGCCACAAAGCGGGTTTTGGAGCGGTTGGCCTGCTCGGCTTCGCGCCGCGCGGCGTCCAGGTCGCGGGTGCGGTCGGCCACGCGCTGCTCCAGCGCATCGGCCAGCGACCGCAGCTCGCGCGCGGCGTTCTTGTAGCTGGTGATGTCAGCGTAGCTGGTCACAAAGCCGCCCTCGGGCAGCGGGTTGCCCCGGATCTCCAGCACCGTGCCGTCGCCCTTGGCGCTTTCGTGCAGGTGGGGCGTGGCGCTGCGCAGGTGGGCCAGGCGGCGTTCGATGGCTTCTTCCACCGGGCCCGGGCCTAGCAGGCCCCGGCGCGCGTTGTGGCGCATCAGGTCTTCGATGGGGCGGCCCACCTGCATCAGGTCGGCGGGGTAGCGGAACAGCTGCACGTAGCGCGAGTTCCAGGCCACCAGCTTCAGGCCGGCGTCGATGATGACCACGCCCTGGGGCAGGTGCTCCAGGCTGCGGGAGAGGCCCATGTCTGCTTGCTGGGCAGCCTGCACGATGCCGTCCTGTGCGGTGCGCAGCTCCTGCGCGTGCTGTTGCAGCACGGTCTCCAGCTCCTGGCGGCTGCGCTGACGCAGGCGGGCCAGGCGCTGGCGCTGGCGCACAAACAGCACCAGCAGCGACAGAGCCAGCCAGCCGCCGCCCCCGGCTGCGGCCGCCCAGCGGCTGTCGGCAATGCTGCTGTGGGTGGTGTGCACCAAGTGCAGTTGCCAGGGTGTGCCGGGCAAGGGCTGGCTCAGCCACAGCATGCGCCCTGGGGGCACGGGCATGTCGGTAGAGGGCTGCACGCGCACCAGCCGCCCGCCGTTGTCCAGACGGTCGTCTTCGCGGTAGTCGAGCGGGCGCAAGGGCTGGTCGGAGTATTGGCGGGTGGCGTTCAGCTCGCGGCGTTCCTCATCATCCAGCGGCTCCAGCAGGCGGTAGCGCCAGGCGTCCTGGCTGGCGAGGAAGACCACGCCATGTGCGTCCGACGCCAGAACGATGTCGGTGGTTTGCAGCCACTCACGCTCCAGCTCCTGCAGCGCAATCTTGATGGCCACCAGGCCCAGGATATGGCCGCTGTCGTTGCGGATGGCCTGCGACAGAAAGTAGCCCGGCTCGCCCGTGGTCACGCCAATGCCGTAGAAGCTGCCGCGCCCCTGGGCCAGCGCCTGCTGCACATAGGGGCGAAAGCTGTAGTCCACGCCCACGTTGCTGGTGGCCGTGCGCCAGTTGCTGGCGGCCACGGCCAGGCCGTCGCGGTTGAGCAGGGTGAGGGTGGACGACTGGCTGGCGCCGTTGGCCTGCTCCAGCTTGCGGTTGAGCTGCGCCACCTCGTCGGTGCTCAGGGGGCGGCGCAGGGCGTCTTGCAGTTGGGCGTCCAGCGCCAGCACCTCGGGCAGGGTGCGGTAGCGGTCGATGCGCTGGGCCAGCGTCTGCCCGTACAGGGCCAGCTGGCGCTGCACGCTGTCGCTTTCGTCCAGCAAAGACCGGTGCCAGGCCCACTGGCCGGCCGCGAACATGCTGGCCGCTGTGCCTGCAAGCAGGATGAGCAGCGTCCAGAACTGGCGAAGGCGGGGCGTGGGCATGGAAATCCGGCGGGGTGGTTGTGCGGCGACGAGGCTAATGTGGCGCGAGTGGGAGTGTGCCGCACCAGGCTGGGGACTAAGTAGTTACCCTGATTTGGTGCACGCGTTCTCCTATGAGGCCGCTCTCGACTAATACCAATAGGTTATCGGCTGAAACAAAGTGCAGCGGTACAAACGGCACCCTGACAGCGCACCGGTGCACTCCGGCGGTGCAGTCCCAAGACTCCAGGAGACCCGTTCCATGCACAACCATTCCGCTCCCGCAGCCTCGACCTTGAAGCTGCCCTTTTATCGGCAACTGTACTTCCAGGTGGTGTTCGCCATCGTTCTGGGCGTGCTGCTGGGCCATTTCGAGCCGTCCTATGGCGAGGCGCTCAAGCCGCTGGGCGACGCGTTCATCAAGCTGGTGAAGATGATCATCGCCCCGGTGATTTTTCTGACCATCGTGACTGGTATCGCGGGCATGTCGCAGCTTTCCACCGTGGGCCGCGTGTTTGGCAAGGCCATGGCGTACTTCCTGTTCTTCTCCACACTCGCCCTGGTGGTGGGCCTGGTGGTGGCCAACGTGGTGCAGCCCGGCGCGGGCATGAACATCAACGTGGCCGATCTGGACCAGACGGCGGTGAAGGGTTATGTGGCCAAGTCGCACGAGATGACGCTCACGGGCTTTGCGCTGGACATCATCCCCAAGACGCTGGTCAGCCCCTTTGTGGGCGACAACATCCTGCAGGTGTTGCTGGTGGCCGTGCTGTTCGGCGTGGGCCTGGCGATGGTGGGTGAGGCAGGCCGTCCGGTGCTGAACTTTCTGGACGCCCTGACGACGCCTGTTTTCAAGGTGGTCGGCATCGTGATGAAGGCTGCGCCCATCGGTGCGTTTGGCGCCATGGCGTTCACCATTGGCAAGTTTGGCCTGGGCTCGCTGGTCAACCTGGCTTGGCTGGTGGGTTCGTTCTACATCACCTCGCTGCTGTTTGTGGTGGTGATCCTGGGCTTTGTGGCGCGCCTGTGCGGCTTCTCGGTGTTCAAGCTGTGCCGCTACCTCAAGGCCGAGCTGATGCTGGTGCTGGGCACGTCGTCGTCCGAATCCGCCCTGCCATCGCTGATGGAAAAGATGGAAAAGGCCGGTTGCAGCAAGTCGGTGGTGGGCCTCGTGGTGCCCACAGGCTACTCGTTCAACCTGGACGGCACCAACATCTACATGACGCTGGCCGCGCTGTTCATCGCCCAGGCCACCAACACCGAGTTGACGCTAGGCCACCAGGTGGCGCTGCTGCTGGTTGCCATGCTCAGCTCCAAGGGCGCGGCGGGGGTGACGGGCGCGGGCTTCATCACCCTGGCCGCCACGCTGGCTGTGGTGCCTGAGGTGCCGGTGGCGGGCATGGCGCTGATTCTGGGCGTGGACCGCTTCATGAGCGAATGCCGCTCGCTGACCAACTTCATCGGCAACGCTGTGGCCACGGTGGTGGTGTCGCGCTGGGAAAACGCGCTGGACCATGAGCGTCTTGATGCTGCGCTCAACGGCCACCCGCTGCCGGTGGCTGTGCCAGCCGCCGCTGCACCCGTGGTGCCTGCGGATGTGCCGGTGGGGGCTGTGGCCCGCACTGTGGCCTGACCTTTTTTCAGGATTCCGCTTGATACGGCGCAGGCCCTCCAGCCTGCGCCGTTTTCTTTTGGGCCGGGTCAGATGCCTTCGGCCACCGTGGACAATGGTGGTCGAACACGCCGTTGCCTGCGTGACCCACTGCGCGCAACCCAGTCCCCAAGGAATCTGACCATGACCCTCGAAGCCGTTCTGGCCGCTCTCCACCTTCTGGCCATCCTGACCTTTGTGGTCTTCTTGTCGAGCCAGGCGGCGCTGTGCCGCATTGAATGGCTCAACGCCGCCGTGGTCGAGCGCCTGGCCCGGCTGGATGTGATCTATGGCGTGGCCGGGGCGGTGATGATCGGCAGCGGCCTGGCGCGGGTGATCTGGGGTGTGAAGGGCGCGTCGTGGTACCTCTCGCAGCCCTTGTTCCACATCAAGATCACCATCGTGGTGGCCATGATCCTGCTGTCGTTTGTGCCCTCGGCCGCGTTTCGCCGCTGGCGCCAGAACCTGCACAGCACAGGGGCCTTGCCGCCAGCGCAGGAGGTGGCCAAAGTGCGCCGCCTGGTGATGATCCAGTCGCATGTGCTGCCGGTGGTGGCGGTGATTGCGGTGTTCTGGGCACGCGGCTGGTAAGCCCAGGCGTTCAAAAAGTAAAAGCCCGCAGGCCGGTGGTCTGCGGGCTTTTCTGCTTTTGCACCCTGGTGGCAGGGCGCGGGGCGTGTCTTACTTCTTCAGGCACTCGCTCATGAAGGCCTTGCGCTCGTCGCCCTTGAGGGTCTTGGCCTTGGCGTCGGCGTTGCAGGTTTTCATCTTGTCTTGCTGCGTGGCGGGCTTGTTGCTCAGGCAGGTTTTCATGAAGGCCTTGCGCTCGTCGCCCTTCATGTCGCCTGCCTCCTTGTTGCAGGTGCCCATCTTGGACTGCTGCTTGGTGGGCTCGGCCGCCGGCGCGGCAGATGCCGCCGTGGCAGCGGGCGCGGCGGCGGCCGCTTTGGCGGGGGTGTCGGCGGCGTGCACTGCACCGAACGAAAGGACCAGGCTCAGGGCAGACAGGGTGAGAAGCTTCTTCATGGTGGCTCCATTGGATAGTGGCATCAGACGCAACCCGCGTCGGATTGCCCGATTACAACGTACCGGGGACACGCGTGGCTGACTCGGCGATACGGGCGGAAAGAATTCCTGACAATCTGTTGCGTCTTGGCTGCGCGCGGCATGGCGCCGGGTGCTGGGCAAATGCGCCATGCACCAGCCCGCAGGGGCGGGTGCGGCCCGGCCCGTAAAATCCCCGGATGCTTTCTGTCAAATACGATCTGCTGGCCGCGCTCGCGGCCGAGCTGGACAAACTCTCCCCCGGCGCTGGCGCCAAGGCGGCCTTTGAATCCCCCAAGGTGGCGGCGCATGGCGACTTTGCCTGCACGGCGGCCATGCAGCTGGCCAAGCCGCTCAAGCTCAATCCGCGCGCTTTGGGCGAACAGCTCAAGGCGGCCCTGGAGGCCACGCCCGCATTCACCCGCTGGGTCGATGCCATCGAGATTGCCGGACCCGGTTTTCTGAACATCCGCCTCAAGCCCGCTGCCAAGCAAGAGGTGGTGCGCGAGGTGCTGGGCGCGGGCGAGCGCTTCGGCTACCAGGCCGACCGCGGCGCCAACGTGCTGGTCGAATTCGTCTCGGCCAACCCCACGGGCCCGCTGCACGTGGGCCATGGCCGCCAGGCCGCGCTGGGCGACGCCATCTGCAACCTGTTCAGCACCCAGGGCTGGAAGGTGCACCGCGAGTTCTATTACAACGACGCGGGTGTGCAGATCGACACCCTGACCAAAAGCACGCAGCTGCGCGCCAAGGGCTTCAAGCCGGGTGACGACTGCTGGCCCACCGACAGCGACAACCCGCTGGCCAAGAACTTCTACAACGGCGACTACATCGCCGACATTGCCGAGGCCTTCAAGGCCAAGGCCACTGTGAAGGCCGACGACCGCGAGTTCACGGCCAATGGCGATGTAGAGGATTACGACAACATCCGCCAGTTTGCCGTGGCCTATTTGCGCAACGAGCAGGACAAGGACCTGCAGGCGTTCAACCTGCACTTTGACGAGTACTACCTGGAGTCGAGCCTGTACACCAGCGGCCGCGTCGAGGCTACGGTGAACAAGCTCGTCGCCAACGGCAAGACCTATGAGCAGGACGGCGCGCTGTGGCTCAAGAGCACCGACTACGGCGACGACAAGGACCGCGTCATGCGAAAGCAGGACGGCAGCTTCACCTACTTCGTGCCCGACGTGGCCTATCACATCGCCAAGTGGGAGCGCGGCTTCACCAAGGTCGTCAACATCCAGGGCACCGACCACCACGGCACCATCGCCCGCGTGCGTGCGGGCTTGCAGGCGGCCGATGTGGGCATCCCGCAGGGCTACCCCGACTACGTGCTGCACACCATGGTGCGCGTGGTCAAGGGAGGCGAAGAGGTCAAGATCAGCAAGCGCGCGGGCAGCTACGTCACGCTGCGCGATTTGATCGAGTGGACCAGCAAGGACGCGGTGCGCTTCTTCCTGCTCAGCCGCAAGCCCGACACCGAGTACACCTTCGACGTGGACCTGGCCGTGGCGCAGAACAACGACAACCCGGTGTACTACGTGCAGTACGCGCACGCACGCATCCAGTCGGTGCTGCGCGCCTGGCAGGAGGCCGGCGGTGGCGACGTGGCCTCACTCCAAAACGTTGACCTGTCGGCTCTGGAAGGCCCGCAGGCCCAGGCCCTGATGCTGCAGCTGGCCAAGTACCCCGAGATGCTCACGGCTGCTGCCGAGGGCGAAGCCCCGCACGACGTGACCTTCTACCTGCGCGACCTGGCCGCCAGCTACCACAGCTATTACGATGCCGAGCGCATCCTGGTGGACGACGAAGCGGTGAAGAAGGCCCGCCTGGCGCTGGTCGCCGCCACCGCGCAGGTATTGCACAATGGGCTGGCCGTGCTGGGCGTGTCGGCTCCAGCCAGAATGTAAGCAGTTACTACCAATATGAAAAAGCAACAGACGGGCGGGACCATCATCGGCTTTATCGTCGGCGTCATCGTGGGCCTGGGCGCCGCGCTGGCGGTGGCCGTGTATGTGACCAAGGTGCCGGTGCCTTTTCTGAACAAGGGCGGCGGGCGCACGGCAGACATGGACGCCGCCGAGTCGCAGAAGAACAAGAACTGGGACCCGAACTCGCCGTTGTATGGCAAGAACCCGGCCCGGCCCGCAACGCCGCCCGTGGCGGCTGCCGCGTCTGCACCCGCTTCGGCCGCTGCGCCAGCGCCCGAGGTGCGCGCTGCGGCATCTGCCCCCAAGCCCGCCGCCAGCAAACCCGAGGCCGCCAAGGCCGAAACCAAGTCGGGTGCCGACCCGCTGGGCGATCTGGCCGTGGCCAAGGCGGCTGCCAAGGGCAACGTGGACCCGTTTGACTACTTCGTGCAGGCTGGTGCCTTCCGCACCCAGGCCGACGCCGATGCCCAGCGCGCCAAGCTGGCCATGATGGGCTGGGAGGCCCGTGTGAGCGAGCGCGAACAAAACGGCCGCGCGGTCTTCCGTGTGCGCGTGGGCCCGTTCACCAAACGGGACGATGCCGAGCAGCTCAAGGAAAAACTCGACGGCGCGGGGCTGGAGTCCGCCCTGGTGCGTGTGCAGCGCTGACGCTGCGTGAACTTTTTGCGGGGGCCCGGCTCCCATCCCCCAGACCTGAACTAGGAGAGTCTTTGCCATGAAACGCCGTGAGTTTTCTTTGTCCGCTGCCTCGGCAGTTGCCGCTTCCGCCCTGACGCTGCCCGTCGCCACCCCTGCGCTGGCCCAGGCCCGCCAGTTCAAGGAGGGCAAGGACTACAAGCGGCTGGACAAGCCCGTGGCGCCCGATGCTCCCGCTGGCAAGGTCGATGTGATCGAGTTCTTCTGGTACAGCTGCCCCCACTGCAATGCTTTTGAGCCCACGCTGGACGCCTGGGTCAAGGCCGCTCCCAAGGACCTGTTCATCCGCCGGGTGCCCGTGGCCTTCAACGCCAGCTTTGTGCCCCAGCAAAAGCTTTTCTACACGCTGGAAGGCATGGGCAAGCTCGAAGCGCTGCACGCCAAGGTGTTCCGCGCGATCCATGTAGAAAAGGCCAAGCTCGCCAAGGACGACGAAATTTTTGCCTGGGTGGCTCAGCAGGGTGTGGATGCCGCCAAGTTCAAGGAGGTCTACACCTCGTTCACCGTGTCCAACCAGGTCCGCCGCGCTTCGCAGCTGCAGGACGCCTATGGCGTGGAAGGCGTGCCCTCGATGGGCGTGGCGGGCAAGTTCTACACCGACGGCACCATGGCAGGCAACATGCAGAACGTGCTGCAGGTGGTGGAAGCGCTGGTCAAGCAAAAGTAAGCCCCAGGCCGACCTGGGCGCAGGTTGCAACGCGCCAAAGGCCCTGGATACCCTGCGAAGAAAGCCCGCTGATGCGGGCTTTCTTCATGGAGGGCGTGTGGGGATGGCTACAATGAACTGCAAGATTCGTGCCCTATGAACCACCGCCTCCTTCCGACCCTCCTGCTCGCGGCCCTGGCCTGCCTTCACGGCGTGGCCTATGCTGAAAAAGCCGACCGCGCCAAGCCCATGAACATCGAGGCCGACGCTTTGCGCCACGATGAACTCAAGCAGACCAGCGTGTTCTCGGGGCGCGTGGTCATGACCAAGGGCACCATCGTGCTGCGCGGCGCGCGGCTGGATGTGCGCCAGGACGCCGATGGCTACCAGTTCGGCGTGGTCACGGCCGAGGCGGGCAAACGCGCCTTCTTCCGCCAGAAGCGCGACACCTTGCCTGGCGCGCCCGATGAATACATCGAGGGCGAGAGCGAGGTCATCGAATACGACGGCAAGGCAGACAACGTGCGCTTCATCACCCGCGCCGAGCTGCGCCGCTACCGGGGCGCCGCGCTCAGCGACGAGATCACTGGCGCTGTGATCGTCTACAACAACCTCACCGACGTGTTCACCGTGGACGGCCAGCGCGCTCCCGCCACCAATGCGGCGGGCGATGCCCCGGCCCCCGGCAACCGCGTGCGCGCGGTGCTGGCGCCCAAGGACCCGCCCGCAGGCGCTGCGGCGCCCGCTCCCACCACACCGGGTGCGGCACCCGTGCTGCGCCCCAGCAGCAACCTTGGTGGCGGCTCCAAGTGAGCGCGGTGCCCGTTCATCCCGGCCCTGACACCCAGGCCGGCAGCCGCCTGGAGGTGCAGAATCTGGCCAAGTCCTATGGCAGCCGCAAGGTCGTCAAGGATGTGTCGCTGGTGGTGCAAAAAGGCGAGGTGGTGGGGCTGCTCGGGCCCAATGGCGCTGGCAAGACCACATCGTTCTACATGATCGTCGGCCTGGTGCGCAGCGATGCGGGCGACATCCGCATCGACGGCCATTCGGTGGCCCACATGCCCATCCACCGCCGCTCGCGCCTGGGGCTGTCGTACCTGCCGCAGGAAGCCTCGATTTTTCGCAAGCTCACGGTCGAAGAAAACGTGCGCGCCGTGCTCGAACTGCAGCGTGGCGACGACGGCCAGCCGCTCTCGCGCGATGCCATCGAAGAGCGCCTCACGGCCCTGCTGGAAGAGCTGCGCGTGCAGCATCTGCGCGCCTCGCCTGCCATGGCGCTGTCGGGGGGCGAGCGCCGCCGGGTGGAGATCGCCCGCGCCCTGGCCACCCAGCCGCGTTTCATCCTGCTGGACGAGCCCTTTGCGGGCATTGACCCCATCGCCGTGATCGAGATCCAGCGCATCATCGGCTTCCTGAAGGCGCGCGGTATTGGCGTGCTGATCACGGACCACAACGTGCGCGAGACGCTCGGCATCTGCGACCACGCCTTCATCATCAGCGACGGCCGCGTGCTGGCGCAGGGCACGCCGTCCGAGATCGTGGACAACGCCGAAGTGCGCCGGGTGTACCTGGGCGAACACTTCAGGATGTGATGAAGCCTGGACTGTCGCTGCGCGTCTCGCAGCACCTCGCACTGACCCCCCAGCTCCAGCAGTCCATCCGGCTGTTGCAGTTGTCCACGCTCGAACTCTCGCAGGAAGTCGAGCAGATGCTCGACGAAAACCCGTTCCTCGAACGCAATGCCGACGAAGCCCCGCGCGAGGAGTTTGGCCTGGAAGCTGCCGATACCCCCGCGCAGGCCGATGACTACAGTGCAGATGATGCTATATTTTCGGGAGCATCCAGCGCAAGTGCAGCAGGCGCAGAGCCCCAAAATGATACTGAAACGCCGGGTGCTGGCGCCGACGAACCCGACTGGAGCGGCGACGGCACCGTGGAGATGGTGCCCAACGATGCCGAGTGGGGCGGCGATGCCCCGGCACGCACCCACAACGGTGCCGAAGGCGACGAGGCCGACGCCACCGAGCTGGCCCGTTCGCACGAATCGCTCACCGCCTTCCTGCACCGCCAGGCGCTGTCGCTGCGCCTGTCCGAGGTGGACTGCGCCGCGCTGCGGTTCCTGATCGAATCGCTGAACGACGATGGCTACCTCGAAGAGCCGCTCGAGGAACTCGCTGCCGCCCTGGCAGGCCCCGAGGACCTGGAGCAGATCGAGGAACTGGTGCACCGCTTCACGGTGGCCCAGCGCCTGCTGCAAAGCCTGGAGCCCACGGGCGTGGGCGCGCGCGACCTGGCTGAATGCCTCACGCTGCAGCTCAAGGCGCTGGACGCTGACGAAGAGGCCGACCCTGACACCGTGCAGACGGCGCTGCGCATCTGCCAGCAGCCGCTGGAGATGCTGGCCCGCCGCGATGTGCGCCGCCTCACCCAGGCCTGTGGTGATGGCGAGGAGCGCACCCGCGCCGCCATGGCGCTCATCGCCCGCCTGGAGCCCCGCCCCGGCCGCCGTTTTGCGGATGTGGAACGCAACATCGTCATCCCCGACGTCATCGTGCGCAAGGCCGGGCGCGCCAACGGGCGGGATGGCCAGCACAACTTCATCGTGCAACTCAATCCCGATGTGATGCCGCGCCTGCGCGTGCACGACATCTACGCCGGTGCGCTGCGCGGCCACAAGGGCGGCGAAGGCCACCAGGGCATGCAGCAGCGCCTGCAGGAGGCGCGCTGGTTCATCAAGAACATCCAGCAGCGCTTTGACACCATCCTGCGCGTCTCGCGCGCCATCGTGGAGCGGCAGAAGAACTTCTTCACCCACGGCGAACTGGCCATGCGCCCCCTGGTGCTGCGCGACATCGCCGACGAGCTGGGCCTGCACGAGTCCACCATCAGCCGCGTGACCACTGCCAAGTACATGGCCACGCCGATTGGCACCTACGAGCTGAAGTATTTCTTCGGCTCGGGCCTGGGCACCGAGACCGGTGGCAACGCATCGAGCACCGCCGTGCGCGCGCTCATCAAGCAGTTCGTGTCGGCCGAGAGCCCGACCAAACCGCTGTCGGACAGCCAGATCGCCGAGATGCTCAAGGAGCAGGGCATCGAATGCGCACGCCGCACCGTGGCCAAGTACCGCGAGGCGCTCAAGATTGCGCCAGCGAATTTGCGCAAGGCGCTGTAGCGCTGCTGCGTTGAGGGGCGCGCGTGTTGCCTGGGCGCGCTGAAGGTGGCGGGATGGTGTCCGATTACTTGCGCGCCGCGAACACCGCGTCATACGCCTGCGGCGTGAATCCCGCGATCTTCTGGCCGTTGGTCAGCAAGACGGGCACGCCCCGGGCACCCAGTTGCTTGAATGCAGCTTTGCCCGAAGGCGTGTCGATGTCCAGCTCCCGGTACGCGATGCCCTTGCCCGCCAGGTAGGCCTTCGCCGCCTTGCAGTAGCCGCACCAGGTGGCCATGTAGAGCACGACATCGCCCCTGGGGGCTGTGGTTTGTGCGGTCTGTGTGGTGTCTGGGGGCGCTGGGCTGGGTGCGGGCGATGCGCCCGGCACCACACTCACCGGCAGGTTCTCTAGCTTCATGGCCTTTTCCACGGCGCCTGTCACCGGGGGCTTGTCGCTGTAGACAACGCGGCCGTCCGTGCCCACCGATTTGTAGAGCGTCTGGGCGCCTGCTGCCAAAGGCACGGCGGCCAGCACCAGCACGGTCAGCAGGGTCCGATGGAAAGGGCGCATAGGGGGCTCCAGTAAAATCCGCTGCCCGAGAGCATAAGAGACAAGGGGCACACCTCATCTGCAGTACCCCTGTGCTGCACACACCCTTGCGGCGCGATCCGTGGTTCCTGGGCGTGCATGCCGCCCCTCGGCCGGTTGTTACGCAAGCCCCAGCAACCCTCGCCGCGTGACATTCCTGCACGCGCTCCCGCTCTCTGCCTCCTGTTTTTCCTACCCCTGTCCGCCCCATGGCCCGCATCGTTTTCAACCTCCCCCCGCACTTTGGCTTTGCCACCGAGCTGCAGATCTACATCAGCCACGTGAACCAGGGCGGGCACCTGGACAATGCGCAGCTGCTCACGCTGGTGTCTGAAGCACGCGTGCGCTTCTTCCAGTCGCTGGGCTACCCCGAAGCGGATGTGGGCGGCCTGTCCATCGTGGTCGGCGACATCGTGGCGCAGTACAAGTCCGAAGGCTTCCATGGCGAGACCATGCGCGTGGAGATGGCGCCCGCAGACTTCAACCGCTACGGTTTCGACCTGGTGTTCTGCATGACCGAGAAGGCCTCAGGCCGCGAAGTGGCGCGCGGCAAGATCGGCATCGTCTTCATCGACAAGGCCGACCGCAAGGTGGCGGCTATCCCTGAATCCATCCGCCAGCTGCTGCTGGCCCGCGCGGGGGAGCCCGGTTCCCCCGCCGTGCCCGAGCGCGTATCCTCCCCATCGACATGAATCAACTCCAACTTTTTCTCCCTTGCGCTGCTGGCGTGGAGGGCTTTCTGGCCGACGAGGTGCATGGCATCACGGGCCTTACGGGGCAAGACCTGCTGGTGGGCCGGGGAGGCGTGCTGCTGCGCGCCTCGTGGCGCCAGGCCATGCAGCTCAACCTGCACAGCCGCCTGGCCCAGCGCGTGCTGGTGCAGCTGGCCCACCGCCCATACCGGTCTGAAAACGACCTCTACAACATGGCCAGCGATGTGGCCTGGGAGATCTGGTTCACCACGCGCCAGACCTTCAAGGTGGAGGTGACGGCCCAGCACAGCCCGCTGCAGAGCCTGAACTTCGCGGGCCTCAAGGTGAAAGACGCTGTGGCTGACCGCTTCCGCCACAAGAGCGGCGTGCGCCCCGATGTGAACACCCAGTGGCCCGATGTGCGCATCCACCTGCACCTGACCACCGACGAAGCCACGATCTACATCGACACCTCGGGCGAGCCGCTGTTCAAGCGCGGCTGGCGCGAGGACAAGGGCGACGCCCCGCTCAAGGAAACCCTCGCCGCCGCCATGATCGCCGCCAGCGGCTGGGACCCGCACGGCGACAACCCTCAGCCCCTGTACGACCCCTGCTGCGGCAGCGGCACCATCGTGGTCGAGGCCGCACAGATCGCCTGCCGCATCCCGGCGGGCATGTTGCGTCGCTTTGCGTTTGAAAAGCTGCTGCCCTTCCAGGCCCATGTCTGGGGTGCTATCAAAAGCGAAGCTGAAAGCGCAATACAGACCAGCGCAGTGCCCATTTTTGGCAGTGATGTGGCCTTCCGCATGGTCGATTTCGCCCAGCGCAACGCCGAGCGCGCGGGTGTGGCCCAGGCCGTGCAGCTGCGCGGTGGCGACGCCCTGCAGCGCATGCCACCCTGCGACCAGCCCGGCGTGATGCTGCTCAACCCCCCCTATGGCGAGCGCATTGCCGCCGCAGGCAGCGCCGGCCGCAACGCCAGCGAACGCGCGGCCGACCGCGCCCAGGGCATGGCCGTGGGCCGTGAAGAGGCGCAGACCGAAGACGGTGGCGAATTCTTCAGTCAGCTCGCCACGCACTGGAAGAAGAACTACAGCGGCTGGACGGCCTGGATGCTCACGCCCGACCTCAAGCTGCCCGGCAAGATGCGCCTGAAGGAATCGCGCCGCGTACCGATGTGGAATGGCCCCATCGAATGCCGCATGTTCCGCTTCGACATGATCAAGGGCGCCGTGCGTGACCGGGCCGCCAAGGCCGCCCCCGACGGCGGCCCGCGCCATGAAGGTTGAATTGCGCCTGCCCGCCGAGGCGCCAGCGGACGAACCCACGCGCCCCGTGGTGGTGGACACCAATGTGGCGCTCGACCTGCTGATCTTCAGCGACCCGCGCACCGCCCCCCTGCGCGCGCTGCTGGCCCAGGGGCGCCTGACCTGGATCGCCACCCAGGTCATGCGTGACGAGCTGGAGCGCGTGCTGGCCTACCCGCACATCGTTGAGCGCATGGACTACTACCGCGTGGATGCAGTGCAGGTGCTGACGGCGTTTGATGCGCAGTCGCGGCGGGTGGACATCGCACCCAAGGTGGCCTATGTGTGCAAGGACGCGGACGACCAGAAGTTCATCGACCTGGCGGCGGCCCACAGGGCGATCTTGCTGAGCAAGGACAAGGCGGTGATCTGCATGCGCAAGCGGTTGGCGAACCTGGGGGCGGATGTGGCGACGGCGCTGGTGTTGAAGGACGCGGACCAGGACCAGGGTGCTAAATCCTAGACGGAGTGAGCCCTCAATGACGAAACCCTCCGCTCGGGCGAACTGTTTTGATGCGTCTGCCTTGGTCAAGGTGTACGCAGAAGAGCCGGGCAGTGCCATTGTTCGTGAGTACTTCTTCCATCAAGCACCTACTCGGTATACGACGCCATTTTGCTTTTACGAAGCACTGAACATTTTGAAGACCAAATGGCGTTTTCGTGACCAACTTTCGGAGGCTCAATACCGAAGCGCCTGTTTCGCGCTGACGGCGTGGTTCCGTTCAAGCTCTCGCTACATCAAGGACATTGACCTTACAGATATTCAAGTCTTCAACGACGTCCAAGAAATTGCCAACAAGCATTCGCTGGACATATCCGATGCTTTTCAGATAGTCAGCGTCAAGAGCGGATATTTCTCCGCGCTCGCAAATGAATCGCAGACCTTGCTCATTACTGCTGACCAAGGGCTTGCTACTGCTGCGCGTGCTGAAGGTGCTAAGGTCTGGTACATCCTTGGGGAGCCACCCCCATAGGTCAGTCTTAGGTCGGGTTAGTGAAGCGTAACCCGACGATTTCTTGTTTGGTCGCTGCATGCCGATTTACGCCTACGGCTAACCGGACCTACCTGATTTGGATGCATCAGGCCAGCAAGTCATACGCAGCCCGCACCCGCTGCAAGTCCCGCCCTAGCCTCCGGCTCGAAGGCAATCGCCGCATCCACCCCATCCGCCGCACGCTGGTCGCCAGCACCTCCTGCATTTCCGCGCTCCCTTGCGCCACCCACGCCGCCCAGCGCGCGCGCCCCTCGGCCAGCGTGCCGCTGGTCTGCAGGTAGATCGCGGTGGAGTGCGCATAACACAGCGCATCGCGCACATGGCACACCGCCAGGGGCAGCACGGCGGCGGGGTCGTCTTCAAAGTCGATGCAGGCCACCTCGCCATCGGGGCAGCGCACCAGGTTGCGTGCGAACGCCTGGCTCAGGCAGGTACCCTGGTGGTGCACCTGGGTGAGCGTGTCCAGTCCTTGTTGCCACAGCGCCAGCACGGTGGCCGTGTCGCCCGCCTGCACAGCGTGGTCGATCTCGTTGCCCAGCGAATGGATCTCTTCGCCCGTGTGGCCCAGGTGGCGCATGGCAAAGCCATTCGTGGATGCGGCCAGCACCACGGGCACGCGGATGCCGCGCGCGGCCAAGTCCCGCAGGCGCTGCACTTCGGTGGCGATGGCCGTGGGGCCGCCAGGGTTGGGCACGGGGCGCAGGGCGTCCAGCCGCAGCAGGGCGGCCAGCACGGCCATGGCGCGGTAGCGGCCCGTGCCGTGGGGCGCGCCCGCACGCTTGATCCAGATCTGTTCGTGGCCCAGCACATGGGCCATCACGTTGTGGGGCTGGGTGGCCAGTTGCTGCTGCAAAAAGGCGGCGTAGTCCGGGGCGGTGGTGTGGGTAGGGGCGGATGCGTCCATCGTCAAATTCATACTGCGGCGTCCCCCGCCACCGCCGCTGCGGTGCCCACGGCTGCGGCGTGCACCAGCTCGACATGGTGGGGGATGGAGGGCTCCAGCGCAGGCTCGCTGGCCTGAAAACTGTGGGCATTGGCCAGGGGCCAGTACAGGCGGAACACGTTGTGCTGCGCATCCAGCGGCCCCAGCAGCGCGCCCGGTTGCATGCGGGTGATGAGGTTGGACAGCAGGCGCACCTCGGTGTCGGTGATGCGGCGCACGATGTGGTGGGCCGTGATCTCCTTGGGGTGGCGCAGCCCGGCGGCCTGCACCAGCTCCTGCAGCGCGTGCAGCGTGCTGCGGTGGAACTGCGCCACGCGCGTGGCCTTGTCGGGCACCACCAGCGCCTGCTGGCGCAGTGGGTCTTGTGTTGTCACGCCCGTGGGGCAGTGGCCGGTGTGGCAGCTCTGCGCCTGGATGCAGCCCAGCGCCATCATGAAGCCGCGCCCCGCGTTGCACCAGTCGGCACCCAGCGCCATCATGCGCGCGATGTCAAAAGCGCTGATGACCTTGCCCGCGCAGCCAATGCGCACGCGGTCGCGCAGGTTCACGCCCACCAGGGTGTTGTGCACCAGCAGCAGGCCTTCTTGCAGCGGCGCGCCCACATGGTCGCTGAACTCCACCGGCGCCGCCCCCGTGCCGCCCTCGGCGCCATCGACCACGATGAAGTCGGGCGTGATGCCCGTGACCAGCATGGCCTTGACGATGGCAAACCACTCCCACGGGTGGCCCAGGCAGAACTTGAAGCCCGTGGGCTTGCCGCCCGAGAGCGTGCGCAACTTGGCGATGAAATGCATCATCTCCACCGGCGTGCGGAACGCGCTGTGGCTGGCGGGCGAGATGCAGGCCTCGCCCTCTTTCACACCGCGCGCTGCAGCGATCTCAGCCGTCACCTTGGCGCCGGGCAGCACACCGCCGTGGCCCGGCTTGGCGCCCTGGCTGAGCTTCAGCTCGATCATCTTGACCTGCGGGTCGGTGGCATTGGCCGCGAAGCGCTCTTCGCTGAAAGTGCCATCGGGGTTGCGGCAGCCAAAGTAGCCCGAGCCGATTTCCCAGATCAGGTCACCGCCATGCACCTGGTGGTGCTGGCTGATGCTGCCCTCGCCCGTGTCGTGCGCAAAGCCGCCTTTTTTTGCGCCCTGGTTGAGCGCCAGGATGGCATTGGCCGACAGTGCGCCAAAGCTCATGGCCGAGATGTTGAACACGCTCGCGTGGTAAGGCTGGGTGCAGGGCGATGCGGACGGTGACGGCGCATCGGGGCTGCCGCCGATCCACACGCGGAAGTCGTGCGACGGCAGTTGTGTGGGCGCGAGCGAGTGGTTCACCCATTCATAGCCATGCGCCCCCACGTCCAGGTGCGTGCCAAACGGGCGGTTGTCCGGATCGCCTTTGGCGCGCTGGTAGACCAGCGAGCGCTGCGCGCGCGAAAACGGTGCGGCCTCGCTGTCGCTCTCGATGAAATACTGGCGCACCTCGGGCCGCACATATTCGAGCATGAAGCGGATGTGGCCGATGACCGGGTAGTTGCGCAGGATGGCGTGGCGCGTCTGCTGCAGGTCGTACACGCCCAGGGCCACCAGCGCCGCAAACACCAGCACCACGGGCAGACCCACTTGAAAAGCCACCAGCGCAAACAGCGACAGCAGCAGCCCGAAAACGCACAGCGCAAAGGCCGTGTAGCGCACCGGGTACAGGGAGTTCAGTTGGTGGATCATGGGGGTCCTGGTTCTGGGCGGTGGCGCGGGAGGGCTACACTGACCGCCTTTTTATCGGGTTGCCATGTTGCGCGCGGCTCTTTTTCACGCCCTGGCCTTGCCTGGGCCGCCTTGCATTCGCCGCTGCGCCAGCGCAACGGCACAAGGCCAGCGCATCATAAAAGTAAAACATTGTTTTGCCGCTCCCGCTTTCTCGCTTGACGACCGGAGCCTCCCATGACCGAACCCACATCGCCCACCCCCGCTAACGACGACCTCGACACCTCCGCTGCACCGGCTGCCGCACTGGGCCCCGATGAGCTGGAGGAGATGGACAACATCCTCGACGACCTGCGCGCGCGCGGCGAGGAAATCCCGCAGTGGGAGTTCTGCGACGGCTTCATGACCGCGCTGATCTGCAGCCGCCGCCCCATCGGCCCGGCCGAATACCTGCCCATGCTGCTGGGCGACGGCGCAGAGCTGGACGTGGCCGAGGGCGAGCCGCTGCCCCTGCTGCCCGCGTTTGCCGACGCCGCCCAGCAAGCCCGCTTCATGGACCTGTGGATGCGCCGCTGGAACGAGATCGTGGCCCAGCTCGACACCGACGTGAAGACGCTGGACGACGACCGCACCTTCCAGCCCGAAGCCATGGACATGCGCGGCGCCGTGGCCAGCCTGACCGACGAGCAACGCGCCGAGATGGGCGACGACCAGGAGATCCCGTCCTTCGGCCAGGTCTGGGCGCTGGGCTTCATGTTCGCTGTCGAAAACTGGCCCGAAGACTGGGCCGCCCCGCGCGACAAGGAAGCCGCCAAGTGGCTGGACGACGCGCTGGACCGCATCGTGGCCCTGACCGAAGACGACACTGGCAAGCCCGAAGTCTGCATGTACGACGAAGACGGCGCCCCCAGCACCAGCCAGGCGCGCGTCGAAGCCTTCGGCGAAGCCATCTGGGCCGTGTACGACCTGCGCCAACTGTGGAAGAGCATGGGACCGCGTGTGGAGACCGTGCGCAAGGCGCCCGAGCCCGGGCGGAACGACCCTTGCCACTGCGGCAGCGGCAAGAAGTACAAGAAGTGCCACGGGGCGTGAGTACAACGCCCTGAGGCGCTGCGCGCCGTCCCCAGCGCGGCGGGGCGGCCCTTGCGCGGTGGCCGCTGGTAAGGGCCCGCGCGCTGCAGAGATCAGAATCGGTGCGAACGCGTGGCCTCCAGCCCGAGGACGTTGCCTTGCATTTTTTGCTATTAAATTTGTAGCTGTATTCGATTGATAGACGCGCGGTAGCCCCTGTTTTTGTTTGAAATCCATCGCGGCGCGCCTTCGGGCGCGCTTTGCTTTTTGCCTGGCGGCCCATATGAACTCCTCCACCCTGACCCGACTGCGCGCTGAATGGGCGCCCAGCATTCCGCGCGAGCTGCTGGCCGGGGCTGTGGCCACGTTTGCGCTCATCCCCGAAGTCATCGCTTTCTCGTTTGTGGCGGGAGTCGATCCGTCGGTGGGGCTCTTTGCCTCGTTTGTCATCAGCCTGGTGATCGCTTTCACCGGAGGGCGGCCCGCCATGGTGTCTGCCGCTGCGGGCTCGGTGGCGCTGGTGGCCGCGCCGCTGGTGCAGTCGCATGGGCTGGGCTACCTGCTGGCAGCCGGGTTGCTGGCCGGGGCGGTGCAGGTGGCGTTTGGGCTGATGAAGCTGGGTGTGCTGATGCGCTTCGTCTCCAGCTCGGTGCGCACCGGGTTTGTGAATGCGCTGGCGATCCTGATCTTTGCCGCGCAGCTGCCGCACTTGCACGGGGCCAGCGCGGCCACCTGGGGCGCGTTGGCGCTGGGGCTCGCGCTCATCTACGGCCTGCCATGGCTGGGCCAGCGGCTGGCGTGGCCTGCGCTGTCTGTGATCCCGTCACCACTCATTTGTGTGGTGGTACTCACGGTGCTGGCGTCTGCCCTGGGGCTGAAACTGCCCACGGTGGGCGACCTGGGCCAACTGCCCGATGCGCTGCCCGTGTTTGCGTTGCCGCAGGTACCTGTGTCGCTGGACACGCTGCGCATCATCCTGCTGCCCGCGCTGGCGATTGCCATGGTGGGCCTGCTCGAATCGGTGCTCACCGCCGCCGTGGTCGATGAACTGACCGACACCCCCAGCGACAAGAACCGCGAATGTGCGGGCCTGGGCGTGGCCAACATCGCAGCCAGCTGCTTTGGCGGCATTGCGGGCTGCGGAATGATTGGTCAGGCCGTGGGCAACGTGAAGTACGGCGGGCGCGGGCGCCTGTCCACGCTGTTTGCTGGGGTGTTTCTGCTCATCCTGATGGTGGCGCTCAAGCCCTGGGTGTCGCAGGTGCCGGTGATTGCGCTGGTGGCCATCATGGTCATGGTGTCGGCCGAAACGTTCGACTGGAAGTCGCTCGGCGCCCTGGTGCGCCACCCGCGCCTGTCCAGCGCCGCCATGCTGGCCACCGTGGCGGTCACCATCGCCACCCACAACCTGGCCGCTGGCGTGGCCGTGGGCGTGGTGCTCAGCGGTGTGTTCTTTGCGTTCAAGGTCTCGCGCATGCTCGACGTGCGCATGCACGACGATGACCAGTCCGGCCAACGGATGTGGCGTGTGTCTGGTCAGGTGTTCTTTGCCTCGGCCGATGCGTTCATCGAGGCGTTTGACGTGTTGGGAGCCGAAGGCCGCCCGGTGGTGATCGATGTGACGCACGCCCACTTCTGGGACATCACTGCCGTGGCTGCGCTTGACAAAGTAGTGGAGCGCCTGCGCCACCACGGCTGCACAGTGCAAGTGCTGGGTCTGAACGAGGCCAGTGCGGTGCTGATCGACCGCCTGGCGGGCGACGCAGCGCCAGCCAAATCGCCTGCTGGCTCCTAGGGGTCTGACAGGCTCCTAGCCGCCCTGCGCCAGAAACTTCTTCAAATTCCCCGCCGCCGTACTCCGCACCTTGCGCTTGAGTGACGGCGACCAGCCCAGCAGCAGCCCCGGTGCACCCAGCGCCTGGCGGGACCAACTCCAGAAGTTGAAGCGGTCGCGGTGCGTGGCGATCAGCCCCTCGGGCGTGAAGGTGAAGGTGCCGTCGATGATGTTGTGCACTTGGCGCCCCGTGGCGCTGAAGCGGTAGTGCGCCTCCCAGTGTGCCTTGCCACCGTTGGCATCGGCGTCGATGCCGCTGAACTCCAGCTTCCAGTGTTCGGCGGCGCCGGGCTTTTGGGTGGCAGTGCACAGCATGCGCCACATGCCGCTCACTTCGTCGCGGCCTTTGAGGGAGAAGGCCTCGTCGTCAAACGTGGCATTGGGCGCATAGCAAGCGGCCATGGTGGCATGGTCGAGCTGGGCAAAGGCGGTGTAGAAGCGCTGCAGGGTCTGGGCGTTGGGGTGCATGGGGTCTCCTCCTCGGGGGGCCATGCTACACCGGGGTGGCGCGGTGTGGGTGCCGCTTGGGTGACCCTGGTGTTGCGTCTGGCGCGGCCACCGTTCAGCGCATGTAGTTGCGCAGCGCATCGGCGGTCTCGCCAGGCAATTGCTCGGGGATGAAATGCCCCGCAGGCACGGCCTGGCCTGTGACCACGCCCGCACACTGCGCTTGCCACAGTGCCAGCGGTTCAAACAACCGGTGCACCACACCGTGTTTGCCCCAGATCACCAGGGTGTCGCACGCGATCTTCTCGCCGCGCGCGCGGCCTTCGCGGTCGTGGTCCAGGTCGATGCCCGCGCTGGCGCGGTAGTCCTCGCAGGCGGTGTGAATGGCTTCGGGCGTGCAGAAGCAGCGCTCGTAGTCGGCCAGGGCCTGGGGCTCGATGTGGCCCAGGCCTGCGCTGCCCCAGCCGCCCAGCTTGGCGTGCAGGTAGGCACGCGCGTTGCCGCCGATCATGGTCTCGGGCAGCGGCGCGGGCTGGATCAGGTGGAACCAGTGGTAGTAGGCGCGCGCAAACTCCATGTCGGTGCGGGCGTACATGTCGAGCGTGGGGGCGATGTCGATCACGCACAGCTTCTTCACACGCGCGGCGTGGTCCAGCGCCAGGCGGTGGGCCACACGGCCGCCCCGGTCATGCCCGCACAGGTAGAAGCTGTCGTGGCCCAGTACGGTCATCACCTCGGCCATGTCCTGCGCCATGGCGCGTTTGCTGTAGTTGCTGTGGTCGGGTTGGCCGGGCGCGTGGGATGAATCGCCATAGCCGCGCAGATCGGGCAGCACCAGAAAGTAGTCGCGCGCCAGTTGCTGCGCCACGCGGTGCCACAGCGCGTGCGTTTGCGGAAAGCCGTGCAACAGCAGCAGCGGGGGCGCGCCCACCGTGCCGCCGGTGCGCACAAAAATCTCGGCGCCCGTGGTGGCGATGCGGTGGGGGGTGAAGCCTTCAAACCAGGGAGATGCGATTGTCATGCGATGAGGAGGTGAGGGAGCTGTGGGACGGATGGAGTGTCGCGCCGCGTTGGCGCCTCCGCCGGGCTCATTCCGTTTCCCAATCATTCGTGCCTAGGCGCGAAGCCGCAGACAGTGCTGTAGCACGGCAAGGCGAAGCAACAACGACACGGATGATTGGGAGACGGAATCAAGCGAGCAGGTGGCCCAGCAGCCGCTGCAGCGCATAGCGCAGCGTGGCCGCGCGGATCGTGGCGCGGTCGCCCCCGGCAAAGTGCTGCATCTCGCTGTGGGTTTCGCCGCCCACGCACCAGGCAAACCACACGGTGCCCACGGGCTTGGCGTCGCTGCCGCCTGTGGGGCCTGCCACGCCGGTCACGGCCAGGCTGACATGGGCGCGCGAGTGGGCCAGAGCGCCGTCGGCCATGGCGCGGGCCACGGCTTCGCTCACGGCGCCTTCTTGCTCGATGAGCGCGGCGGGCACGCCCAGCATCTCGATCTTGGCAGCGTTGGAGTAGGTCACAAAGCCGCGCTCGAACCAGTCGCTTGCGCCCGCGAGGTCGGTGCAGGCCGCAGCGATCATGCCGCCGGTGCAGCTTTCAGCCGTGGCCAGCATGCGCCGCTGCTTCACCAGTTGCAGAGAAATCTGGGTCAGATTGGCCTCTAGCGCCGATGTATCCAGCGCTAGTTGCTCTTGATTGGATAGCGATTTGATCGTCATCAAAACCTCCACACTGCAATGACCAGCAAGGTACAGAAGGCTGCCACAAAGTCGTCCCACAAGATACCCCAGCCGCCGCGCCAGCCAAAGCCCTTGAACAGGCTGTCGGCCCAGCCCACGGGGCCGGGCTTGGCCGCATCAAAAAAGCGGAACAGTGCAAAGGCCACGAGCTGCCCCCAGAACCCCATGGGCATGGCCAGCCACAGCACCAGCCAGAAGGCCACGACCTCGTCCCACACGATGCTGCCCGGATCGGCCACCGCCATGTGGCGCGCCGTGGTGGTGCAGGCCCACCAGCCCACCACGGTGCTGGCGGCAATCAGCCAGCCCATGTGTTGCGGCGACAGCCATTGCTGTAACACCAGGTAGGCCAGCCACGCCCACAGCGTGCCCACGGTGCCCGGCGCCTTGCGCGACAGCCCCGCACCAAAGCCCAGGGCGATGAAATGGGCCGGGTGGCCCAGCAGGAAGGCCACCGTGGGGCGGCGGGGGGCGGAGGAGGGGGTGTGGGGCGGAATGGAGGTCATATCAGTGCAGTGGTCAGCGGTGCGTTGCCGCACACGCAGAGTTTGACACTGGCGCAGCCAAGCTCAGTGCACCCGTGGAACTGGCTCCGCCAGGCCACCGGGTGCGTCCCCCTCCTGCGCAGCGAGAGAGGGGTGAAGGCGCGTGGCGCCTCAGGGGGGGCGTCATCTACTGGCGTTCTAGCAGCTCAATGTCCTTGGGGTAGCGGATGGTGTGCTCGGCGCTGAACTGTGCCGTGGCGCCTGCCGTCAGCGGCTGCTGCCAGGACACGGTGCCGGGCGTGCGGTTCCAGGTGGTTTCGGCGGGCTGGGGCTGGTAGCGCGACTCGACCTCGATCTTCTCGTTGCGCGAGACCGGCGATGCATGCAGCACCTGTAGCGTGATGACCGCCTTGTGGCGGTTTTCCACGCTGTAGGCCCGGCGCGTCTTGCGTTCCACGCGCGAGCCGGTAAAGCCGCTGCTGCCCGTCAGATCCTGCACGGGCTCGGCCCGCACGGTGACCAGTTCATCGCGGCCGAACGACAGGCTGGTGCTGTCCGCCGGGGCGCCTGCGCTGGGCGCGCCAAAGTCGATGCGGCCATTGCCCACAAAGGCGCCGTCGCGGTACAGGCCCGCTGCACCCGCGGGCCACACGCCGGGCGGCTGGGCGATCTGCGCGACCAAATAGGCTGCTTCTTCCATGGCGGGTGCCGTGCGGGTGATCAGCGTGGCGGGGGTGCTGTGGCTGCCCAGCGCCAGCGTCACGCGCTGGCCGCTGGAGGGCACGGTGATGCGCTGGGGCACGGCGAACTCGGTGGCAAACCCCTTGTCGAGGGCGCTCACATCAAACGTGGGCATGGCTTCCTCGGCGGCATTGCGGGACCGCGACAGTGGCGCCATGGCAGGCGCTGGTGCAGGCATCATGGCCACGGCGGCCGCCTGAGTGCCCGCGCCTTGCGGCGGCGCGACATTCAGCCACCAGGGGCGTGGCAGCTGCCCCTGCGTGGCGCGCCCGGGCTGACCAGTGGAGAGCGTGAGCTGCACGCCTGCCCAGTCTTCACCACTGTTCTGCGCCACCAGCGCCTGGCGCTCGATCAGCACCGTGGATTTGTTCGCATCCAGCGTGGCCCGGTAGCTGGGCTGCCAGCCGGGGCCGCGCACCTGGTAGGAAAGGCGCAACTCGGCCTCGCGCTCGGCGGCCAGGTTGATGCTGACCGACACCACCCGCGCACGCTGGCTGGCCACGCGGTCGCGCTCGGCCACCAGGGGTTTGAGTGCCAGTTCCAATGCCTCCTGCTTGCGCTGGAGCTGGTGCGCGCGTGCAGCGCTGTCCTGCCCGGACTTGCGCAGCACCTCGGCGGTGGCGGTGATCTGTGCGGGCGTTGGGGTGGCGGCACGGGGGGCGGTGCTGGCAGGCGCTGGCGCCTCCGATCCCGCGCCGGTTTGGGCCACGCTGCGCAGGTAGCCATCCACCAGCTGCAGGGCCGAGGCCTCGGCCTTCACCCCGGCGATCTGGTCCTCCAGCTCACGGATGCGGCCGTCCAGCGGGCTGGCGCAGCCTGCCGCCACATCGCGGTCCTCGGTGAGCACATTGAACTCGCCCACGCGCACGGCGGGGTCGGCGTTGATCTGCAGGCTTTGCACATCCAGCGACGCGGGCAGGCAGGCCAGCGTGAGGCTGCGGGCGCCAGCGGCCACCTTGGCCACACGCTCCACCGTGGCGCTGCCGGGGTAGACGGTGACGCGGGCGATGCGGGAGGTGTCTTGGGCTTGGGCGGCAGCGGGCAGCGGGGCCAGGACGGCCAAACCCAGGGCCACCAGGGCGGGGCGCGCTGGAAGGCGAAGGAAGGGGAGTGGGGGGCTCACGGGGCGCATGGGGCTCCTTGGGCGCAATGGACAAAGGGACTGGGATGCTAGCAGCCACGCAGCGTGCAGCCGGTGGTTCACAGCACCAGAGGCACCTCTGCCGCCAAAAAGTCATACACCGCCCGGATCTTGCGGCTGGTGCGTATCTCGCGGTGCACCGTGAGCCAGATGGGCAGATCGGGCAGGGGCAGCATAGGCAGCACGGCCACCACGTTCGGGTCGGTGCGGGCCATGTAGTTGCCCACAAAGCCAATGCCCAGCCCTGCGCGCACAGCCTCCCAGTAGGCCATGAGGTCGTCGGTGCGGAACGCAAAGTGCTGGCGCTCCACGGGGTAGCCCATGGCGGCAAAACCTTGCTGGATGTCCTCGTGCCGGTCGTTGCCCACCAGCTCGTGCTGCAGCAGGTCGGGCGGCTGCCGGGGCGTGCCCTTGCGGCGCAGGTAGTCGCGGTGGGCATAGGCGCCCAGCGTCACCGCGCCGATGCGCTTGGCCACCAGGCTGGCCTGGTCGGGGCGCACCATGCGCAGCGCAATGTCGGCCTCGCGGCGCAGCAGGTTGGTGACCTGGTTGCTGGCCACCAGCTCCACCTGCACCTCGGGCAGCGCCTGGCGCATGCGCGCCAGCACGGGCGGCAGTAGCACGCAGGCCACGGGCTGGCTGGCGGTGATGCGCACGGTGCCGCTCACCCCCTCCTCGGCGCCCGACACGCTGCGTGCCAGCTGGTGGGCGCCCATCTCCATGGCGCGGGCTGATTCGGCCAGCCGCAGCGCCGTGGCCGTGGGCAGCAGGCCACGCCCGGTGCGCTCGAACAGCACCACGCCCAGCTGCGATTCCAGCTCGGCAATGTGGCGGCCGATGGTGGGCTGGCTGGCGTTGAGTGCGCGTGCGGCGCCCAGCAGGCTGCCCTGGTCGAGCGCGGCCAGGAAGGACTGCACGAGGCTCCAGTCAAAGGTCTGGTTCATTGCAATAGCGTGCCCGCAATCGGGCAGCAGCGGGGTGGTTGGTGGTATTCATATTTGCATTGCTGGTATGAATGCTTAGCCAATTGTGTAACGGTGTCTGCGTTTCCACAATCGCTCCATCCCTTGTGAATGGAGCCCTGGCATGACCCCCGATTCTCTTTCCCGACCCTCCACGGACCACCCGTCCACCGTGCTGATCCTCGGCGCCCGGGGCCGCCTGGGCCTGGCCGCCACCCGTGCGTTTGCACAGGCGGGCTGGCAGGTGCTGGCCCAGGTGCGGCCCGGCGCGCAGCGCGCCACCCTGCCTGCCATTGCCGGGGTGTGGTGGATGCCCGTGGCGGTGGATGACACCGCAGCACTGGCCGCCCAGGCGCAGGGCGCGCAGGTGGTGGTGCATGCGCTCAACCCCGCCTACACCCACAAGGCCTGGCGCGAAGAAGCCCCCGCGTTGATGGAAGCGGCCATTGCTGTCACCCGCCAGCTGCGCGCCACGCTGATGCTGCCGGGCAACGTCTACAACTTTGGCGAAGCCATGCCGCCCGTGCTGCGCGAGGACACGCCCCAGGCTGCCACGGGCTTCAAGGGCCGCATGCGGGTGCAACTGGAGCAGCGCTTGCAGGCCGCCACGCAAGGGGGCGAGATGCGCGCCGTGGTGCTGCGCGCCGGGGACTTCTTTGGCAGCGGCACCGGCAGCTGGATCGACCAGGCCATCGCCAAGGACCTGCCCCGGGGCCGCATCACCTGGCCCGGCCCGCTGGACGTGGCCACGCCCTGGGCCTACCTGCCCGATCTGGCCCGCACGCTGGTGCGCGTGGCGCAGGAGCGGCACCGGCTGGCCGCCTTTGAGTGCCTGCACTTCGCGGGCCACCACGTCACTGCGCAGCAGTGGCTGCACAGCTTCACGGCCATCGCGGCAGAACAGGGCTGGCTGCCCGCAACGGGCGCGCTGCGGGTGGGGCAGTTGCCTTGGCCCTTGCTGCGCGTGGCGGGCCTGGTGGCGCCCACGTTTGCGGCGCTGGCGGCCATGCGCTACCTGTGGACCACACCGCACCGGCTGGACAACACCCGCCTGCGCGCCCTGATCGGCGACGAACCCAAGACCCCGTTTGACCAGGCCGTGCGCCAGGCGCTGGCAGACCTGGGGCTGGTGGCCATTCGCACGCCCCGTGCCGCGCTGGCCTGACAAGACAACCGTTGAATCACTGGAGCACTCTCATGAACCGTCGCAACTTCATTCGCCTTGCCGGTGGCGGCACCATTGCCGCTGCCACGGCAGGCTCGATCACCGCTTGCGGCACGGCAGGATCGCACTATCCCGCCGAGGCGGTGGAGGCTTGGAACGGCCCGGTGGGCGAGACCGACCTGCGCCGCCGCGCCGTGGCTTACGCCATCACCGCGCCCAACCCGCACAACCTGCAGCCCTGGCTGGTGGACCTGCGCGAGCAGGGCGTGATCACCTTGCGCACCGACCGCGAGCGCGTGCTGCCCCACACCGACCCGCTGGGCCGCCAAATCCTGATTGGCCACGGCGCATTTCTGGAGCTGCTGGTGATGGCGCTGGCCCAGCAGGGTGTGGCCAGCGAGGTGCAGCTGTGGCCGCAGGGCGAGCTGCCCCTGGCGCTGAAAGACTGGGACGACCGCCCGGTGGCGCGCATCACGCTACAGCCCGGCGGCCAGCCCGACCCGCTGTTTGCCCAGGTGCTGTTGCGCCGCACGCCCAAGACCGACTTCGACACCACCCGCCCCATAGCGCCCGAACTGCTGGTGCGCCTGCTGGCCAGCGCCCCAGCCTCCGGGCAGGCCGCATTGCGCGTGGGCGGCACCGTGGCGGCCGACCAGTTGCCCGCATTGCGCACGCTGTGCTGGGAGTCCGCCCAGGTCGAGCTGCTCACGCCGCGCACCATGATGGAAAGCATCCACCTCACCCGCGTGGGCCCGTCCGAAATCCTGCAGCACCGCGACGGCATCTCCATCAACTCGCCCTTTGTGCGCGCCGTGGCCGCGCTGGGCCTGTTCGACCGGACCCAGCCCCCGGCTGAAGGCAGCGCTGCCTACAAAAGCGCCATGGGGCGCTTTGAGGGCCACAGCCGCACGGCCATGGGGTTTGTGTGGATCACCGGCCCCAACACGCGCAGCGACCAGGTCCAGGCCGGGCGCGCCTATGTGCGGCTGCAGCTGCAGGCCACCGCGCTGGGCGTGGGCATGCATCCCATGAGCCAGGCCCTGCAGGAGTTTGCCGAGATGGCGCCGCACTACGAGCGTGTGCACCAGCAGGTGCTGGGCCAGCCCGCACCGCGCACGCCGCACGATGCCACGGTGCAGATGTTCTGCCGCATGGGCTATGCGGCCGACCTGGTACCCGCCACGCCACGCAGGCCGCTGGCGCGCTTTGTGCGGACCTGAGTTCGAGCCTGGCCGCCCTCTGCGCCGAGGGCTGATGCAGATCAACTTTCGGCCACAGGGGGCGGCGCTTTGCCGCCGCTTCACACACCGTTCAGGTGGCGTTCATCGCAGGTTTCTACAGTTGCTGCATTGCAACAAATGGTGGACTGGCGATGTGGAAGAAGGTTTTGGGGGGCTCCCTGGCGCTGGCAGTTGGGGCGTGGCTGATGGCACTGTGGGGGCCCCAGCCATCGCCGCCCGCGTGGGGCGATGTCTGGTGGTGGCGCAACCAGCTAATGCTGCTGACTGGCGTGGCGGCCTGGGCGCTGATGTCGCTGATCATGGTGCTGGCAGTGCGTCCCGCGTGGCTGGAAAAGCCCTTGGACGGCCTGGACAAGAGCTACCGCCTGCACAAGTGGGCGGGCATCGGGGCCATCGTGCTGGCGCTGCTGCACTATGGGCTGCAACTATCGCGCAGCCTGCTGGTCGCCTGGGTTGGGCGCCCGGTGCGCACGCCGCGCGCGGACTGGTGGCTCAACACCTTTCGACACCTGGCTGAGGAGATGGGCGAGTGGGCGGTGTGGTTCCTCGCGGCGATGCTGGTCATCACGCTGTGGCAGCGCTTCCCGTACCACGTGTGGCGCTACCTGCACAAGCTGCTGGCGGGGGTGTACCTGGTGCTGGCGTTTCATGCCGTGGTGCTGACGCCGCCCGCCTGGTGGGCGCAGCCTGCGGGCGTGCTGGTGGGCCTGTGCACGCTGGTGGGGGTGTTGTGCGCCGTGCGCTCGCTGGCCGGGGCCATCGGGCGCAGCCGCCGCCATGTGGCCCGCGTGGTGAGCGTGTCGCCGCAAGGGGCCCGCGTGCTGGAGGTGACTTGCCTGGTCCGCCCCGCCAGCGCCTGGCGGCACACGGCAGGGCAGTTTGCGTTTGTCACGTTTGGCAAGGCCGAAGGCGCGCACCCTTTCACCCTGCTCAACGCCGACCAGGGCGACGGCACGCTGCGTTTTGCGATCAAGGCGCTGGGCGATCACACGGGGCAATTGCCTTTGCAAGTGCAGCCGGGCCAGCGGGTGGACATCGAGGGGCCGTATGGCTGTTTTGACTTTCGCAGCGACAGCGCGCCCGAGCAGGTGTGGGTGGCTGCGGGCATTGGCGCCACGCCGTTCATGGCCTGGTTGGAGTCGCTGCAATCCACGCCCGCGCTGGCGCCCCGGGTGCACCTGCACTACTGCGTGCGCCATGTGGGTGAGGCGGTGTTTGCCGAGCGCATGGCGGCGCTGTGCGCCCACCTGCCCAGCGTGACGCTGGAGATTCACTACAGCGACGACGCAGGACCCGTGACACCGGCTGCATTGCTGGCGGGCACCAGCCCGGCGGCGAGTGTGTGGTTCTGCGGGCCGCAGGGGTTTGCCGAAGCCGTGCGCCAGGGCATGGAGCACCTGGGGCGCCCATCTGCGCGCTTCCATCAGGAGCTGTTTCAGATGCGCTGAGGTAGGTTCTCTGCGCCGCAGCGCTATGTGGCGCCCGCGCGGTCCGTGGGCACCAGGTACTCCCGCACCAGCGCCCGCGCACGGTGCAGGCGGCTCTTGGCGGCCTCGCGCGTCACGCCCAGTCGTTCGCTCATCTCTTCGATGGTCAGCTCCTCGAAGTCACGCAGCAGCAGCGCCTCGCGGTAGATGTGCGGCAGCGAGTCGATGGCCAGGGCCAGGTCGTGGCGCAGCTCGTGGTCGGGGCGGTGCGACCAGGCGAGGTTGTCCTCCACCTGCGCCAGCGGCTCGCCCTTGAGCCAGGCCAGCATGGGGCGCATGCACAGCCGCTGCACGATGCGCACCACCCAGCCGCCGAATGCCGCCACCTCGCGCAGTGCGCCCACGCGGCGGTAGACGATGATGAGGGCCTCCTGCACCACGTCGTCCGTCGCGGTGGTGGCCGCGCAGTGGCGCAGCGCATAGCGGCGGATGTCGGGGCGGGTGAGGCGCAGCAGCTGCTCCATGGCCGCTGCGTCACCGCTGCGTGCGGCGGGCAGCAGCTGGGCCACGGTGGGGGCTGGGTGGGTGGTGGCCATGGGAGGTCACTCGACAGGCTTGCGGCCCACCATGGCACAGGCGGGGCAGTAGCCGAACGCGCCGCTCAGGATGCTGCCCACGCCCGAGGCGGCCAGCGCCAGGCCCAGCGGCGATGCGGCCAGCCACCACAATCCGGCGGCGATGAGGGCCACGCCCCCCACAACGCGCAGCAGGCTTTCGGGGCGGGTGATGTTCTTGCGGTACAGCATGGTGATTAGCTCCTTGGTGGGGTGACGAAGGCGCCAGCACAGGGCGCCTTCCCCACCAAGAGCAGCCGGTTGCGCAAAAGGATTCATGGTTTGCAAAAAATTTTTGCTGGCCACCATCCCTCACCGGAAATGGTCGAACGAGGCATAGTGGTTTTCCACCGCCTGTCCCTGTGCGTCCACCAGCTGCAGGCCGGGCTCGGCCAGCACCGTGCCGATGCGCGTGACGGGCGTGCCGCTGGCTTGCGAGGCGGCGGCTACGGCATCGCGCCGTGCGGGCGGGGCGGTGAAGGCCAGTTCGTAGTCATCACCGCCCGCCAGGGTGCATTGGCGGAAAAATTCAAGGTCAAAATGGCCGTTTCCGCGCGATGGACATGCCTTTTCAACTATCAAATTGGAAGTAATGTGGGTATCGATGCGCGCGCCCACGCCCGAGGCCTTCAGGATGTGCGACAGGTCGCCCAGCAGGCCGTCGGAGAGGTCCATGGCGCTGCTGGCCACGCCGCGCAACTGCAGGCCCAGGGCCACACGCGGCGTAGGGCGCTCCAGCCGCTCTCGCGCGCGGGCCAGCACCTCGGCGGGTAGGGCGATATGGCCGAGCAGCGCCTCCAGCGCCAGCCGGGCGTCGCCCAGCGTGCCGCTTACATAGATGTCGTCACCGGGCCGTGCGCCGCTGCGCAGCAGGGTCTGGCCGGTGGGCACCTCGCCAAACACGGTGATGCAGATATTGAGCGGGCCCTGCGTGGTATCGCCGCCCACCAGTTCGCAGCCATGGGCATCGGCCAGCGCCAGCAGCCCGCGCGAGAAGCCTGCGAGCCACGCTTCATCCACCCGGGGCAGCGACAGGGCCAGGGTGAAAGCGAGCGGCTTGGCGCCGCAGGCCGCCAGGTCCGACAGGTTCACGGCCAGCGCCTTGTGGCCCAGGGCTTCGGGGTCCACGTCGGCAAAAAAGTGGCGGCCCTCCACCAGCATGTCGCTGGAGACGGCCAGTTGCATGCCGGGCGCGGGCGCGATCAGCGCGCAGTCGTCGCCCACACCCAGGGCCGCCTTGCGCACGGGACGGGTGAAGTAGCGGGCAATCAGGTCGAACTCACCCATGGCAATGCTCGGCAATCCAGAAAAGGTCAAAAAGGGTCATGGGTATCCAGCACCGTTGACTTGCGGAGAAAACCACTGCACCCAGTGGTCGATGCAGGCCTGGATCTTGGGCAGCCGGTGCCTGCGCGTGAGGGTGATGGCGTGGATGGGCGTGGGCTGCAGGTCCACGCACTCGGCCAGCACGGGCGCCAGCAGGCCCTGGCGCACGAGGGGATCGGCCACCACCGTGGCCAGGCGCGCGATGCCCAGGCCCTGCAGCGCCAGGCGCGCGGTGATGGCCGTGCTGCCCGAGCGCCAATGGCCTTCGGCCACCAGCACCTGGGGCGCGCCATCGACCAGAAAGGGCCAGTGGTTCAGAAAAGCCACCGCGCTGTTGGTGATAAGCCGGTGCTGGCGCAGGTCGCCCGGCTGCTGCGGCACACCCCGGGCTTGCAGATAGCCCGGGGTGGCGTACAGCGCACGGGCCAGCATGCCCAGCGGGCGCGCCACCACGGTGTCGGTCAGCGGCGGGCCGGTGCGGATGGCGATGTCGATGCCGTCACGCGCCATGTCGGCCATGCGGTCGTCCACCACCAGCTCCACGCGCAGCTGCGGGTGTTGCTGCTGCAGGCTCTCGAAGCTGGGGATGAGCAGGTGCTCGGCCACCACCGAGCTGGAGGCTACGCGCACCCAGCCGCTGGGCTGGCCGCTTTGTTGGGCGAACTCGCCTTCCAGCTCGTCGAGCGTGCCGGTGATGCGGCGACAGTAGTCCAGAAAGGTCTGCCCCTCGGCCGTGAGCGTGAGGCCGTGCGTGCTGCGGTGGACCAGTCGCGCGCCGCAGGATTGTTCGATGCGCGCCAGCGTGCGCGAGACCTGGCTCACCGGTGCATCGCGCTCGCGCGCCACGGCCGACAGCGAGCCCAGGTCGGCCACGCGGGCAAACAGGTGCATGTCTTCAAAGCGGATGTCGCGCATCGGGCAATGGTAACGGCGGGGCTTCGCATGCCGCGCAAAACGGTATTGCCCCACGGGCCGTTTCCGCTGTGCGCCACGCTGCCTACAGTGGCTCCACCCCGAAAGGAATGCCATGCAACCCCACCTGCACCCCGACGACTATCAGCGCATGCGCGATGCCGCCAAGCGCCACGCCCTGCAATTGCGCCAGGAGGCGATCCGCGATGCCCATGCCTGGGTGGTGCGGGGGCTCCTGCGCCTGACCCGACGGGTTCTTCATGCGCTGCGGACCCGGTCTGCACCCGCAAATCCGTCCACCACCCCATCCACCCTGAAGGCCGTGACACCATGCCCACCCTTGTCCTGAAACTGACCCCGTTGCACAACCCCGAGCGTTACCAGGCGCTGGCCAGTGCGCTGACTGACCTCACGGTCCAGCTATTGGGCAAACGCCGCGAGGTGACGGCCGTGGTCATCGACGACCTGCCCGCCGCGCGCTGGCACATTGGCGGTGCGCCCGTGGCGCAGCCCACGGCTTTGCTGGAGATCAGCATCACCCAAGGCACGAACACCGAGGAAGAGAAGGCCGCTTTCATCGCCGCCGCGTTTGCCGAGTTACAGCGCCAGCTGGCGGGTGGTGGCGCGCTGGCTGCGGCCAGCTACGTGGTGGTGCGGGAGCTGCCTGCCAGCGACTGGGGCTATGGCGGGCTTACGCAGCAAGCGCGCAGGTTGGCGCTGGCTGCGTGAGATGGCGAGCTCGCGCGAGGCGACCAGCGCCGGGGGCGCGGATCAGACCGCTGCGCCGCGAAAGCGCTGCGCCGCCTGGCGGCTCACCTCGGCCAGCAGCTGCTCTTCGCTCTGGCGCTGGCGCAGCCAGCGGGCATCGTTCTGCCCCGCCTCGACCTCGGTGCGCAGCATGTGCATCGCGCTCGACGCGCCCTGCACGGCCGCGTGGCCTGCGATCTTGTCCATGGTGCGCAGGATGTGCTCGCGCAGCGGCATGTGGTCGCCCGTGGCCGGGTCCACATACACCGCGTCCATGCCAAAACGGCAGGCCTGGAAGCGGTTGTAGGTGTAGACGAGATAGTCGTCCTCTTCGGGCATGAAGGGCTGGTCGGCCAGGAACCAGGCGCCCAGCGACTGCACGTAGCCTGCGAGGGCAGCAGCGCGTTCGATGGTCAGCGGCGTGTCGAACACGCGGATCTCGATGGTGCCGAACTCGGGCTTGGGGCGGATGTCCCAGTAGAAGTCCTTCATGCTTTTGACCACGCCCGTGCGTGTCATCTTGTCGAAGTAGTGCGTGAAGTCGTCCCAGGTCAGCGCCATGGGTGCACGGCCTGACAGCGGGAACGCAAACACCGAGTTCAGCCGCGCTGAATCAAACGCCGTGTCCTGCCCCTGCACATAAGGGCTGGAGGCCGACAGTGCAATGAAATGCGGGATGTAGCGGCTCATGCGGTGCAGCATCAGCAGTGCGGCATTGGCATCGGGGCAGCCGATGTGCACATGCTGGCCGAAGATGGTGAACTGCTTGGAGAGGTAGCCATACAGCTCCGACAGCTCGCGAAAACGTGGCTTGTCGTAGATGCGGCGCTCGTGCCATTGCTGGAAGGGGTGCGTGCCGCCGCCCACCACGGCAATGTTGAGCTTGTCGGCGCTCTTGACCAGCGCATCGCGGATCGGCGTGAGCTGGCCCAGCACCTCGCTGGCCGAGTGGCAGATGCCGGTGGAGATCTCGATCATGCTGTTCGTCATCTCGGGCACCACGCTGCCGGGCAGCGGGGTCTTCTTCATGAGGCGCAGCATGTCCTCGGCGTAGGGCGCGAGGTCGTAGTCGTTGGTGTTGACGAGCTGCAGCTCCAGCTCCACGCCCAGCGTCAGCGGTTCGGAATGGTTGAAGGCTTCAAGACTCACGGTGGTTGTCTCCATGGTTGGCACGGGTCAGCGGCGCCCAGGGTTTGGAGCTTTCGCCCGCACGGTAAATGGCCACGGTGGCAATGACGGCACCAAACACTTCCATCAGCAAGATAGCGGGCAAGGCGACGCCCGCAATGACGTGTCCGGTGGAGGGCGACGCCAGCACGAACTGCGAGGCGATGAGCAGGGCGATGGACGACATGGGGGTCATTGCGCAGCCCACCCACAGCGCCTGCTTCCAGCTCGCGCCGCTGCCCACGTTGCCCAAGGCCACGCCCAGGGCCTTGGCCAGCAGGCGCACGGCAATCAGGGCCAGCACCACGCCAGCCACGGGGGCGCTCCAGTCGGCCTGTGCGGCCACGGTGGAGACCAGCACAAACATCAGCATGGTGAGCAGTGACGAGGCATTGCCCAGCTGGCGCGGCCAGGCCCAGGGGCGGGGGTTGAGCTGCTTGAGCAGCATGCCCCCCAGCAATGCCGCCAGCGGTGCCGAGCCGCCCATGTGCGCGGCCACGGCCGTGCCCGCCGCCACCAGGGCGAGGAACAGCATGGAGGTGTTTTCGCTCGTGGGGCTCATGACGCGCAGCGCCATGCGCAGCACCAGGGCCAGCACGGCTGCCACCACAATCGACACGCCCAGCACCACCACCACGGGCGAGACGGTTTCGAGCACCGTGAGGCTCTGGCGGTTGATGAGTTCGGCCTTGGCGCTGCCCAGCGTCAGGGCATACAGCGTAGAGAGCGTGGTGAGCACAATCGCGCGCTCGGTCACAGGCCCGGCCGCACGGGTGTCGGCCACCACGCGGGTGAGCACAGCGGGCGATGCGGCCAGCGCCACCAGCGCCAGCGGCCCGGCCACCTGCGTGGGCAGCTGCAGCCACACCAGTACCCAGTACACGGCAAAGTAGGTCAGCACCGACTCGGCAATGCTCTGCACCAGCACCATGGGGTTGTGGCGGAACCAGCGCAGCGGAATGCGTCCGCCGCATTCAAACAGCACGATGGCCACGCCCAGCTCCAGCAGGAACAGGCCGATGCCTTGCAGCGGCCACACGGCGCCACTGAAGCCGGCCAGGCCCGCCAACGTGCCCACCAGCGAGTAGCCCACCACCTTGGGCAGGCCGGTGTGGCGCTGGGTGAGATAGCCCGCCATGGCGGCCACGGCCAGCAGCAGCGACCATTGCACCGTGGGCAGCCCGGCCGAGGGGCGCAGCCACTGCGCCCAAAAGCTCAGGATTTCATTCATGTCATGGGACCTCTGCGTCAGACGGGCAACGGGTGCCCGGTGGTGTGAAGGGGCAGGCACACAAGCCCTCCGCCAGGGGGAGGGGGTGTGCTTGGGAGTAGTCCCCCGAATTTACAGGCGGAAACACATCGCCCGTGTAGGACAGGGGCGGTGCTTGCTGCGGCCGGCCTTGCTACTAAGAGCCTGTTCAAAGTCTTTTTGGAGATCGCATTGGAGTGCAATCGGGATGCGTGGATGCTTCGGATGCACCGCATGGGCTCGTACCTATGCAAGCACCCGAGGCTTCCAATCGCCCGATTTCACTCCAACCCTTCGGGCAAGTGCCTTGCCGGGCGGTCTGCGGCGTTGCGGCGCTTGTGGATAGCCGTGCTATCCACTGCACACCGCGCCTTGCATCCCATCCCGGCAAGGCACTTGTGCGACCCCAACAAGACCTTGAACAGGCTCTAAGAAGCGCTGGCGGGTGTGTTGCGCGCGGGCTTGAAGAAGCTCAGCGGCGCAGTGCGCATGCGCGCGCGGATGGCCGCGTAGATGCGCGAGCGGTCCACGCCGCTCACGTTCTGGGCGCGCAGCGCAAGGCGGAAGGCCAAGTAAAAGCTCACCGACACGTTCAATGCCCCCAGGAACGGCAGCGAGGCCACGGCCCACCAGAAGGCGGGCATCTGCAGCACCTGCAGGCCCAGCGTGGCGCTGGCGGCAGCCACCTGGCCCGTGGAAAGCGTGACGTGGCGCACGTCCAGCCCCAACCCGAAGAATGCGGCAAAGACGGGCACCAGGCCCAGCATGAAACCGAGCGAGATGTTGGCCGCAAAACCCGAGAGGTTCTCGCGCAGGAAGCGGGCCCAGCGTGTGGCGCGCTCGGCCCCCAGCAGCCGCGTGATGCGCGGGTTGTAGTGCATGGCCGAGTCCAGGCGGTGCAGCACGAACCAGTTCTCCGTCCAGCCCGCAATGATGCTGGACGCAAACAGCAACACCCCGGTGAAGGCTGCAAAGAACAGCGATGGGCCGAGCAGGTGCAGGGACTCGAACACATGCTCGGCCTGCTTCTCGCTGATGGCCGGGCCTCCGGTAGCCAGCGCAATTGCCGTGGCCAATGCCAGCACGGCCGGGAACACCACCAGCACATTGCCCAGCACGGCCGCCACCTGAGAGCGCACCAGGTGCGTGATCTCGTCCACAAAGGACTCGATGGCATCGCCCGAGCCCAGCTCCTTGAGCTTGGCCGCCATGGCGGGCGCTGTCATGGCGGGCTGTTTGGTGGCCACCGTGAAGTGCAGCAGCTGGATCAGCACAAAACTCACGGCGTAGTTGACGCCTGCCATGAACCCACCCCAGAACGCTGACAGTGCCAGGGCATAGAGGCCGAACTTGGCCATGGTGGTGAAGGCCATCAGTGCACCACCGCCTGCCGCCTTTCTGAGCATGGAGCTGTATTCGGCACCGGTGCGGGTGATGTAGTGCTCGCCGGTTTCGGCACTGCGCTCAGCCACCTTGGCCGCCAGCAGGGAGGAGTTGGCGGCGAACAGGGCACGCAGGCTGCGCCGCTCTTGCCCCACCATCACCAGGTGCGCCATGAGGCGTGCGGCGGTGACGGCCGGTTTGGGCGACAGCAGGCAGTCGAGCAGCTCGCGCACACGCAGGATGCGCTCGCGCAGCTGGCGCAGGCGAAACACCAGCCCCACCGAGATCCCGTTCTGTTCAAAGTGTGCGTACACGGTGGCTGCTGCGGCGCGGCAGGCCTCCAGTCGCTCGCGCAGGCGCTGGGCGCACTCGTTGAGGCGGTCGGGCGTGCGTAGTGCGTGCAGCACTTCCACGCGCAGGCTTTCCACGTCACGGATCAGGGCGTGAAAAGGCTGGCCTTCGCGCGCGGATTCGGTCATGCGCAGCCGCAGCTCTGGGGCGAAACCGGTCGAGAGGATCTGGCCTGCGCAGTAGGTGATGGCATCCAGCAAGGCCCGGTGCCAGAGCGTGGCGCCGCCGGTGGGGCCTTCGGTGTCGGCGGGTGCCAGCAGGCCGACCAGGCGGTTGAGCTGGGTTTCGTCGAGTGCAGCCAGCCATTGCGCGTCAAAGGCGCTGGGCAACGCCAGCATGAAGAGCTCGGATGCATCGATGGTCTCGGGGCTGCCCGGCAGCAGCTTGGTGCGCAGCCGCTCGGCCACCTCGCTGGCCAGGGCGGTGCGGGGCGCAAAACCAAAATCGGCCAGCAGGGTGGTGATGTCCACCTGGTCCACCAGCGTGGCCCACCAGGCCTGCAGCCGCTGCTGGGTGTCTGGGCGGGCCGCCACAGTGTCCAGGAACAGCTGCACCCGCTCCAGTGATGCGGGCACCGAGTCGCGCTTTCCGCGCACCCAGTCCAGCAGATTGATGAGCCACAGGTGGCGGTGGGCCAGCTCGGCTGCAGGGTCCAGCGCTGCGAGCAGGCTGGCCAGGTCTTTGGGCGTGCTCAATGGAGCACCCGACCGCTCAGAGGATTGCCTGAAGGTCCTTGGCCCAATGCTTCCAGCACAAAGAGGGGCACAGGGGTGTTGAAGGGCGCGCCATCTTCGGCCACGCAGTGGAAGGTGCCATGCATGGTGCCGCTGGCGGTGCGCAGCCGGCAGCCGCTGGTGTACTGGAACGACTCGCCGGGCTTGAGCAGTGGCTGCTGTCCCACCACCCCCAGGCCCTTGACCTCTTCGGTGTGGCCCCGGGCGTCGCTGATGATCCAGTGCCGGGAGATCAGCTGCGCAGGCTCTTCCCCGGAGTTGGTGATGGTGATGGTGTAGGCGAAGCTGAACACCCCGGAGTCCGGCGCAGACTGCTCGGGCAGGTATTCGGGCAGCACTTCCACGTCAAACTGGTGCTTTGGCATGGGGCGAATGGTAACGCTGCAGGCCCATTTTCTGGGGACTTGCAGCCCCCAAAGCCCCACGCTTTCTGCGCTTTGCGACAATTGGGGGATGAGCCGCACATTCCAAATCGCCCCCTCCATCCTCTCTGCCGACTTTGCCCGCCTGGGTGAAGAAGTGCGCAACGTCATTGCCGCTGGCGCCGACTGGATCCACTTCGACGTGATGGACAACCATTACGTGCCCAACCTCACCTTTGGCCCCATGGTCTGCCAGGCCCTGAAGCCCCATGCCAAAACCCCTGCGGGCGTGGCCGTGCCGATCGACGTGCATCTGATGATCCAGCCTGTGGACGCCCTGGCCGCCGCGTTTGCCGATGCGGGTGCGGACTACATCAGCTTCCACCCCGACGCCTCTGGCCATGTGCACCGCAGCATCCAGGCCATCCGCTCCAAGGGCGTCAAGCCCGGCCTGGTGTTCAACCCGGCCGAGCCGCTGGATGTGCTGGACTGGGTGATCGACGACATCGACCTCATCCTCATCATGAGCGTGAACCCTGGTTTTGGCGGCCAGAGCTTCATCGACTCGGCCCTGCGCAAGATCGAAGCCGTGCGCAAGCGCATCGACGCCTCGGGCAAGGACATTCGCCTGGAAGTGGACGGCGGCATCAAGACCGACAACATCCGCCGCGTGGCCGATGCGGGCGCCGACACCTTTGTGGCGGGCAGCGCAATTTTTGGCAAGCCTGACTACCAGGGCGTGATCGACGCCATGCGCGTGCAGTTGGCTGCCTGAGGGCCGGTTGAGGCGGTACTGGGTAGCCCACCACGGGCGGTGGTGCTATCCCAGCCGCTGGAATGTCAGCACAAACGCCACGCCCCCCTCAGTGTTGCGGGCGTTGATGGTGCCACCCATCTTGGCCATGTAGGTCTTGGCCACGAACAGGCCCTGGCCCCTGTGTTCGCCCTCACCCAGAGGTGTGGGGCTGGTGGGGTCTGATACGCCCAGTTCAAAAATCCGCTCCAGCAGGTCTTCGGCAATGGTCGAGCCCTGGTTGTGCAGCGTGGCGCTGGCGGTGGATTCTGATGCGGTGAGCGTCAGCGTGATCGGGCTGCCCGTGGGGCGGTAGCGGTCGGCGTTGCGCAGGATGTGGGTCACCACGTCTTCGAGTGCAAACTCGTCGGCGCGCACGATCACCGGGCCTGGCTGGTCAGTGCTTGGTGCATACACCACATTCATGATGCCTGCAAAGTGCGCGTTGTCGGCCACGTTGCGCAAGAAGGCATCCAGGTCCAGCCGCCCTTCGGGCACATCGGCAGCCTGCAGCGCCTCGGCGGGCGATGCAGTGCCATAGAGCACATGGATGGCCTGCTGCATGCGCTGCACGTAGCGGTTGCCGGGGTCTTGCGGGCCGTTCAGCGCCATCAGAGACTGCAAGGGCGACATGATCTCGTGCCCCACGGCGTGCCACATGTCGCGCTCTTGCTGGGCGCGCAGTTGTTCGCGTTGCAGGTCGTCCTTCACGCGCTGCAGCAGGTCGGCCAGGCCGCCAGCCAAAATGCCCAGCTCGTCCGATCCGCGCAGGTCGGACACGTCCAGGTCGCCCAACCGGGGCCCGGTGTGGCCGGGCTGCACGTTGTATGACACCGCAGCGGCGCGGCGGGTGAGGGCCGTCACGCGGCGGATCAGGCCCACTTCCACCACCAGCCAGGCCAACGCAATCGCCCCCAGCATGGCGCCCAGGTACCACGACAGGCGCGTGGCCACAGCAGCCAGGCCCTGCTCCACCCCGCGCAGGTGGCCGGTGAAATTGACCACATAGTTGCCGGTAGGCGTGTCCAGAATATCCAGCCCCGTGGGCGCTACGGGTGTTACCGCCGCCGGGCCCACGCCTGCGGCTTCCAGCGGCAGCCAGCGGATCAGGCGCAGCAGCCAGGGCGCTGAGGGCTCGGCCTGCACTTCGACGCCCTTGAGGGTGATGGCGCTGGCCTCGTCGCTGCCCATTTTGCGGATCTGCACCCGCTCGCCCGGCAGCAGGCTGCGCGAGAGGTCGCCCAGCGATGCGGCCAATTGCGCACCGGGCGCGTTGCTATCAAACAGCGGCCTGGCGTCTTCGCCCGGCGCCAGCATCTCCACCCGCACACGCATTTGCCCCAGATCCTCGGGCGGCCAGACCAGGCGCTCGTCCTTGCGGAACAGCGCTTCGCGGAACAGCTCGACGGGCAGGCGGATCGAGTAGTGGGTGCGGCGCAGGCAGTCTGTCGCTGCAGCCTCGCCAGTGAGGGCGCCAGCAGAGGTGCCAGTGGAGGCTTGGTTGATGGGGTTTGGCGGCAGATCACGGCACTGGCCGTTTTGCCACAGCCAGCCGCGAAAGTCGCGCACGGGCCGTGCACGGGCATCGAGCTGCGGTGCGCCGGTGTCCACAAACCCCGTGAGCCGACCGCGCACCGCCGCACTGCCTTGTGGGGGCATGGCTTCGTACGGCGCAATCCAGCGGTAGGTGGCGCCGCGCATGTCCAGGCTGATGCGCGCACGGTGCGCCTCGGCGGGCACCAGTGCGCCGCGCTCGCGGGGCGTCAACTCGCCCGAATAAAAGCTGCCCACCAGGTAAATGAAGCCGCCCGCGTACGGGTTGTTGCCAATCGCCGCGCATACCGAGGCCCCATCGGGATACTGCACCGAGCAGCCCGCCATCTCCACCGCCTGCTGCGATTTTTGCGGGTCGTCAAAGTCGATGGCTGCGTAGGGCAGCAGCAGCGGCGCCAGCGGCGTCACGCCCTGGCCCAGGTGGCTGGCGTTGAGCAGTGCCAACTGGCCCGAGGGATGGCGCAGCCGCGCCATGACCTCGGCCTGGCTGCGCACAAAGCCATGCTGGTAGGCCTGCCAGGCGCGCTCTTTTTCGTCCTTGAGCACCACCACGCTCAGCGCCACTGTGGCCAGGGCCAGCAGCACAAACACACTGCGCACCAAGATGCGCAGGCGAAACGCAGGCAGGCCCAGGCGGGGCATTTCCAGGCGTGATATTTCAAGTGCGGGGTGCAGTAGGCGTTTCACTCCATTCCTCTCGCGTGAAAGTACCGTGCAGGGCGGCCAAAACTGGCGCGGCCCAGGCCAGGGTCGCCGCGCAAGGGCCGCCCCGCCGCGCTGGCGGCGTCCCCCTGCCCGCATTGCGCAGCCATGCGAGAGCGGGGGGAAGGCCCGCAGGGCCTCAGGGGGGTGTTCACCTTCCCGTCCAGCGGAAACCGCGCATGGGCACGTTTTCTATTCCCTCAAACCCAGGATCGACTTCACGCAGCGCCTCGCGGATGGTACTCACATGCTTGCGCACGTTGTCGCGGTTGCGGCCGCTTTTCACCACCTCGAACAGTTCGTCGTAAGACACCACCTCGCCACTGCGCTGGTGCAGCGTGGCCAGGATGCGCTGGGCCGTCAGGGGCAGGTTGATGCGCTCGCCGCGCCAGGTGGGGGTGCGTTGCCACAGCGGGTCCAGCACCAGTGCGTCGCCCACCGGGGCAGGGGCTGCGCTGGCCGGGGCCTGCGCCTGCGTGGTGCGCAGGATGTCGAGAAAGGTCTCGATGAAATCGGCCTCTTCAAACGTGGTTTTCTGCAGGTAGTCCCACGCGTCCAGCGCTTTCATGATGCTGCGGTAAATGGCTGCAGGCATGGCTGACACCACCAGCACCGGCGTGCCCTGGCGCAGCTTGTTGATAGCGTTGATGAGGGCCACGCCCGCATGGCGCTCGCGGCCCAGTTCGATGTCCAGCACTACGGCGTCGTAGTGCTCGCGGGCCAGCGCGGTCTCGGCCTCGTCGCGGGTGAACCACTGGTCGATGACGATGCCGCTCTTGGCGCTGCGTATCCACCCGGCCAACTGGTTGCTGGTGGGCAGGTCGTCTTCGATCACGGCAATGCGGGTCATGGGCAGGGCGGGCAGTAGGAGGTGGACGGATTATCCCGGCGCCCCGCGCGGGCCGGTGTGAGTTTTTCTTCCGGGGCCGGAAGGTTCGTGCGGGCGGTGTGAGCGCATTGGGGGCTGCGCTGCATTGTTGCTTCCGGGGTGGATCCGAACAATCGGTCCTCAATGAGTCAGCCACTTTGACTGCTCAGAACCGACAACAACACCGAAACCACCTGAGAGAGAAACACCATGAAAACCACCTGGAACCGCATCGTGCAGACCCTGAAGGGCCGTCGCTCTACCCCCTTGCCTGAGGCGGGCACGGAACCCGTGATGGACGCTGATCTGCAAGGCATCCCTCCCACGACGGGCACCGTATCGGCCACCCCGTTGAACTGGGCTTACCTGCTGCCCACGGCCCGCACGGTGCGCTGGCTGACCGCTGGTGCCGTGGTGGCTGCAGCGGGCCTGATGGTGTATCGCAATCCGCCCGTGCAACACCTGGCGCAAGGCGACCTGGGTGTGCGCCTGAACCAGTTCACCGGCTCTGTGAGCCTGTGGCGCGATGGCAGCGTGTGGGTGGTGCCCGGCTTGCACACGGTGCGGGTGTTTACGCTGCGCGACCAGAGCTACCGCCCCGAAGCCATGCGCCAGGCCACGGGCAGCGCGCCGCTCCAGTCGGTCGAAGGCCTGTCGCTGGGGCTGGATCTGAGCGTGCGCTATGCGCTGGACCCCAACTCGCCCGCGGTGAAGGCTGGCAACCTGCCCGACAACGTGGGCGCCGACATCGTCGAGCCCGCTGTGCAAGGCCTGGTCTACAAGGTGTTTGCCCGCTACACGGTGCGTGAAATTTTCTCGTCCAAGCGCGCCGAGATTGCGCAGATCATCGAAACCGAACTGCGCGCCCGTCTGGCGGCCGATGGCGTCACGCTGCGCAGCCTGCAGATTGGCAAGGTAGACCTGCCTGCCGAGTACCGCCGGGGCATGGACAGCCTGCTGGCTGAAGAGCTGGCCTCCGAAAAAATGCGCTACACGTTGGAGCTGAAAGACAAGCGCGTGAAAGAAACTGAGCTGGACGCCAACGCCGACAAGGTACGCCGCGAAGTGGCTGCCGAAGCCGCCGCCCGCGAGCAGGTCATCGCCGCCAAGGCCCAGGAAGAAGCCATGAAGCATGTGCTGCCCTTCAAGCAGCGCCAGATCGAGCAGCGCCAGCTGGAGGCCGAAGCCGAGCGCGTGGCCCGTGTGAAGGCCGCCGAAGGCAACGCCCAGGCCCGCCGCATCGAAGCCAACGGCGAGGCCGATGCCCGCCAGAAGCTGGCCGAAGCCGAGGCCTATCGCATGGACCGCGTGGGCAAGGTCAACGCCGAGCAAATGGCCCGCGAAGGCGCGCTGGTGACCAAGCACCCGCTGCTCATCCAGAAGACGCTGGCCGACAAGCTCTCGGACAAGATCCAGGTCATCATCGCGCCCCCGCCCACCAATGGCGACTTCATCGGTGCCGCGCTGTTGGGCGGCAACCGCAATGCCCAGGCCGGTGCCGCCCAGGCTGCAGCCGTGGCCGACGATGCCACCACCACCCAAGCCGTGGAGCAGTGAACATGAACGCCACCCTCGCTACCTTGCTGGCCGCCGTCGCCAGCGCCGCAGTGACCGTGGCGGCCGAGGCCGCCCCACAGCCATCTCCCAACGCCCAGGGCAGCGCCATCGTGGTGCAAGACCAGGCCAGCCTGCGCGCCGCCCCGCGCGACGGCGCCCAGCAGCAGGCCAGCCTGTGGCAGGGCGAAGTGCTGGAAGTGCGCGGCGAGCGCCTGGACTACCTGCAGGTGTGGGACCACAAGCGCGAGCGCGGTGGCTTCATCCGCGCCAGCGATGTGCGCCGCGTGGCCCTGACCGAGGCCGAAGGCCCCGCGCTGCTGGCCGTGATGCGCTTTGTGCAAGACGCGCCGGGCGCCGAGGCGCTGGGCATTGGCATGACTGCCGCCTACCTGCAAGCCGCGCCCGCCAAGGCTTTGGCTGGCGTGGAGGGCGCGCAGGCCTTCGACGCGCTGGGTACCTTTGCAGACCGGCTGGCCCGCCGCGCCTCGGTGGCTGTGCCGGGCAAGGCCTCGGGCGCCACGCTGTCGGCCCACCTGGATGTGGCCAACGGCTATGGCGTGCGCTTTGCCACCTACGAGGTCGAAGGGCGCATGCAGGTCTGCTACGAGGGCGAGGCCTTTCGCCGCCTGCTGGCCATGCCCGTGGCCGATGCTGAGCAGCGCGCCCGCGCCGCCCTGGCGCTGACCCGCCCCGAGTGCATCAACCCCGACCTGCCCGCGCACGAACGTGCCAAGGTCACCACCTGGCAGGCAGAGGTGCTGGAGCGCGTGGACGTGGCCAACCTGCCTGGCTACCTGCGCAACCGCGTGCAAATGCGCCGCGCCAGCGTGTGGGGCGCCGCCGCCTTTCAACAGGCGCGCAAGAACGTTGCCGACCCCGCGGTGGCCGCTGCCGCTGCCCGCGCATTGACGGAACTCAGCGGCGTGAGCAAGGCCGAACTGCCCGACGAAGACCAGGCCGCCTACAACGACGCCGCCATGCGCGTGAGCGCCGTGCGCTGGGCCTTGGTGCCTGCTGTAGCGACCACGGCCGCCGCCGGCGCCCGCCCCACCCTGCTGACCGAACCCGGCGCCCCGGGCGAAACCTGCGTGCTGCTGGTGGACGCGCAGCACAACGCCAAGGCCCCGTTGCTGCGCCGCTGCACCTACGGCGTGGTGTGGGCCGCATCGGCCAGCACCAACCGCGAAGGCACGGCCGTGGCCCTGGCGGTGCAACCGATGGAAGGTTGGCGCGAGCTGTGGGTGCTGCGCAAAACCGAAGGCGGCTGGCTGGCCGATGTGCTGCCCCCCGCTGCCACCACGCCCGAGACCGGCGTGGCTGAATGGGCGGGCTGGGTGCCCGGCGGCCAGCAAATGCTGGTGGCCCGCGAAGCCCGGGGCCAGGGCCGCTACCGCAAGAGCTTTGAAGTGGTGCGGCTGGATGGCCTGACCACCGAGCGCGTGACCGGCGATGTGACCGCGCTGCCCCTGTTCCAGCGCTGGCAAGACCCGGCCTGGAAGCGGCAGACGCTGAGTCTGCGGTGATTGGGGCTTGGCGGAATAATCCGGGCATCCCCACCCACCACAAGGCAAGACCATGATCATCGTTACCGGCCACGCCATCGCACGCCCAGACACGGAAGCTAAAGTGGAGCACTTGGCCGTGGAACATGTCCTGCGCTCCCGTGCGGAGCCTGGATGTGTGTCCCACGAAGTCAGCCGCGACGTGTTGCAGCCGCTGCGCTTCGTGTTTGTAGAACGCTGGGGCGACATGGCCACGCTGCAGGCCCACTTCCGGCTGGAGGCCTCGCGGAAGTTTGCGCATGCCATTGCCGGACTCTGCGACGCCAGCCCGCAGATGGCCATCTACCAGGCGGATGCCATCCACACGGGTGGATGAGGGTGGCGCCCTTACCATGCAGGACATTCCAAACCCCTTCATCCGCCTGTTGTGAACCTTATCCCGCTTTCCCCGTCCCGCGTGGACGCCGCAATCATCGACCTGGACGGCACCATGGTGGACACATTGGGTGACTTCAGCGAAGCACTCAACCGTATGCTGCAGGACCTGGGCCTGCCTCCCATCGACGCGGGCTCCATCGAGTCCATGGTGGGCAAAGGCTCGGAGCATTTGCTGCGATCGGTGCTGAAACACGTGCTCCCGCGCGATGGTATTGATAATGTTGCTATCAAAGTTGAAGAAATGTACCCATCGGCCTGGGCCAGCTACCAGCGCCACTACCTGACAATCAATGGCCAGTTTGCCGGGGTGTATGACGGTGTGGTGGCGGGCCTGCAGGCGCTGCGTGCCCAAGGCCTGCGCCTGGCTTGCCTGACCAACAAACCCACGGGTTTTGCGCTGCCGCTGCTGGAGTCCAAGGGGCTGGCCGGGTATTTCCAGTGTGTGTTCGGGGGCGACGCCTTTGAGCGCAAGAAACCCGATCCGCTGCCCCTTCTCAAGACCTGCGAGGCGCTGGGCACCATCCCTGCACGCACCGTGATGGTGGGCGATTCCAGTAACGACGCGCAGGCGGCGCGGGCCGCAGGGTGCCCGGTTGTGCTGGTCACCTACGGCTACAACCACGGCCAACCCGTGCGGGCCGTCGATGCCGATGGTTTTGTGGACTCGCTGGTGCAGCTGACCTGAGTTCCGCCCTGCGGGCAGGCGTTCAGGCAGTCAGCTGGCGCGGCGCCACGCTGCGGTAGTCCAGGCGCGATGCTGCGGGGGCGCTGCCCGGCACAGGCACGGAGCCACTGTGGCGGGCGGCGCTGTCCGAGAGGCGGAACACCGCCACGGCATCCACCAGTTGCCCCGCCTGCGTCTTGAGGCTGTCGGCGGCGGCGGCACTTTGCTCCACCAAGGCGGCGTTTTGCTGCGTGGCCTGGTCCATCTGGGTGATGGCCTCGCCGACCTGCGAGACACCCTGGCTTTGTTCGCTGCTGGCGGCGCTGATCTCGCCCATGATGTCGGTTACGCGGCGGATGGAGGCGACCACTTCGCTCATCGTGGCGCCCGCCTTGTCCACCAGGGCCGTGCCGCGCTCCACACGTTCCACGCTGGTGCCAATCAGGCCCTTGATCTCTTTCGCCGCCTCGGCACTGCGCTGGGCCAGGCTGCGCACCTCGCCCGCCACCACCGCAAAACCCCGGCCTTGTTCGCCTGCACGGGCGGCTTCCACAGCCGCGTTCAGCGCGAGGATGTTGGTCTGGAAGGCGATGCCGTCGATCACGCTGATGATGTCGGCGATCTTCTTGCTGCTGTCGTTGATGCCCTTCATGGTGTCCACCACCTCGGCCACCACATCGCCGCCCTGCTGGGCCACGGTCGATGCGCTCATCGCCAGCTGGTTGGCCTGGCGCGCGTTGTCGGCGTTCTGGCGCACGGTGGAGCCCAGTTGCTCCATGGAGGCAGCCGTCTCCTGCAGTGCGCTGGCCTGTTGCTCGGTGCGGGCCGAGAGGTCGTTGTTGCCCGAGGCGATCTCGGTGCTGGCGGTGGCCACGCCCTCGGCGTTGTGGCGCACATTGCCCACGATGGAGGCCAGGCGCGATTGCATGGTGGCCAGCGCCTGCAGCAGTTGCCCGGTTTCATCATTGCCACTGGCGTTGATGGGGTGGGTCAGGTCGCCATCGGCGATGTTCTCGGCAGCCTGTTTGCCCTGCTGCACGGGGCGCACGATGGAGCGCGTGACGGTGAAGGCCAGCAGCGCACCCAGCGCCACGGCAATCAGCGTGCCCACGCCCAGCAGCACCTGGCTGGCACGGGCCAGGGCGGAGGTGTCGGCCTGGCTCTCGGTGAGCTGGGTGCCCATGGCCCGGCGCAGGTCATCCAGCGACTTGAGGTACTTGTCGGCCAGCGGGCGCAGGTCCTTGTCCACCATGGCGGGCACGTTGGGCTCGCCGCCCCGGTGAAGTTCGCGAATCTCTGCGAGCTTGTCGTTATAGGCCTGGCGCGCCGTGGCAATGGCGGCCAGCAGGCCCCGCGCCTGCTCGCCTTGCACCAGGGCCTCGATGCGCTTGACCTTGGCCTCCATGCCCGTGGCGGTGGCCTGGGTGTCGGCCGTGAGCTTGTCCATGTAGTCCCGGTCGATGGCCTTGAGGAAGGCCTCGGTGCGCACCCAGTTCAGGCGGATGTCCGAGGCCCAGTCTTCGACCAGCGTCTGCTGCTCGATTTCTTGCGTGGCAACGCGCTCGCTCGCGCCTTGCAGGCTGGCAATGCGCCACATGCCGGTCGCCGCGATCAGGGCAGTGATGAGCAGGATGGCGCCAAAGGATGCGCCCAGGCGCAGGCCGACGGAGAGATTGCTGAGTTTCATGGTCATGTCAGGCGCGGAAAAGGGCAGGGAGCTGGGGGCGAGGGCGGCCCAGACAGCACGCGTTGCGAAGGGCCCGGGTGCGGGCGCCTGCGTGGCGGCGAGTGGGCTGAACGGAACAGGAAGGGCGGCGAAGAAAAAAGAGAGGCCAAGGACAAGCCTCAGCGTACGCCCCGGCCCGGCTTGCTGGTGTCGGGCGAGTGACAGCCAGGGGACTGTGAGCGTCGGGGTTTGTCCGTAGGGGGCGTTCGGGCTTGATGGGGGTCACGCCCTCTCAGGCGGGTTTGCCCAGCAGGGCGTCCTTGAGCTTCCAGTCGGCGGGTGTGTTGCCCAGCCAGATTCCCAGCAGCGCGTTGAAGAATTCAGGTTCCTTGAAGGGCTCGCCCTGCGGCTTGCCCTTGACGGTGATCACCGTGCCCGTGCCGGGGATCCAGTCGATCTGGAACTGGTCGCCGGCCACCAGCTTCTTGTGGTCCGAGAAGATCTGGCTCATGCGCAGCACGCCGGGGATCAGCTTGGAAAACGCTGCGCGGTCCATGTTGTCCTCCATGCCGCGCGAGAACAGCTTGCCCAGCTCGGTGGAATCGATCTCGCGCAGCATGGTGATGCTCATGCGCTTGGGGCCCTTGAGGGCCGCGATGTCCTGGGGCGTGTGCGCCTTCTTCTCCAGGTACAGGCCCGCCGTGTAGACCTTGAACACGGCCTTGTAGCGCACGCCTGCGCCGTTGAGTTGCAGGGTGCTGCCGCTCAGGTTGGCCGTCTCTTCGTATTTCACATCGGACACGGTGATGGGCTGGGCGGTGGCGGTGGCTGCCAGCAGGCAGGCACCGGCCATCAAAGCGCATCGCTGGAGGAAATTCATGCACAGCTCCTAAAAAAGAACGGTCGTTCGTTTCTAATTGTTGCAGCGCTCCCGGCGGCCCGCAACAGGGTTTTCGAGCGGTTGTGCGATCTCGGTCTTGCGGCCCGTCAAATCGGTCCGCCAAAAAAGCTTTGCTACACTTTGGCCCATGTTCATTCACCACGTGTTCATCACAGGTTGCAGCGACCGGGGAGCCTGGCCCTGGCGTCAGCCTGTCTCTTTGAACGCCTGATGGCACCTGGGCCGACGACGCCCCAGCGTGCACCCGTGGCCTCTACCCTGATGCGGTGAGGCCGATTGAATGGACCGCAGCGCCCCTTTTTCATTGCACTGGGACACGCGCTGCGACTGCTGGGAGCCCTCCCCGTGATCACAGAACTTGAATTCAAAAGCCTGGCCAGCGAAGGCTATAACCGCATTCCGCTCATGGTCGAGGCCTTTGCGGACCTGGAAACCCCGCTCTCGCTCTATCTGAAGCTGGCGCACACCAAGGACGGCGGCAAGCACAGCTTCCTGCTCGAATCCGTGGTGGGCGGCGAGCGCTTTGGGCGCTACAGCTTCATCGGCCTGCCCGCCCGCACCCTGCTGCGGGCCAGCGGCTTCGGGGCCGCAGCGCGCACCGAGGTGGTGACCGACGGCCAGGTGGTCGAGACCGCCCAGGGCAACCCGCTCGACTTCATTGCCGATTACCAAAAACGCTTCAAGGTGGCCCTGCGCCCCGGCCTGCCGCGTTTTTGCGGCGGCCTGGCCGGTTACTTCGGCTACGACGCGGTGCGCTACATCGAGAAAAAGCTCGAAACCACCTGCCCACCCGACACCCTGGGCTGCCCCGACATCCTGCTGCTGCAGTGCGAGGAGCTGGCGGTCATCGACAACCTCTCGGGCAAGCTCTACCTCATCGTGTATGCCGACCCGGCCCAGCCCGAGGCGTATGCCAAGGCTAAGAAGCGCCTGCGCGAGCTGAAAGAACAGCTCAAGTATTCGGTGAGCGCCCCCGTGGTCAAGGCCACCGAAAGCCACCCCGCCCAACGCGACTTTGCCAAGGCCGACTACCTGGCCGCCGTGGACCGCGCCAAAGAGCTGATTGCTGCCGGAGATTTCATGCAGGTGCAGGTGGGCCAGCGCATCCACAAGCGCTACACCGAAAGCCCCCTCTCCCTTTACCGCGCGCTGCGTTCGCTGAACCCGTCGCCGTACATGTACTTCTACGACTTTGGCGACTTCCACGTGGTGGGCGCCAGCCCTGAAATTTTGGTGCGCCAGGAAAAAACCGACGAAGGCACCAAGGTCACCATCCGCCCCCTGGCTGGCACCCGCCCGCGCGGCGCAACGCCCGAGAAGGACAAGGCCACCGAGGTTGAACTCATCAACGACCCCAAGGAACGCGCTGAGCACGTGATGCTCATCGATCTGGCACGCAACGACATCGGCCGCATCGCCAAGACCGGCACCGTGAAGGTGACCGAGGCCTTTGCCGTGGAACGCTACAGCCACGTGATGCACATCGTGAGCAATGTGGAGGGCATCCTGCACGACGGCATGACCAGCATGGACGTGCTCAAGGCCACCTTCCCCGCAGGCACGCTCACCGGCGCGCCCAAGGTGCACGCCATGGAGCTGATCGACCAGCTCGAACCCACCAAGCGCGGCCTGTACGGCGGCGCGTGTGGCTACCTGAGCTACGCGGGCGACATGGACGTGGCCATTGCCATCCGCACCGGCATCATCAAGAACGGCACGCTCTATGTGCAGGCTGCTGCGGGTGTGGTGGCCGATTCGGTGCCCGAGCTGGAATGGAAGGAAACCGAACACAAGGCCCGCGCACTGTTGCGCGCTGCAGAGTTGGTCGAGGAGGGCCTGGAATGACGACCCGCACCCCCAAAGCCATCGAGAAGGTCAAACCCTGCAACACCATGCAGGACGTGCGCCGCGAAGTGAACGCGCTGGACGACGTGCTGGTGCCCCTGCTGGTGGAGCGTGTGGGCTACATGACCCAGGCCGCCCGCATCAAGCAGGGTGTGGAACAGGTGCGCGACGAAGCCCGCATCGAAGCCATCGTGGCCCGCGTGCGCGAACGCGCCCAGGCCGAAGGCGGCGACGCCGATGTGATGGAAGCCATCTACCGCAGCCTCATGGAAGCCTGCATTGCCTATGAACACCGCGAGTTCGCCCGTCTGCGCGAGCCCGCCCTTGCCGGGAGCGCCGCATGACAAAACTCTTGATGGTCGATAACTACGACAGCTTCACCTACAACATCGTCCAGTACTTCGGTGAACTGGGTGCCGAGGTGGAGGTGTTCCGCAATGACGAAATCACCGTGGCCGAAATCGAAGCACGCCTGAATGCTGGGCAGCTCGACCGCCTGGTGATTTCACCCGGCCCTTGCTCGCCCGCCGAGGCAGGCATTTCGGTGGCTGCGATCCAGCACTTTGCCGGCAAGCTGCCTATTCTGGGTGTGTGCCTGGGCCACCAGAGCATTGGCGCGGCGTTCGGCGGCACCATCATCCGCGCGCAGGAGCTGATGCACGGCAAGACCAGCGTCATCACCACCACACAAAAGGGCGTGTTTGCGGGCCTGCCGGAGAAGTTCACCGTCAACCGCTACCACTCGCTGGCCATCGAGCGCGCCACCTGCCCCGATGTGCTGGAGGTGACGGCGTGGACCGATGACGGCGAAATCATGGGCGTGCGCCACAAGACGCTGCCCATCGAAGGCGTGCAGTTCCACCCCGAAAGCATCCTCACCGAACATGGCCACGCCATGCTCAAGAACTTTCTGGAGCAGCGCGCATGAACTTCATCGACGCCCACCAGCTGGTGATGTTCATCGCCGCAGGCTGGTTGCTGAACCTCACGCCGGGCCCTGATGTGCTCTATATCGTGACTAACGCGCTGCGCTCTGGCACCCGTGCGGGCATCGTGGCGGGGCTGGGCATTACGGCCGGGTGTTTTGTGCACATCTTTGCTGCGGCGGTGGGGGTTGGGGCGCTGCTGGCCACCTCGGCCACGGCGTTCACCGTGCTCAAGTGGGTGGGCGCTGCCTACCTGATGTGGATGGGCGTGCGCATGCTGCTGTCCAAGCCCGCTGCCGACGGAGGCAGCAGCGCTGCCCTGGTGGCGGCGCAGGCCGCACCAGCGCAGCACACGCCGCTGCGCAAGGTGTTCCTGGGTGGCTTCTGGACCAATGTGCTCAACCCCAAGGTCGCCATCTTCTTCCTGGCCTTTGTGCCGCAGTTCATCGCGCCGGGCACCGACAACAAGGCGCTGGCTTTTGTATTGCTGGGCGTGCTGTTCAACATCAACGCCATCCCCGTCAACGTGGGCTGGGCGCTGGCCGCATCGTGGATGGCGCGTCGCGCTGGCGTCATCCAGCGCGGCATGCACTGGCTGGACCGCGTGGCGGGTGCCATGTTCATCGGCTTCGGACTCAAGCTGGCCCTGACGGACCAGCCCTCCGCATAAATCACTGGAGACACCGTCATGCCCATTACCCCCCAGGAAGCGCTGCAGCGCACCATCGAGCACCGCGAAATCTTCCACGACGAGATGCTGCATCTGATGCGCATGATCATGAACGGCGAGCTGTCGCCCGTCATGACGGCGTCCATCATCACCGGCCTGCGCGTGAAGAAGGAGACCATTGGCGAGATCACCGCCGCCGCGCAGGTGATGCGCGAGTTCTCCACCAAGGTCCACGTGCCCGACAGCACACACCTGGTGGACATCGTGGGCACGGGCGGCGACGGCGCCAACACCTTCAACATCTCCACCTGCTCCATGTTCGTGGCCGCCGCTGCGGGCGCCAAGGTCAGCAAACATGGCGGGCGCGGCGTGTCGAGCAAAAGCGGCAGCGCGGATGTGATGGAAGCCCTGGGCATCCACATCAACCTCAAGCCCGAGCAGATCGCACAGTGCGTGGCAGACGTCGGCATCGGCTTCATGTTCGCGCCCAACCACCATCCGGCCATGAAGAACGTGGCCCCCGTGCGCAAGGAGTTGGGCGTGCGCACCATCTTCAACATCCTGGGCCCGCTCACCAACCCTGCGGGTGCGCCCAACATCTTGATGGGCGTGTTCCACCCCGACCTGGTCGGCATCCAGGTGCGCGCGCTGCAGCGCCTGGGCGCCGAACACGCGCTGGTGGTCTACGGCCGCGACGGCATGGACGAAGTGAGCCTGGGCGCCGCCACGCTGGTGGGCGAGCTGAAAAACGGCCAGATCACCGAATACGAAATCCACCCCGAGGACTTTGGCCTCAGTATGGCCAGCAACCGCGCCCTCAAGGTCGAAACCCCCGAACAATCGCGCGAGATGCTGATCGGCGTGCTCAAGGGCGAGCCGGGCGCGGCGCAGGACATCGTCTGCCTGAACGCCGGTGTGGCGCTGTACGCCGCCAATGTGGTCGATTCCATCCCTGGCGGCATTGCCAAGGCACGCGCTGCCATTGCCTCCGGTGCCGCGCTGGCCAAGCTGGAGCAAATGGTCACGCGCACGCACGCGCTGGCTGGCGCCGCCGCGTGATCACAACAACCAAGGTTTCCCCATGAGCGACATCCTCAACAAAATCGTGGCCGTCAAGCACGAAGAAGTGGCAGCCGCCAAAAAGCGCCTGCCGCTGCCCGCCATGCGCGCCGATGCCGAGAGCCGCGTGCTCACACGCGACTTTGAAGGCGCGCTGCGCGCCAAGATCGCCAAAGGCCAGGCGGCGGTGATTGCCGAGGTCAAGAAGGCCAGCCCCAGCAAGGGCGTGTTGCGCGCCGATTTCGAGCCCGCCGACATTGCCCAGAGCTACATGGAAGGCGACGGCAAGGTCAGCGCAGCCTGCCTGTCGGTGCTGACCGACCGGCAGTTCTTCCAGGGCCAGCCCGACTACCTGAAGCAAGCCCGCGCCAGCACGTTGCTGCCGGTGCTGCGCAAGGACTTCATGGTGGACGCGTACCAGATCTACGAATCGCGGGCCATGGGCGCCGACGCGATTTTGCTGATCGCGGCCTGCCTGGATGACGCGCAGATGGCCGACTTTGAAGCCATCGCCCGCAGCCTGGACATGGCCGTGCTGGTAGAAGTGCATGACCGCCCCGAGCTGGAGCGCGCGCTGAAGCTCAAGACCCCGCTGGTCGGCATCAACAACCGCAACCTGCGCACGTTCGAGGTGACGCTGGACACCACGCTCTCCATGCTGAAAGACGTGCCGCAGGACCGCCTGCTGGTCACAGAGTCGGGCATCCTCAAGCCTGCCGATGTGAAGACCATGCGCGATGCGGGTGTGCACGCCTTCCTGGTGGGCGAAGCCTTCATGCGCGCTGATGACCCGGGCCTTGCCCTGGCCAAGCTGTTTGCGTGAATGTATTGAATACTATTGTTTTGATAGCTGCTTGCGCTTTTCTGTAGCGCGCAGAAGGCCATTTTGACTATGAATTCACCCGTGCAAACCCCCACCCAGCTCCAGAGTGCGGACCCGGCCCACTGGCCCGTGGCGCCCGGGTGGCAACCCCTGGTGGACGCCTACTTTGCGGGCGCACGGGGCCAGGCGCTGCAGGGTTTTCTGCAGGATCGGCTGGGTGCCGGTGCGGTGATCTTCCCGCCCCAGCCGCTGCGCGCGCTGGAGCTGACGCCGCCCGACGCCGTGCGTGTGGTCATCCTGGGCCAGGACCCGTACCACGGCCGGGGCCAGGCCGAGGGGCTGGCGTTTTCCGTCGCCTCTGGCGTGCGCCTGCCGCCTTCGCTGCAGAACATCTTCAAGGAAATGCAGCGCGACCTGGGCGTGCCGTTTCCGCCCTTTCCCACGCCGGGCGGTAGCCTGGTGAAGTGGGCCCAGAACGGCGTGCTGCTGCTCAACACCGGCCTCACGGTGGAAGAGGGCCAACCCGCCAGCCATGCAGGCAAAGGCTGGGAGGCGCTCACCGACGCCGTGATCCGCCATGTGGCCGAAGGCCCGCGCCCGGTGGTGTTCATGCTGTGGGGCTCGCACGCGCAATCCAAGCGCGCCTTCATCCCGCAGGACCGGGGGCACCTCGTGCTCACGTCCAACCACCCCTCGCCGCTGTCGGCCCTGCGCCCCCCTGTGCCCTTCATTGGCAACGGGCACTTTGGCAAGGCGCGCGCGTTCCGCGAGCAGCACGGCTACTGAACGGGACATGCCCGGCTGGCGATCCGTCCGGCAAAGCGCTGACGTTCTGCAAGACGGCAGCCCGCCATGACCGACGCCGACATCGAAGCGCAGATCTTCGCGCTGCTCGCGCAGCGGTCACAGGGTGCAACGATCTGCCCCTCGGAGGTGGCCCGTGCGCTGGCGCCCGAAGGCGACTCGTGGCGCGAACAGATGCCCCAGGTCCGGCAGGTGGCGCAGGCCTTGGCGCAGCAGCGCCGTCTGCGCGTCACACGCAGCGGTGTCCCGGTGAATGCAACGGCGCCCGGCGGGCCGATTCGTCTGGGGCTGGTGCGCGGTGACCCCGGTGGGGAGTCACGCTGAGCGTTACCACTGCTGCTGTAGCCGTTCCTTGAGCAGTTCCAGAAACGCCTGCGCCGCCACCGGCAGGCTGCGCCCGGCCAGGGTCTGGATCTCGATGTCGCGCAGGTCCATGCCGGGGTCGCTGATGGGCAGGGCCACGATGGCGCCTTCGGCCACCAGGTGGCGCACGGCGATCTCGCTGGCTACCGACAGCCCGCCGCCCAGTTGCACAAAGTTGACCACCGTCTTGGCATGGTTGCTGATGAGCACGGCTTCGAGCTGCAGGCCCTGGCGGCTGCAGACGATGTCGATCATCTGGCGCACCGTGGTTTCGGCCGGGGGCAGGGCCAGCGGGTAGGCGGCCATCTGCGCCAGGGTCACGCTGCCTGCGCTGGCCAGCGGGTGGCCGGGCGGCAGCAGGGCCAGCACCGGGGCGCTCTGGCGGTAGGCCACGTCGATGTCCTTGTGCGGCGCGCGGCTGAAGCACAGGCCGATGTCGGCCGCGCCGCTGCGCACGGCGTCGGGCACCTGGGCCGTGGGCAGGGCGATCACGCTGAACTGCACCCCGGCATAGGTGCGCTGGAACTCCACGCACAGGCGTGGCACCAGCTCGTTGGCAAATGCGTCGGACGTGGCCAGGCGCACCTGCCCGGCCCGCAGGCCCTGCAGCGCACCGATCTCGCCCAGCGCGCGCTCGGCGTCCAGCAGGGTGCGGCGCGCGTGCACCGCCAGGATCTCGCCCGCCGCCGTCAGCACCATGCCGCGCGGGTGGCGCTCGAACAGGGGCGTTCCCAGTTGCGCCTCCAGCCCCGCGATCTGGCGGCTCAGCGCCGAGGCGGCCACATGCAGGCGGGCCGAGGCCTCGGTGAGCGAACCGCTCTGCGCCACAGCCAGAAAGTAGCGCAGGGTGGTGTCTTGCAGCAGGTGGGGGCGCATGGGGGAAGGGGCAGAGGGAAGCCCGCAGTATGCGCCGGTTTGCCGTGGCGGCAAAGCAGGTTGCTGAAATGCTGGTGGTCAAGCAAGGCGCAGCTTCCTAAGATGGTTCCATCCTTTGTTGTGTCCGATTTCTTTGCGGGAGTGCTCTGTATGCGTCTACTTTCCTGGGGCCGTGGTGTCTGGGGCCTGGCCGGCCTGCTGGTGCTGGCGTCTGCCGCACACGCGCAAGCGAATTGGCCGGACCGCCCCGTGCGGGTGATCGTGCCCTTCCCGGCCAGCGGCGCGACCGACCTGGTGGCCCGCGTGGTCACCCAGCGCGTGGCGGCCGACCTGGGCCAGCAGCTGGTGGTGGACAACAAGCCTGGCGCGGGCGGCACCCTGGGCACGGCCGAGGCGGCCAAGGCCGCACCCGACGGCTACACCCTGCTACTGACCACCAGCAGCACGCACGCCATCTCGCCCCACCTGATGCCCAAGCTGGCCTACGACCCGCGCAAAGACTTCACGCCCGTGGCCCATGTGGCTGACGCGCCCAGCGTTTTGCTGGTCACCAACTCGCTGCCCGTCAAGACCGTGGGCGAACTGATTGCCTATGCCAAGGCCCACCCTGGCAAGCTCAACTACGCCACCAGCGGCAACGGCACCATCGTGCACCTGAACACGGCCGCCTTCAGCGCCCAGGCGGGTGTGGAGATGACGCACATCCCTTACAAGGGCACGGCGCTGGCCATCCCTGATCTGATTGCCGGGCAGACGCATGTGCTGTTTGACTCCCTGCCCACCGGCATGCCCCACGCCAAGGCCGGACGCCTGCGCGCCATCGCGGTGACCAGCGAGAAGCGCAGCACCCTGGCGCCCGAGCTGCCCACGCTGGCCGAGTCCGGCCTGCCCGGTTATTCGTCGGTGACCTGGTTTGGTGTGTACCTGCCTGCAGGTGCGCCGCCCGCGCTGGTCGAGAAGGTGCACAAGGCCTTTGCCAAGGCCGTGCAGGCGCCTGAAGTGGCCGAGAGCCTGGCCAAGCTGGGCGTGGAGCCCGCTGCGCCGCGCACGCCCGCGCAGTTCGCCAGCATGGTGCAGGCCGACAGCAACCGCTGGGCGGCGGTGATTCGCCAGCACAAAATAAATATTGATTAACCCCCTGAGTCGCCTTCGGCGCCTTCCCCCAAGGGGGACGACGCCCTCGGTGCGGGGCGGCCCTTCCTCGGCGTCTCTCGCCTGCGCCATGCCTGATCTACCCGCGTCTGGCTCACCGGACATGGGCCCTGGAGACACACGCTTTATGAATTCCAATTCTCTCGACTGGTCCCTTCCCTACGCCTCCAACCGCAGTGCGGTCATGGGGCGCAACGTGGTCTCCACCTCGCAGCCGCTGGCGGCGCAGGCGGGGCTGCGCATGCTGCTGGCGGGTGGCAACGCGGTGGATGCCGCCATTGCCGCCGCCATGGCGCTCACGGTGGTGGAGCCCACGGGCTGCGGCCTGGGCAGCGACGGGTTTGCCATCGTGTGGGATGGCAAGGAGTTGCATGGCCTGAACGCCTCGGGCCGCTCGCCTGCGGCGTGGACGCCTGAATACTTCGAGAAGCTGGGCGGCATCCCGGAGACGGGCTGGAACGCCGTCACCGTGCCGGGCGCCGTGTCGGCCTGGGTGGCACTGTCCAAGCGCCTGGGCAAGCTGCCATTTGCGCAGCTGGCCCAGCCCGCCATCGACTACGCGCGCAACGGTTTTCCGGTGTCGCCCACCATCGCCCGCCTGTGGGCGCTGGGCGCGGCCAAGCTGGGCACGCAGCCCGGGTTTGCAGAGTGCTTCATGCCTGACTACCTGGGTGGCCGCGTGCCCCAGGCGGGCGAAATCTTCCGCAGCGAAGCCCATGCGCGCACGTTGGAGCTGATCGCCGAAACCGAGGGCGAGGCCTTCTACCGGGGCGTGATTGCCGAGCGCATCGCCGCGCATGCGCAAGCCAACGGCGGCGCCATGACCATGGCCGACCTGGCCGCCCACCAGGCCGATTGGGTGGGCACCATCCAGCAGCGCTTTGGTGACTCGGTCATCCACGAAATTCCGCCCAACGGCCAAGGCATCGCCGCACTGATGGCGCTGGGAATGCTCGACGCGCATGGCATCGGCGCACACCCGGTGGACGATGTGGAGACGGTGCACGCCAGCATCGAGGCCATGAAACTCGCGTTCGCCGACCTGCACCAGTACAACGCCGACATCGACGCCATGCCGGTGAAGCCGGATGCGCTGCTGAACCCCGACTACCTGCGCAGCCGCGCCGCGCTGATCGACACTACACGCGCTGGCGACCCCGGCTATGGCGCGCCGCGCCCCGGCGGCACGGTGTACCTGGCAGCGGCCGATGCGTCCGGCATGATGGTCTCCTTCATCCAGTCCAACTACATGGGTTTTGGCTCGGGCGTGGTGGTGCCGGGCACGGGCATCAGCCTGCAGAACCGGGGCCACGGCTTCAACCTGACTCCGGGCCACGCCAACCAGGTGGCGCCGCGCAAGCGCCCCTCGCACACCATCATCCCGGCCTTTGCCATGCATGCCGACGGCACGCCGCAGATGGCTTTTGGCGTGATGGGCGGCCCCATGCAGAGCCAGGGCCACACGCAGATGGCGCTGCGCGTGCTGCGCTACGGCCAGAACCCGCAGGCGGCGGCCGATGCGCCCCGCTGGCGCATCACCGGTGGCAAGGGCGTGGCCGTGGAGCCAGGCTTTGACCCCGCCGTGGTCGCCGCGCTGCGCGCGCGCGGGCACGAGGTGACGGTGGAAGAGGGCAACGGCGTGTTCGCCTTTGGCGGCGCCCAGCTGGTGCTGAAGAGCGGCAACAGCTACATCGCAGGCTCCGATCCGCGCAAGGACGGATGCGCTGTGGTGTACTGAGTTTGCTATAAAAATAGGAGCTATCTGCGCTTGTTGGTCGCGCGCAGAGGCCCTTTTTTTCAATAAGCTGGCGCCTACCGGGTCTCGCGCACGGTCAGCCAGGCGCTGGCTGCGCCGCTGAGCACGATGGCTGCAATGCCCGCCATCGACCATGCATCCGGCACATGGCGGTACACCAGCCAGCCCGCCAGCATGGCAAACCCGATCTGCGAATACAGAAACGGCGCAATCGTCACCGGCGTGGTGCGTGCATAGGCGTTGAGCAGCAGCATGTGGCCCACCGCGCTCGACAGGCCCATGGTGAACATGCCCGCCCACAGCCACGGATCGCTCACCGGTTGCCAGAAGAACGGCGCGCCCAGCGACACCAGCGCGGTAGCGATCCAGCTGGTGTAGAGCTGCGTGGTGGCGGGGCTTTCCTGGCCCGCCATCTTGCTGCTCAGCACCTGGTAGCCCGTGCCCGAGGCCAGCATGCACAGCGGCCACAGCAGTGCCCAGGTGAAGGCCTCGCCGCCGGGCCGGATGATGGCCAGCGTGCCCGCCAGGCCCGTCACCACCAGCAGCCAGCGCAAAGGGCTTACAGGCTGGTGCAGCCACAGGGCCGCCACCACCGTCACACACAAGGGCACCGTGGCCACGATGGCCGTGAACTCCGCCAGCGGCAGGGCCGTGAGGCTGATGAAGCCGAACAGGCTGGTCATGGCGAACAGCGCGCCGCGCAGAACCTGAAAGCGGGGCTGTGTGGTGCGCAGCGCCGAGCGCCCCGCGCGCTGCAGCACAAAGGCCGTGGTCAGCAGCGACTGGAACACGTAGCGCATCCACAGTGCCATGACGATGGGCACACCCACGCTGACCAGCTTGCTGGCGGTGTCCAGCAAGGCAAAGAAAGCGCAGGCCACCACGGCCAACGCGATGCCTGCCAGCGCCGCACGCCGGCGGGCTGCAGGGCTGGTCGATAACGCAGGGCTGGTGGGGCTCACGGCGTGCCGCGTGCGCGCTCCAGCAGCATGGCGTCGCCGTAGCTGAAGAAGCGGTACTGCTGCGCAATCGCGTGCCGGTACAGGCCCATGATGTGGGCGTAGCCCGCAAACGCGCTCACCAGCATCATCAGCGTGCTCTTGGGCAGGTGGAAGTTGGTGATCAGGACATCCACCACCTGGAACGCAAAGCCCGGCGTGATGAAGATGTTGGTGTCGCCCGAGGCCTGACCGGTCTTGGCCCACGACTCCAGCGTGCGCACGGTGGTGGTGCCCACGGCCACCACGCGGCCGCCGCGCTGGCGGCAACGCTCCAGCGCCGCGAGCGTGGCCAGCGGAATCTCATACCACTCGCTGTGCATCTGGTGCTCGGCCAGGTTTTCGGTCTTGCAAGGCTGGAAGGTGCCTGCGCCCACATGCAGCGTGACACTCGCGCGCTCGATGCCGCGCGCGGCCATGTCGGCCAGCACGCCTTCGTCAAAGTGCAGCGCGGCCGTGGGCGCGGCCACGGCGCCGGGGTTGCGGGCAAACACGGTCTGGTAGCGCTGGCTGTCCTCGGCCTCGTCGGGGTCGTGGTCGGTGTTCTGGTGGCGCTCGATGTAGGGCGGCAGCGGCAGGTGGCCGTGGCGGTCCATCAGCTCCCAGGGCGACTCGCCCGCCGGGCCGTGCAGTGCAAAGCGGAACAGCGGGCCGTCTTCGGTGGGCCAGCGGCCCAGCAGCTGCGCGTCAAAGCCGCCCGCCTGGCGGCCACCGGCCATGTGCACCACGCTGCCGGGCAGGGGCTTCTTGCTGACCTTCATGTGGGCCACGACTTCGTTGCCCTGGCCACCGGCTTCGGCGGGCAGCACGCGCTCGATCAGCAGCTCCAGCTTGCCGCCGCTGGCCTTTTCACCAAAGATGCGCGCCTTGACCACGCGCGTGTCGTTGAAGACGAGCAGGTCACCCTCGCGCAGCAGGCCGGGCAGCTCGCGGAAAACGCGGTCCACCGGCTGCATGGCGCGGCCGTCGAGCAGGCGCGAGGCGCTGCGCTCGGGCGCGGGGTGCTGGGCAATGAGTTCGGGGGGCAGCGAGAAGTCGAAGTCGCTGAGGGTGAACACGCGGGGAGCGTGGGGCGCGCTGGCTGCGCCGGGGGAAAAATCAGTCATCGTGCTTGAGGGCCGAACGGGCCCGTGCCAAGGTAAAAATTGCGGAAGGCGCGATTGTCCCACGGGGCTGCAGGCCCTGCAGGTACGGTGCTATGGCTGGGGCGTGAACGCCACCGGAGCGGGCACGCTGCGCACCAGCCGCTGCACATCGTCGGCCTGGGCCAGGGTGGTGCCCGGATGCAGCAGGGCCGCTGCCCCGGCCGCCACGCCCCAGCGCAGCGCCTCGGCAGGCGCATCGCCCCGGTCCAGCGCCCAGACCAGCGCCGCCAGAAAGCAGTCCCCCGCGCCCGTGGTGCCGGTGGTGGCAGGCACATTCAGCGCCGGGGCCTGCCACACGCCTTCCCGTGTGGCGAGCACCGCGCCTTGTTCGCCCAGCGACAGGGCCACGGTCTCGGCCGCACCGCTGCGCACCAGTGACTGGGCGGCGGTGCACCAGTCGGCGGCGTGCTCCAGCGGCTGCTGCACCAGCTCGCGCAGCTCTCGCAAGCTGGGCTTGGCCAGCGCCACCCCGGCCTGCAGCGCGGCGGCCAGCGGCGGGCCCGAGGTGTCCACCACCAGGCGGGTGGGAGCGCCCTGCAGGGCCAGCGCGCGGGCCAGCCGGGCGTAGAAGTCCTCCGGTGTGCCGGGCGGCAGGCTGCCGCTGGCAATGAGCCAGCGCGGCGGTGTGGTTTGGCGGGCCAGCCCGTCCAGGCAGCCTTGCCATTCAGCGGGCTGCAGCGTGGGGCCGGGCAACACAAACCGGAACTCCTGGCCTGTGCCGGTCTCGACCACCGAGAAGTTCTCGCGCGTGTCGCCCGCAATGGGTTGCAGCGCCGTGGGCACCCCCTCGTCGGCCAGCAGTTGTTGCACCTGCGCGCCCGCAGCACCACCCGCCAGCGCCCAGGCCGTCACGTCGGCGCCCAGCCGCTGCAGCACGCGGGCCACGTTGATGCCACCGCCCCCGGCAAAACGCTGCACCGGGCCACAGCGCAGCTTGTGCGTGGGCGCAACCTGGGCGGTGGTGGTGGCCAGGTCGAGCGCGGGGTTCAGGGTCAGGGTGATCAGGGCGGGCACGAAGGGGCCGGGCGAGGAGGACGGGGCGGTAGTCAGGGCAACCGGGCCGGGCTACCAGGCCTTTTCGGCAAAGCCCGACCAGAGTTCATTGATGTCCGGGAAGCGCCACTTCTCGGGGTCTTCGCGCGCCACGATCTTTTCGGTGCAGCCGGGGGCGGCCAGGTCCACCAGTTCAGGGGGGATGCGCAGATCGGACTTGGTCGAGAAGAAAACCTTGACGATGGGGGTGGTGAGGGCCGTGGGGGCCTGTTCGGTCACCACGCCAATGCGCCCCGAGGTCAGCCGCACCAGCGAGCCCACGGGGTAGATGCCGATGCTCTTGACGAAGGCCTGGAACAGCCGCGCGTCGAAGTGGTCGTTGGTCCACTCGGCCATGCGGCGCAGCGACTCGGACGGGTCCCAGCCGCTTTTGTAGGGGCGGTCGGAAGTGACGGCGTCGTACACGTCGCAGATGGCCGTCATGCGGGCGATCACGCTGATGCCATCGCCCTTGAGTTTGTCGGGGTAGCCCGAGCCGTCGATTTTTTCGTGGTGGTGCAGGCAGGCGTCGAGCACGGCATCGGGCACGTTGCCGCCTTCCTTGAGCATGTGAAAGCCTTCCACCGGATGGCTGCGCACCACGGTGAACTCCTTGTCGGTGAGCTTGCCCGGCTTGTTGAGCACCGACAGCGGGATGGCTGCCTTGCCCAGGTCGTGCAGCAGGCCCGCCATGCCCGCCAGGCGGGTCTGTTCATCGTTGAGCTTGAGCTGGCGCGCCAGCGCCACCATCAGCGCACACACGGCCACCGAGTGCATGTAGGTGTAGTCGTCGGCGGTCTTGAGGCGCGCCAGGCTGATCAGCGCGCCCGGGTTGCGGGTGACGGAGTCCGAGATTTCTTCCACCAGGCTCTGCGCACCGGCCGAGTCCACCGCACGGCCCATGCGGGCTTCGCTGAACATCGACACCACGGCTTTCTTGGACTTCACGCAGATGGCGGCGGCCATCTTGAGTTCGCCCTGCATGTCGGTGGGGGTGCGATTGCGCACCGGAGGGGGCGGCACGGGCAGGCTCACCTGGATGGGGGGCAGGTCTTCAAGGCGGCCAAAGTCGGTTTCTATCCTGGCATCCACTTCTTCGCGCGAAACTGAGGTGGTGCCAACGGCTACATCCAGGCCTTTTGAGGTGTCAATCCAACACTCCTGGATGGCGGTGGCCTGGATGCGCGCCAGGTCCTTGGGATCTTTGAGCACAAACTTGGCGCGCCAGAACGGGTGGTCCATCCATGAGCCGCAGAACTCGTGCAGGTACATGCCCAGGGTGAGGTGTTGGATTTGGATGCGCTTGAGCATGTTGTGGCAGGACCCGCAAAAACCGCCCATCGTCAGGCGTGACTAACGGTAACCATGTTAGCCTTTTTGCCCCGTCCTTGTCGTTCGTAAAACCCGTTACATGCCGTCTGCAGCCCCCAGAGTTTCCCCTAGCGCCAAGCCCCCGGCGGCCCCTGCTGCGGCCAAAGGCGGGGCCTCGGTGGCACAGAAGGCGCTGCAGAAACTCGGGCTGCGCCGCGACATCGACCTCGCCCTGCATTTGCCGCTGCGCTACGAAGACGAAACGCGCATCATTCCACTGGCCAATGCGCGTGATGGGCAGATGGCCCAGATCGAGGCCACGGTGGTGGCGAGTGAAGTGCAGCTGCGCCCGCGCCGCCAGCTGGTGGTGCAGGTGGAGGACGGCAGTGGCAGCTGCGAGCTGCGTTTTTTCAGCTTCTACCCTTCGCACCAGAAGACCCTGGCCGTGGGCGCGCGCCTGCGCATCCGGGGCGAGGTCAAAGGCGGCTTCTGGGGGCGGCAGATGCTGCACCCGGCGTTTCGCCTGGCTGGCGGGGAGCTGCCCGCCGCGCTCACGCCCGTCTACCCCACCACCGCCGGGCTGCCCCAGCCGTACCTGCGCCGCGCCGTGGTCAGTGCGCTGACCCGCGTGGACTTGTCGGACACGCTGCCGCCGGGGGCCGAGCCACCCTGGGCGCGTTTTCATGGTCAAAATGGCCTCCACCGCGCGTTCAGCTTGCGTGAAGCGCTCACTTTTTTGCACCACCCCACGCCCGACGTGGCGCTGTCCACGCTGGAGGACCACAGCCACCCTGCCTGGCAGCGCCTGAAGGCCGAAGAGCTGCTGGCCCAGCAGCTGTCGCAGCAACAGTCGCGGCGCGAACGCGACATGCTGCGTGCCCCCGTGCTGCGGCCCCGGCCCAGTGCCGAGGGCGCCTTGCCCTTGCACGAACAGCTGATGGCCGTGTTGCCATTCGACCTGACCGCTGCCCAGCGCCGCGTGGGCGAAGAGATTGCCGCCGACCTGGCCCGCCAGGTGCCCATGCACCGTTTGTTGCAGGGCGATGTCGGCTCGGGCAAAACCGTGGTGTCGGCCCTGGCCGCCTGCCTGGCCATGGACGCGGGCTGGCAGTGCGCGCTGATGGCGCCCACCGAAATCCTGGCCGAGCAGCACTTCGCCAAGATGATCGGCTGGCTCGAACCCCTGCTGGCCGCACGCGGCCGCAAGGTGGCCTGGCTGGTGGGCGGGCAAAAGAAGAAGGACCGCACCGCCATGCTGGCCCTGGTGGCCAGCGGCGAGGCCGCACTGGTGGTGGGCACCCACGCCGTGATCCAGGAGCAGGTGCAGTTCAAGAACCTGGCGCTGGCCATCATCGACGAGCAACACCGCTTTGGCGTGGCGCAGCGGCTGGCCTTGCGGCAAAAGCTCGCAGCCCACGGCATGGAGCCGCACATGCTGATGATGAGCGCCACCCCGATTCCGCGCACCTTGGCGATGAGCTACTACGCCGACCTGGATGTCTCCGTCATCGACGAATTGCCCCCGGGCCGCACCCCCATCGTCACCAAGCTGATCGCCGACAGCCGCAAGGACGAGGTGATCGAGCGCATTGGCGCGCAGGTGGAATCCGGCCGGCAGGTGTACTGGGTGTGCCCGCTGATCGAAGAGAGCGAGGCGCTGGACCTCTCCAACGCCACCGCCACGCACGCCGACCTGAGCGAGGCCCTGCCCGGAGTGATGGTCGGTCTGCTGCATTCGCGCATGCCCACCGCCGAGAAAAAGGCGGTGATGGCGCTCTTCACCAGCGGCCAGATGGGCGTGCTGGTCAGCACCACCGTGATCGAAGTGGGCGTGGACGTTCCCAATGCCTCGCTCATGGTCATCGAACATGCCGAGCGTTTTGGCCTGAGCCAGCTGCACCAACTGCGCGGCCGGGTGGGGCGCGGCGCGGCAGCGTCGGCCTGCGTGCTGCTCTACGCCACCAACGACAGCGGCCGCGTGGGCGAAACCGCCAAGGAGCGCCTGCGCGCCATGGCCGAGACCAATGACGGCTTCGAGATCGCCCGGCGCGACCTGGAGATCCGTGGCCCCGGCGAGTTTCTGGGCGCGCGTCAGTCGGGCGACGCGCTGCTGCGTTTTGCCGACCTGGCCACCGACACCCACCTGCTCGAATGGGCGCGCGAACTGGCCCCGCAGATGCTGGACCGCCACCCGGATTTGGCCGCCAAACACGTGGCGCGCTGGTTGGGTGGAAAATCGGACTATCTCAAGGCGTGAGACGTTCACGACGCTGACGTGGCCCGCAGGAACACACCATGACCCTCACCGAACTCAAGTACATCGTTGCGGTGGCCCGCGAAAAGCACTTTGGCCATGCGGCCGATGCCTGCTATGTCTCGCAACCCACGCTCTCGGTGGCCATCAAGAAGCTGGAAGAAGAGCTGGACGTGAAGCTGTTCGAGCGCAGCGCGGGCGAGGTGACGGTGACGCCGCTGGGCGAAGACATCGTGCGACAGGCGCAGAGCGTGCTGGAGCAGGCAGCGGCCATCAAGGAAATCGCCAAGCGCGGCAAGGACCCGCTGGCCGGGCCGCTCACGCTGGGGGTGATCTACACCATCGGCCCCTACCTGTTGCCCGAACTGGTGCGCCAGTCCATCACGCGCACGCCGCAGATGCCGCTGATGCTGCAGGAGAACTTCACCGTCAAGCTGCTGGAGATGCTGCGCACGGGCGAGATCGACTGCGCCATCCTGGCTGAGCCTTTCCCCGATACCGGCCTGGCCATGGCGCCGCTGTATGACGAGCCCTTCATGGCGGCCGTGCCCAGCACCCATGCGCTGGCGGCGCAGCGCTCGGTCACGGCGGCCGAGCTGAAAAGCGAGACCATGCTGCTGCTGGGCGCGGGCCACTGCTTCCGCGACCATGTGCTGGAGGTCTGCCCCGAGTTCGCACGCTTTGCGAGCAACGCCGAGGGCATCCGCAAGTCGTTCGAGGGCTCGTCGCTGGAGACCATCAAGCACATGGTGGCGGCTGGCATGGGCGTGACGCTGGTGCCGCGCCTGTCGGTGCCGCGCGATGCGCTGCTCACCGTGTCGCGCCGCCGCAAGAGCGACGAGACCTACATCCGCTACCTGCCCATCCGCGAGGAGGACGGCAGCCCGCCGCCCATGCGCCGCGTGGTGCTGGCCTGGCGGCGCAGCTTCACCCGCTATGAGGCCATTGCCGCGCTGCGCAATGCCATTTATGCCTGCGAACTACCGGGCGTGAACCGCCTGTCCTGACCCCGCCCTGTCGCAGCGTGGAGCCGGGGGAATCGGCGCTACACTCGCGCCGCCCCTGTGCTGGCCGACCTGGCCCCGCGCGTTGAGGCATGCATCTGGCGCAGTGCCCGTGGACCATCGTCCGGCTGCGTCCCGCTTTCTACAGAAGGTTCCCATGAAGAAGCTCTGGCTTACCGCCACCCTGGCCGCCGCGTTGACGGCGTGCTCGTCCATCCCCTCCGCCACGGCACCCACGGCCGCCACGCTCAAGAAGCCCACGCTCGACCGCATCGCGGCGGCGCCCACGGCAACGACGGCTGCGGATTTCCGCCAGTTCCTGGCGCTGGCTGCGCAGATGCAGCCCGAGTTGCAGCCCGCCGTGGCGGCCTATGCAGAGAAGAAGCCCCTGGCGGGCGATGACCTGGTCAACATCAGCCGCCTGCTGGGCCTGCACAACCGCCTGCGCAACCAGGCAGCCGTGATCGATGCCACGGCGAAGATGGTGGCCATCCCCACCGTGCGGTCTGCCAAGGTGCCGCCCCATGAAGACCCCGCCATCATTGCCTTCGGCACCCTGGTTGAAGGCATGGCGCGCGACTTTGGCCTGCAGTACCGCAATGTGGACAACCGCATCTTTGAAGTGAAGCTGCCTGGCAGCGGCCCCGAGGAATTCGGCATCCTCACGCACGCCGACGTGGTGCCCGTGGTGGCCGACGAATGGGTGCTGGACGACGGTACCAAGCTTGACCCCTTCAAGTTGACCCGCGTGGGCGGCAACCTGTATGGCCGGGGCTCCATCGACGACAAGGGCTCCATCGCCACCGTGCTGTTTGCGATGAAGGCCGTGAAGGACAGCGGCCTGCCGCTGGCCCGCACCATCCGCCTCATGATCGAGACCACCGAGGAAACCGGTGGCGACGCGATGAAGTACTACCGCGCCAAGACCGCACTGCCCGAGTACAACATCGTGCTCGACAGCAAGTACCCCGCCGTGGTGGCCGAAAAGGGCTCGGGCGCGCTGCGCGCATCCTTCCCGCTGCAGTCCACGGCCAGCACCGACGCGACGGCGATCACGGCCATGGCCGGGGCCGCCTCGACCAACGCCGTGCCCCAAACGGCCACCGCCCGCCTGCAGGGCGGCAACCTGGCCGATGTGGCCGCGCGGCTGGATGCAGCCAAGGCCGGTTTTGTCGAGAAGTACCAGCCGCAGGGCGGCGCCTTCCGCATCGACGTGGCGCAGGACGGCGGTGCGGTGGTGGTGAAGGTGACGGGTGCATCGGCCCACGGCTCGCGCCCCGAAGAGGGCGTGAACCCGCTGCCGCGCCTGGCGCTGTTCCTGAAGGAAGCCGGCGTGGCGTTGGCGCCCAACGGCTACACGCAGGCCGTGCGCTACCTCACCGACCTGTACGGTGTGGACTACCTGGGCCGCACACTGGGCCTGGCCTACAGCGACGACTTCATGGGCCCGCTCACGATGTCGCCCAACCTCATCCGCGAGAAGGATGGCAAGGTCGATGTGCTGGTGAATGTGCGCATGCCCCGTGGCAGCACGCCCGAGGCACTCACGCAGGCCACGTCGGCCAAGATCAAGACCTGGGGCGCCCAGGCCGGTGTGGCGGTGGAAGTGGACCACCAGCAGGGCAACTGGATGGCGCGCGACCCCAAGGGCGCCTGGCTGGCCACGCTGCTCAACACCTTTGGCGACACCACCGGCCTGGAAGCCAAGCCCGTGCCCACGGCAGGCAGCACCACGGCCAAGCTCATGCCCAACGCCATCAACTTCGGCCCCGCCATGCCGGGCAAGAAGTACACGGCCCACAACGCCAAGGAGTTCAAGGAAGTGGTGGACCTGGACGCCGACATGCAGATGTTCACCGAGATGCTGGTGCGCATCGGGAATTTGAGCCAGATGCAATAACGGCCGGGGCGGCTGCGCTACAGTGGCCGTGAGCCGCCACGCAGCGCCCCCGGGCATCCGCCGGGGCGCCGCGTGGCAGATCCATCGATTGTTTTTCTGCCAACGAAGGAGCTTCCATGGCCAAAGCCGCCAAGACCACCGCCGCCCCCAGCATCAACATCGGCATCAGCGACAAGGACCGCGCCGCCATCGCCCAGGGCCTCTCACGCCTGCTGGCCGACACCTACACGCTGTACCTGACGACCCACAACTTCCACTGGAACGTGACGGGCCCGATGTTCAACACGCTGCACACCATGTTCATGGCGCAGTACACCGAACTGTGGAACGCGGTGGACCCGATCGCCGAGCGCATCCGCTCGCTGGGCCATGTGGCTCCCGGCTCGTACGCCGAGTTTGGCAAGCTGGCCACCGTGCCCGATGCCCCCGCCAAGCCGCCCAAGGCGCTGGAGATGGTGCGTGTGCTGGTTGAAGGCCACGAGGCCGTGGCCCGCACCGCGCGCAGCCTGTTCCCCCTGGCCGACAAGGCCAGCGACGAGCCCACGGCCGACCTGCTGACCCAGCGCCTCACGGTGCACGAGCAGACGGCCTGGATGCTGCGCTCGCTGCTGGAAGAGTAGTAAGAACATCACCATGTGGTGAACCGAACGCCCGGTGGCTGCCAAGCCCCCGGGCGTTTTCAATAGGTGCCATGGAGCAACCGGTGCCGGACCTGCATCTGGGAAAATCCCGCGCCATGACCGCCACCACCGCCCCCCGCAGCCGCTTTTCGCTTTACCTCGACCTCATCCGCTGGGACCGGCCCGCAGGCTGGCTGGTGTGCCTGTGGCCCACGCTGTCGGCGCTCTGGATCGCGGCCGACGGGTTTCCGGGCTGGCACCTGCTCACTGTGTTTGTGCTGGGCACCATCCTCATGCGCAGCGCGGGCTGCTGCGTGAACGATGTGGCCGACCGCGACTTTGACAAACATGTCAAGCGCACGGCGCAGCGCCCGGTGACCACCGGCGCCGTGAGCGTGAAGGAGGCGCTGGGCCTGGGCGCCGTGCTGGCGCTGGTGTCGTTTGGCCTGGTGCTGACCACCAACACCGCGGCCATCGCCTGGTCGGTGCCCGCCGTGCTGGTGGCCATTGCCTACCCGTTCACCAAGCGCCTCATTTCCATGCCCCAGGCGGTGCTGGGCATTGCGTTCAACTTTGGCATCGTCATCGCCTTTGCCGCCTTGCAGGGCAGCGTGCCTGCGGTGGCCTGGTGGATGTGGCTGGGCAATATGTTCTGGGTGCTGGCCTATGACACCGAATACGCCATGGTGGACCGCGATGACGACCTGAAGATCGGCATCAAAACCTCGGCCATCACGCTGGGGCGCTTCGATGTGGCGGGCATTGTGCTGTTCTACCTGCTCTTCATCGGTATTTGGGCGGTAGCGCTGGCCCCCTATGCGCTAGGCGCTATTTTTTATATAGCGCTTGCGGTGGCGCTGGCGCAGGCCGTGTGGCACTTCACGCTGATCCGCACCCGCACCCGCGAGGGCTGCTTCAAGGCGTTCCGTATCAACCACTGGCTGGGTGCCACGGTGTTTGCAGGCATTGCGGGCAGCTACCTGGTGCGATCAATACTCACAAATTGATAGCTGTCAGCGCTTGATGGACGCGCGGAGAAGGCCAAAAAAGCTATAAAAACTGTTCACGGTTCCCTGCGGCGCCGTGAACAGGGTGACCCGAGGTCAGGCGCCGAACTCGTTGCCAAGTTCGTTGGCGCGCTTTTCGGCGGCGCGCATGGCGGCCTCGAACGCCTGCGACACGCCGCTGGCTTCCATCGACTGCAGGGCTGCGTAGGTCGTGCCGCCCTTAGACGTGACGCGTTCGCGCAGCACGGACGGAGGTTCGTCAGATCGGCGGGCCAGCTCTGAGGCGCCTACAAAAGTGCCCACGGCCAGCTGGTGCGCCTGCGCTTCGGTCAGGCCCATGCCCACGCCGGCGCGCGCCATGGCTTCGAGGAAGTAGAAAACATAGGCCGGGCCCGAGCCCGAGAGGGCGGTGACGGCGTCGAGCTGGGTCTCGTTCTCCACCCACAGGAATTCGCCGGTGGACGCCATGATGGCTTCCACACTCTGGCGCTCTGCCGGGGTCACGGCGGGGCGCGCGTAGATCGCGCTCATGCCCTTGCCCACCAGCGCGGGCGTGTTGGGCATGGTGCGCACGATGCGCTCGGTGCCCAGCCACTGGGCGATGCTGTCCGAGCGGATGCCTGCGGCCACGCTCAGGTGCAGGGCCTGCTGGGTGTGTGCCTTGGCCTGCGCGGCGGCGTCCTTGAAGGTCTGGGGCTTGACCGCCCAGACCACGATGCTGGCGCGCTGCAGCGCAGAGCCTGCCTCGGCTTGTGCCGTGAGTCCGAAGTTCTTGAGCAGCGCCTCGCGCGTGGGAGCGTAGGGCTCGACCACCTCGATCTGGCTGGCCGGGTGGCCCTGGCCGATCAGGCCGCCAATGATGGCGCTGGCCATGTTGCCGCCGCCGATGAAGGCGATGGTGGGGAGGTTGTGGGAGGCGGTGGTCTGGCTCATGGTGCGTGCAGGCAAAGTGGCAAACAAGAAGGGGCCACGATGGTAGCGCCGCCGGGCCGTCAGCCCATGCCTGCAGCGGCGAAAGCGGCAGGACTCATGGGCGGAAAGGCAGGCTACTGGTGCGGCGGGCGCCTCGCCGCGCCAGCTCGGCGAGGGCCTCAGGCCGCCGTGGTCTGGCGCACGGCGTGTTCCCAGTTCGCCATCAGCTCCTGCGCACGCGCACTGCTGAGCGTGGGCACAAAGCGGCGGTCGGCGCGCCACAGCTGCGAGAGTTCATCCGTGCTGCGGTACACGCCGCTTGACAGGCCTGCGAGGTAGGCAGCGCCCAGGGCCGTGGTCTCGATGACCGCAGGCCGCACCACCGGGATGCCCAGCAGGTCCGCCTGGAACTGCATCAGCAGGTCGTTGATGCAGGCGCCGCCGTCCACGCGCAGCTCGCTCACCGGGGCGCCGCCCGCGGCCACGGCGTCGCGGCTCATGGCCAGCAGCAGGGCGGCGCTTTGGTAGGCAATGCTTTCAAGCGCAGCGCGCGCAATGTGGCCCAGCGTGGTGCCACGTGTGAGGCCCGTGATGGTGCCGCGTGCGTCGGGCTTCCAGTAGGGCGCGCCCAGGCCGGTGAAGGCGGGCACCATCATCACGCCGCCCGAATCGGGCACGCTTTGGGCCAGCGACTCGACCTCGCCGCTGGTGGAGATGGCGCGCAGGCCGTCGCGCAGCCACTGCACCACCGCGCCGCCCACAAAGACCGAGCCTTCCATGGCGAATTCGGGCTGGGACGTGGCCTGGGCCGCGCTGGTGGTGAGCAAGCCGTTTTGCGATGTCTGGAAGGTGCTGCCCGTGTGCATGAGCATGAAGCAGCCTGTGCCATAGGTGTTCTTGGCCATGCCCGCCGTGAAGCAGGCTTGGCCGAACAGCGCGCTTTGCTGGTCGCCCGCCACGCCGCCGATGCGGATGGCGTGGCCCAGCAGGTCGGCCGCAATGTCGCCAAAGTGGGCGCTGGACGGCAGCACCTCGGGCATCAGTGCCTTGGGGATGCGCAGCAACGCCAGCAGCTCGTCGTCCCACTCGTTGGTGTGCACATTGAACAGCATGGTGCGCGAGGCGTTGCTCACGTCCGTCACATGCACCTTGCCGTGGGTGAGCTTCCACATCAGCCAGCTGTCCACCGTGCCAAAGGCCAGCTCGCCGCGCTCGGCCGCATCGCGGGCGCCGGGCACGTGGTCCAGCAGCCACTGCAGCTTGGTGCCCGAGAAGTACGCATCCACCAGCAGGCCCGTCTTGGCCTGGATGGTGGCGGCGTGGCCCTGCTCGCGCAGCTGGGCGCAGGCGGGCTCGGCACGCCGGTCCTGCCACACGATGGCGTGGTGCACGGGCTGGCCGGTCTGGCGGTTCCAGAGCACCGTGGTTTCGCGCTGGTTGGTGATGCCCACGGCGCGCACGGCGCTGGCCGCTATGCCTGCCTTGGCCAGCGCATCGCGTGCGGTGGCGAGCTGGGTGCGCCAGATTTCCAGCGGATCGTGCTCCACCCAACCGGGCTGGGGGTAGATCTGCGGCAGCTCCAGCTGGGCCTGGGCCACGATGTGGCCGCGTTCGTCAAACACGATGCTGCGGGAGCTGGAGGTGCCTTGGTCGAGGGCGAGCAGGTAGGTCATAGGTAAGCAGGTTATGTCAGGCCGTTGGGTTGGCCCTTAAGTGGGATAGCCGGCCCATGAACGGGCGCTGCTCAAGCCAGCGACCGCCGCGCAAGGGCCGCCCCGCCGCGCTGGCGGTGTCCCCCTTCCCGAATTGCGCAGCAATTCGAGAGAAGGGGGAAGGCGCGAAGCGCCACAGGGGGGTGTCCCGATTCATGCGGCCACGGTGCAGATCACCCCTGCGTCTTGCAACAAGGCCGGGAAAGGCTCGGGCGGTGGTGCGTCGGTGAACAGGCGGCCGATCTGGCCCAGCGTGGCCAGCTGCACCATGGCCGGGCGGTTGAACTTGCTGTGGTCGGCCGCCAGCCAGACCTCGCGCGACTGTTTGATGATGGTTTGCGCCACCTTCACCTCGCGGTAGTCAAAGTCGCGCAGCGAGCCGTCGGGCTCGACCCCCGAGATGCCGATGAGCGCAATGTCCACCTTGAACTGGCGGATGAAGTCCACGGCGGCCTCGCCCACGATGCCCCGGTCGCGCGCGCGCACCACGCCACCGGCCACGATGACTTCGCACTCGGGGTTGCCGCTCAGGATGGCGGCTACGTTCAGGTTGTTGGTGATCACGCGCAGGCCCCGGTGGTGCAGCAGCGCCTTGGCGATGGCCTCGGTGGTGGTGCCGATGTTCAGGATCAGCGAGCAGTCGTTGGGCACCTGCTCGGCCACGGCGCGCGCAATGCGCGCCTTGCCTTCGGCATTGAGCGTTTCGCGCTGGGTGTGGGCCAGGTTCTCCACCGTGGAGCTGGGCACGCGCACGCCGCCATGAAAGCGCGTGAGCAGGCCGGACTCGGCCAGGCGCTGCACATCGCGGCGCACGGTCTGCAGCGTCACGCCCAGGGTGTCGGCGAGTTGTTCCACCGTGGCGGACTTGCGCGCACGGACTTCTTCCAGAAGCAGCAGTTGTCGGGGGTTCGTATTCACGCGAATGGGGGCAACGTAGGGTGATGGATACTTTAAATCGAACAAAAAGGAACCTGTTAAGGGTAAACCTTGATTCAATACGATCAAAAAAGAACAAAAATGAACGAAATCGAAAACGAGAGGGCGGGCTGTGTCTGGTGAGGCAGCAGCGTCCCATTCATCAGGCCTTCGGGCGACAAAGAAAGGTTGCGTGATGCAGCTGGCATTGGACAGCATCAGCAAGAAGGTGGGGGCGCAGACCTGGCTGTATGACATGAGCCTGGCGCTCCAGAGCGGCGCCGTCACGGTGCTGCTGGGCGCCACGCAGGCGGGCAAGACCAGCCTGATGCGCATCATGGCCGGGCTGGATACGCCCACTTCGGGCACGGTCAAGGTCGATGGTGTGGATGTGACCGGCATGCCCGTGCGCGACCGCAATGTGGCCATGGTCTACCAGCAGTTCATCAACTATCCCTCGATGAAGGTGGCGGCCAACATTGCGTCGCCCCTGAAGCTGCGCGGCGAAAAGAACATCGACGCCCGCGTGCGCGAGATCGCCAGCCGCCTGCACATCGACATGTTCCTGGACCGCTACCCCGCCGAGCTGTCGGGCGGCCAGCAGCAGCGCGTGGCACTGGCCCGTGCCCTGGCCAAGGGGGCGCCCCTGATGCTGCTGGACGAACCCCTGGTGAACCTGGACTACAAGCTGCGCGAAGAATTGCGCGAGGAACTGACCCAGCTGTTTGCCGCCGGCCAGTCCACCGTGGTCTACGCCACCACCGAGCCGGGCGAAGCCCTGCTGCTGGGCGGCTACACGGCCGTGCTTGACGAAGGCCAGCTGCTGCAATACGGCCCCACGGCCGAGGTGTTCCACGCGCCCAACTCGCTGCGCGTGGCGCGCGCCTTCAGCGACCCGCCGATGAACCTGGTGGCGGCTTCGGCCACGGCCCAGGGCGTGCGCCTGCAAGGCGGCGCCGAACTGGCATTGCCCCTGCCGCAAGGCGTGGCCACGGCGGCCGGTCTGACGGTGGGTGTGCGCGCCAGTGCGCTGCGCGTGCACGCACGCCCCGGGGACCTGAGCGTGGCCGGGGTGGTGGAACTGGCCGAGATTTCGGGCTCCGACACCTTTGTGCATGCCTCCACGCCCTGGGGCGACCTGGTGGCGCAGCTCACGGGCGTGCACTACTTTGAACTGGGCACGCCCATCACGCTGCACCTGGACCCCGCCCAGGTCTACGTGTTTGGCGCCGATGGCCGACTGGCGTGGGCTCCCGCCCGGCCCGTTACCGCACAAGGAGGGCGCTGACATGGCCCGCATCAGCCTGGATTTGGCGCATTCGTACAAGCCCAACCCGCAGCAGGACAGCGACTACGCGCTGCTGCCGCTCAAGATGGAATTCGAGGACGGCGGCGCCTATGCGCTGCTCGGCCCCTCGGGCTGTGGCAAGACCACCATGCTCAACATCATGTCGGGGCTGCTCGTGCCCTCGCATGGCAAGGTGCTGTTCGACGGCCGCGACGTGACGCGTGCCAGCCCGCAGGAGCGCAACATCGCCCAGGTGTTCCAGTTCCCCGTGATCTACGACACCATGACGGTGGCCGAGAACCTGGCCTTCCCGCTGCGCAACCGCAAGGTGCCCGAGGACCAGATCAAGCAGCGTGTGGGCGTGATCGCCGAGATGCTGGAGATGAGCGGGCAGCTCAACCAGCGCGCAGCAGGCCTGGCGGCCGATGCCAAGCAGAAGATATCCCTGGGTCGCGGCCTGGTGCGGGCCGACGTGGCCGCCGTGCTGTTCGACGAGCCGCTCACGGTGATCGACCCGCACCTCAAGTGGCAGCTGCGGCGCAAGCTCAAGCAGATCCACCACGAACTCAAGCTCACGCTGATCTATGTGACCCACGACCAGGTCGAGGCGCTCACGTTCGCCGATCAGGTGGTGGTGATGACGCGCGGCAAGGCGGTGCAGGTCGGCTCGGCCGACGCCTTGTTCGAGCGCCCCGCGCACACCTTCGTGGGCCACTTCATCGGCTCGCCGGGCATGAACTTCCTGCCGGCGCACAGCGAGGGCGACAGCCTCACCGTGGCTGGCAACCGCCTGGCCAGCCCCGTGGGCCGCACGCTGCCTGCTGGCGCCCTGCAGGTCGGCATCCGCCCCGAATATCTGGCGCTGGCCCAGCCGCAACAGGCCGGTGCACTGCCCGGCACGGTGGTGCAGGTGCAGGACATCGGCACCTACCAGATGCTGACCGCCAAGGTGGGCGAGCACACCGTCAAGGCGCGTTTCACGCCCGAGTCCCGTCTGCCATCGGCCGGTGACACGGCCTGGCTGCAGGTGCTGGGCGAGCACACGTGCTTTTACAAGAATGAGGAGTTGCTGGCATGAGCGCAACCACCAAACCCGTCAACCAGAAGGCCTGGTTCCTGATCCTGCCCGTGATTCTCTGTGTGGCCTTCTCGGCCATCCTGCCGCTGATGACGGTGGTGAACTACTCGGTGCAGGACATCATCAGCCCCGAGCGGCGCGTGTTCGTCGGCACCGAATGGTTCACCGCTGTGATGCGCGATGAGGAGCTGCACGCGGCGCTGTGGCGCCAGCTGACATTCTCGCTGGCCGTGCTGGCGGTAGAGATTCCGCTGGGCATCCTGCTCGCGCTGTCCATGCCCGCGCAGGGCTGGAAGTCATCCGCCGTGCTGGTGGTGGTGGCGCTGTCGCTGCTGATCCCCTGGAACGTGGTGGGCACCATCTGGCAGATCTATGGCCGGGCCGACATCGGCCTGATGGGCCGCATGCTGCAGGAGGCGGGCATCGAGTACAGCTACACCGGCAATGCCACGCAGGCCTGGCTCACGGTGCTGCTGATGGACGTGTGGCACTGGACGCCGCTGGTGGCGCTGCTGGCGTTTGCCGGGCTGCGTTCCATTCCCGATGCGTACTACCAGGCCGCCCGCATCGACGGCGCGAGCAAGTTCGCGGTGTTCCGCTACATCCAGCTGCCCAAGATGCGCGGCGTGCTGATGATTGCGGTGTTGCTGCGCTTCATGGACAGCTTCATGATCTACACCGAGCCCTTCGTGCTCACGGGCGGCGGGCCAGGCAATGCGACCACCTTCCTCTCGCAGTACCTCACGACCAAGGCGGTCGGCCAGTTCGACCTGGGCCCTGCGGCTGCCTTCTCGCTGATCTATTTCTTCATCATCCTGCTGCTGTGCTTCATCCTCTACAACTGGATGCAACGCGTGGGCACCGTCAGCGACGAGGGAGCCGGCCATGAATGAAAAACGTTTTCAAAAGCGCACGCTGTTCCTGATTGCATACCTGCTGTTCGCGCTGTTGCCCATCTACTGGATGGTCAACATGAGCTTCAAGACGAACGAGGAGATCCTGTCGAGCTTCTCGTTCTTCCCGCAGCACTTCACCTGGGCCAACTACAAGACCATCTTTACCGATGCGTCCTGGTACTCGGGCTACATCAACAGCCTGATCTATGTGGGCATCAACACGGTGATCTCGCTCACCGTGGCGCTGCCAGCGGCCTATGCATTCAGCCGCTACCAGTTCATGGGCGACAAGCATGTGTTCTTCTGGCTGCTGACCAACCGGATGACGCCCCCTGCGGTGTTCCTGCTGCCGTTCTTCCAGCTCTACACCACCGTGGGCCTGATGGACACGCACATTGCCGTGGCGCTGGCGCACCTGCTGTTCAACGTGCCGTTGGCGGTGTGGATTCTGGAAGGTTTCATGAGCGGCATCCCGCGCGAGATCGACGAGACGGCGTACATCGATGGCTACAGCTTCCCGCGTTTCTTCATGACCATCTTCCTGCCGCTGATCAAGGCGGGCGTGGGTGTGGCGGCGTTCTTCTGCTTCATGTTCAGCTGGGTGGAGCTGCTGCTGGCCCGCACGCTGACCAGCGTGAACGCCAAGCCCATCGTGGCCACCATGACGCGCACCGTGAGCGCCTCGGGCATGGACTGGGCGACGCTGGCGGCGGCCGGGGTGCTGACCATCGTGCCGGGCGCCATCGTGATCTGGTTTGTGCGGCACTACATCGCGAAGGGTTTCGCGATGGGCCGGGTTTAAGGAGATATCGCCATGTTCGAGTGGATGGCCTGGACGTTGCCGGTGGCAGTGTTCTTTGTCTGCATCGTGTTGATGCTGGTGGGCATGACCGTGTGGGAGTTCAAGTCGCCCACGTCGATGCGCAAGGGCTTCCTGCCGCTGGAGACCACGCGCGGCGACCGGCTCTTTATCGGCCTGCTGTCGGCGGCCTATGTAAATCTGATTTTTGTGGGCATCAGCGGCAAGCTGGCCCAGTGGTTCAGCCTGTCGGCGGAGCCCTCGGTGTGGATCAGCTTTGTGGTGTCGATGGCGTTGCTGGGGCTGATTTTGCGCAAGGGTTAATGCAAAAAATGGCCGTTTGCGCCTGATAGGTAAGCGTTTGTAGCTATTGTTTTTGTAGTGTCGAAGGCCTGGCCTGGTTCCCCCCCGGGTTGGTGCCGGTCTACCAATGGGGGTCTCAATCTGAGAGGAGACAGCAATGAAGATGCAGTTCAAGGCGATCGCTTTCGCCGCCGCGGCTCTGGCGATGGGGCAGGCTGCCTGGGCCGGCGAGGCCGAGGCCAAGAAGTGGATCGACAGCGAATTCCAGCCATCCACGCTGAGCAAAGACCAGCAGATGGCCGAGATGAAGTGGTTCATCGACGCAGCCAAAAAACTCCAGGCCAAGGGCGTGAAGGAAATTTCGGTCGTTTCCGAAACCATCACCACGCACGAGTACGAATCCAAGACGCTGGCCAAAGCCTTTGAGGAAATCACCGGCATCAAGGTCAAGCACGACCTGATCCAGGAAGGCGACGTGGTCGAGAAGCTGCAGACCTCCATGCAGTCGGGCAAGTCCATCTATGACGGCTGGATCTCGGACTCGGACCTGATCGGTACGCACTACCGCTACGGCAAGATCATGAACCTGACCGACTACATGGGTGGCGCGGGCAAGGAATGGACCAACCCCGGCATCGACCTGAAGGACTACATCGGCACCAAGTTCACCACCGGCCCTGATGGCAAGCTGTATCAGCTGCCCGACCAGCAGTTCGCCAACCTGTACTGGTTCCGCGCCGACCTGTTCGACCGCAAGGACATCAAGGACAAGTTCAAGGCCAAGTACGGCTACGACCTGGGCGTGCCGCTGAACTGGAGCGCCTACGAAGACATCGCCGAGTTCTTCACCAACGACGTGAAGAACATCGACGGCAAGCCGATCTATGGCCACATGGACTACGGCAAGAAGGATCCATCCCTGGGCTGGCGCTTCACCGATGCCTGGCTGTCCATGGCCGGTACCGCCGATATCGGCGCGCCCAACGGCCTGCCGATCGACGAGTGGGGCATCCGCGTGGCTGACGACAAGTGCACGCCCGTGGGCGCCTCGGTGGCCCGTGGTGGTGCGACCAACTCTCCCGCCGCTGTCTACGCGCTGACCAAGTACGTGGACTGGATGAAGAAGTACGCGCCCAAGGAAGCCACGGGCATGACCTTCGGCGAAGCCGGCCCCGTGCCCGCCCAGGGCCAGATCGCCCAGCAGATCTTCTGGTACACCGCTTTCACCGCCGACATGACCAAGCCCGGCCTGCCCGTGGTGAACGCCGACGGCACGCCCAAGTGGCGCATGGCCCCTGGCCCGAACGGCCCCTACTGGAAGCAAGGCATGCAGAACGGCTACCAAGACGTGGGCAGCTGGACCTTCTTCAAGGACCACGACGCCAACAAGACGGCAGCCGCCTGGCTTTACGCCCAGTTCGTGACGGCCAAGACCACTTCGCTCAAGAAGACCATGGTGGGCCTGACCCCGATCCGCGAGTCCGACATCCAGTCCAAGGCCATGACCGACATGGCGCCCAAGCTGGGTGGCCTGGTGGAGTTCTACCGCAGCCCCGCCCGCGTGGCATGGTCGCCCACCGGCACCAACGTGCCCGACTACCCCAAGCTGGCCCAGCTGTGGTGGAAGAACGTGGCCCAGGCTGTGACGGGTGAAAAGACGCCCCAGGGCGCCATGGACACGCTGGCCGACGAAATGGACCAGGTGATGGCCCGCCTGGAGCGCGCTGGCATGGCCCACTGCGCACCCAAGCTGAACCCCAAGAGCGACAACGCCAAGTGGCTGAGCGACAAGCAGGCGCCATGGGCCAAGTTGGCCAATGAAAAGCCAAAGGGCCAGACGATTGCGTACGGCACGCTGTTGCAGGCTTGGAAGGATGGCAAGACGCGTTGAGTCTGTGACCGCCGCGTTTTGACAATCTCCACAGGCAGCCAGGGCTCATAAGGTCTCTGGCTGCCTTTTTCACTCCATACCGCCCTCGACGGTTTCTGCGTCGAGGGGGGTTTTCTCTCCGGAAGTGTCAAGAATTCAAGGGTAAACCCTTAATTCTTGCCCCGCCCATGGACAATCACCCCCATGACCACTGCCTCTGCCCCCCTTCCTACGCGACGTGCCGACTTGCTGGCCCGTCTGGCCCAGCCGCACCACTATGACCTCGCCGTGATCGGCGGGGGGGCGACGGGGTTGGGGGTTGCGCTGGATGCGGCGGCTCGCGGTTTCAGCGTGGTCCTGGTGGATTCGCACGACTTTGCCAAAGGGACCTCGTCCCGCGCCACCAAGCTGGTTCATGGCGGGGTTCGCTACCTGGCGCAGGGCAACATCGCCCTGGTGCGCGAAGCGCTGCATGAGCGCACGACCCTGTTGCACAACGCGCCCCACCTGGCGCAGCCCCTGCCGTTTGTGATGCCGTCGTACCGTTTCTGGGAGACGCCGTTTTATGGTGCAGGGCTTGTGATGTATGACGCCCTGGCGGGCAAGGCCGGGCTGGGGTCCACCCAGTTCCTGGGGCGCGCCCGCACCATCGAATGCCTGCCGACGGCCCGTACCGAGGGGCTCAAGGGTGGGGTCAAATACTGGGACGGGCAGTTCGACGATGCCCGTCTGGCATTGGCGCTGGCACGCACGGCGGCCAGCCTGGGCGCCCTGGTGGTCAATTACTGCCCTGCGCGTGCGCTGGTGCACGAAGCCGGGAAGGTCGCCGGTTTTGTGTGCGAGGACGTCGACAGCGGGCAGCAGTTCACGGTCCGTGCCCGCACGGTGGTGAATGCCACGGGCGTGTGGGTGGACGCCCTGCGCCAGATGGATGGCGAGGCGATTGGCCGCCCCGTCAAGCCCATCGTGGCGCCCAGCCAGGGGGTGCACATCGTGGTGGACCGGGAGTTCTTGCCTTCCGACCACGCCTTGATGGTGCCCAAGACGGCCGACGGCCGGGTGCTGTTTGCCGTGCCGTGGCTGGGCAAGCTCATCCTGGGCACCACCGACAGTCCGCGCCAGGACATCGTGCGGGAGCCGGAGCCCTTCCGGGAGGAAGTCCGCTTCATCCTGGAAGAATCCGCCCGCTATCTCACCCGCGCCCCCAAGGCCGAGGACATTCGCAGCATCTGGGTGGGCCTGCGCCCCCTGGTGAAGCCGCAGGACGACGATGGCGACAACACCAAGAAGATCAGCCGCGAGCACACCGTGCTGGCCAGCCGCAGCGGGCTGATCACCGTGACCGGGGGCAAATGGACCACTTACCGGGCCATGGCCGAGGATGTGTTGCAAAAATGCTTCACCACGGGCCTGTTGCCAGAGAAACCAGCGGGCGTAACCAACCATCTGCCCCTGGTGGGCACGCCCCAGGGGCCTGTCAAACATCGCATCAGTGACGCCCAAGGGCTGCATTCTTATGGCAGCGAGGCGGCTGCTGTCCAAGAGACTCCGGGGGCACAGACGGAGCTGGGCGGTGGCCTGACCGAGGCGATGGTGCGCTTTGCTGCCCGGCATGAATACGCCCGCACGGTGGAGGATGTGTTGGCCCGCCGCTCCAGGCTGTTGTTCCTGGATGCGCGCCAGGCCATCCAGCTGGCCCCGTCTGTGGCGGGCATCCTGCGTGAGGAATTGGGGGGCGATCCCCAGCTGGAGGCCTTCCTGGCCCTGGCGCAGCAGTACCTGCACGCTCCTTTGTGATAGAGCACTTGACTTCGAAAAAGTCCTTTGCCATAATCGAGGGCTTCGCGTTCAAAGCGTGAAGTTTCTGCCCAGCGGGAAGTGCTGCAAATGGTTTGCAGTGCGGACGACGGGCCCAAGACTGACTGGCTGATTTGCAGCCCTTGAGAAGTTCTCTGGGGCTGTTGTCTTCTGGTGCAAGTTGGGAATATTGAAATGATCCAGACAGAATCTCGGTTAGAGGTTGCCGACAATACCGGCGCCAAGTCCGTCCTTTGCATTAAGGTGCTGGGTGGCTCGAAGCGTCGCTATGCAAGCGTGGGCGACATCATCAAGGTGAGCATCAAAGAAGCCGCTCCACGTGGCCGCGTCAAAAAAGGCGAGGTTTACAGCGCAGTGGTGGTTCGCACGGCGAAGGGTATTCGTCGCGGCGATGGTTCGCTCGTCAAATTCGATGGCAACGCTGCAGTGTTGCTGAATGCAAAGTTGGAGCCTATCGGCACTCGTATCTTTGGACCCGTGACGCGTGAACTGCGTACCGAGAAGTTCATGAAGATCGTGTCCCTGGCTCCTGAAGTTCTCTAAGGACGCGCCATGAACAAGATTCGCAAGGGCGACGAAGTCATCGTGCTGACCGGCCGTGACAAAGGCAAGCGCGGCACTGTGTCGCTGCGCAAAGATGACTCCCACCTCGTCATCGACGGCATCAACCTCGTCAAGAAGCACGCCAAGCCAAACCCCATGAAGGGCACGACCGGCGGCATTATTGAAAAGGCAATGCCGATTCACCAGTCCAACGTGGCTATCTTCAATGCCGCTACCGGCAAGGCTGATCGCGTGGGCATCAAGGTGCAGGCTGACGGTTCGCGCGTTCGCGTGTTCAAGTCCAGCGGCGCTGAAATCAAGGCGGCCTAAGGGGTAAACATGGCACGACTGCAAGACATTTACCGCGACAAAGTCGCACCCGAGCTGACCAAGCAGTTCGGTTACACCTCGCCCATGCAGGTTCCACGTCTGACCAAGATCACCCTCAACATGGGTGTGAGCGAAGCCGTGTCGGACAAGAAGGTGATGGACAACGCCGTGGCTGATCTGACCAAGATTGCTGGTCAAAAGCCCGTTGTGACCAAGGCCAAGAAGGCTATCGCCGGTTTCAAGATCCGCGAAGGCCAGGCCATCGGTTGCATGGTCACGCTGCGTGGCGTGCAGATGTATGAGTTCCTGGACCGTTTCGTGACTGTGGCTCTGCCCCGCGTCCGTGACTTCCGTGGTATCTCTGGCCGCGCTTTTGATGGCCGTGGCAACTACAACATCGGCGTCAAAGAACAGATCATCTTCCCTGAAATTGAGTACGACAAGGTTGACGCCCTGCGCGGTCTCAATATCAGCATCACCACGACGGCCAAGTCCGACGAAGAAGCCAAGGCGCTTCTCGCTGGTTTCCGTTTCCCGTTCAAGAACTGAGGCGAAGCATGGCTAAAGTAGCTTTGATCCAGCGCGAACTGAAGCGCGAAAAACTGGCAGCCAAGTACGCAACCAAGTATGCGGAACTGAAGGCGATCGCTGGCGATGCCAAGCGCAGCGACGAAGAGCGTGATGCAGCCCGTCTGGGCCTGCAGAAGCTCCCTCGCAATGCCAACCCTACGCGTCAGCGTAACCGTTGCGAAATCACCGGTCGTCCACGCGGCACCTTCCGTCAATTCGGTCTGGCTCGCGCCAAGATCCGCGAACTGGCTTTTGCAGGCGACATCCCTGGTGTCACCAAAGCCAGCTGGTAAGCAGGCAGGAGAGATTAAACATGAGCATGAGTGATCCCATCGCTGACTTGCTGACCCGCATCCGTAATGCACAGATGGTCGCCAAGGCCACGGTTCTGGTGCCTTCTTCCAAAGTGAAGATCGCCATCGCCCAGGTGCTGAAGGACGAAGGTTATATCGACGGCTTCCAGGTGAAAACCGAAGCTGGCAAGTCGGAACTCGAAATTGCCCTGAAGTACTACGCAGGCCGTCCCGTGATTGAGCGCATCGAGCGCGTCAGCCGCCCTGGTCTGCGTGTCTACAAAGGCCGTGATTCCATTCCACAAGTCATGAACGGTCTGGGTGTGGCAATTGTCACGACGCCCAAGGGCGTGATGACCGACCGCAAGGCGCGCGCTACCGGTGTTGGTGGCGAAGTGCTGTGCTACGTGGCCTAACCCGCGGCATTGAGGAGAAACTGAAATGTCCCGAGTAGGAAAAATGCCCGTGACCATCCCCGCAGGTGTGGATGTGTCCGTGAAAGATGACCAGATCTCCGTCAAGGGTTCTGGTGGTGTCCTGTCACTTGCACAAAACGTGCTGGTGAAGGTGTCGAGCAATGAAGGCAAGCTCAGCTTTGAGCCTGTCAATGACTCCCGCGAAGCCAATGCCATGAGCGGCACGATTCGCCAGTTGGTCAACAACATGGTGGTCGGTGTCAGCAAGGGCTTTGAAAAGAAGCTGAGCCTGGTGGGCGTGGGCTACAAGGCCGCCGCTTCGGGTTCCAAGCTGAATCTGGCTGTCGGTTACTCGCATCCGGTCAACATCGAAATGCCCGCTGGTATCACGGTGGCTACCCCGACCCCCACGGAAGTGGTGATCAAGGGTGCTGACCGTCAACGCGTCGGTCAAATCGCTGCTGAGATCCGTGCTGTTCGTCCTCCCGAGCCTTACAAGGGCAAGGGCATCCGTTATGCGGACGAAAAGATCACGATCAAAGAGACCAAGAAGAAATAAGGAGCTGCAACATGTTGACCAAGAAAGAGCAGCGTCTTCGTCGTTCGCGTCAGACCCGCATCCGCATTGCACAGCAAGGCGTGGCCCGTCTCACCGTGAACCGTACGAACCTCCATATCTACGCCAGTGTGATTTCCGGCGACGGCAGCAAGGTGCTGGCCAGCGCTTCCACTGCCGAAGCCGATGTGCGCAAGTCGCTCGGCGGTTCGGGCAAGGGTGGCAATGCCGCTGCAGCCCAGATCATCGGCAAGCGCATCGCTGAAAAGGCGAAGGCAGCAGGCGTCGAGAAGGTTGCATTTGATCGCGCAGGCTTTGCCTACCACGGTCGCGTCAAGGCCTTGGCCGACGCAGCCCGTGAAGCCGGCCTGCAGTTCTAAGCGGAGCGGAATACAAAATGGCTAAATTTCAACCCAAAGTGCAGAGCGAAGGTCAAGACGACGGTCTGCGCGAAAAAATGATCGCGGTCAACCGCGTGACCAAAGTCGTGAAGGGTGGCCGTATTCTCGGTTTCGCCGCACTGACTGTGGTTGGCGACGGTGACGGCCGCGTTGGCATGGGCAAGGGCAAGTCCAAGGAAGTGCCTGCTGCTGTGCAGAAGGCGATGGAAGAAGCCCGCCGCAACATGGTCAAGGTGTCCCTGAAGAACGGCACCATTCACCACAATGTGACGGGCCACCATGGCGCCGCTGTTGTGATGATGGCGCCCGCCCCCAAGGGTACCGGTATCATCGCCGGCGGTCCTATGCGCGCAGTCTTCGAAGTGCTGGGTGTGACCGATATTGTGGCCAAGAGCCATGGTTCGTCCAATCCGTACAACATGGTTCGCGCCACGTTCGATGCGCTCGTCAATTCGACCACTCCGTCGAATGTTGCTGCCAAGCGCGGCAAGACGGTCGAAGACATCTTCGCCTGAACCGGAGTTTGAATATGACTACGCAACAAACCGTCAAGATTCAACTGGTGCGCAGCCCGATTGGCACCAAGGAATCGCACCGCGCCACCGTCCGTGGCCTGGGTCTGCGCAAGCTCAACAGCGTGAGCGAACTGCAGGACACGCCCGAAGTGCGCGGCATGATTAACAAGATCAGCTACCTGGTCAAAATCGTCTGAGAGATAGATCATGGAACTCAATAGCATCAAGCCCGCAGACGGCGCCAAGCATGCCAAGCGCCGTGTAGGCCGTGGTATCGGCTCCGGCCTGGGCAAGACCGCTGGCCGTGGTCACAAGGGTCAGAAGTCCCGCTCCGGTGGTTACCACAAGGTGGGTTTCGAAGGCGGTCAAATGCCTCTGCAACGTCGCTTGCCCAAGCGCGGCTTCAAGTCGCACCTGCTCAAGTTCAATGCAGAAGTGACGCTGACTGCTCTGGACCAACTCGGCCTGGCCGAAGTGGACGTCCTGGCGCTCAAGCAAGCCGGTCTGATCGGTGAGCTGGCCAAGGTGGTCAAGGTGATCAAGAGCGGTTCCCTCACCAAGGCTGTCAAGCTGAGCGGTGTGGGCGCTACGGCAGGTGCCAAGGCAGCCATCGAAGCTGCTGGCGGCAGCGTCGCCTGAGTCTGACACTGAAGGAAAGCACCTGTGGCTACTAGCGCGGCTCAAATTGCAAAGACCGGCAAGTTCGGCGACCTGCGTCGTCGTCTGGTTTTTCTGTTGCTTGCGCTGGTCGTGTATCGCATCGGGGCTCATATCCCTGTGCCCGGTATCGATCCAGCCCAGCTTCAGCAGCTTTTCAGCGGCCAGCAAGGCGGCATCCTGAACCTGTTCAACATGTTCTCGGGTGGTGCCCTGTCGCGCTTCACGGTTTTCGCTCTGGGGATCATGCCGTACATCTCGGCATCGATCATCATGCAGCTGATGACCTATGTGTTGCCCGCGTTCGAGCAGCTGAAAAAAGAAGGTGAGGCCGGTCGTCGGAAGATCACACAGTACACCCGTTATGGAACCTTGGGCTTGGCCCTGTTCCAGTCGCTGGGCATTGCTGTGGCGCTGGAAAGCTCGGCCGGTTTGGTGTTGAGCCCTGGCTTTGGTTTCCGTCTGACGGCTGTGGTGAGTTTGACCGCCGGCACGATGTTCCTGATGTGGCTGGGTGAGCAAATCACCGAGCGGGGTCTGGGGAATGGTATTTCCATCCTTATCTTCGCTGGCATCGCTGCGGGTTTGCCGAGTTCGATCGGTGGGCTGCTGGAACTGGTACGTACAGGTGCGATGAGCATCCTGGCTGCCATCTTCATCGTCCTCGTGGTCGGTCTGGTGACTTACTTCGTGGTGTTCGTTGAACGTGGTCAGCGCAAGATTTTGGTGAACTATGCCCGTCGTCAGGTGGGGAACAAGGTGTACGGTGGTCAATCGTCGCACTTGCCCCTCAAGCTGAACATGGCAGGTGTGATTCCTCCGATCTTTGCCTCGTCGATCATCCTGTTGCCTGCAACGGTGGTGAACTGGTTCAGTGCTGGTGAGTCGATGCGTTGGTTGAAGGACATTTCGGGTGCACTGACTCCTGGTCAGCCCATCTATGTGATGTTCTACGCTGCAGCGATCATCTTCTTCTGTTTCTTCTACACGGCGCTGGTTTTCAACAGCCGTGAAACTGCAGACAACCTGAAGAAGAGTGGCGCGTTCATTCCGGGTATTCGCCCAGGTGAGCAGACCGCGCGCTACATCGATAAAATCCTGGTCCGCCTGACTTTGGCCGGTGCCGTGTACATCACCTTCGTGTGCCTGCTGCCAGAGTTTCTGATCTTGAAGTACAACGTTCCGTTTTACTTCGGCGGGACATCGCTGCTGATCATCGTGGTCGTGACCATGGACTTCATGGCCCAGGTCCAGAACTACATGATGTCGCAGCAGTACGAATCGCTGCTCAAGAAAGCCAATTTCAAGGGCAATCCTGGCGGTTGAGGATGATGGAAAGCGGTAGCCGCATGGCGGTGCCGCTTTCAAACGACTGAATGTCGATTAGGTTGGCGCCCCACGATTTTTCGCGGGCACAAATTGTGTTCCGTGCGAAGCAGCCGGGACGGATGGAAAAGTTTTAGGAGAATGCAATGAGAGTTTCGGCTTCGGTCAAAAAAATCTGCCGCAACTGCAAGATCATCCGCCGCAAGGGTGTGGTGCGTGTGATCTGCACGGATCTGCGTCACAAGCAGCGCCAAGGTTGATTGGAAAGTATTAGAGGACGCATATGGCACGTATCGCTGGCATTAACATTCCGCCGCACAAGCACGCGGAAATCGGTTTGACCGCCATTTTTGGCATTGGTCGCACCCGCGCTCGCAAGATCTGCGAAGCAACTGGTATCGCTTACTCCAAGAAGATCAAGGATCTGACGGACGGCGATCTGGAAAAAATTCGCGAGCAAATCGAGCAGTTCACCATCGAAGGTGACCTGCGCCGCGAAACCACGATGAACATCAAGCGTTTGATGGACATCGGCTGCTATCGTGGCTTCCGCCATCGCCGCGGTCTGCCAATGCGTGGTCAGCGCACCCGTACCAATGCACGCACTCGCAAGGGTCCGCGCAAGGGTGCTGCTGCACTGAAGAAATAAAGATTGAAAGATCATCATGGCTAAGTCTCCTGCCAATAACGCAGCTCAGCGCGTTCGCAAGAAGGTCCGGAAGAACGTTTCGGACGGCATTGCCCACGTGCACGCCTCGTTCAACAACACCATCATCACGATCACCGATCGCCAGGGCAATGCTCTGTCGTGGGCTTCGTCCGGTGGCCAAGGTTTCAAGGGCTCCCGCAAGTCCACGCCTTTCGCAGCCCAGGTGGCTTCGGAAGTGGCTGGCCGCGCTGCCATCGACCAAGGCATCAAGAACCTGGACGTCGAGATCAAGGGCCCAGGTCCTGGTCGCGAGTCCTCGGTGCGTGCGCTGGGTGCCCTGGGCATCCGCATCACGTCGATCTCCGATGTGACGCCAGTTCCGCACAACGGCTGCCGCCCTCAAAAGCGTCGTCGTATCTAATTTCTCTCTAAGCCCACCGCCGCCTGTGAACGCGCAAGCGCCTCAGGCGGCTCCCGCAATGGTTTGCGGTAGATGACACAAAGGAAGCTCAAGTGGCACGTTACCTCGGCCCCAAGGCCAAACTCTCCCGCCGTGAAGGCACGGACCTGTTCCTGAAGAGCGCCCGCCGCTCGATCGCCGACAAGTCCAAGTTCGACTCCAAGCCAGGCCAACACGGCCGTACCTCCGGTGCACGCACGTCCGACTACGGCCTGCAACTGCGTGAAAAGCAGAAGGTCAAGCGCATGTATGGCGTGCTGGAAAAGCAATTCCGCCGCTACTTCGAAGCCGCCGACGGCAAGAAGGGCAACACCGGCGCCAACTTGCTGTTCCTGCTGGAATCGCGTCTGGACAACGTCGTGTACCGCATGGGTTTCGGCTCGACCCGCGCTGAAGCGCGTCAGCTGGTGTCCCACAAGGCGATCACCGTGAACGGCAAGTCCGTGAACATCGCTTCGTATCTGGTTAAGGCCGGCGACGTGGTGGCTGTGCGAGAAAAGTCCAAGAAGCAAGCTCGCGTTGTGGAAGCCCTGCAACTGGCTGCTCAAGTGGGTATGCCTGCCTGGGTGGAAGTGAATGCTGACAAGGCTGAAGGCATCTTCAAGAAGACGCCAGACCGTGATGAGTTCGGTGCCGACATCAACGAATCCCTGATCGTTGAGTTGTACTCGCGCTAATCGCTCGGTACATAGTATTTCGAGAAAACCGTCCCTGAACCGCGAGGCATCGCGGTTTAGGCGCTTCACCAGCCTTACCGGTGTAACGAGCTGGGGGTATTGAGAGGAAGTCTGAATGCAAACCAATTTGCTGAAACCCAAGGCGATCAATGTCGAGCAGCTTGGCCACAACCGTGCCAAGGTCGCACTGGAGCCGTTCGAGCGTGGCTACGGTCACACGCTGGGCAATGCCATCCGGCGCGTCCTGCTCTCGTCCATGGTGGGTTACGCAGCGACGGAAGTCACCATTGCGGGCGTTCTGCATGAGTACTCGTCGATCGACGGTGTCCAGGAAGATGTAGTCAACATCCTTCTGAACCTCAAGGGTGTGGTGTTCAAGCTGCACAACCGTGACGAAGTCACGCTGAGCCTGCGCAAGGACGGCGAAGGTGTGGTGACGGCCCGTGATATCCAGACCCCTCACGATGTCGAAATCGTGAACCCTGATCACGTGATCGCCAACCTGTCTGCTGGCGGCAAGCTGGACATGCAGATCAAGGTCGAGAAGGGCCGTGGCTACGTGCCGGGCAACCTGCGCCGCTACGCCGACGAATCGACCAAGTCGATCGGCCGCATCGTGCTGGACGCATCGTTCTCCCCCGTGAAGCGCGTGAGCTACACCGTGGAAAGCGCCCGTGTGGAGCAACGTACTGACCTGGATAAGCTGGTTGTCGAGATCGAGACCAACGGCGCTATCACTGCTGAAGACGCCGTGCGTGCATCGGCCAAGATCCTGGTGGAGCAGCTGGCCGTGTTCGCCCAGCTGGAAGGTGGCGAACTGGCTGCGTTCGATGCACCTGCGGGCCCACGCGGCAGTGCAACGTTCGATCCGATCCTGCTGCGCCCTGTGGACGAGCTGGAATTGACAGTGCGTTCTGCCAACTGCCTGAAGGCCGAAAACATCTACTACATCGGTGATCTGATCCAGCGCACCGAGAACGAGCTGCTCAAGACGCCTAACCTAGGTCGCAAGTCGCTCAACGAAATCAAGGAAGTGCTCGCCTCGCGTGGTCTCACGCTCGGCATGAAACTCGAGAACTGGCCGCCAGCAGGTCTGGACAAGCGCTAAGCAGACGCTATAATCCTGAGTTGCCTGAAAAAACGGGCAACTCGGTTTGAGGTCCCCCGCGAGGGGGACTTTTCGTTCCTGTAGCAAGGAACAGTGCCTCGGACAGTACCTGACACGGCTGGCCGATTTAATTACATAGACAGTAGAAGGAAAGCACCATGCGCCACGGACACGGCCTCCGCAAACTCAACCGCACCAGCTCGCACCGCCTTGCGATGCTGCAGAACATGATGAATTCGCTCATTGAGCACGAAGCCATCAAGACCACGGTCCCCAAGGCCAAAGAACTGCGCCGCGTGATCGAACCCATGATCACCCTGGCCAAGGAAGACTCTGTTGCCAACCGTCGCCTGGCATTCAATCGTCTGCGCGACCGTGACAGCGTGACCAAGCTCTTCAACGACCTGGGCCCCCGTTTCAAGGTGCGCCCCGGTGGCTACACCCGCATCCTGAAGATGGGTTTCCGCGTGGGCGACAATGCGCCTATGGCTCTGGTCGAATTGGTCGATCGCGCTGCAGAAACCGAAAATAATTCGGCAGCAGCTGAATAATAGGGTATAATTTATTTCTTACCGCGCGATGGAGCAGTCTGGTAGCTCGTTGGGCTCATAACCCAAAGGTCGGAGGTTCAAATCCTTCTCGCGCAACCAAATACAGCGGTAACCGCTTAACAAAACGCCCACTAAACAGTGGGCGTTTTTGTTTGTGCCGTCGGCTCAGGCGCTGGATCTGACGGCCTGCTTCGTGCTGAGGCGCCGGTTCCGTGAGGTTTGGGCCTTAGCTGTTGCGAGTGAACCTGACGGATGCGATGCTCCGACGTGGTCTAGTCTGTCTGTCTACCCAGCCACCCTCCAGGCGTAAATCCCCCTAGGTCCGTAGAGCGGATATGTGGCTCGGGCCGCGCTGGGCTTTTTTCAGTGCGCAAAAAGATCCGCCTTCGCCGCTTTGGTGATGGCAACGACGCAGGGGTGGGTGATTCGCCGCTCGATAGAAATTGCGAAAAACTCCTCCACCAGGTCTGTGGATCTGCCGATGACTTCCACCCCGAACTGTGCGGTGGTCTCGTCATCCAGCACTGTGGGAGAGGTAAAGACGCCCCTGCCTTGGCGGCCGAATGCGTTCATGAGTGCGCTGTCGTCAAACTCTCCCACCAGGCGGGGCTGCAGGTGGTGCTTGTTAAGCCAATGGTCCAGCTGTTGCCGCACGGATGACATGGGCCCCTGGATCAGCATGGGTGCGCCGTGCAGGCACTGGGGAAACGGGCCCTCCAGCTGGGCGCGGAGGCTGGGGGCGCACAAGAAGCTCATGCCGCTGGTTCCCAGAGGGTGATTGAAGGCCTTTACCCCGATCTTCTTGGACACCGGCTCGTCAGCCAACACCAGGTCGAGTTTGTGCAGACTTAGCTGGGCGATCAACTCGGGGAACTTACCCTCGTGGCAAGTCATGTGCACCCGTTGCGGCATGCCTAAAGAGGGTTCCAGCAGGTGGTAGGCGACCGACTTGGCAATCGAGTCGGCGACCCCTACCCGGAATTCCAGCGGCTTTTCCTGGCCGCGCGACAGGCGGATGGACTTTTCCAGTTCATCTCCCAGCGCAAAAATCTGCTCGGCATAGCCCAGAGCGACCCGGCCTTCTGCTGTCAGTTCCAGGCCACGGCCTCGTTTCCTGAACAGATCGTGGCCCAGCCATTCCTCCAGCTGTTTGATCTGCCCGGACAGGGTCTGGGGGGTTGTGTGCAACTGTTCCCCGGCGCGCATCACACCGCCGGCCTTGGCTGCAGTCCAGAAATACCGCAAGTGCTTGAAGTTCATGACTGAGTGAGTGAAACACTTCGAAAAAAGCGAGCAATAAAACTCAATAAAACGAATATACGCGAAGTGTCAAAATCTCTACATTGAAGGCTTGGCCCTTTCCGTGGCTCCCAGCACCGGAGAAGGAACTGTCAGCGTTCTTGAAAACACACTCTAAGGAGTAGCAACGATGCGGATCACGACCAGAGGACAACTTGCAGTGTCGGCAATGACCGATCTGGCCTTGCGCCAGAAGATGCGGCCGGTGGCCCTGTCCACCATCAGTGCGCGCCAGGGCACGTCCCTTTCCTACCTGGAGCAGCTGTTCAGCGCCCTGCGCCGTGCCGGACTGGTAGACAGCACGCGCGGGCCCGGTGGCGGCTACACGCTGGCGCGCCGGGCAGACCAGGTATCGGTGGCAGAGATCATCCTGGCAGTCGAAAACCTGAAGGCAGACGATCTGCAGAACCTGGGCGCTGGCCAGGCCGCGCAGGTAAAGTCCATGACCGGCGACCTGTGGTCCACCTTCAACCTGCGTGTGATGGAGTACCTGCAATCGGTGACCCTGCAGGACCTGGTGGCCCAGCAGCTCGAAAAAGGTGTGGCGTTTGAAGACCCTGCTCCCGCTGCGGCAGCAAAGCCCAAGCTCATCCCCAAGCCCCGGCCCCTGATGGCCCGGGTGGGGGTGCCCAACTCGGTGTTTGCGCTGGGCTCGATGCCCTTGCTGCAGCGCCGCTGAATCGGCCCCGGGGGGTGCGCCCCGCAGGCTGCGAGCTACATCTGGTGTGCGAACTGCTTGATGCCGCGCAGCAGCATTTCCACCGAAATGGCGACGAGGATCAGCCCCATCAGGCGTTCAAACGCCATCACCACGCGCTCACCCACCAGGCGCTGGATGCGCTCGGCCATCAGCAGCACGATGGCGCACACCGCCATGGTGACGCACAGGGCGCCCACCCATTCGAGCTTGCGCTCGGGCGCCTGGGCGACCAGCAGCATCACCGTGGCCAGGGCCGAGGGGCCTGCCAGCGCAGGAATAGCCAGCGGCACGATCAGCGGTTCGCCGGGCAACTCGGCCTGCGGGCCAACGGCTGCCGGGAAGATCATGCGCAGCGCGATGAGGAACAGCACCACCGCACCGGCGATCTGTAGTGACAGATCGCTCAGGTTCATCACCCGCAGAAACTCCGCACCGAAGAACAGGAACACCAGCAGCAGCGCAAATGCGATCAGCACCTCGCGCAGGATCACCCGCGCCCGGCGTTCGGGTGCCACGCCACGCAGCGCATTGGCAAAGATGGGGATGTTGCCCAGCGGATCCGTGATCAGCAGAAGCAGGATGGTGGCGGACGCGAAGGTGTAGCTCACGTGGCGTACACCGCGTCCAGCGAGCGGAACCCCTTGATCTCGATCGGGTTGCCGCTGGGGTCGTGGAAGAACATCGTCCACTGCTCGCCCGGCTGGCCTTCAAAGCGCACCTGCGGCTCCAGCACAAAGGCGGTGTCCGCCGCCTTCAGGCGTGCCGCCAGCGCGTGCCAGTCGGCCAGCTCCAGGATGGCGCCGAAGTGGGGCATGGGCACCAGGTGGTCGCCCACATGGCCGGTACGGGCACTGGCAAACGGGGTGCCCAGGTGCAGCGAGATCTGGTGGCCGAAAAAATCGAAATCTACCCAGGTGTCGGTGCTCCGCCCCTCCTGGCAACCCAGCACGCCGCCATAGAAGCGGCGGGCGGCGTCGAGATCGGTGACGTGGAAGGCGAGGTGAAAGAGGCTGCGCATCCGGCGAAGGATAGCAGCCAGGGTTCTGTTCAATGCGTGGCGTGGCGTGGCGGCTCAGGCCGCGTGGCGGTGCTGCTCGGCTTTCTCCTGGCAATGCACGCAACGCGCTGCCTCGGGCGTGGCGTGCAGGCGGGCAGCGGTGATGTGAGCTCCGCAATCCGTGCACTCGCCATAGGTGCCCGCCTCGACGCGGGCCAGGGCTGCTTCCACGGCAGCCAGATGAGCGGTTTCGTGTTCGTCCAGTGCGAACTCCAGTTCACGCTCTGTGGCCCGTTGGGCACGCGGGTCTTCGGACTGGCCAAAGTGTGCGGCGGCGGCCTCGGCCCGGCCGATGGTGCCGCCGCGCTGCTCGGCCAGCTGCGCCAGCAGTGCGGCCTGTTGTGCCAGCAGCAGCTGGCGGTAGGTGGCGGCTTGGGTCGTGTCCATGCAAAGCTCCTGGTGCGGTCCCGATGGGAATGGATGCCCGATGGTGCGCCTGCGCGCGGCGTTGTACGTTGACCGGGGTCAAGGTGCGGTGGGGTGGCAGGGTGGCGGGCCGCCACAATGTCAGATCCCTCCACCCCAGGCGCCTTGTGCGCACCTGCCATGTCCACACCCGTCCCCCCGCCCGACTACCAACGCTACGAAACCCTGCGCATCGCCCGCCGTGGCGAGCAGGGCGCGGTGCTCGACATCCAGATGCGTGCGCTGAACGGCAAGCTGCCCACGGCGGGCCATCTGGGGCACCGCGAGCTGTGCGAGATCTGGCGCGACGTGAGTGCCGACGACAGCGTGCGCTGCGCCGTGCTGCGCGGCGAAGGCGCGGGCTTTTCGGGCGGCGGCGACCTGGCCATGGTGCAGGACATGACCGAAGATTTCGAGGTGCGCTGCCGCATCTGGAAGGAGGCGCGCGACCTTGTCTACAACATCGTGCACTGCGACAAGCCCATCGTCTCGGCCATCCACGGCCCGGCCGTGGGCGCGGGGCTGGTGGCGGGCCTGCTGGCCGACATCTCGATTGCGGCCAAGGGCGCGAAGATTGTGGACGGTCACACCCGCCTGGGTGTGGCGGCAGGCGACCACGCCGCCATCGTCTGGCCCCTGCTGTGCAGCATGGCCAAGGCCAAGTACTACCTGCTCTTGTGCGACCCCGTGAGCGGTGAGGAGGCCGAGCGCATCGGCCTCGTCTCACTGGCTGTGGACGAGGCAGACCTGCTGCCACGCGCCTACGAGGTGGCCGACCGGCTGGCCGCCGGCTCGCAGACCGCCATCCGCTGGACCAAACACGCGCTCAACCAGTGGCTGCGCCAGGCAGGGCCGATGTTCGAGACCTCCCTTGCCCTGGAGTTCATGGGCTTTGGCGGGCCCGATGCGCGTGAGGGCGTCGCGGCCTTGCGCGAGAAGCGCACGCCCCGGTTCTGACGCAGCAACGGATGCGGCTGCGCTGCGCAGCCGCTCAAGGGGCGCGTACCTCGGGGCTTACTTCTTGGGCCTTGCCAGCATTTCTGCGGTGTTGGTCTTGCGGTCGGCGTTCACCCGCTGAACATGGGGCCGCTCGCCCATGCGGGTGAGGTATTCGCGCACGGGCAGGTCGGCCAGGTAGTCACGGCCATAGATGATCTTGGTGGCCGAGCTGACCAGCGGCAGGTGCACGATGGCCGCGCAGTCGGCCAGGGTGAAGCTGTCGCCGCCCACATAGGGGCTGAACTTTGCCAATTGGCCGAAGGCGGCAATGTTCTTGGTCAGTTGCGCGCCCACCTTCTCCTTGGCGGTGTCGCTCACCGTGCCACCAAAGAAGGCCTGCGGGTACAGGTTGCGCGCCACCAGCTCCAGGTGCAGCTCCAGAAAGGTGATCAGCTCGCGCACCTTGGCGGCCTGGTAGGGGTCGGCGGGGATCAGCGGGTGCTCGGGGTGGGCGGCTTCGATGTAGTCTGCGATCACTGCCGATTCGCACAGCGGGCCGTGGGGCGTGCGCAGGTAGGGTACCTTGCCCAGGGGCGAGGCGCTGCGGTCGGTTTCGCCGACCCAGGCCAGCTCTTCGCTGAAAGGGAGGCCCTTTTCGAGCAGGGCGAGCTTGACCTTGTTGTAGTAGTTACTGGCCGAAAAACCGCAGAGCGTGAGCATGGGGGTGTCTCCTGTGTTGTTGTGAATGCCAGCGTGCATCCTAGGGCGGTGCCAGGGCCGGACCCGTCGCGCAGATGACCCTGGTCAAGGCGCTGCAGTGGGGGGCACCTACAATCAGGCGCTCATGACGCCCTCCCTGCAAACCCTCCGCAGCCTTCGCTGGCTCGCCCGCCTGGTGCTGGCGTGGTTTGTGGTGTCCATGGGCGTGGCTGTGGCGTCGCCGCTGGTCAACCCGCAGGCGATGGAGCTGATCTGCTCCGGCTCGGGCGCGATCAAGCTGCTGGTCAAGACCGACGATGGTGCGCAGGAGATGCAGAGCCACACGCTCGACTGCCCCCTGTGCGCGCAGGTGGGCGCACCGCCGCCCGCTTCGCATGCCCAGTTGCCTGCGGCCCATCCCCTGGCGCATGCCCTGCGCCCCATCCCTGCGGCGCACATTGCTGCGCGCACTGCCGCGCCGCTGCCGCCGCGCGGGCCCCCGGCCTTCTCCTGATTTGCTATCTGTTTGATAGCTGTTTGCGCTTGTCCATCGCGCGCAGACGGCCAATCTGGCTTTACATTCAGGAGTTAAACCCATGCGCAAAAGCCGCATGGCGCTGGCCGTGGCCAGTGCCTTTCCCATCGCCCTCACATTCACGTTCGCAGGGGCTGTGCCCGTGTGGGCTCAGACCACCGACAGCACCCATGCCCCCGTCAAGGAGCTGGGCGTGGTCACCATCAGTGGCGGCCAGCCCACCTCGCTGCCCACGCAGATCCCCACCACCATCGAGGGCGTGACGCGCGAGCAGATCGAGCATGCGATCAACGCCACCGACAGCGAAGACGCGCTCAAGTACCTGCCCAGCCTGCTGGTGCGCAAGCGCTACATCGGTGACTACAACCACGCCGTGTTGTCCACCCGCGCCTCGGGTACGGGCAACCCGGCGCGGTCCATGGTGTTTGCCGATGGCATCTTGCTGAGCAACTACCTGGGCAACGGCCCCACCAACGCGCCGCGCTGGATGCTGGTCACGCCCGAGGAAATCGAGCGTGTGGACGTGCTCTACGGCCCCTTCTCTGCTGCCTACGCAGGCAACTCGGTGGGCGCGGTGGTGGACTACGTCACCCGCATGCCGACAAAGTTTGAGGCGCACGGGCAGGTCAGCTACCAGCACCAGCCGTTCGACCTGTACAACACCAACGGCACCTACGGGGGCAAGCAAGTCAGCGCCTCCGTGGGCAACAAGAACGGTGACTGGTCCTGGTTCCTCAACTTCAACAAGACCGACAGCGAAGGCCAGCCGCTCACGTTCCCCACGCGCCTGGTGTCGGCAGGCGCCGTGGGTAACGCGGGCACGCCCGTGACGGGCGCGGTGCTGGGCAACAACCGCAGCAACCAGCCCTGGTACCTGCTGGGCACCGCCACGCAGTACCACACGCAGCAAGACCACATCAAGGCCAAGATCTCCTACGACCTCTCGCCCACCGTGCGGGCCGCCTACACCTTTGGCTGGTGGCACAACGAATCCGAAGGGCGGCCCACCAGCTACCTGCGCGACGCCAATGGCAATGCGGTGTACGGCGGTACGGTCAACATCAATGGCCGCTCGTTTGCGCTTGCGCCCACCGACTTCAATGTGTCCAATGAAGACCTCACGCACTTCATGCACGGCCTGTCGGTCAAGAGCCGCACGCAAGGCGTGTTCGACTGGGAGGTGGCGGCCAGCCTGTATGACTACCAAACCGACACCCTGCGCGCCGCCTCCGTGGCGCTGCCTGCGGCGCTGAACGGCGGGGCCGGGCGCATCGTCAACAGCAAGGGCACGGGCTGGAACACGCTGGCGGCCAAGGGCACCTGGCGGCCCGATGGCGTGTTGGGCGCGCACATCGTGGACTTTGGCCTGCAGCGCGACAGCTACCAGCTGCGCACGGTGGAGAACGCCACCAGCAACTGGATCAACGGCGCCGCAGGCGCCCGCAACCAGGCCTTCAATGGCGACACCCAGCTGATCGGCCTGTGGGCGCAAGACACCTGGAAGATCGCGCCGAAGTGGAAGGCCGTGCTGGGCGCCCGCGCCGAGCGCTGGAGCGCCAGCAACGGCCAGACCGGCAACGCCACCACCACGGTGAACCACGCCGAGCGCAACGAAACCTATGTTTCGCCCAAGGCCGCGTTGGCCTACCAGGCCAATGATCTGTGGGTGCTCAAGGCCTCCACCGGCCGCGCCGTGCGCATGCCCACGGTGGCCGAGCTGTACCAGGGCGGCATCAGCGGCAGCGGCACGCTCATCAACAACGATCCGAACCTGAAACCCGAAAAGAGCTGGACCACCGAGCTGACGGCCGAGCGGGACCTGGGCAACGGTTTGCTGCGCCTCACCGCATTTTTTGAGCGCACCAAGGACGCGCTGTACTCGCAGACCAATGTGCTCGTCACGCCCAACGTGACCAACGTGCAGAACGTGGACGCGATTCGTACCAAAGGATTGGAGCTGTCGTACCAGGCCGCCAATGTCTTTGTGCGCGGGCTGGATCTGGGCAGCAGCCTGACCTGGACGGATTCCAAGATCACGAAGAACGACAAGTTCCCGGCCAGTGTGGGCAAGTGGCAGCCACGCGTCCCCGAGTGGCGCGCCAGCGCCGTGGCCACCTACCGGCCCGACGATAAATGGTCGTACACCCTGGGCGCGCGCTACAGCGGCAAGCAGTACAGCACGCTCGACAACTCCGACCCGAATGGCTTTGCCTATCAGGGGGCGAGCCGCTACTTCACCACCGATGTGCGCGTGCGCTACCAGATCACCAAAGCGGTCAGCGCCGCCGTGGGCATCGACAACCTCAACAACTACAAGTTCTGGAACTTCCACCCCTACCCACAGCGCAGCTACCTCGCTGAGCTCAAGGTCAGCCTCTGAAAGGAACACATCCCATGTCTCTCGATACTATGAAAAAGATAGCTGCAATCGCTTTGCTGTCAGGCGCAGGAGGCCTTTTTTGCTCTGCATCTGCGCATGTGGTGCTCGAATACCAGGTGGCCCCGGCAGGCGCCAGCTACAAGGCCACGTTCAAGGTCGGCCATGGCTGTGGCGCATCGCCCACGCGGCAGATTGCGGTGGACATCCCGGCAGGCATGCGCGGTGCGCGCCCCATGCCCAAGGCGGGCTGGGCGCTGGAGGTGCAGCGCGAAAAACTCGCACAGCCCTACACCAGCCACGGCCGCAGCATCACCGAAGACGTGGTGCGCGTGACCTGGACGGCCAAGACCGCAGACGACATGCTGCAGAGCGCCCATTACGACGAATTCGTGCTGGTCGCCACCGCCCCCGAACAGGCGGGCACCGTGTACTGGCCCGTGCGCCAGGCCTGCGCCGAAGGCCGCAACGACTGGGTGGAAGTGCCCAAGGCCGGGCAAAAGCTTTCGGACCTGAAGTCCCCAGCCGCCGCGCTGGAAATTCTGCCCGGCGCGGGCGCCGGTGCCCACAATCACTGATCGAACTGGGCCTTTGTTGCCCGCACACATCACTTTCCTCTGCTGAACAAGGACCCTTCCCCATGAAAAAACTGCTCCACACCGCCGCCCTGGCGGCCACGCTCGCCGCTGCATTCGCCAGCGCCCCCGCCTGGGCGCAGACCGCCGCCGTCAAGGTCGAGGGCGCCTGGGCCCGTGCCAGCGTGCAGGGCCAAAAGGGCACGGGCGCGTTCATGCGCCTCACGGCCCAGGACAGCGCCCGCCTGGTGCGCGCCGAGTCACCTGCTGCGGGCGTGACCGAGGTGCACGAGATGAAGATGGAAGGCGACGTGATGAAGATGCGCGCCATCCCCGCGCTGGAACTGCCCGCTGGCAAAGCGGTGGACCTCAAGCCCGGCGGCTACCACATCATGCTGCTGGACCTGAAGGCCCCGCTGGCCAAGGACACTGCCGTGCCCCTGACCCTGGTGTTCCAGGACGCCAAGGGCATCGAGAGCAAGCTCACCCTCAGCGTGCCCGTGGCCACCACGCCGCCTGGCGGCGCTGCGGCACCAGCCGCTGCAGGCCACGGGCACGGCCACAAGCACTGAGGGGGCAGGGGCGGGAATCTGCCCCTTCCGGCCGCGACGCATTGGAGTAAGCTGTGGCCCCATCACAGACCCACCTCTTGCGGAGCGGCCATGAGCGACACATCCAACAACTTCGGTTTCGGCAAATTCGTCCCCGGTTTTGACTTTCTGCAAAGCCTGGCCAAGGGGGCGTCCAGCAGCATTCCGCAGTTGCCCAACCTCTCCAACTGGGTGGCCCCCACCATCAGCGTGGAAGAGCTGGAAAAGCGCATCGAAGAGCTGAAGGCCGTGCAGTTCTGGCTGGAGCAGAACTCGCGCGCGCTGGCCGCCACCATCCAGGCGCTGGAAGTGCAGAAGATGACCCTGGCCACGCTCAAGGGCATGAACTTCAGCATGGGCGACGTGGCCAACGCCTTCAAGCTCAAGACAGCCGACACCGTGATGAGCGGTGTGCAGAAAGCCGCCGACACCGTCACCGGTGCTGCCGAGGCGGTGACCAGCGCCGCCGCCCGTGTGACGGGCCGTGCCGCCGCCGAAGAGGAAGCCCCGGAAGAGACAGAAACCGATGCTGAACCCGCAGCGAAAGCGAAGCCCAAAGCCAAGGGCAAGGCCACTGACACGCCCGAGCCCGCCGTGGTGGACCCGATGCAGTGGTGGGGCGCGCTCACCAGCCAGTTCCAGCAGATCGCTGCCAACGCCATGAAGGACGCGGCCAAGCAGACCGCCATCGACACCACCAAGAACATGGCCACGGGCCTGGCCAAGGAGGCGCTCAAGACAGCCACCGGCATGGCCAGCCAGTTCGCTGCCAAGGGCATGCAGACCATGCAGGGCGGTGCCAAGCGGGCGGCAACATCGGCTGCCGCCAAAAAGCCTGCTGCTGCCAAGAAGCCCGCAGCGCGCAAGACCCCGGCAAAACCCGTCTCCAAGAAGGCCAGCAGCAGTACCCGCAGCCCAGCCGCCCGCAAGCGAGCGGGCTGACGCCAACGTGGGCGGGTGTGACAACCCGCAGGTGGTGCAATACCTGCCCGCCACCGCCCTGGCATGGAGATCACCACCATGAAACTATTTCCCACCGGCCACGCCACCCACCCACAGTGGCGCATGGCGGCCGCGCTGGTGCTGGCGCAGCTGCGCGCCCAGATGGCGCTGCCCGAATACGCCGCAGCGCCCACACTGGGCCTGCTCTACATCACCGACCACTACGGCAACGATGCCCAGGCGCTGCTCGACCACCTGAGCGCCGAGCTGCCCGAGGTGACCGACTGGAGCGGCACCGTGGGTGTGGGTGTGTCGGCCAACAACGCCGAGTACTTTGACGAACCCGCGTTGTCGGTCATGCTGCTCGACGTGCCCGCCGACCAGTACCGCGTGTTCTCGGGCGTAGCGCCGCTGCCCATGCATGCCCCCCGCCCGGGCAGCGGTTTTGTGGCGCACACGGCGCTGGTGCATGCCGACGGCCACACGCCCGAGCTGGCCGGGCTGCTGGCCGAAATGGCGGCGCGCACCGAGTCCGGCTACCTGTTTGGCGGCCTCAGCGCCAGCCGCACGGCCAGCGTGCAGTTTGCCGTGGGCGGCGACGGCAACATGGCAGGGCAGGGCGGGGCCAGCGGGGTGTTTGATGGCGGCCTGTCGGGCGTGGCGTTTGACGCCGGGGTGGCCCTGGTGTCGCGTGTCACGCAGGGCTGCCAGCCCGTGGGCGCGCTGCACACCATCACCGCCGCGCAGGACAACGTGGTGCTCACGCTCGATGGCGAGCCCGCGCTGGATGTACTGCTCGACACGCTGCAGGTATCGCTGGATGGTGGCGACCCGCAGCCCGCGCTGCGCAAGGTGCGAGCCACGCTGGCCGGGCTGGTGAATGCGGGCGAGCAGCCCCAGGGCCAGCGCCGCACGGGCCACTTTGGCACCGACACGCGGGTGCGCCACATCGTGGGGCTGGATGGCAGCCGCCGGGGCGTGGCCTTGGCCGACCAGGTGGAGCCTGGCATGCACCTGGCGTTCTGCCAGCGCAATGTGGCGGCGGCGCGTGCCGACCTCATGCGCATCTGCGCCGAGATCCGCGAAGAACTGTCGCCCGAGGAGCTGGAACCCGCACCGCTGGAATCGTCACTGGGAGCGCAGGGCAGACCGGCCCCCGCACCCGGACTGCCCGCTGCCCAGGGCGCGCCCCAGGCAGGGCGGCGCATTTGCGGCGCGATCTATGTGAGCTGTTCGGGCCGGGGCGGTCCGCATTTTGGCGGGCCCAGTGCCGAGCTGCAGATCGTGCGCCATGCGCTGGGCGATGTGCCGCTGGCGGGGTTCTTTGCGGGCGGCGAGATCGCCCACCACCATCTGTACGGCTACACCGGCGTGTTGACCGTGTTTGTGGACAGCGAACCCTCACCGTCCTGATGTAAAAAAAGGGGGGCTGGCTGGCGTGCAGCAACCCCCGCCATCGCCAACGGCGGTCAGCCCGCGCCGTTGTCGTCGGTCTCGGCCTTTTCTTCGGGCGTGAGCCGCGTGGCCAGGATCTTGTCGATGGTCTTGCCATCCATGTCCACCACTTCCAGCCGCCAGTCCTCCCACTGCACGGTGTCGGTCACCTTGGGCAGGCGGCCTGTCAGCAGCATGATCATGCCGCTGAGCGTGTGGTAGCGGCCGCGTTCTTCCTCGGGCACGGCGTCGAGGCCCAGGCGGTCTTTCAGCTCGGGCACGGGAATGTGGCCGTCCAGCAGCCAGCTGCCGTCTTCGCGCTGCAGCGCCCACGAGGTCTCGGGGTCGCGCGGCTGGAACTCGCCGGTGATCGCCTCGATCAGGTCCTGCAGCGTGACGATGCCCTGCACCTCGCCGTACTCATCGATCACGAACGCCATGTGCACATCCGACAGGCGGAAGTTGTCCAGCAGCTCCATGCCGGTGATGGTTTCGGGCACATACAGCGCCGTCTGCAGCGCCTGCTGGGTCAGGCCCTGGCTGCGGTCGCGCAGGGCCTTGGCCATCCACTGGCGGGCGTTGATCACGCCCAGGATGTTGTCCATGCCGCCGCGCACCACCGGGAAGCGCGCGTGGTCGGATTCTTCGATGCGCTGCAGCGTCTCTTCGAACGGCGCATCGATGTCCAGGCACACCACGTCGCCGCGCGGCACCATCAGCGAGCCGATCTGGCGGTCGTCCAGGCGGAACACGTTGCGCACCATGGTGTGCTCGTGCGACTCGATCACACCGGCGGTGGTGCCTTCGACCAGCATGGCGTGGATCTCTTCCTCCGTCACCGGGCTGCCGCTGGTTTCCTTCACGCCCAACAGGCGCAGCAGCGTGCGGGTGGAGGTGGACAGCAGCAGCACAAACGGCTTTGTCGCCAGCGCCAGCAGGTTGATGGGCCGCGCCACCAGGCGCGCAAAGGTCTCGGGGTACGACTGACCGATGCGCTTGGGTACCAGCTCGCCCACCACGATGGAGAAGTACGTGATCAGCACCACCACCAGGCCGGTGGCCGCATAGCCCCCGTAAGGCAGCGGCACGCCCAGGCGCTCCAGCCAGGCGGCCAGCGGGGCGGCCAGTGCGGCCTCGCCCACGATACCGTTGAGCACGCCGATCGACGTGATGCCGATCTGGATGGTGGAGAGAAAACGCGTGGGGTCTTCGCCCAGCTTCACGGCAGCGGCGGCACCGCTATCGCCCTCATCAATCAACTTTTGCAGCCGGGCTTTGCGGGCCGTGACCAGAGCAATTTCTGACATGGCAAACAGGCCGTTGAGACAGATGAGGGCGAACAGTATTGCTATTTCCATACAAAGGGCGCCTTGCGCGCCCTTGGGTGTTGAGTTGCAAGCGATTGTACGGAAGGGGCGAGCGCCCCATTTTTCCGCAGGGTCGGGGGCCCACTCAGCCGCCTTCGGTGGGCAGGCCCATGGCATCCCACTCGGGCAGGCCGCCGCGCAGCCAGTACACCGATTTGAAGCCCTTGGCGGCGGCCACCTTGGCGGCCTTGTAGGACTTCCAGCACTCGGCACCGTTGCAGGCAAAGATCACGGGCTGGGCCTTGTCCAGTTGGGGCAGCTTGTCCAGCGCCTGGAAGTCATCCTGTGCAGCGTTGAAGGCCACATCCTTGAGGCTTTTTTCCACGTAGGCCGCAAACACGGCGCCCCGGATGCGTTTGGTCTTGAATTCCTTCTCGGTGCGTGTGTCCACCAGGGTGGCACCTTGCGCCAGCAGGGTCTGGGCCTCGCGTGCGGTGATGCGGCTCACCCCGGGCAGGCTGGTGGGGGTGAACAGGCCCAACTCGGCCACCCGGCGGTATTCGCTGGCTTCGGGGCGCAAGGTGACGGGTGGCAGGCCGGTGGAGATGGGCGTGGCGCCAAACCACTGGGCCAGCCGGTTGCGCGCGTCGGCGGGCAGGTCTTTCTTCACGACCACCGAGAACCCCCCGGGCACCGGCTGCGAGGTGGCCAGCACGCGTGCGGTGCCGGGGTGCGCGGCGGCCCATTCGGCCCAGTCGTCCTCGCGCACCACGGTGGCATCGGTGGAGCCCAGGGTCAGGGCCGTGAGGCCCGCCTGGGGAAACTTTTCATACTGCACGGCACGCAGGTCCTGGAACGAGAGCCCGGCCTCGTTGAGCATGCCGCGCGCCATGTAGGTGTAGATGGAGTCCTGCTGCGGCAGGTAGAGCCTGCGGCCCTTCATGGCGGGCACGGCGTCGATCTGCGCCAGCCCCACCAGCAGGTATTTGTCGGACTTGTGGGTGGCTCCCACCAGCTCGTAGCCCCGCTGCAGGGCCGAGGCCGCCACCTGGGCCGGGCCGATGAAGATGTCGTAGCCCGCGCTGCGGGTAGCGCGCATCACGTCGGCCAGGTCGTCGCTGGTGGCCAGGGCCACGGGCTGGCCCGAGGCCTTGGCCAGGCCCGACTCGGCCGCCGTGCGCAGGATCGAATGGGCGGCCTTGCGTGCGGTGGGCTCCACCGCCACGATGGCCGTGAGCTGGGCCAGCGCCGCGCTGCAGCCCAGGCCCCAGCACAGCAGTGCGGCCAGGCGGATGTGGTGACGGGTGCGGGGGGCCTGGGGGTTTTTGTAGGTGTTCATGGCATCGCCCTTTCTCTTTCTCTCTCTGCCGAAGCGGCGAATATGCCCACGCCGCCTGACATGCGTGCGGATGTTTCTGATGTTTTGTATTTGTTACTTCTGTTAACGCAATGTTGCGTGCGGTGGGCCGGGGCTGCCGCACAGAATGCGGGCTGCCTCCGTGTCGGCCTGAGGAGGCTGCCGCCGGGCCGGGCCATTCCGCCTGCCCATTCCACCCCCCATTCGGAGACCTTCGCATGACACATTCCACGACCTTGCCGCGCCGCCATTTGCTGGCCGGAAGCGCTGCCGCCCTGGGCGCGCTGGGCCTGGCCGGATGGACGGGCACCGCCCGGGCCCAGCAGGCGACCGCTGCCGCTGTCAAGCCGCTGCCTGCCTATGCAGGCTGGAAGACGCCAGACGCCCTCATCGTGCACAGCACCAGCACGCTGGAGACGCGGCGCTCTGCATTCGGCACCAGCGTCATCACGCCCTCCAACCAGCTGTATGTGCGCAACAACCTGCCTGCACCCGATGCCGCCATCCTCGACAACCGCGATGGCTGGGCCGTGGCGATCGAAGGGGTCAAGAACCCGCGCAGCCTGACACTGGCCGAACTCAAGACCCTGGGCGTGGAAACCGTGGCCACCGTGCTGCAGTGCTCGGGCAACGGGCGGGGCTTTTTCCCCAGCAAGCCCAGCGGCACACCCTGGCAGGTGGGCGCTGCGGGCTGTGTGGTCTGGAGCGGCGTGCCGCTGCGCAATGTGGTGGCGGCTCTTGGCGGCCTGGCCGACGGCGCTGCCTACCTGACCGGCACGGGTGGCGAGAAGCTGCCCGAGGGCGTGGACCCGCTCACCGTGCTGGTAGAGCGCTCGGTGCCCGTGAAGGCGATGGACGATGCGCTGCTGGCCTGGGAGATGAACGGCGAGCCGCTGTCGCTGGCGCATGGCGGCCCGCTGCGGCTGGTGGTGCCCGGTTACCAGGGCGTGAACAACATCAAGTACGTCAAGCGTGTGGCCTTTGGCAGCGCACAGTCGCAGGCGCGCATCATGTCGCACGGCTACCGCATGTCGCCGCCCGGCAGCAAGGCCAGCCCCGACCAGCCTTCGGTGTGGGAGATGGGCGTGAAGTCCTGGATCAACGGCCCGCTGCCCGACAAGGGCGCACTCAAGCCCGGCCAGGTGCAGGTGCATGGCGTGGCATTTGGTGGCACACGCAGCATCAAGGGCGTGGAGGTGTCGGTTGATGGTGGCAAGACCTGGCAGGCGGCCAAGCTCATCGGCCCCGACCTGGGACCGTTTGCCTGGCGGCAGTTTGCGCTGCCCGTGCGCCTGGAGGCGGGCAGCCATGTGCTGGCCAGTCGCGCCACCGACACGGCGGGCAATGTGCAGGCCGAGCAGCGCGAGGAAAACCTGGGCGGCTACAACAACGCCAGCTGGCGCGACCACGCTGTCACCGTGACCGTCGCCTGACATGGGTAGATTGAACCGAGCACGCCGCCTTGCCGTGGCGGCGTGGGCCGCTGGCGCCTGTGCGGCGGCTGGGGCTGCCGACCCCGCCGAACTGGCACGCGGCAAGGAGCTGTTCACCAAGATCCAGCCTGCCTGCGCCGTGTGTCACACACTGCAGGCCGCCGGTGCCGAGGGCCAGGTGGGCCCGGTGCTGGACGAGCTGAAACCCGACGCAGGCCGCGTGCTGCGCGCGCTCAAGGCGGGCATCGGCGTGATGCCGTCCTATGCCGAGCGCATGAGCGAGAAGGACATGCAGGCTGTGGCTCAGTTCGTGGCGCATGCCACGGGCGCGGCCAAGTAGGCGCAGCCTTTCGCAGCGGTTGCAGCAGCGCTGCCTCGCTGCAACCGCATGCAGCTTCAGGCCGCCGTGCGCGACGGCACCAGCGCCGCCCCGGCTGCGCGCCCCTGCAAGCCCTGGAACGCAAAGTCCACCTCGGGCACCCGGCCGCTCACGATGTCGGCCAGCGCCTTGCCCGAGCCGCAGGCGTGCGTCCAGCCCAGCGTGCCGTGGCCGGTGTTGAGGAACAGGTTGCCCACCTTCGTCTTGCCGATCAGTGGCACATTGCTGGGCGTGGCAGGGCGCAGGCCGCTCCAGAACTGCGCCTGGGTGGTGTCGCCTGCGCCGGGGAAGAGCTGCTCCACACGCCGCACGATGGCCTCGCAGCGCACCTGGTTCAGGTGGCGGTCATAGCCGTTCAGCTCCGCCGTGCCCGCAATGCGCAGGCGGTCGCCGCCGCGTTCGCTGGTGTAGCGAGAGAACACGAGCTTGAACTCATCGTCCGTCAGGCTCACCTGGTGCGCCTTGGACGCGTCCTTCACCGGCATGGTCACCGAGTAGCCCTTGGCCGGGTAGATGGGCAGCTGGATGCCCAGCGGCTGCGCCAGCAGCGGGCTGAACGAGCCCATGGCCAGCACAAACGCATCGCCGCGCACACGCTCGAAGCGGCCTTCGGCGTTGGTCACTTCCACATGGTCGATGCGGCCACCTGCCTCGCGCAAGGCGGTGATGTGGTGGCCCATGCGGAACCGCACGCCCGCCGCCTCGCACAGCTTGGCCAACTCGCGCGTGAACTGGTTGGCGTCGCCGGATTCATCTTCGGCCGTGAACGTGGCGCCGGCCAGCTGCGGGCGGATATGGGCCAGGGCAGGCTCGATGCGCACGGCCTCGTCGGCGCTGATGACCTGGCGCTCGCAGCCCAGCGCGCGCATCTGCTCGGCAGGGGCCAGGGCGCCGTCAAATTCTTTTTGATCGGTATAGAAGTGCAGGATGCCCTGCGTGCGCTGGTCGTACTGGAGGCCGGTGGCCGCGCGCAGCTGCTGCAGCGTGTCGCGGCTGTAGGTGCCCAAGCGCACGATCTGCTCGATGTTGTGGCGCGTGCGCGCGGGCGTGCAGTTGCGCAGGAAGGACAGGCCCCACAGCCACTGCCGCATGTCAGCGCGCAGGCGGAAGAGCAATGGCGCATCTTCCTTGCCCAGCCATTGCAGCACCTTGAGCGGCGCACTGGGATTGGCCCAGGGCTCGGCGTGGCTCACCGAGATCTGGCCGCCGTTGGCAAAGCTGGTCTCGGCGCCGGGTGAGCCCTGGCGGTCGATGACGGTCACCTCGTGACCAAGTTGCGAAAGGAAATAAGCCGAAGTCACGCCGAGCAAGCCGGCGCCCAGAACGATCACGCGCATTTTTGAAGCCTTTTAAGGGGTCTGCGCCTGATGGGTATGCGGTAGCAGCTACTAAATCAATAGCAAGCAGCTGGCGCATGTCCGCCAGGCTGCCGCTCCCCCTGTCCTTGGTACCTGAGAGATTCACCGCCATCCCACCCGGGCTGCGGCTTGCTCCTTCGGTGCGCCACCACGCTGCGGACAGGTGGTGGCGGCTCTCCAGACGGCTTTGAAAAATGGTGCAGTACGGGACCTGAGCGTGTATGGGAGTTTGCGCCTTCGGTGCACAGCGGGCGTTGCCGCCGTGCTCTCCTGCGGGGGCCATTCTAGGAGCGCCCGGCGCGCAAAAACCTGCTCCTGCGAACTAATGGACCGCAATCGTTGCTGATGCTGGCGCTGTAGGGCCCGGTGGCTGGTAGCCATAATTTGCCAACATCCCCGACCCTGGAACCACCCCATGCCCGATACCGCCTTTGATCCGCAGACCAGTGCCGCCGTGCTCACCATGGCCCGCCAGGGGCGCACGCCCCGCCCGTTCGACCTGCCCACGGCACTGCGCCCGCAGAACGCCGCCCAGGCCTATGCCGTGCAGGACGCCGTGGTGCGCGAGCGCGGCGAAGTCGCGGGCTGGAAGGTGGGCGCGGCCGCGCCCGATGCGTTGCCCGCGCGTGCAGCGCTCACCCGCGATTCGGTGTGGGTGGCGCAGACCCCGCACGCCGGGGAGGCCGCAGTCCACCTGCCCGCCGCCGGTTTTGCGGTGCTGGGGGTGGAGGCGGAACTGGTCTACGAACTCGGCACCGACCTGCCCCCGCGCGAAACGCCCTACAGCGCAGCTGAGGTGCGTGCGGCCCTGGTGTCGGTGCGGGCCGCCATCGAAGTGTGCGACACGCGTTTTGCCGCCTGGGCCCGACAGGGCGAATGGAGCCGCCTGGCCGACCAGGCCTGCCATGGCGCCCTGGTGGTGGGCACAGGCACGGCCGATGTGGCGGCGGTGCAGCCGCTGGCGCAGGGTGTGGATCTGTGGGTGAACGAGTCGGTGGCCGTGCAGCACACCCGCTGGGGCAACCCGGCGGGCGACCCGCTGCGGCTGCTGGCCTGGCTGGCCAACGAAGGCGCGCACAGCCTGGGCGGGCTGCGCGCGGGTCAGTGGGTGACGACGGGCTCGTGCACCGGCACCGTGTTGGTGGCGCCGGGCACCCGGGTGGTGGCGGACTTCCCGGGCCTGGGCCGGGCAGAGTTGGTGTTTGACTGACCTGCCTGCCGGTCAGCACAGCCCTCGGCCCGGTGCCTGCCCGTCAGCGGCGATACGGGTTGTCGGGGCTACGGTCGTGGCGGTTGGACACGCCATCGCCATCGCGGTCACGGTCGTGGCGGTTGGGAACACCGTCACCGTCGCGGTCCCAGCCGCCGGGCTGCATATTCCAGCGGCCGCCATGTTCCACCCAGCGCGGCTCGCGGTAGTGGTAGCCCGGGCGGGCCTTCACCCAGTGGCCTTGTAGCCAGACATGGCGGTGGCCGCGCCACTCCCAGTGGCCAGGCACCCAGACCATGCCCCGGCGTGGGTGGGGCGCGGCTTCGTAGCGGGGGGGCGGGGGCGCCTGGTACTGCACCACCACTGGCGCAGGGCCGTGGTAGCGGGGCGCGTCCGTGCCGATGACAACGGTGGCGCTGGTGTGCTGCGCGTGCGCCGCCGTGGCGGCACCCAGCGTCAGCAGGGCGATGGATACAGCGGCGAGTGCATTGCGGGCCATGGTGAACTCCTCAAAATGATCCCTGTCGGAACCGGAGCCTTCATGCTGCGGGCTCTGCGTCAAGCCGGTGTAGTCGAATTGCGAAGTGTTGTGAAGTTGTGTTTCCTGGGGCGGAGGCGCATAGGAAGAGTGTGATTTTTTTCACGCTCGCGGTGGGGCTCATCGCCACCAGATCACCACGGCCAGCAGCATCAGCGCCACCCAGGCGGGGTGGCGCCCCTCGGTGGCAAAGAACACCAGCAGCCCGCAGGCCAGCGTGGCGCCCGCCGCCACATCGGCCACCCAGGCGCCCAGGTTGGTGTCCGCAGGCACTGTGCCCAGGCGCCACAGCAGCGCGCTGAAAGCCCAGCCCAGCACCGTCACCAGGTGCCAGCTGCCCCAGAGGATGCGCACATGCCCCTCGCGCAGCACGGGCTGGCCGCCCGTGGGCACCACGCCGCGCAGGCGCAGCGAGCGGAACACCAGGATTTCTCCGAGCACGGAATGGGCGGCGCCCACCAGGGCCAGGCCCAGGGCGGCAAGGACCAGCGATGTATTCATGTTTTTTCTCCTCCCGGTGTCTATCTTGTTCGTGAAGGGGGCGGTCAAGGGTTGGCGCCGGTGGGTGTGAGCCAATGTGCTCCCCGGGTGTGCACCCGTGCGCCCAGCTGCGTGAGCAGGTGCATCAGGCCCATCCACATGCGCTCGAACGCGGGCATCTCACTGGGCACCTGCTGCAGGTGGCGGCCCAGCATGCGCTGGTCTGCGGGGGGCGTCAGCGGCGGTGGGGTCTTGGTGCCAAAGTCGAACACGGCTTGTGTGAATGGCTCGATCTGCCAGGCCTGCATCACGGCCAGGGCCGGGGCCAGGTCGGTGCGGTAGGTGGGCAGGCTGACATCCGGCCCGGCCAGGCCCAGGGCCTGGTAGGCCTGCAGCACCAGCGCATGGCGCTCTGGGTCGTCCGCTGGCCGCAGCAGTGCCGACCAGGCCTGCGTGACCTGCGCGCGAAACCCGGTGGACAGGCTGCGCGTGCAGCCAAAGTCCAGCACGCCCACCGTGCCATCGGGCGCAAACAGAAAGTTGCCTGGGTGGGGGTCGGCATGCACCCGGCCCAGCACAAAGATGCAGTGCATGAACCAGTCCCACAGGTGCTGCCCGGCCTGGTCGCGCTGCGCCTGCGTGGGCTGGGTGGCCAGCCAGGCCTGCAGCGGCTGGCCGGGCACAAACTGCTGCGTGAGCACCTGGGCGCGGGTGTGCGACAGGATGGGCCGGGCCATCACCACCCCCGGCTGCGCGGCGTGCTGGGCAAACCATTGCAGCTGTTCGGCCTCTTGCAGGTAGTCCACCTCGCGCAGCAGGGTGGCCTCGATCTCGGTCATTACGCTGTCCATCACCGCGTCGGTGGGCAGGGGCAGGTCGGTGTGGGCCAGGGCGCGCAGCGCGGTGCGCATGAGCTGCATGTCGTTGGCAATGGTGGCGGCGATGCCGGGGTACTGCACCTTGACGGCCACCGTGCCGTGGCCTGCGAGCTGCGCGCGGTGCACCTGGCCCAGGCTGGCGGCGGCAAACGCGGTGGGCTCGAAATGGTCGAACAGCGCCTCGGGCTCCTGCCCGAAGGCCTGGCGGAACACGCGGCCCACCAGCGCGCGGTTGAGCGGCGGGGCCTGGTGGTGGGCGCGCGCCAGCTCGCGCCGCACGCCCTCAGGCAGCAGCTGCGGGTGCATGCTGAGCAGCTGCGACACCTTGAGCGCCGAGCCCCGCAGCTGCCCCAGTGCGCCAAACAGGATGCGGCCCAGCGCGGCCTCGTGCTCGGCCTGTGCCTGGGCGGAGCGCTTGCGCGTGCGATGCCCCAGTTCGGCCATGCCGATGCGCGCCGCTGCCAGCCCGGTGATGGCGCTGCGGGCCAGCTTGCCGGTGCGCGGGGCCTCAGCCTTGGCCATGTTCTGCCAGGCGCTGTGCCGTGCCGCGTGCAATCACGCGGTGGATGGGCGTGATCACCGCCATGTACGCATGGCCCAGCGTGTTGTGGATGTGCACCACCGTGCTCAGCACCACCCGGGGCGCGGCGCCGGGGGCGGCGGGCTGTTTGCAGATGGACACCTGCACGTCCAGGTGCTTGTCGTCCTGGCCCATCACCACCTCGGTGTCGCTCAGGTGCCGGATGCGGAAGATGCCCACGCGGTCACCCACGCGGTAGCTGCGCGCGTCGCGCAGAGGGCGGCCGCTGGCGGGCGGGTGGCCGTCGTGCAGCTGGCCCAGGTCCTTCAGGCCCACCAGGCGCACGGCCTTGTTGCGCACGAACATGAGGGCGCGTGTCCATGCCGGGGTGCGGGCCGCAACGTCCAGCCACGACTGCAAGGCCGAGCGCGCGGGGTGCCGGTCGGCCACCTCGTAGGCATCAAAAAAATCGGCCCCGGGCAGGGTGGCGTGGATGGCCGTGCCGGGCGGCACCTGGGTGGCGCGCACGGTGGTGGGGGCAGCGGTGGCTGTGGGCGAGTTCATGGGGCGCTCTTCTTCTTGCGGGGCGTGGCGGGCTTCGTTGCGGCCGGGGCGCTGGGTGCGCGTTTAGCGCGGCGTGGTGGCGCCGCCGGGGGCTCAGGGCTGCGCTGGGCGGGGGATGCGTGTGGCGGGGCACTGCCCAGCGTCTGCCGCGCCAGTTGCAGCATGCCCAGCAGGCCGCTGCCGTGCTGGGCCATGCGCGCCATCTGGCTGCGCAGCACAAAGCCGCCCAGCTGCGCCACGCGGTTGACCAGGCCCACGCGCAGCGCCTGCACCAGCACACCGAGCGACAGGTCCACCAGCTGCGTGGTGTCGGCGAATTCGTCGGAGGTGTCGGCCAGCCAATAGCTCACCACGCCCGCGAGGTAGTCGGTGTAGAGGCTGCCCGCCAGGCCCTTGAAGTCGCAGGGCTCGATCTCGCCGCTGGCCTCGGCGGCTTCCAGAAAACCGGCCACCGCGTCGCGCAGGCCCTGGCGCGCCGCCAGGGGTTCGGCCAGCATCGACAGCGGCGAGCGCCGCGCCAGGCTGCGCACCTGGGCCACAAATTCGCGGTCGGCCAGCAGGCGCTCCAGCACCGCGTCGGTCAGGCGCTGCAGCTTTTCCTGCAGGCTGTAGCCGCCAAACCCCGGGGTCTTCAGCGTGTCGGCCAGCGCCTGTTGGACGGTGTCGTCCAGGTAGCCGACCACGATGCGGTCTTTGGTGGGGAAGTATTTGTAGATCGTCGCATCGCCAATGCCTGCAGCGCGCGCGATGTCCTTCATCGTCGTGCCATCGAAGCCTTGGCGGGTCATGAGGTCCACCGCGCTGGCCACGATCTGGCGGCGCGTGGCGTCTTGTTGCTGGCGGGTGGTTTTCATTTGACTATCTTTAAATAAACAAAATTTGTTATTTAAAGAATAGTAAATTTCTTTTGTCGCGTCAACAGGTGCGTGCAGGCCCGGCGTGCGCCATTGCGCGGCACGCGGTACGTGAGGGGGGGCGGGCTCAGTCCTCGGGCACGAAGATCTGCTCGATGGACCGCTGCAGCACCTGGGCGATCTTGAAGGCCAGGGGCAGGCTGGGGTCGTACTTGCCCGCTTCGATGGAGTGCACCGTCTGGCGGCTCACGCCCAGCGCGTCGGCCAGCGCCTGCTGGGTCATGCCGCGGTCCTGCCGCAGGGCTTTGAGGTGGTTGCGCATGGGGCTGCCTTACGCGGGTGCCAGGCCGTCGGCCACGAGCTGCTCCACGTGCTCGCCGAGCGTGTCGAGGGCGGGCCGGTACGCCACCCCGAGTTCGGTCCGGCTGCGCGTGGTGTCGAACTGCATCGGGTGCCCGACGTTGTGGCGCACATACCGGCGTGCCATGCCAGCTGCGGGCGCGATGAGCCACATCAGCCACTTGGGCACTTCCTTGGTAGGCAGCCGGGCGCTCCGGTTGGGGTGGCTCTGGCGCAGGCGCTGCGCGATTTCCAGCAGGCGCAGGCTCTCGCCCACGACGATGTAGCGGCCCGATGCGCCCGGCAGCAGCGCCGCGCTGACGTGGGCCTGGGCGACGTCGCGCACGTCCACCGTGCCCAGCCACAGCTCTGGTACGCCCTGGCGGAAGGAGCCGTCCAGAAACTGGCGCAGCAGTTGCACGCTGGTGGCATCGTCGCGCTGCGACAGCGACGGCCCGAAGATGGCGCCCGGGTGCACACTCACCATCGACCAGCGGTTCTGCCGCGCCTGCATGTCCCAGGCCAGCGCCTCGGCGCGGGTCTTGGACAGTGCGTACGCATTGCTCTGCGCGGTGGACGTGCGGTTCACGTCCGTTTCGGCCAGCGCCTGCCCGGGCCGGGCCTGCAGCTCGACGCTGTCCCCGTACATCGCCACGATGCTGCTGGTGACGACCACGCGCTGCACGCTGGCCGTGCGGTTGACGGCCTCCAGCACATGGCGCGTGCCCTCCACGGCGGGGGCGATCAGCTCGCGCTCTGGGTCGGCCGAGGTGCCCAGCCGGTAGGGCGACGCGGTGTGCACCACGGCACTACAGCCTTCCATGGCCGCGTCGAACCCCTGGGCCTTCAGCAGATCAGCCTCGAAGAGCACGAGCCGGCCGGGATGCTCTGCCGACAGCCGCTGCAGGTGCGCTAGCTTGCGGCCATCCTGCAGGCTGCGCACCGTGCCGTGCACGGTATGGCCTTGTTCGAGCAGCAGCTTCACCACCCACGATGCGAGGTACCCGGCTGCGCCGGTCACGGCAACGCGCGCCATGCTCAGCTCACCCGGTGGTGGGTGATGCACAGCCCCAGGCCCCACGCGGCGATCAGCCCCGCAGCGACTGCCAGCGGATGCACCGACGGTGCCAGGCCCAGGGCCTGCAGCGCCGACACCACGAGCAAACTGGCCAGCACCAGCCCCACCGCCCATTGGCAGGCCCGGCCATGCATCTGCCGCTGCAGCTCATCAAGCCGCCGGTATCTGCGCCACCCCAGCCATGCCAGCAGCGCACACGCCCCCGCCAGCAACCCCGCCGTCCAACGCCCGGAGGCGCCCGGCAGATGCGCCAGCTCCAGGCTGGCCAAGCCCAGCAGAATGATCACCAGCAGCCCCGCCAGCACCTTGGCCAGGTAGCTGATCTGCTCCACGGGAGAAGGAAGTTCGTTCATGCGCGCCGTCCTGAAAGTAAAGTTTGCTTGACAAAATTTTCGCCCGAGAGATCTGACGATGTCAAGTTTCTTTTACTTTTTGGAGGAGAGCTGCAAGTTGGAGGGGCCAATGTTCAAGACTTTTTTGCCTTCTCCGCGCAGTGGTAAAGCGGTTTATGCTATCAATAAGTGAGCATTTGGCTATCTACGCATGCTGGAGAACGCCTCGAACTCCCAGCTGCGCATGGCCAAAAGCAGCGTGTAGCCCTCGCGCTCGCGTTCGGGCAGCTTCTGGTCGGCCAGGTGCTGCTGGGCGAAGTCCTGGGCCACGCGCTGCATGCGCTCCATGAAGGCGGGGGCCAGGCTGCGGCTGATGTTGCCGTGCACCAGCAGCACGCCTTCGCCCATGCCGTCAAAGCCGCCCGCAAAGTAGTCGAGCAGCGCGTGCTCGCGGAAGTAGTTCATCACTGGGCCATGCGGGCGCCAGCGGAAGGTCTTGGCCAGCTTGAGGCGGTAGCGGTTGAGCGGCCGCAGCTCGATGATGCCGATGCGGTCGAGCTGCGCGAGGTACTTGATGCCCTCGGCCTCGGTGAGCCGGTAGGTGGTCACGACCTGCTCCAGCGTCCACTGGCTGAGCACGCAGATCGCCATCAGCAGCAGCTTCTTGTCGCCCACCACGGCCTTTTCCTGCTCCTGGCTCAGCTCCTTGAGCAGCGGCTGCGCATCGGCCACACGCCGCGCCAGGTCGGCAAAGTCCAGCGCCAGCGCGCGGCAGATGGCGTCGATGCGCGACAGCGGCATGTCGCCCTTGGCCAGCATGCGCTTGACGCTGGACTCGGCCATGCCCAGCGCCTGGGCCAGGTCGGCGTAGGTCATCTGCGCGGTCTTGAGTTCTTTTTTCAGGGCGGTGACGAGGTCGGCGGTGGTGCTCATGGCTGGGGGGCGTGGTGGTGGGCAGGGGCAGGCGTTGGGTATCGATTATCAATACCCAAAGTGTCTTGGGTAGCCCTTTGTGCGACTTTTATGGGGCCCGGATGCGATGGCCTGCCCACACTGCGCGGCATTCCAACCCCGCAGGATTTCCGCCATGTCCTTGTTTTCTTCCGCAACTCCTCTGCGCCGGACCGAGACCGGCCTGTTGCTGGGCGCCGCCGCCTTGTTCGCCCTGGCTGTCTGGGGGCCGGTGCTGCCAGCCAGCGAACACCAGCACGCGTTTGCCGACCAGCGTGCGTGGCTGGGGATTCCTTACGCGCTCGATGTGCTGAGCAATCTGCCCTTTGCCCTGGCGGGCGTGTGGGGGCTGGCGGCGTTGCGACGGGCGGTGGGTCTGGACGTGGCCTCGCGGTGGCTGGCCGGGCTATTTTTTGCGGGGCTGCTGTGCACGGCCGCAGGATCGATGCTGTACCACGCACAGCCCGGCGATGCGGGCCTGCTGTGGGACCGGCTGGGGATAGTGCTGCCGTTTGCAGGCCTGCTGGGGCTGGCGGCGGCCAGCCGCGTGAGTGGACGTGCCGGTGGGGCCGCCGCTGGCACGGTGCTGGTTGCCGGGACGCTGGCCGTGGCCTGGTGGGCCCACACCGGCAATCTGATGCCTTGGGCCGTGGTGCAGCTGGGCGGCATGCTGGTGGTGCTGGCCCTGGCGTGCCTGCCCCGGCGCGATGGCGCCCTGGCCGTGCACCTGGGCGCGGTCATTGGCCTGTATGCCGTGGCCAAGCTGTTCGAGGCGGCGGACCACGCGGTGTTTGATGCCACCTACCAGGCGGTGTCGGGCCACAGCCTCAAGCACCTGTTTGCCGCTGGCGCGGCCTGGCCTGTTCTGACGGCCTTGGCGGCGCTGCACCCCCGCACGGCGCCGGGCGGGCCGCAGGTCACGTTGTTTGTGCAGAATGGCGCCCACGCCGTGGGTGTCGCCCGCAGTTCACGTGTGTGAAGTGCGGGCGCGGAAAATTCCAACAAGCCAACCCATCGGAAACGAGGAGAAACGCATGCATCCCGAAACCCCGTCCACCAGCCTGGCGCCAGCGCCCACGCACGAGGACCCGAACCAGTTTGCCCTGCTGCGCCAGCGGCGGTTTGCGCCGTTCTTCTGGACGCAGTTCTCCGGTGCGGCCAACGACAACCTGTTCAAGTTTGCGTTCACCGTGATGGTGACCTACCAGCTCAGCGTGGACTGGCTGCCGCCCGCCATGGCGGGGCTGGTGATTGGCGCGCTGTTCATCCTGCCGTTCCTGCTGTTCTCGGCCACCTCGGGCCAGCTCACCGACAAGTACGACAAGACGAAGATGATCCGCTTCGTGAAGAACATGGAGATCGCCATCATGCTGGTGGCTGCCGTGGGCTTCATCGGCGGCAACATCCCCATCCTGCTGCTGTGCACCTTCCTCATGGGCGTGCACTCCACGCTGTTCGGCCCGGTCAAGTTTGCCTACATGCCCCAGGTGCTCAGCGAGCGCGAACTCACCGGTGGCAACGGCATGGTCGAGATGGGCACCTTTGTCGCCATCCTGCTGGGCAATGTGGCGGGGGGGCTGCTGGTGGCCATTCCCGGCATCGGCCACACCACGGTGGCGGTGGCCTGCGTGGTGGCGGCGCTGATTGGGCGCGCGGTGGCGCATTTCATCCCCTCGGTGCCCGCCACCGACCCGGGCCTGACCATCAACTGGAACCCCTTCACCGAAACCTGGCGCAACCTCAAGCTGGCGCACGGCAACATCGTGGTGTTCCGCTCGCTGCTGGGCATCAGCTGGATGTGGTTCTTTGGCGCGGTGTTCCTGAGCCAGTTCCCGAGCCTGGCCAAGAACGTGCTGCATGGCAACGAGCAGGTGGCTTCGCTGCTGCTGGTGGTTTTCTCCATCGGCATCGGCATCGGCTCGCTGCTGTGCGAGGTGCTGTCGCGCCGCCATGTCGAGATCGGGCTGGTGCCGCTGGGTGCCATCGGCATGAGCGTGTTCTCCATCGACCTGTACTTTGCCTCGCGCAGCCTGCCCGCGTCCGAGATCATTGGCCTGGCCGCCTTCATGGCCCAGGGCGCCCACTGGCGCGTGATGATGGACCTGCTGCTGCTCAGCCTGTTTGCGGGCCTGTACAGCGTGCCCATGTATGCGCTGATCCAGATGCGCAGCCAGCCCACGCACCGTGCGCGCATCATCGCGGCCAACAACATCCTCAACGCGCTGTTCATGATTGCCAGCTCGCTCATCGCCGGGGCCTTGCTGGGCGCGGGCTTCACGGTGCCGCAGATCTTTTTGTTCACCGGCATTGCCAATGCGGTGGTGGCGTTCTACATCTTCATGCTGGTGCCTGAGTACCTGCTGCGCTTTGTGGCCTGGGTGTCGTCGCGGTTTGTGTACCGCTTCAAGGTGCAGGGCGACGAGAACCTGCCTTCCGCAGGCGCTGCCATCCTGGCCTGCAACCATGTGAGTTTTGTGGATGCCGTGCTGCTCATGGCCGCGAGCCCACGCCCCATCTACTTTGTGATGGACCACCGCATCTTCCGCGTGCCCGTGCTGGGCTGGCTGTTCCGCCTGGCCAAGGCGATCCCGATTGCGCCCTACAAGGAAGACCCGAAGACCTACGAAGCCGCCTTTGAGCGCGCAGCCCAGGTGCTGCGTGAGGGCGACCTGCTCGCCATCTTCCCCGAGGGCGGCATCACCAAGGACGGGCAGTTGCAGGAGTTCAAGGGCGGCATCATGAAGATCATCGAGCGCGCACGCGCCGAGGGCATCGAGGCGCCCGTGATCCCCATGGCGCTGACCAACCTGTGGGGCTCGTACTTCAGCCGCATTGAAAAAGGCGGCGCCATGGTGCGGCCGTTCCGCCGGGGCTTCTATAGCCGCGTGGGGCTGAATGTGGGCTCGGCCGTGGCACCGACCGAGGTGCAGCCCACGCTGCTGCGCGAGCGGGTGCAGAAGCTGCTGGTGGCCTGAGGGCCGCGAGCGCGAGCAACCGGCCCGGGAGGGCTCAGTCCGCCCGGATCTGCGCGCGCTGTGCAATGGCGCGCATGCGTGGCAACTCGTCTTCAATCTGCGCGAGCACGGCATCCCCGCTGGCATACGCTGGCTCCAGCCCTGCGGCAATGAGCTTGTTGCGGATCTCGGGGTCTGCCAGGGTGTCGGCCAGGGCCTTGTGCAGCTTGGCCTTGGCCTCTGGGGGCAGGCCCCGTGGTGCGACCACGGCCAGCCACGAATCGGCCGAGAACCCGGGGAAGCCACTTTCTGCCACCGTAGGTACGTCGGGCAGCTGCGTGGCCCGCGTAGCGCCCGTGACCGCAATGGCCTTGATCTTGCCCGCCTTGAGCTGCGGCAAGGCGGCCGCCACGGTGTCGATGGTGAACGGGATCTGCCCGCCCATCAGGTCGGCCATGGCGGGCGCGCTGCCCCGGTAGGGCACATGCATCAGCTTGATGCCGGTCGCCGACCAGGCCAGCTCGGCCGCAAAGTGCCCTGTGGTGCCGTTGCCGAACGAGCCGTACGAGAACTTGTCGGGCGTGCGCTGCACGGCGGCGATCAGCTGCCGGAGGTTGTTCACAGGCACATCGCGGTGGGCCAGCAGAATCAGCGGCACACGGGCGACCAGGCCCACGGGTTCGTAGCTTTTGATGGGGTCGTAGGGCAGCTTGGCGTTCAGCGCAGGGTTCACGGTGAAGGTCGAGCCGGAGCTGATCAACAGCGTGTAGCCATCGGCAGGCGCATTGGCCACATAGGCTGCGCCGACCACGGTGCCCGCGCCCGCCTTGTTTTCCACCACGATGGGCTGGCCGAGCTGGTCACCCAGCTTCTTGCTGATGGTGCGGCCCACGATGTCCACGGCGCCCCCGGGCGGGAAGGGCACGACGAGCTGGACCGGCTTGGCGGGATAGCTTTGGGCATGCGCGAGCCCCTGCGCGCCGAGTCCCAGCCCCGCGACGGCTGCCGCCACGAGGATCACGCTACGACGTCTGGCAAGCTGCAAACACTTCATGGGGGCTCCTTGTGATCGGGAAAGCGGGCGGGCTCCCGCCTTGTGGCCAGGGCCCCTTCGAACAGGCGCTCAGATCAACGACAGCCCGGCCAGCTGTGCCAGCCGTCGCTGCTCGCTGGACGCATCAGCCGTTGCGAAAAAGAAAGCTGTAGGCGTTCAACGCCGGCACCCCTCCCAGGTGCGCGTAGAGCACGCGGGAGCCTTCGGGGAATTCGCCCTTGCGCACCATATCGATCATTCCGTGCATGGACTTGCCTTCGTACACCGGGTCGGTGAGCATGCCTTCCTGGCGTGCGCACAGGCGGATGGCTTCGAGCGTGCCTTCGTTGGGCAGGCCGTACTCGGGGCCGCCGTAGCGGGTGTCCAGCACCACGTCCTCGGCCGTGATGTCCTGGCCCAGCTCCACGAGCTTGGCGGTGTTCTGCGCGATGCGCAGGATCTGCGCGTGCGTCTGCGCGGGCTTGGCGGATGCGTCAATGCCAATCACCTTGCGCGCCCGGCCGTCGGCCGCAAAGCCCACCACCATGCCCGCCTGCGTGCTGCCCGTGACCGAGCAGACCACGATGTAGTCGAACTGGAAGCCCAGTTCTTTTTCCTGCTGGCGCACCTCTTCGGCAAAGCCCGCAAAGCCCAGGCCGCCGTACGGGTGCTCGGAGCAGCCTGCGGGAATGGGGAAGGGCTTGCCACCCGCCTTCTTCACATCGTCCATAGCCTGCTCCCAGCTGGGGCGGATGCCGATGTCGAAGCCCGCCGCGTCCAGCCGCACGTCGGCACCCATGATGCGGCTCATCTCGATGTTGCCCACGCGGTCGTACACCGCGTCGGAGTAGTTGACCCAGTTCTCCTGCACCAGCACGCACTTCATGCCCAGGTGCGCGGCCACGGCGGCCACCTGGCGCGTCTGGTTGGACTGGATGCCGCCGATGGACACCAGCGTGTCGTAGCCGCCTGCGATGGCTTCGGGGATGAGGTATTCGAGCTTGCGTGTCTTGTTGCCGCCGAAGGCGAGGCCCGAGTTGCAGTCCTCGCGCTTGGCATACAGGTGCACCTTGCCACCCAGGTGGGCCGACAGGCGCGGCAGCGCCGTGATGGGCGAGGGTCCGAAGGTGAGCGGGTGGCGGGCAAATTTCTGCAGGTTCATGGCGTGTTCCGGTCAATGAAGAGGGGGCGCAAGCGGGGGGGGGCTTGCAGTGCCTTCATCGTAGAAAAACATGCGCATCAAGTGGTTGCAAAAATTGCTGTAATTTCGGTGTTTTAGTTTTCTGGAAGAGAATGAAAGCCAAAAATATTTCTTCAAATTATTTATGTGCGCAACAAAAGTTCGTGCCAAGAATGCGCCACAGGCTGATGTCTCAGCCGAGCTGGACCGCACCGACAAAACCATCCTGCGGCAGTTGCAGCGTGATGCGTCGCTGTCCAACGTTGCGCTGGCCGAGAAGGTTCATCTGAGTCCTCCCGCCTGCTTGCGCCGCGTGGAGCGCCTCAAGCGCCTGGGCTTGATCGACAAGGTGGTGGCGCTGCTCAACCCCCAGGCCGTGGGGGCGGGCATGCTGGTGATGATTGGTGTGGTGCTGGACCGCTCCACCCCCGAGTCATTTGCCGAGTTTGAAAAGGCCGCCGCCAAGATCTCGGGCTGCATGGAGTGCCATGTGGTCACTGGCGAGTTCGACTACTTCATGCTGGTGCGCACGCGCGACAGCGAGAGCTTCAACCGCCTGCACGCCGAGCAGCTGATCTATTTGCCGGGCGTGCGCCAGGTGCGTTCGTTCATGGTGCTGCGCAACGTGCTGTCCACCACCGAGCTGCAGATGGCGGTGTAGCCGCCGTGGGTGGGTTCACTGCGCCCCGCGCAGCCGTCCCATCACCGCCGCCCAGGCCGGGCCGCCAAACACGTTGACCACCAGCCCAGCCATCAAAAGCCCGGCGCCTGCAAAGTGCACGGGCAGCAACTGCTCGCCAAACACCCACCAGCCTGTGGTCAGCCCCACCACGGGCACAAGCAGCGTGAAGGGCGCCACGCGGTTCACGGGGTAGCGCGACATAAGGTACGTCCACAACCCAAAGCCCAACAGGGTAGAAATCCACGCGATGTAGGCCACAGCGGCCATGGATTGGAAGGACAGGTGTGACAAGGCTGCCCACACCGTGGCAGGCCCGTCCAGCAACAAGGACAGCGCCACAAACGGCAGCGGCGCCACCACGCTGGACCAGACGATGAAGGCAAACTGGTTCATCGGCCCATAGCGCCCCACAGCGCGCGTGACGATATTGCCGCAGCCCCACAGCGCAGCGGCCGCCACGGTCAGCGCAAAGCCCGCCAGCGGCATCGAGGCTCCATGTGCGCTGCCAATCAGCACCAGCCCGACACCCGCCAGCGCCAGGCCCGCGACCTGGTTGCCCTGCCATTTTTCGCGCAGCCACCAGGCGGCCAGCAGCAGCGTGAAGAACGATTGCGCCTGCAGCACCAGCGAGGCCAGGCCCGACGGCATGCCGATGTGGATGGCGGTGAACAGCAGCGCAAACTGGCCCACGGCCATGGTCATGCCGTACAGCAGGTACAGCCTGAGTGGTACCTTGGGCGGCTTGACGAACAACAGCGCCGGAAAGGCCGCCAGCAGGTAGCGCAGCGCGCCCAGCAGCAGGGGCGGCACATCGGCCACCCCGACCTTGATGACGGCAAAGTTCAGCCCCCAGACAACGATGACAAGCAGGGCGAGGGCCAGGTCGCGAGGGCGCAGTGCAGTGTTCATGCCCTGCATTGTGAGCGGCCGCCGGGCAGGTGGCCGTGCGTTTCAGGACCGGCCTGGAACGAAAACGGACAAACCCGGGGGCGGCTTTGAAAAGTCAGATGGGCTCGACCGCGAAGCTCAGCCCCGCGTTGGTCTGCAACCGCGCAATCAGCGGGGCGCCCAGGGCAGGGGCCGTGGTCCAGATGCCGCCTGGGGTGCCGCTGGCATCCTGCAGCAGGCACACGGCGGCCTCGGTGATCATTTTGGAGGTGGAGCCGTAGCCCGGGTCGCGGTCACCCTTCACGCCCACGCGCAAGGCGTTGCCTGCGGCGTCGGTGCCCAGGAACAGCACGTCGTAGAACCCGTTTTCGCGTTCTTCGCGCGAAGGGCCTTCACCGGGCTTGGGGCCTTTGTCCGAACCCAGCGACTTGTCACCCGCCACCGCATTGGCGATGGCTTCGCCCTTTTCGCCGGGGCCGGTGATGAGCATTTCGTCGTACACAAAATCAGTGCCGTAAGCGTGCTGCAGCAGGAAGTTGGAGCGGTGTACGTTGCGTGTGTTGATGGCGGCCATCACGAATGGCGCCACCCAGACGCCATCACCACCCACGGTGCCCAGGGCCTCGTCCACCATGGGCTTGTTGCCCGACGGCTGGCGCGGCCCTTCAAACCCTGGCGTGAGCGAAAACGGGTTCTTCAGCAGATCGAGCACGCCGGGGTTGGTGGCGGCTGCGGCCATGGTGGCCTTGAGGCTGGCAGCCGTGCCGCCCGAGAAGGTGCCCTTCATCTTGCGCACCCGGCCACGCACGCGGCTGGCAGGCTGGCCAAAGCGGGCCTTCATTTCGGTTTGCAGCAGGTACACGCCCAGGTCGAACGGGATCGAGTCGAACCCGCACGAGAACACGATGCGCGCGCCGCTGGCCTTCGCCGCAGCTTCGTAGGCATCGATCATCTGGCGCATCCAGGCGGGCTCGCCGCACAGGTCCACATAGTCCACCCCGGCCTGGGCGCAGGCGGCCACCAGTTCGTTGCCATACAGCTGGTACGGGCCCACGGTGGTCAGCACCAGGCGCGTGGCGTCCATCAGCGCCTGCAGGCTGGCGGGGTTGCTGGTATCGGTCACGACCAGCGGGGTGTCGGCCGGGGCGCCCAGTTCGTCGCGCACGGCGGCAAGCTTTTCGGCGTTGCGCCCCCCCATGGCCCAGCGCAGGCCGCTGCCGGCGGGGTAGCGTTGCAGCAGGTATTCGACCACCAGGCGGCCCGTGAAGCCGGTGGCGCCGTGGACGACGAGGTCAAAGGGTTTCTGAGACATGTTGCTTGTTGCCAGGTGAGGAGGATTGGGCCCGCATTGTGATCGCCTAGCGCAAGGCGCGGTGTCGCGCAAGTGCAGACTTGGCGGTGGGTGCAGGTCTCGAAAGTACAGAAATTCGATACTCTGCAGGGTTTTGGACGGTTCTCCCTGGCTTTGCCGGGGAGGCGAGGATTTTGTGCCGGATCATGTGCGCCATGTTCAACCTGCGAGCGATGGGCGATGGGATTGCGATGAACAGTTCTGTGCGGCCGAAGCCGAGGCAAACTACCATCGGCAACGGGCCAGCCAGGCCATGCGGAAAAGCCCGAACCCGTGGGCGGCATGTGCGGCGGTAGATTGGATTGGACAGATTGACTCACTCTGGAGAAGCCGAGCGATGAGAAACCTTTGCATGATCTTGCGTCCCCAACGCCTGCTTGCGGGCGCCCTGGTGGCGATCGCGGTGGGTGGCCTGGTGCCACCAGTGGCCGCACAGACTGCAGCGCCTGTCACTCCATTGATGCTGCAGCAGTGGCGGCTGGGGCAGGAGCTGGGCCGCTATGGTCTGGCCCAGAACGATCCACAGGCCCTGCTCACAGCCGCCCGGCTGCAGCGCGCCTCGGGTTTGCAGCCTTCGCGGGCCCGCATGGACGGGGACCGTGGGGGCGTGGTGCAACAAACGGATGCGGCCAGCCTGCTGGCCCAGGCCAAGACGCTGGCCCAGGGCAAGCCGGAGCTGCTGGCGCTGATTGACGAGGCCTCGGCGGCGCGCCGCAGCCGCGGCACGTTGATCGGCCCGCAGGTGCAGCCCGTTCTCATGGGCGCGCGGGACATCAAACCCATTCTCCTGTCCTACAAACCTGGGCAGAAGGCCTTCTTCGGGATCGCCAGTGACCGGATGCAGGACATCGCGTTGTCCGTCAAGGGCCCCAAGAACGAACCCCTGTGCGAGCCCGCCCAGGCTGGCGGGGAGCTGCTGTGCGAGTGGGTATCGGGCGAAGCCCCGGATGTGCGTGTGGTGGTGACCAACCTCAGCACCAATGCCGTGATGCTGACGTTCTTCCATGATTGAGCGCGGGGGGGCGCGGGGCTGGCGCACTGCCGGGGGGATGGTGCTTTTGGCGGCATGCCTGGCGGGTTGCACCGTGGTGGGCAGCCGCCCCGGGCTGAGCTACCGCAATGAGCCGGACATGGGGCGCTCCTTTGTGCGCCCGCAGGTGCCGGTTCCGCGAGCGGCCACTGAATGGGTGGCTGACCGGCCCCAGTTTGTGGGCCTGGCCCTCAGCGGCGGGGGCAGCCGCTCGGCCAACTTTGGCATGGCGGCCCTGGAAGAGCTGGACAAGCTGGGCATTCTGGGGAACGTGGACGCGGTTTCTGCGGTCAGCGGCGGCTCGATTCCCGCTGCCTACTTTGCGATCCATGGCGAGAAGCTGGATTGGGCAGAGCAGGGGCGCCAGATGGCATCGACAGACTTCGCCATGCCGCTCATTGGAAAGCTGCTCAACCCTGTGAACCTGCTGGCGACGACTTTTTCGGACCTGGACCGCAGCGACCATCTCGCTGAGTTGTTCGAAGAAAAGCTCTTTGATGGCAAGCGGGTGACCTTTGCCGACCTGGGGCCGCGCGGGCCGCGCCGGCCTGCGGTGTATTTCAATGCCACGGACACCACCAACGGCGGCGTGCGTTTTGTTTTCAGCGACCGGCAGTTTCTGCGCGCCACGGGGTCCGATCTCAGCCAGTTCCCCATTGCCTGGGCCATGGCTTCCTCGGGGGCGTTTCCGGGGGTGTTCAACTCGGTGACCTTGCGCCGCTACAGCCTGGACCCGGTGAAACGCCGGGAGGGCGGTGACGACCCCGGAGACAAGCGCTACCTGCACCTGATCGATGGCGGGCCCAGCGACAACCTGGGCGTCGAGACCCTGATCCGCCTGGCCCGCGAACACCATGTCAACCGCCTGAACGCCGGGCAGCCCTCGCAGGGCTGCATGATCATGATGGTGGACTCGCACGTGCCCAATGCCGGGGTGACGGAGATGCGGCAATCGGACCGGCGCAATTTCGGCTCGGTGCTGATCGACCTGAACTTCCTGGACGCCATCGACGCGATGCTGTCCAACCGCCGCGACCAGACCCTGTCGCAGATGGGCATCCGGCGGGATGCCCCCCAGGGGCAGTTCAACGTGGAGCTGGCGCCTGGGTTGTGGGACTACAAGATCCGGCCCTATCGCCGCATCAGCCAGTTCCCTGTCGATTACTACCACCTGGACGGCCGGGCCTTCACGGAGGCGCGGTACTTCACCCAGACCAACGCACTGGATCTGTCGGCCGCCAGGGTGCCGGAGCGGCGCCAGTTCGATTGCCAGGTGTGGCACATCGCGCTGGATGACATCCAGGCCATCGTGCCCTGGCGGGTTCAGGCGGGAGAAGGCAAACCCCTGGACCTGAACGCGGAGGCGGACAAGGAAGTGTTTGCCTACCGCTCCCGCCTGGGGCGCTTGATCAGCCAGGTGGCCACCAGCTACCGCCTGAGCGGCGCGCCGAACTGCAGCCAGGCCCAGCTCCAGGATTTGCTCTACGACGCAGCGCGGATCGCCGTGCGGCAAGACCGGATGTCTCTGGCCGAGGTCTGCCAATGGTTCGGGCAGCGTGGGCTGGACCAGGGCGGCCAATGCCATCTGGAGGATGAGCCCTTGTTCCGCCCCGAGCTCGCGGTCGCCCCCATACGCCAGCCGTTGAACCTGACCGAGTCCGAGCAGAACACCGACCGGTTTGTGAAATGTGTGTCCGGGGCGGGCGCTGGGCGTCTGCCCGCAGTCCTGCCGGAGCCCCTGTTGATGCGCTGATCCCGCCATCTGCTGCGGGCAGCTGCCTTGGAGAGACGCCATCAGGCGCCAAAAGGTATCGGATTCCGGTACTTTTTGGGCTTGTGCTGGGTACTTTGGCGTTCTGGTGGCTTGTCCTGGCCGGGTTTCCCGCACCATTCGCTCCGTGTTCAACCAACGCCCCCCCGGGGCACACAGCAATGTCTTCCTCTCCCATCGTGGTTCAGCGTGACACCAAGGCCTGGCAGCTGCAGGTGTGGGTCTCGTTCGGCATCGCGGTTTTTCTGTGCGCAGTGGGCCTGGCGTGGCTGCCGGGCGAGCAGCTGGAACAGGCGTTCATGGTGATGGGGTATGTGTTTTGCCTCTCGGCCGCGTTTGTGCTGGCCAAGTTTGTGCGGGACAACGAAAGCGCCTCGCGCCGTGGTGGTGGCGACACCCCTATGTGGAAGCTGGTGGTGTGGGGTGGCTTTGCGGTGGCCATGGGTCTGACGGGCTGGGGCCTGCTGAGCATGGACATCAACGTGACCTACAAGGCGTTTCTGGGGGTGAGCTGGCTGTACCTGATCACCACGGCCTTCACGCTGGCCAAGATGCTGCGCGACCGCCACGAGGCGGACCTGATGGACGCCCGCCTGCAAGGCCGCCGCGAAGCTGCCCAGGCGGCAGCCCAGAACCACAGCGCGAACTGATCGCTTCGGATGTACGCAGGCGGCGCATTGCTGCCCGTACCGGCAAATTTTCTTTCTGGTTTTCGACCCGGTTTCTCCCGCACCCTGGGTGCGTGGTGGGACCGCATTTTGAGGAGTGAATGATGATGAATACCGTGTTTTCTTCGTGGGACCCCTCCCGACTGCCCCGCGCCCTGCTGGCCGTCGGTGTGGTGTGCGCGGCCCTGGTAGCGGCCGCTCCGGCCCGGGCGCAGAGCGAAGCGTCTGCCGCGCTGTCGATGCTGCCCGTGGCCTCGGTGGTGGGCACGGCGTCGGTGGCCTCGGCCGCCGCAGGCGCGGTGGTGACGGTGCCGGCCGCACTGTCGGTGGGCGGTGCGGTGCTGACGGTGCGGGCAGTGGAGGCCTCGGCTGTGGGCACGGTGTACCTGCTGGAGCGTGCTTCGGACGGCGCCCAGGTGAGTGTGGAGGTGGTCGGCCGTGGTGTGGCGGGCTCGGCCTATGCAGTGGGCACGGTGGTGACCTGCAGCGTGATCGGCACGGGCGTGATCTTGTCGGCGGCGGGTGAGGCGATTGCCTTTGTGCCCAATGCCATCGGCCGCGCTTTGCTGCACAACGAGCGCCTGTGAGGAGCGGCACGATGGTGAAAGCCCTGAACCTTGGTCGCGATCCCGTGCAGCACATCCCCGCCGTGGTGGGCATGGTGTTCCTTGCCGGGGCCGCGCTGGTGGCCGCCACCCCGGCCCACGCGGGCCGCTCCTGCGAATCCCGCAAGCCCGTGCCGCCCCAGGTGATCGAGCGCGGCATGAAGCTGGCCGAGCAGACCTCGGCTGCGCTGGATGCCGAGCATGCCAAATCCGGCGCGCAGGTGGTGGCCCTGGCCCGCGCGGGGCAAGACCTCTCCAAGTACGGTCTGCGCTACTCGCACATGGGCTGGGCCTACAAGACCGCCGAAGGCCCCTGGCGTGTGGCGCACAAGCTCAACGAATGTGGCACGGCGGTGGGGCACCTGTACCGCCAGGGCCTGGGCGAATTCTTCCTGGACGACCTGTGGCGCTACGAGGCCGTGTATGTCGTGCCCACGCCCGAGGTGCAGCAGCGCCTGCTGGCGGTGCTGCAGGACAAGGGCCGCACCAAGGCGCTGCAGCACCTGCCGTACAGCATGGTCAGCTACGCGTGGGGCCGCAAATACCAGCAGTCCAACCAGTGGGCGCTGGAGACCCTGGCGATGGCCATGGAGCCCGGCACCGTGCGTGCGCGCGACCAGGCGCAGGCCTGGCTGCAGTTCAAGGGCTACGAACCCACGGCGCTCAAGCTCGGGCCGCTCACGCGCATGGGCGGGCGGGTCGGGTCAGCCAATATTGCGTTTGACGATCACCCCGGCGAGAAGCGTTTTTCGGACCGCATCGAGACCGTCACGGTGGACTCGGTGCTGGCGTGGCTGCAGCGCACCCAGCTGGCGGCGCCTTCGGTGGTGCTGGTGCTGAAAAATTGAACAAAAATCGGCCTTTGCGCCTGTCTGGTAAGCGGTTGTAGCTATCAAATCAGTAGTATCTGAGGAGAGAAGTCACCATGAGCAAATCACTGCGCTTGTCCGAAAAATGGTTTCGCCGGGGCCTGTGGCTGGTGGCGCTGGTGTTTGCCAGCTTCCTCATCGGCCTGGGTGGCACCATCGTGGGCGATCTGCCCAAGGTCGAGACGCCGCTGCGGGTGGACGACTTCCTCGACAAACCCGCTGCCGACAAGCTGCGTACCGAGGTCAAGGCCGCACGCCAGGCCGAGCAGGACGCGCAGACCGCGCTGGAGCAGGCCCAGCTGCAGCGCAGCAAGGTGCGCAGCGAGGTGCAGGCCGAGCGGGAGAGCTTCAACAACTGGCTGTCCACGCGCAGCGCCACGCAGCGGGCCGACCAGGACCCCGAAGTGCTGGCGCGCACCCAGGCGCTGGATGTGCTCAAGCTCGCCGAACGCAAGACCCAGCAAGCGGTCGAGGCCCAGCAGCAGGCTGCCCTGGACGCCCGCCAGGACGCTGCCGCACGGCAGGAGCAGCTGAGCCGCATGGAGGCTGACGGCTACGTCAAGCTCGCCGCCGAGCGCCGCAAGGTCGAGCTGCGCGTGTTCCTCTACCGCCTGGCCCTCACGCTGCCGCTGCTGGCCGTCGCGGGCTGGCTGTTCGTCAAGCAGCGCAAAAGCACCTACTGGCCGTTTGTGTGGGGCTTCATCTTCTTCGCGCTGTTTGCCTTCTTTGTGGAGCTGGTGCCCTACCTGCCCAGCTACGGCGGCTACGTGCGCTATGTGGTGGGCATTGCCATCACGGCCGTGGTGGGGCGCTATGCCATCCAGGCGCTCAACCGTTACCTGGAGCGCCAGAAGCTGGCCGAGGCCCTGCCCGACCAGGAGCGCCGCAAGGAACTGAGCTACGACGTGGCCCTGGCGCGCCTGGCCAAGAACGTGTGCCCCGGCTGCGAGCGGCCGGTGGACCTGAAGAACGAAAAAATCGACTTCTGCCCGCACTGCGGCATTGGCCTGTTTGACCACTGCGGCAGCTGCTCTACGCGCAAAAGCGCCTTTGCACGGTTCTGCCACGCCTGTGGCACCGGGGCGGGCGTCAAGCTGGCGCGCGAAGACTGAGGCGCGGGTGAGCACCGCACCCCACGGGCTGCGCCGCCGCGAACTGCTGGGCGCATTGGCGGCCGCAGGTGTGCTGGGGGCTGTGCCCCTGCCTGCCCACAGCGCGCCCGGCGCGCTGATCGAGAACGTGACCCGCCTGTACCCCGTGCGGGTGGCGCGGGTGGTAGTGCCCACCCGTGTGCAGGACGTGGTGCAGGCGGTGCAGCACTGGCCCGGCGCCGTGGCCGTGGGGGGCGGGCGCTACAGCATGGGCGGGCAGGTGGGCGTGGAAGGCGGCCTGCACATCGACATGCGCAGCATGAACGCCCTGGTGTGGCTGGACGCCCCCGCCCGCACGGTGCGCGTGCAGGCGGGCATGCGCTGGCGCGACCTGCAGGACCACCTGGACCCGCACGACCTGGCGGTGCGGACCATGCAGAGTTATGCGAACTTCACCGTGGGCGGGTCGGTGTCGGTCAACGTGCATGGCCGCTATGTGGGGCATGGGCCCATCAGCGCATCGGTGCGGGCGCTGCAGATCGTGCTGGCCAGCGGCGAGGTGCGGGAGGCCAGCCGCCAGCAGCATGCAGACCTGTTCCGCGCCGCGCTGGGGGGTTACGGCGGGCTGGGGGTGATCACCGAGGTGGAACTGGACCTGGACGCCAACACCGCCATCGAGCGCAGCGTGGCCCAGGTGGCGCTGGACGACTACCCCGGCTTCTTTGCCGCCAAGGTGCGCGCCAACGCCCGGGCCGTGATGCACAACGCCGACCTGCTGCCCCCGCACTTTGACCGCGCCACCGCCGTGACCTGGGCCACTACCGACAAGCCCGTGACGGTGCCCGAGCGCCTGGTGCCCCGCGGCCAGCACTATGCCCTGGAGAAATCCGTGATCTGGGCCCTGACCGAGCTGCCAGGGGGCGACCAGCTGCAGCACAAGGTGGTGCGCCCGGCGTTGCTGCGCGGCCAGCCGGTGGTGTGGCGCAACCACGAGGCCAGCCTGGATGTGGCCTCGCTGGAGCCCGCCAGCCGCGCGCAGTCCACCTATGTGCTGCAGGAATATTTTGTGCCCGTGGCCCGGTTCGCCGTTTTCACGCGGGGCCTGGCCCGCATCCTGCAGCAGCATGGGGCGCAGGTGCTCAACATCTCGGTGCGCCACGCACCGCCCGACCCCGATGCCGTGATGGCCTGGGCGCGCGAGGAGGTGTTTTCGTGGGTGCTGTATTACAAGCAAGGCACCAGCGCCGAGGCCTGCGCAGCCGTGGGCCTGTGGACGCGTGCACTGATCGACCTGGCCCTGGAGCAGGGCGGCACCTACTACCTGCCGTACCAGCGCCATGCCACGCAGGCGCAGTTTGCAGCGGCCTACCCGCAGGCCGACCGGTTTCGCGCCACCAAGGCCGTGTGGGACCCGGCAGGGCGCATGCGCAACATGCTCTGGGCGCAGTATTTGTAGGGCGGCGGACGCCGGTTGTGGGGTGCGATGCAGGCAGTCAGGCCAGCGCCACCCGGTTGCGCCCTTCGGCCTTGGCGCGGTAGAGCGCGGCATCGGCCGCCAGCAGCAGCATGTCCATGTCGGCATTGCCGCCCATGGTGGCGCTGTGCACCAGGCCAATGCTCACGGTGGCGTGCTGGGTGGGCCCGTGGCCGCCGGGGGCAGTGGCAAAGGGCTGCTGCTCCACCGCGCTGCGCAGGCGCTCGGCCATGGCGTGGGCCTCGGCGGGCGACACCCCGGGCAGCACCGCCGCAAATTCTTCGCCGCCCAGGCGGCCCAGCAGGTCCTGGGGGCGCAGCGTGCGCGCCAGGGCCTCGGCAATGCCGATGAGCAGCTGGTCGCCCGCGCCATGCCCGTGCTGGTCGTTGACCTGTTTGAAGAAGTCCACGTCCAGCATCAGCACCGCCGCTCCGGCGGACCCGCGCTGGTGGCTGGCCACGAGCCGCGCGCCCTGCTTGAGCAGGGCCCGGCGCGCGAGCACGCCGGTCAGGTCGTCGTGGCGCACGGCGTGGTCCAGGCGGCGCAGGGCCTCGGCGCGCGCGGCGCTGGCGCAGGCCACCGCCAGCGGCCCCAGCGCCAGCAGCGTGACGCCCACCCGCAGCGAGAACACATCGCCCGCATGGGCGGGCGTGAAGTTGAGCACGCCCGTGGCCACGCCTGCCATGGTCCACAGGCACACCACCAGCGACAGCAGGCTGGCGGTGAAGGCGCTGTAGCTGAGCGCGCACCACAGCAGCCCTGGCACCACAAAGGCCAGCATGCCCGGCCCGCCGATCACGGTGCGGATGCCTTCGGCCAGCAGCAGCGAGCTGATGGGCGCCACGCGCCAGAACAGCGGCATGCCCTGCAGGCCACCCTGCGGGGCCTGCGGCGGGTCGTCGGCGCGCGGCGCGGCCAGCACCACGGGCACGATGAGCATGTAGTTCATCAGGTCGGTGCTGAACCACAGCGAGAGCAGGTCCGTCCAGGGGGCGTTGAAGTACACCGGCGCGGCGCCGCAGCCCGCCAGCGCGCCCACGGTGCTGGCCACCAGCGCCGCCAGCAGCAGATACAGCGCCGAGGCCGTGCGCTGCAGGCGCCGAATGCTTTCGTCCAGCCGGCGCAGCACCAGCCAGCCCGCCGTGGCGCCCAGCAGGTTGGCCGCGTTGAGCCACAGGGCCATGCCCCAGGCGCTGCCCGTGACCAGGTCGGCCGCCACATAGCCCACCGCCGCCGCCGCCCAGGCCGGTGGCCGGGCGAGGTGGGGGTAGCGCACCAGCAGGCCCAGCAGCAGCGCATTGGCGGGCCAGAACGCCGACAGGAACCCGATGGGCCGCGCAAAGATGCCCACCAGGCAGGCGCCAAAAATCAGCAGCCCCAAGGCCAGCCAGGCCAGCGCGGGCGGCATCGGCCGGGGGAGAGCAAGGGTGCGGAGCATGGAGGTGGGCAGCGGGCGGTGGTGGATTGTCTCCGCAGCCGGTGGGCAGGCCGTGGGGTGCCCTGGTATGTTGAAACATTTGTTGACAATTGCCAACAGCCCGGGGGACGTGTCCCGTGGTTTTACTGCGCGTCTATGGCGCGTCTATGGCGCGTCTATGGCGCATTTATGGCAGCTTGCGCCTGATGGTGCTGACTCTGTTGCTATCAAATTTGCATGGTGTGGGCGCACCTTCCGGCGCACCTTTCGGCGCAGCAGGGCGGCCTGGCCCTGCTCAGCGCCGCTGCCAGCGCTGCCGCCACTGGCGTTGGACCACACGCGCCACACGCCAGGCCCAGGTGGCGCGGGCGCGTGCCAGCACGGCGTGCTTGGCGCGTGTCAACTGCGCATAGGCCCAGGCAAACCAGCGCAGCTGCATGAGGGCGGGCTGCGTGAGGGTGAATAGCCGCGCCACCACCGCCGTGCCGACCACCTTGGCGAGCACGATCACCAGCATGCCCAGCACTACATGCCCGCGCCCGATGGCCCACAGGGCCAGCAGCTTGACGGGCAGCAGCAGGACCGTGGGCAGCACAAACAGCGCCACGGCCGCCCACGGCGGCAGGCTGCGCACCCAGCCCTCGATCCAGCGCAGCCCGGGCCAGCGGCCGATGCGCGCCAGCAGCTGCTGCAGCGGCACCCAGCCCCACTCCTCGAACAGGATGACCAGGGCCAGCACACCGCTGGCCAGGCCCGCCGCCATCCGGCCAGGCCAGCGCAGCAGGGAGTGCAGGATTTTTGGAATGATTTTGGCCTTTTCCGCCTGATGGATAAGCCTTTTAAGCTATCAAATATATAGCTAATGCAGCCGGGGTTGCGCCCTTACACACCCCGCGCCCGGTCGGCCTTGAACTGCGCGCGGAACTGGGCAAAGGTGCCTGCTTCCAGCGACTCGCGCACCTCGCGCATCAGGTTCAGGTAGTAGTGCAGGTTGTGCACGGTGGTGAGCATGGGGCCCAGCATCTCGCCGCAGCGGTCCAGGTGGTGCAGGTAGGCACGACTGAAACCTTCGCGCCCGCCGTCGTCCCACGACACGCCCGAACTGCCCGCGCACGCGTAGCAGGTGCAGCTGGTGTCCATCGGCTTGTGGTCGGCCTTGTGGCGGGCGTTGCGGATCTTCAGGTCGCCAAAGCGCGTGAACATGGTGCCGTTGCGCGCGTTGCGGGTGGGCATCACGCAGTCGAACATGTCCACGCCGTCGGCCACGCCCTGCACCAGGTCCTCGGGCGTGCCCACACCCATCAGGTAGCGCGGCTTGTGCGCGGGCAGTCGGTGCGGCGTGTGGGCCATGATGTCCAGCATCTCATCCTTGGGCTCGCCCACGCTCACGCCGCCCACGGCGTAGCCGGGGAAGTCCATCTCTACCAGCGCCTCCAGCGACTCCTGGCGCAGGTGCTTGAACATGCCGCCCTGCACGATGCCGAACAGCGCGTTGGGGTTGTTCAGGCGGTGGAACTCGTCCTGGCTGCGCTTGGCCCAGCGCAGGCTCATTTCCATGCTCTTGCGTGCCTCGGCCTCGGTGGTCTTGTGGCCCTTGGTCTCGTACGGCGTGCACTCGTCGAGCTGCATCACGATGTCGGAGTTGAGCGTGGTCTGGATCTGCATGCTCACCTCGGGCGACATGAAGAGCTTGTCGCCGTTGACGGGGCTCGCAAAGGTCACGCCTTCTTCGGTGATCTTGCGCATGGCGCCCAGGCTCCAGACCTGGAAGCCGCCCGAGTCGGTGAGGATGGGCTTGTCCCACTTTTCAAAGCCGTGCAGGCCGCCAAAGCTCTGCATCACGTCGAGGCCCGGGCGCATCCACAGGTGAAAGGTGTTGCCCAGGATGATTTGCGCGCCCATGTCGTGCAGGCTGCGCGGCATCACGCCCTTGACGGTGCCATAGGTGCCCACGGGCATGAAGATGGGGGTCTGCACCACGCCATGGTTGAGCGTGAGCTGGCCACGGCGGGCGTGGCTGGAGGGGTCGGTTTTGAGAAGGTCGAACTGCAGCATGATGGGGCGCATTGTCCCAGACAGGCTGAAAGCGCCCTGCCTGACATGGCGCAAGGGCATAGGCTGGCGCTGGGCAATGGCGTGGCTACACTGGTCTGCACTGACTCACTCAAGGAGAACACCATGCTCAAGATCCTCATCGCCGTGGATGGCTCTGAACTCTCCCTGGACGGCGTGCACCACGCGCTGACCCTGGTGCGCCAGGGCCTGCAGGCCACCATGGTGCTGGCCAACGTGCAGGAACCCGCCACGCTCTACGAGCTGGTCACCACGCGCGACCCCGACCTGATCGCTGCCGCCAGCCTGGAGGCGGGCGAGCACCTGATGGCCCCGGCACGCGCGCTGCTCGACGCGGCTGGCGTAGCCTACGAGACCGATGTGGGGGTGGGCGATGTGGCGCACACGCTGGTGGACATGATCGAGCGCTCGGGGTGCGACATGGTCGTCATCGGCGCCAAGGGCCAGGGCGCGCTCAGCAGCGCACTGCTGGGCTCGGTGTCGCAGGAGGTGGCCCACGCCAGCCCGGTGCCCGTGACCATCGTCAAGCATGCCGAGGTGCTGGAGAGTGTGGAGGGCGATGTGGCCGAGGATGCCGAGGCCTGAGGGGCTTCAGGGGCCTAAAACGACCAGGGCCGCTGTGCGCGGCCCTGAGGAGAGGCGGGAGAAAAAGGGGTTGTGGGCTCAGGCTGCCTTGCGGAACGGCTCGGCCGCCGGGCGCTGCAGCTTGCCATGGGGCAGGGTGGCCAGGCGCGAGAACATGCGGCGCACATAGCCGCGCACCCACAGGCATTTGTTGAGTTCGTCCACGGGCAGCGGGCCCGACACCACCACGATGTCGTTGGCCACGTCCTGTGCCCCGGCCGCGCGCAGGCGGCGGCGCGTGTTGTTGGCCCACGACTGGATGCGCGTGGGGCTGCCATGCTGGTGCACCTCGCCCGTGTGTTTGTCGAACGCAATGGCGACGGTGTCGGTCTTGAGCTTGAAGCGGCGTTCACCCGTGACGGCGCTGGGCGCCTCGCGCATGTCATACAGGTAGTAGCTGCCTGCCTTGAGCTGGTATTGCATGTCCATGGGTGTGTTCCTCTCTGGGCGCATTTTCGAGGGTGCACGCACAAGGCAATGGCTGGTATTGCGGCCAAAAAGCCGCGCTTATCGGAGGTGTGGCGGGATCGCCGTGCCGGTGTTGGTGCGCGTGCCATTGTGGCGGCGCGTCGGCGCCATTCCGGGAAACTTGAGAACGATGTCGTAACGAGTTGTGAGTGAATTCGGATGCCCACTCTTGGCCGTGCCTGGCAATGCACGCGGCCATCGAAACCGGCACGCACCAAGCGAGGGCAGCCGAGCAAGGGCCGCCCCGCAGCGAGGGCTGCGTCCCCCTTCCCGAATGGCGCAGCCATTGGAGAGAAGGGGGAAGGCGCGCAGCGCCTCAGGGGGATGTCTCTGCTAAAAATCCACCAGACTCAACCCCACGCTGAACACCGTGCGCTTGCGGTTGTAGTCGATCATGCTGTCGCCATAGCCGCTGAACAGCGCGGTGTGCAGGCGCAGGTTGCTCTTGCTGCCCCACAGGCCGCTGCCCAGTGTCTGCATCCATTCGAGCCGCACCGAGCCCCGGTCACTGCGGGCCAGGGCGCTGCGGAAGGTGGCGCCCAGGGTGTTGTCCTTGTTGGCGTTCCAGAACACCGCCAGCTCGCCCCGGCCGACATAGTCGCTGATGCCGGGGTTGTCGTCGCTGTCGGCGCTTTCGGACAGGCGCTTCCAGACCTTGGCATTCACGCTCCAGCGGTTGTCCAGCTCCATGCCGGTCATCAGGTAGACGCGGTTCCAGCTGCGCGACAGCGGGTTGCTCTGGCCGTTGGACTGGTGCACCAGTCCGACGCCGCTGTAGCGCCACTTCCAGCCCAGCGGCAGCTGCGCCGTGGTGGGGTAGACATACATCACCTCAGGTTCGTGGTCGGTGGTGCGGAAGGGGCGCGAGATCTGGGGGCTGAACAGCTGCCAGTACGACTGCTGCGAATAGCCGAACCACACCGAATCCTTGAGCGTGGGATGCCCCTGGGTCAGCAGACCCTGGGCGATCTTGGTGCGCACCGACAGCTGGATGCGGTTCTCGGTGCGGCGGAAGGGCGTAGAGGCCAAGGCTGAATGGTCAGGGGCATCCGACGTGGGCTGGCGGTTCACATTGCTCGACGCCACCACCGACACCGTGATGGGCCGGTAGCCCCGGAAGCTGAAGGTGCCGCAGTCGCTGCCCGACTCCAGTTCCCAGAAGCGCGAGAGGTCGCTGTACTGCGGGTCGCGGCAGCCCTCGGTGCGCGCCACCTCGATGATGCGGGTGGCGGGCAGCGTGGTGTCCACAGGCGCAGGCACGGCGGTGGCGGTGCTGGCGGCATCGGCTGCCGAGGCGCCGGGGGCCTTCCAGCTCTGCTCGGCGGCCCACTGGTCAAAGCAGGCCAGGCGCGCCTGGTTGTCGCCCGGCAGCGCGGTGCAGCGGCGCCAGGCGCTGTCTGCTCCGGGGGCTGCGGCGGGCGTTGCCTGTGCCCACACGGCGCCTGCCGGGGCCAGGGTGGCCAGCACCAAGGCTGCCGCGCGGTGCAGGGGGCCGAAGGGCGTGGCCACGGTGGCGGGCGTGGGGGCGGACATCACTGCCATCCCGCCTGCCGGCGCATCACAAACGGAATGGCTGCGGGAGCCGGGGGCGTGGGGTGGGCGTTGTTCCATGTTCCGCGTATTTCCTTGCCGCAACTTCCATCCACCACCCGGCCTGTCCAGGTGGCGCTGATGTTCGTGCCGTTGATCGATTCTTCCAGAGTCAGGTCGCCGTCGTCCACATCGCCGCTGACCTGGGCGGTGGCGCTGCCGCGCTGCGTGGTGCCACGCACACTGTGTGCCAGCTCGGGGTGGGGGCCCAGCTGCAGCACGGCGGTGGTGGGGGGCGGCGGGGTACCGCCCTCTGCGGCCGGGGCCCGCAGCTCGGCCAGCCAGCGGCCTTGCAGGTGCTGGTGGTCCATGTCGGCGGCTGCCGGGCAGGCGGTGCTGGTTTTTGAGTTTTTTTGGCCGTCTGCGCGCGCTGGATAAGCGCCAATAGCTATCAAAATAATAGCTATTGACAGTCCCAGCTGGGGCAGGCGGGCGGGGCGTGTTCGGGGCATGTGCGGGGCAAGTGGGCGTTCAGGTCAGTGCGTGGCCTTCAGGCGGCAGGGGGCGCGCCAGCGGCCAGCGCCTTCTTGGCGGCAAATTCGGCGCGCAGGGCCTTGAGCTTTTCGCGCGGATCTTCGCGGGCGGTGGTCTTGTCCAGGCCCATCTCGGCAATGAAGCGGCTGGGCTGGGCCGCCACCATCTCGCGGCCCTTCTTGCGCTTCTTGGTCCAGCTCACGGCCAGGGTGCGCTGGGCGCGGGTGATGCCCACGTACATCAGGCGGCGCTCTTCCTGCAGGCGCTGCAGCGTGTCGTCGCTCACCTTTTGCTGGCGGCCTTCGTCGTCGTCGAGCTTGAAGGGCAGCATGCCCTCGGTCACGCCCACCAGCACCACATGGGGCCACTCCAGCCCCTTGCTGGCGTGCAGGGTCGAGAGCGTGACCATGTCCTGGTCCTTCTCGCGCTCGCTGATGGTAGAGAGCAGGGCGATGGTCTGCGACACCTCCAGCAGGCTCTTGGTCTCCTTGGCCACCACGGCGCCTGCCGTGTCGTCAATCTGTCCGCCCGCGCGCTGGGCCATCCAGTCGCAGAACTCCATCACGTTGCTCCAGCGCGCGGCGGCCACCTTCTCGCTGTCTTCGTTGTCGTACAGGTGCTGCTCGTAGCCGATTTCCTTGAGCCAGTCGTTCAGGAACGTGCGGGCATCCTCCGCCCCATGCACACGGCGGGCGCTGTACTCCAGGTAATTGATGTAGCGGCCAAATTCGTGCAGGCCGTCCATGGCGCGCTTGGGCACGGCCGCAGGCAGCATGCCGTTGAACAGCGCGCCAAACATGCTTTGCTTGTGCTGCGTGGCAAACGCGCCCAGCGATGCCAGCGTGGTGTGGCCGATGCCGCGCTTGGGCGTGGTGATGGCGCGCAGGAACGCCGGGTCATCGTCGTTGTTGATCCACAGGCGGAACCAGGCGCACAGGTCCTTGATTTCGGCGCGGTCAAAAAAGCTCGTTCCACCCGACACCTTGTAGGGCACGTTGGCCTTGCGCAGCGCTTTTTCAAAAGGCTTGGCCTGGTGGTTGGCGCGGTACAGGATGGCAAACCCCTTCCAGTCCGGCGGCGGGTTGCTGGCTGCGCGCAGGCTCTGGATGCGGGCCACGGCGCGCTCGGCCTCGTGCTCTTCGTTGTCGGCGTCGATCACACGCACCGGCTCGCCTTCGCCCAGCTCGCTGAACAGCGTCTTGGGAAAGAGCTTGGGGTTGGGCCCGATCACGTTGTTGGCCGCGCGCAGGATGGCGCTGGTGGAGCGGTAGTTCTGCTCCAGCTTGATGACCTTGAGGTGCGGGTAATCGACCGGCAGCTTTTTCAGGTTGTCCAGCGTGGCACCGCGCCAGCCATAGATGCTTTGGTCATCGTCGCCCACGGCCGTGAAGTGCCCGTTGGCGCCCACCAGCAGCTTGAGCAGCTCGTACTGCGTGGCGTTGGTGTCCTGGTATTCGTCCACCAGCACGTGGCCCAGCGCCGCCTGCCACTTGGCGCGCACTTCTGGGAAGTCGCGCAGCAGGCGCAGCGGCATGCCGATCAGGTCGTCAAAGTCCACGCTCTGGTAGGCCGCCAGGCGCTCCTCGTAGCGCGCCATCAGCGTGGCGATGATGCGTTCGTTGTCGTCCGCCGCCTGGGCCAGCGCCTCGGCCGAGGTCAGGCCCATGTTCTTCCACTTGCTGATCACCCACTGCCACTGGCGCGCGGTGGCCATGTCGGTGGTACCGCCCGAGGCTTCCTTCAGGATGCCCGTCACGTCGTCGGCGTCGAGGATGCTGAACTGGGGCTTGAGGCCCAGCACATGGCCGTCCTCGCGCACCATACGCACGCCCAGCGCGTGGAAGGTGCAGATCAGCACGTCCTTGGCGCGCCGGCCGATCAGGTGCCCGGCGCGCTCGCGCATTTCCGACGCCGCCTTGTTCGTGAAGGTGATGGCCGCAATGCGCTTGGGGTCCATGCCCTTTTCGATCATGTGGGCGATCTTCATGGTGATCACCCGCGTCTTGCCCGAGCCCGCGCCCGCGAGCACCAGGCAGGCCCCATCGGTGTAGTGGACAGCCTGGAGCTGGGCGAGATTGAGACCGGCAGACATGGGGGCAGGGGGGCGCGGAACGCAGAAAAAAGAAAGGGAATCGGGGAGGGCGGGCCAGGACGGCGGCGGCAGGGGCGGGCCCCGCTGCGAAGCGCGCAATGATACCGGCGCGCCCGTGCCAGCCACCGGCCTGGGGGCTCTGCCCCGGGCTGACAAGGCGCTGACGGACGGGTGTGCAGCAAGGGCCGTGGGCTGGCCGCTCCGGGAAACCCCGCTAGGGGCTTTGTTTTTGCAATTTGATACTGGCTGCGACCCCTCCGCCTGCTTGCAGGCGGTGTTGCCCCCCACTCCAAGCCCCCGGTCGCACGCCCATGATCTCTTTTGTTTTGTCTTCCGCCCTTCCGTTTGCGCCATCGGGCCCTGGCCGTCCCCGGCCGCAGGCCCGCTGCTGGCGGCCTGGGGCGGTGGTGGCCGCAGCCCTGCTGGCCGGTGTGGCGCTGGCCCCGGCGCACGCCCAGATCGGCAGCACCACCCCCGTGCGCATTGGCGTGGTGGGGCCGTTCACCGGGCCCTCGGCCGACTTTGGCGTGCCCATGCTCAACGGCATCAAGCTGGCGGTGGACGAGATCAACGCCGTGGGCGGCTACCTGGGCCGCCCGCTGGAGCTGGTCGTCAAGGACGACACGGCCAACCCCGACCAGGGCCGCAAGGTCTCGCAGGAGCTGCTGGCCGAGAAGGTCGTCGCCACCATCGGCTTTTGCAACACCGGCGTGGCGCTCAAGGCCATCGACCTGTTCCAGGACGCCAAAAGCCCGCTCATCGTGCCCTGCGCCACGGGCACGGCCGTGACGGCCAAATACCCTGCGCCTGACAGCTACATCTTCCGCGTGCAGGCGCGCGACGCGATCCAGGCGCCCTTCCTGGTGGACGACATCGTCAAACGCGGCTGGGACAAGGTCGCCATCTTTGCCGACAAGACCGGCTATGGCGAAGGCGGCTACAACGATGTGGTGGCCGCGCTGGCCGCCAAGAACCTCAAGCCCGTGCACGTGGCGCGTTTTGACCTGGGGGTGAAGGACCTCACGGCCGAGCTGACAGCGGCGCGGAACGCGGGGGCCAATGTGGTCTACAGCTACACCGTGGGGCCGGAGAACGCCACCATCGCCAACGGCAAGAAGGCGCTCAACTGGAAGGTGCCGCAGGTGGGGCCGTGGCCGCTGTCCTTCCCGTTCTTCCTCGAAGGCGCCAAGGACGCGGCCGAGGGCGCGCTGATGGTGCAGACCTTCATCGCCGAGCCCAGCAACGAGCGCCGTGCATCCTTCCTGTCGGGCTACACGCGCAAGTTCCAGGGCAAGGTGGCCGTGCCCATGGCCGCGGCCAACGCCTACGACGCCACCTACCTGCTGATGTATTCCTTCCTCGGCATCCGCGACGGCAACCTGAGCGGCAAGGCCATCAAGGAGTCGCTGGAGGGCAAGATGAAGACCTACTACGGCGTGGTAACCACCTACGACAAGCCCTTCAGCGCGCAGGACAAGGACGCGATCACGCGCAACATGCTGGTCATGGGCATGGTCAAGAACGGTGCCATCACCTTTGCCTACCCCGAGGATGCCAAGCGCAACCTCATCATCCAGCGCAAGCAGTGATGCGGATTGGCCTTCAACCGGCTAACGTCCTTTTTGGGGGTGGAGGGAGCCTTGCCGTGCTACAGCAGTGTCTGCGGCTCCCCGCCTGGTTGTCCGATTGAATGCCAATCCGTGGAGACGCCGAGGTGCGTTTTGCTTCTGCTGCATGCGTTGTGTGCGATGACCCCCGTCTGACTCTGCGCTGACGGTGCGGCCCGGCATGGCGCAGGCCGCCCGACAATAGCTTTCGTGCTCTCCGTCCTCCTCATCACCTTCCCCTTCTTTGCGCTTGTGCTCTGCGGCTACCTCGCCGCGCGGCGCGGCGTGCTGCCGCAACCAGCCATCCCGGGGCTCAACGCCTTCGTGCTGTACTTTGCGCTGCCTTGCATGCTGTACCGCTTTGGCGCCAGCACGCCCATCGCCCAGCTGCTCGACCCGGCCGTGGCGGGTGTGTACGTGCTGTGTGCGCTGGTGATGGTGGGCGCCACCGTGGCGCTCACGCGCAAGGCGCACATCGGCTGGAACGATGCGGCCTTCGGCGCGCTGGTGGCTGCCTTCCCCAACACCGGTTTCATGGGCGTGCCGCTGCTGGTGGCGCTGCTGGGCGCGCAGAGCGCGGGCCCGGCCATCGTGACCATCGTGGTGGACATGGTCATCACCAGTTCGCTGTGCATTGCGCTGTCGCGCCTCGATGGCGCGGGCACCCACGGCGTGGGCGTGGCGCTGAAGAACGCCTTCAAGGGCATGGCGACCAACCCCATGCCCTGGTCGATTGCGCTGGGTGCGCTGGCCTCGGCCCTGCAGTTCCAGCTGCCCGGCCCGGTGGACAAGACCATCGCCATGCTGGCCGACGCGGCATCGCCGGTGGCGTTGTTCACGATTGGCGCCGTGCTGGCGCGCTCGCAGATGAACCAGCACGAGCAGGTGCCCGCGCGGGACTATGTGCCCGTGGCGCTGGCCAAGCTTTTGGTGCACCCGCTGCTGGTGTGGGCTGTGGGCACGGCCGCCATGGCGATGGGTGTGCCGCTCACGCCGTTTGCGCTCACGGTGCTGGTGCTGCTGGCCGCGCTGCCCAGCGCCAGCAATGTCTCGCTGCTGGCCGAGAAGTTCGGCGCCAACAACGGGCGGGTGGCGCGCATCATCCTGGTGTCCACCGCGCTCGCCTTCCTGAGCTTTTCGGCGGCGGTGGCGCTGCTGACCTGATTGCTACTGATTTTGTAGCTTGTCGCGCCCGCCCCATGCGCGCAGAGGCTGAAAAAAGGCCTGATCCTTTGCGTCGGGGCGAAAAAAAACCGGCTCAGGCGAGCCGGTTTTTTGTGGAGGCTACCGAGTTCAGTAGCGACCGCCGCCGTAGCCACCCGTGCCGTAGCCCACATCCGAGCGCTTGCTGGCGGTGTAGCCACCTGCATCGCTGCGCTCTTCGCGCGGGCGGGCCAGGTTCACCACAATCGTGCGGCCGTCCACGGACATGCCGTGCAGCGCCTTGATGGCGGCCTGGGCCACGTCGGCGTTGGCCATTTCCACAAAGCCGAAGCCTTTGGAGCGGCCCGTGTCGCGGTCCATCATGACCTTGGCAGACGACACGCCGCCAAACTCGGCGAAGTTGCTGTTCAGGCTGGCGTCGGTCACGGAATAGGGCAGGTTGCCCACATAGATTTTGCTGCTCATGGAAGAGCCTTTCTAAAAATGGCGCGCAACGATTCGCGCACCGTTGGGGTTCTGTGTGGCGGACAGGAAGTCCGCAGCGGGGGCGCGCTGGATGGCAGGTGCGTGGGGCAGGCCATCAGCACTGGGGCGGATGCTGCATGCTCGTTTGCAGCCAGCCCTGGGTCACGGCAAAAAGCCGTGCGGCTTCGCGCGAGGCAAAGGCCTTGTCAAAACGGAACACGCGGCAGTAGCTGCCGTTGCCCTGCGAGCGGTGGACCGAGAAGGAGGCGCGAAAGCGGCCGCAGTCGGTGGGGTGTGTCGTGGGCGAAACGACGTAGCGGCCCATGGAAATGGCAGTGGGTGAAATCTGGATCAATCAGGAGCGCGGGCCGCAAGGAAGGGCCGCGTGAGCATCAAGGAACGCGGTGGGCTGCAGCTCGACAGATCCACTGGGCGACACAGGTCGCAAAAAGGTGCGGTGCGTGGGGCGGAATGCACCCCATGACAGGCGTTGCGGTGACAGGCCGAACAAGGCGCCCTGCGTACAACACGCCTGAAGTATATTGGTATTTGAATTTAAATTCAAATCAATATTATTTTTGGTTTTAAAAAGTGGAAGTTCGGGACTCTGCAAACCCTTCGTTTCTGGAAACTAGATGCTCTTGATTTGATAGCTGTTTGCGCTTGTGCAACGCGCGGTAGGGCCCTAAAAAGCGTCAAATCACCAGCGGGTCCACGTCCACCAACCAGCGCACCAGCCCCTTGTGCTCGGGCGCGCTGCGCGTGGCCTGCAGCACGGGCTGCCAGGCGGCCAGGAAGCGCTGCAGGGCGGCGCGGCTGGGGCTTTCCATCAGCATCTGCGCGCGCTCGACATTGGCCACGCGCTGGATGGTCAGCGGCACGGGTGGGAACAGCGTCACCGCGTCCAGCCCCGGCAGGCCCGCCGCGTGTGCGGCGGCCGTGGCGGCGGTGAGGAAGCCCTGGGCCACCTCCTGCGTGCGGGCGTCGGCGCGCACCAGGGCCTGGTAGGCAAACGGGGGCATGGCGGCTTCTTCGCGCTCCTTGAGCTGCTGGGCGGCGAAGGCCTCGTAGTCGTGTTTGCGCAGCGCCTCGTACACCGCGTGCTGGGGGTGGAATGTCTGCACCCACATCTCGCACTGCGTACCCTGGGTCGCCATGTAGGCGGCGTCCCGCCCGGCGCGGCCGGCCGCCTGCATGAGCAGCGCAAACAGCCGCTCGGGCGCCCGGAAGTCGCTGCTGAACAGCGCCCCATCGGGCTGCACGGCGGCCACCAGGGTGATACGCCGGAAGTCATGGCCCTTGGCAATCATCTGCGTGCCCACCAGCACATCCACCTCGCCGGAATGCACCTGCGCCAGCTGCGCTTCGAGCGCGCCCTTGGCCTTGGTGGTGTCGGCGTCGATGCGGGCGATGCGCGCGGGCGTGCGGTCGGGCCGCAGCACCTCGGACAGCAGGTCGCCAAGCTGCTCTTCGAGCTGCTCGGTGCCCCGGCCCATGGAATGGATGTCGGGGCTGCCGCAGGTGGGGCAGGCGCGGGGTACGCGCACCGTGTAGCCGCAGTGGTGGCAGCGCAGCGTGCGGTCGGCTTTGTGGAACACCTGGTGCGCGCTGCAGTGGGGGCAGTCGCTTTTCCAGCCGCAGTCGGCGCAGTGCAGCACGGGTGCGTAGCCCCGGCGGTTGAGCAGCACCATGCTCTGCTCTCCGCGCGCCACGCGCTCGGTGATGGCGGCCAGCAGCGGCGCGCTGAAGATCGCACGGCGTGGCTGCTGGTTCATGTCCACGCGGCGTACGCGGGCCGGGGCGCCCGCGCCCCTCTCTGTCCCTACGCCGGCGCCGATCCGGCTGGGCATGGCCAGGCGCACATAGCGCCCGCCCTCCGGGTCTTCGGGCGTGGGCGGGCGGCTGGCGTGCCAGCTCTCCAGCGACGGCGTGGCCGAGCCCAGCAGCACCTTGGCGCCCTGCTCACGCCCGCGCCAGATGGCCAGGTCGCGCGCCGAGTAGCGCGCGCCCTCCTGCTGCTTGTAGCTGGGGTCGTGCTCCTCGTCCACCACGATGATCTTCAGGCCCGGCAGGCTGGCGAACACCGCCATGCGCGTGCCCAGCACGATGCGGGCAGCGCCGCTGTGCGCGGTCAGCCAGCTCTTGAGGCGCTGCGGGTTGGTCATGCCGCTGTGCAGCGAGACCACGGCCTGGCTGCCGAAGCGCGGCGCAAAGCGGGCGGTGAAGCGCTCTTCCAGCTGCGGGGTGAGGTTGATCTCGGGCACCATCACCAGCGCTTGCGCCGTGGGGTCGGACTCCAGCGCTTCCTGCACGCAGCGCAGGTAGACCTCGGTCTTGCCGCTGCCGGTGCTGCCAAACAGCAGGAAGGGGCCGGATTCAGAAGAAATTTGGGCCCTTGCGCGCTCCTGCTCTGTGGTGAGCGCTATTGTTTGAATCGCGTTTTCGCTGCTGTTCCCTTCCTGCGACTTGGCGGGGCGCTTGAGTCGGCGCGCCAGCTGGTCGGGCTGCAGGTCGCGCAGCTGGGGCGGCAGGGCAGCCAGCGCCACCTCGCCCAGGGCGCGCTGGTAATAGCGCGCGGCAAAGGCCACCAGGCGGCGCCAGGGCAGGGCCAGTGGCGCTACCCCCTCCAGCACCCCAGCCACCGCCCGCATGGCCGCACCCTCGGGCAGCTCGCCCGTGGCCTCCGCAGCGTCCCACACCACGCCCAGCACCTCGCGCTTGCCCAGCGGCACCCGCACCAGCGTGCCAGGGGGAAGGGGCTGCGCGCTGGCATAGCTGAGCAGGTCCCCCACGCCGCTGTGCGAGGGGGTGTGCAAGGCAACGTGGACGATGGCGGAATGGATAGGCACAGGCTATGGCAGTTACAGGGGCTTGTGGAGGCCGGGTGGAGGTTTGGCGGCTAAGTGCTTGATTTGGCTTGCCGTGTGAGTAATCCCGTCTTTCTGTGGATAACTTTGTTGACATCCTGCATCCACCGCCCGCCAACCCGCATGAATACTGGCCCTGAACAGAATGCCCACAAAATTGGCAGTGAGAAAAAATCCTTATGAATCAATCATCTGAAGAATTTTGGGTGCATTTTCTGTGCTAGCGCCTGGTGGGCCACCCATGTTGCGCCGCATCAAGATTTTTGTGCATAAGTCAGGCAGCCAGCAGGGCGTCAATGGCCGGGAAAACCCTTAATTTGTGTTAGTGATGCCCCCGCATGCTCAGTCTTTTCTGCGATGTAGGCTGCAAGTGCTTGATTTGACTGGGGTTTTGCAAGAAATCCAGAATTCCTGTGGATAACTTTGTTGATATCCCCTGTGTTTGCCACGCAAGTCCTTGACGGGCCGTGCTTTGGCTGGAATGCCCGCCAAAAAAGCAGCCTTGCGAAATCGTTTTAAATCAACCACTTACGTCGTTGATGAGAATATTTTCTGCCCTGCCCACTTTGTGTGCACGGGGGCCGCAGAGGCCCCGGTGCTGCGCCATTTTTGTGCATAAGTAGGCCCTTCGAGCCGCTCGGGTATTGCCGCCCTGCGGTTTTTCTTCTGTTGCAGAAGATGCACCCGCAGGGCGCCACGCAGCCCGTTGCCACGCTGCTGCGGGCCGGGCGCCTTCACCCCTGGCGCTGCGCGCGCGAGTGGCTGTGCACGGCCTCCACCAGCGCCGCTACATGCTCGGGCGGGGTGAACTGGCTGATGCCGTGGCCCAGGTTGAAGATGTGCGTGGGGCCGCTGGTGCTGCGGTCGGTGTGGGGCTTGCCAAAGCTGTCGAGCACGGCATGCACCTGGGTCACGATCTGCGCGGGCGGTGCAAACAGCACATTGGGGTCGATGTTGCCCTGCAGCGCTTTGCCGGGGCCGCCCACCTGCCCGCCGACGATGGTGCGCGCCTTGCCCAGGTTGGCCGTCCAGTCCAGGCCCAGCACTTCGCAGTCGATGTCTTTCATGTCGTCGAGCCAGATGCCGCCGCCCTTGGTGAAGACGATGCGCGGCACGTCCGTGCCATCCACGCCGGTGCGCTTCAGTTGCGCCAGCACGCGCTTGGTATAGGCCAGGCTGAACTCCTGGAACGCGCCATCGGCCAGCACGCCGCCCCAGCTGTCAAAAATCATCACGGCCTGGGCGCCCGCGTCGATCTGGGCGTTGAGGTAGGCGGCCACGCTGTCGGCGTTCACGGCCAGGATGCGATGCATCAGGTCGGGGCGGGCATACATCAGGCTCTTGACGAGGCGGTAGTCGTCGCTGCCCTTGCCTTCGACCATGTAGCAGGCCAGGGTCCAGGGGCTACCCGAGAAACCGATCAGCGGCACGCGGCCGTTCAATGCCTTGCGGATGCTGGTGACCGCGTCGAACACGTAGCGCAGCTTGTCCATGTCGGGCACGGCCAGTTCATTCACCGCAGCCTCGTCGCGCACCACTTTGGCAAAGCGCGGGCCTTCGCCCTCGGCAAACGACAGGCCCAGCCCCATGGCGTCGGGCACGGTGAGGATGTCGGAAAACAGGATGGCCGCGTCGAGCGGAAAACGCTCCAGCGGCTGCAAGGTCACTTCGGTGGCGTAGTCCACATTGGTGGCCAGGCCCATGAAGCTGCCCGCCAGGGCACGTGTGGCCTTGTATTCGGGCAGATAGCGCCCCGCCTGGCGCATGAGCCACAGGGGCGTGTAGTCGGTGGCCTGGCGGCGGCAGGCACGCAGGAAGGTGTCGTTGGCAAGGGGGGCGAAGGTCATCCTGCGATTGTCGCAGGCCGACCGCCGGCCTCGCCCCCCGATTTGGCGGTAGAAATTGACGCGCATCAAGCCGAAACCACCGAGGGTCGGCTCCAGGGCGCCTACCGCTCCGCGATGTAGTGCGACATCCGCACGACTTCGCCGGGTGCCAAGAACGCCCGCACTTCCGTCTCAAGCGCCTGGTCCGCCATGGTGGCGCGGGCGCGCTGGTGCAGGTAGTCGGCCCAGGACTCGACGATGAAGCGCTCCACATAGCGCGAGGGTTCGCCCAGGTCCTTGTACACGCGCCAGAAGGTGGCGCCGTCGCGGCGGCGCGGGGCCTTCATGCGGCTGATGGTGTCGAGGAAGGCGGCGTCGGTGCCGGGGGCGATGCGGTAGCCCACTTCCACCGCCACGGGGCCCGCCTCGGGCAGCGGCTCGGCCTCGATGAAGAGTTCGTCCCAGGGCGTGGCCTGGGTCACCTCGTGCAGCGCACCCATGCGCAGCGGCATGGGGCGGGCCAGCAGCAGGCCCACGCCCATGAGCGCGGCGGCCACACACAGCGTGGGTGTGAGGCCCAGGATGTCCGACGCCGCACCCCAGAAGGCCGAGCCGATAGCAAACGCGCCCAGCGCCGCCACCATGTGCATGGCCACGGCGCGTGAGCGCACCCACTGCGGCGCGCTGGCCTGGGTGGCGGTGTTGAAGGTGGACATGGCCGACATCCAGGCCGCGCCCGCAAACAGCATGGCGATGTAGACCACCCCCGTGATCTTGGTGAGGGCCGCCACCAGCATGGCCGCGCCAAACACGATGCCGCCGGTGCCCACGATGACTTCCATGCCAAAACGCGCGCGCAGCCGTCCCAGCACCAGGCCCACGGCCACCGCGCCCGTGCCCAGGCAGCCCATCAGCAAACCGAAGCCCGGTGCCCCGGTGCCCAGGCGCTGGGCAATCACCGGCAGCAGCGCCCACAGGGCCGAGCCTGCAGCGCTGAACGCCATCACGCGCACCAGCTGCGCGAGGATCATGCGCGAATGCCAGGCAAAACGCAGGCCGCTCAGGGTGCCGCCCCACAGGCGCTCGGCGGGCAGCTTGGAGGGTGGGTGTGCCTTGGGCGGCCAGCGGCGGATGGAGTCCCACATCACCAGCGTGGTGGTCACCGTAACGGCAAACACCCACCCGGCGCCCAGCTGGGCAAACACCAGCCCCGCCAGCGTAGGCCCGATGGCGCGCGCCGCGTTGTAGGCAATGCTCACGGCGGTGATGGCCTGGGGCCATTCGTCGCGCGGCACCGGGTCGATGACCGAGGAGTTCCATGCGGGCGTGAGCACCGCCGTGCAGCAGCCGCACACAAACACCAGGAACAGCACCGAAGCCGACCCGCCCCAGCCGCCCAGCACCAGCAGCGTGAGCAGCGCACTGGCCCCCGCCTGCGCCAGCAAAGCGCCTGAGATCAGGCGCCGCCGGTCCGTGGTGTCGGCCAGCACACCGGCAGGCAACGCCAGCAGGAACATGGGCATGAACACGGCTGTCTGCACCAGCGCGGCCAGAAAGGACGACCCCGTCAGCTCGACCATGAGCCAGGCGGCTGCCATGGTCTGCATGCCACTGCCTACAAAAAAGATGCCGCCACAAATCCACAGGCCCCGGAACGCGGGTTGGCGCAGAGGGCTCCACAAAGAGGTCGAGTGCTGGGACATGAGGGCGGGTGGTAGGGCGTGGGTCGTGGTCGGACGGAAAGCGCGGGCGGACCTGCAGGGGTGTTACGAGGCGTCTTGGAGGATATCGCCGTCTCCCCGTTTTGGGGCGCACTGCGGGGGATGTCCCTCAATCCACATGCCGTCCGCCCCGCAGCCGGTAGGTGCGCGGCACATCGGTGCGGGTGGCGACCAGCGCTTCGGCGCGCTGCTGCATGTCGGCCAGGGCCTGGTCCAGGCCCGACACGGCCTCGGGTTCGAGCCCGGCCAGCAACTCCTGGTTGAGCGCCTTGACCTGCGGGAACAGGCCATCGTGCACCGCCTGGCCTGCGGGCGTGAGGGTCAGCACGGCCTGGCGCCGGTCGCCGGGCATGGCGTCGCGGGTGATGAGCTTCTTGGCCAGCAGCGAGGTGATGGCGCGCGAGGTGCGTGCCCGGTCCAGCCCCAGCCGTTGGGCCAGCTCGGCCGGTGGCATGCCCGGGTGTTGCGCCAGCATCATCAGCAGGCCCCACTCCCGCCGGGTGATTCCGTAGCCACCTTCACACAGCCGCACCACCAGGCTGCCCGCCACGGCCAGCAGGCGGTTGAGGCGGTACATCAGCAGGTCGTTGGCGGCCTGCGGGTGGGCCAGCCGGTGGCCGGGCGGGGTGGGTGGTGAGGGGGCCGGTGCAGGCGCGGGCATCAGGGTATTTCCGGGCAATGATTGATTAGATCAATTGATTGTGTGCCCAATACAGTCCGGCCATCCACCCCCCGCGCGGCTGCGCGGGCCCTGCCATCGCCCCTGGAGATTTCGACCATGCGCAAACCCCTTGCTTTTGTGCTGACCGCCACACTCGCCCTGTGCGCCACCCTGGCCCAGGCGCAGGAGACCCCCTTGCGCATCGTGGTGGGTTACGCACCCGGCGGCGCGACCGACCGCGTGGCCCGCATCGTGGCCGACAAGCTGGGCAGCAAGCTTGGCACGCCCGTGATCGTGGAGAACAAGACCGGCGCGGGCGGCCGCCTCTCGGCCCAGGCCGTCAAAGCCGCGCCCGCCAACCAGCCCACGCTGCTGCTGGCCAACCCCGCCGTGATGCTGGTAGCGCCGCTGGTGTTCCCTGACGCGGGCTACGACCCCGAGCGCGACTTCCGCCCTGTGAGCCACGTGAACAGCTACGAATTCGGCGTGGCCGTGGGCAGTGCCGTGCCGGTCAAGGAGCTGCCGCACCTGATGGCCTGGCTGAAGGCCAACCCGGACAAGGCCAACTTCGGCGTGCCCGCCACCGGCAGCCTGCCGCACTTTTTTGGCCTGATGGTGGGCGACGCCGCCAAGGTGCGCGCCGAGGTGGTGGGCTACCGGGGCTCGGCGCCGCTGCTGAATGACCTGCTGGGCGGCCAGGTGCCCGTGGCGTTCGACACGTTTGACACCCTGTTGCCCCAGCACGAGGCGGGCAAGATCCGCATCCTGGCGGTGTCGGGCGCCAAGCGCAGTGCGCTGGACCCCAAGATCCCCACGTTCAAGGAAAGCGGTTTGGACCTGGCCGCCACCGGCTGGAACACCTTTTTTGCCCCCATGGGCATGCCCAAGGCGCAGGCCGAGCGCCTGGCCAGTCTGATCCATGAGGTGATGAAGGACCCGGACACCCAGCGCAAGTTCGAAGCCGCCAAGATGGAGCCCGTTGTGGCAACCATGGCGCAGACCGAAGCGATGCTCAAGGCCTACCGCGCGCAATGGGCGCCGGTCGTGCAGCGCTCGGGCTTCAAACCATGACCACCCGCCCCAACATCATCTTCATCGTCGCCGACGACCTCGGCTATGCCGACCTGGGCTGCTATGGCGGCCGCGATGCAGCCTTTGGCCCCGTGTCGCCGGTGCTCGACCAGCTGGCGGCCGAGGGCCTCAAGCTCACGCAGGGCTACTCCAATTCGCCCGTCTGCTCGCCCACACGTTTTGCGCTCATGACCGCGCGCTACCAGTACCGCCTGCGCGGCGCGGCCGAGGAGCCCATCAACAGCAAGAGCCGGGGCAGCACCACCCTGGGCCTGCCGCCCGAGCACCCCACGTTGCCTTCGCTGCTGCGCGCATCGGGCTACCGCACGGCGCTGATGGGCAAGTGGCACCTGGGCTACCCGCCCGCGTTCGGGCCGCTGCGCTCGGGCTATGAAGAGTTCTTTGGACCCATGTCGGGCGGGGTGGACTATTTCACCCACTGCAGTTCCAATGGCACGCACGACCTGTACCTGGGCGAGGAAGAAAAGCAGCAGGACGGCTACCTCACCGACCTCATCACCGACCACGCGCTCGACTATGTGCAGCGCATGGCTGAGGGCGCACAGGCCGGCACGCCGTTCTTCCTGAGCCTGCACTACACCGCGCCCCACTGGCCGTGGGAGACCCGCGACGACGAGGCGCTGGCGCAGGAGGTGAAGACGAACCTGTTCCACCTGCACGGCGGCAACATCGAGACCTACCGCCGCATGATCCACCACATGGACGAGGGCATCGGCCGCATCATGGCCGCGCTCCAGCGCCACGGCATCGACCGCGACACGCTGGTCGTGTTCACCAGCGACAACGGCGGCGAGCGCTTCTCGGACAACTGGCCGCTGGTGGGCGGCAAGATGGACCTGACCGAAGGCGGCATCCGCGTGCCCTGGATCGCCCGCTGGCCTGCGGTGATTGCCCCCGGCGGCGTGAGCGCGCAGACCTGCATGACCATGGACTGGTCGGCCACCATGCTCGACGCCGCAGGGGCCGCCGCGCATGCGGATTACCCGCTGGACGGCCGCTCGCTGATGCCGCTGCTGCGCGATGCCAACATGATTGACGAGCCCCCGCTGTTCTGGCGCATGAACCACCGAGGCCAGCGCGCCATGCGCCAGGGCGTGTGGAAGTACCTGCACGTGGATGGCAACGACTACCTGTTCAACCTGGCCGACGACGAACGCGAGCGCGCCAACCGTGCGCCCGTGGAGCCCGACCGCCTGAAGGCCATGCGCGCCGCGTGGGAGGCGTGGAACGCATCCATGCCCGCCATTCCTGACGACGCCACGGTGAGCCTGGGGTACTCCGTCAAGGACATGCCGCAGCGCTGAACCCGGCGGGCATGCAAGTTAGCGGGCGGACGGCAGGGCTTGCCCTGTTGCCCGCCAGACACCCTTGCCGGTAGATTGGGCGCCATGCCCGCCTTCGCCCCCGCGCCCTCGTCCCCCACTGCTCTGCGCCAGTGGACCACCGACGTGGTGGCGCCGCCCGCGCGCCTGGACTACTGGGTGGGCGCGATCTGCGAGGCGTTTCTGGAGATGGATTGCAGCTCCCGCGAGGCGCCGCTGTTTGGCGGCGAGCTGCAAAGCCTGCCGGTGGAGACGCTGTCCATCAACCGCGTGCGGGCCTCCACCCAGGATGTGTTTCGCACGCCCGCCGGCATTGCGCGCAGCCGCCAGCTGCCCTTCTACCTGATCGGCCAGGCCGAGACCGCATGGCATGTGCGCCAGGATGGCCATGTGGCCCACCTGCGGCCGGGCGACGTGGTGCTGCTGGATTCGGCCCGGCCGTACGAACTGCACTTTCCCGACGGCGTGCACTGTGTGTCGCTGCAGCTGCCGCGCGCCTGGGTAGGGCAGTGGCTGCAGCAGGCCGAGGCGCCCGGCCCGCGTGTGGCCTGGCGCGACCAGGGCTGGGGCCAGAGCCTCGGGGCGCTGGCCGTGCAACTGGCACGCGACCCGGCCTCGGCGCAGGCCCTGCCGCCCGCCTTGCTGTCCGACCACCTGGGCGCGCTGCTGTGCGCGGCGCTGGAGCCGCCCCAGCCACCCGCCCCCACGGCGGCAGGCAGCCTGCATGCCCATCTGTGTGCGCTGCTGCGGGCGCGCATCGACCAGCCCAGCCTCTCGGCCCCAGCGCTGGCGCAGGAGGCGGGTGTGTCGCTGCGCACCCTGCACCGCGCGTTTGCGGCGCAGGGCCACACCTTTGCGGGCACCTTGCGCGAGTTACGCCTGGCGCGGGCGGGCGAGCTGCTGCGCCGCCCCCAGCTGGCCCATGTGGCCGTGGCCGAGATCGGGCGGCGCTGCGGCTTTGCCGACGCTTCGCACTTCGCGCGCGCCTTCCAGCGCGCCATGGGGGCGTCGCCCGCGCAGTGGCGGCGCGGCGGCTGATTCCGTCTCCCCATCCTCCGAGTCGTTGTTGCTTCGCCTTGCCGTGCTGCGCGGCGGTGAAGCTTTTGGCACACCCTGCACAGCCAGCTGGCACGCACAGTCCATTCAGCACCACCCGGTGTTTCTAAGGTAGCGGCAGGGCGGATAACCCGGTCCTGCAACACAACCCCAAGGAGACACATATGCCAGATACCTATGTCCTGGTCCATGGCGCCTGGCACACCGGTGCCGAGATGGAAGCCACCGCCACCCACCTGCGCGCGCGCGGCCACACCGTGCACTGCCCCACACTCGCGGGCAACCACCCCGGCGACGACCGCGCGGCCATCGGCTTGGCCGATGCGGTGGATTCGCTGGCGGCTTATATCGACAACCAGGGGCTGACCGATGTGCGACTGGTGGGGCACAGCTATGGCGGCATGGTCATCAGCCACATGCCGTCGCGCCTGCCCGGGCGCATTCGCCGCCTGGTGTACTGGAACGCCTTTGTGCCGCAGCCGGGCGAGTGTCTGAACGACCTGGTGCCGCCGCACTACCGCGCGCTGTTCGACCAGGTCGCGGCCAGCAGCGGCAATGCGGTGATGCTGCCGTACCCCATCTGGCGCGAGGCCTTCATCAACGATGCCGATGAGGCCCTGGCGCAAAGCACCTACGCACTGCTCAACCCCCATCCCTACCGCACCTTCACCGAACCCGCGCAGCTGCCCGTGCCGCTGGCCGCGCTGGAGGTGGGCAAGAGCTACCTGAACGCGCAGCAGGACACCGCGCTGCCGCACAGCCTGCCCTGGCACCCGCGCCTGTCGGAGCGGCTGGGCCTGTTCCGCCTGGTGGAGTGCGCGGGCAGCCACGAGCTGTGCTTTTCCGACCCGGCATCGGCGGCGCTGCACATCGAGCGGGCTGGGCGCGACTGACGGGCCGCAGGGTTCTGTGTGCGCTGAGTTTTGGGCTTTTTTGGCCTCTTCCGCCTGATGGGTAAGCGCTGATAGCTATCAATTCAGGAGTGATCCGCTGCTCCCCGCCTCCAGCAGCCGGGTGAGCAGCGGGTGCATCACCTTGCGGGCGCTGTAGATCAGGTGGAACTGCTCCTGCACGTCGGGCGTGGTGCCCACCTGCACCAGCCCGTGGGTCTGCGCCAGGTGCTCGCCCAGGGAGACCGGCGCAGGCATCACGCCCATGCCGGTGGCGGCAAAGGTGCTCAGCAGCGCACTGTCTTCAAACTCGCCCGCGATGCGCGGGCGGATGCGTTCGCGCTCCAGCCAGTGGTCGATGCGCGCGCGCATGGCGGCGTGGTCGGTGGGCAGCAGCACGGGCACCACGGCCAGGCTGTGGGGGAAGCTGTTGGCCGCCGCCTCGGCCCACAGCGGGGGCGCGTACCAGGCGATGGCGCTGGTGCCCAGCAGCTGGCTGGTGGTGCGCAGGGCGGGGTTGGGGGGCGCGGCGCGGTCGGCCAGCACGGCGTCGAGCTTGTGCAGCGCCAGCTCGCCCAAAAGGGGTTGGAACTCGCCCTCGTGGCACAGCAGGCGCAGGTGGGGCTCGTCCAGCACGGGGGTCAGCAGCCGGTGCACGGCCAGCTTGGCAATGCCGTCGGAGATGCCCAGGTTCAGCCGCAGCGTCTGGCCGCTGGCGGCCTCGCGCACGCGCACGGGCAGCAACTCACCCAGCGCAAAGATGTGGTCGGCCTCGTGCAGCGCAGCCACGCCCGCATCGGTCAGCACCAGGTTGCGGCCCTCGGAGCGCAGCAGGCTCACGCCCAGCGACTTTTCCAGCTCGCGCACCTGGGCGCTGATGGTCTGCACGGCCATGTCCAGCCGCTCGGCGGCGCGCGCGATGCCGCCCTCCTTGGCCACCACCCAGAAGTAGAAAAGATGGCGGTAGTTGAAGCTCTGGCTCATGATGTTGGCGTGACGGTTTGGTCAAAAAGGTGGTTGGTTCGTAAAAACAGAACCAATGCTACCAATATGACAGGTTTTAAAGAATCTCCTGCGTCCCTACAGTGCGGGTCTGCCGCTGGGCTAGCGCCCGGCCAGAGCAATACCCCTTTGGAGAAAGAGCATGGAAACAATAGGCACCTGGTGGATGTGGGCGGGTTTTGCCGTCTTTGTGGTGGTGGCGATCGCCATCGACCTCTTGGTGATGGAGCGCCAGGGCGCGCACAAGGTCACGATGAAAGAGGCGCTGCGCTGGAGCCTCTTGTGGTTCTCGCTGGCCTTCGTGTTCGTGGCCATCCTGTGGTGGTACCTGGACGGAAGCCAGGGCCGCGAGGTGGCCAACACGGTGTCGATGCAGTTCATCACCGGCTACCTGGTCGAGAAGAGCCTGTCGGTGGACAACATCTTCGTCTTCCTGATGCTGTTCAGCTACTTTGCCGTGCCGCCGCAGTACCAGAAGCGCGCGCTCATCATCGGCATCATCGGTGCCATCGTGCTGCGCACGCTGCTCATCCTGGCCGGTGCCTGGCTGCTGGCCACCTTCCACTGGCTGCTGTATGTGTTCGGCGCGTTCCTGGTCATCACCGGCATCAAGATGTGGTTTGCCGCCGGGCAGGAGCCTGACATCGCCACCAACCCGGTGCTCAAGTTCCTGAAGAAGCGCATCCGCATCACCGACAAGTTCGATGGCGAAAAGCTCTCGACCATGATCAATGGCGTCAAGCACTTCACGCCGCTGTTTGTGGTGCTGGTGCTCATCGGCACCACCGACATCATCTTTGCGGTGGACAGCATCCCTGCGATCTTCGCGATCACCAGCGACCCGTTCATCGTGCTCACGGCCAACATCTTCGCCATCCTGGGCCTGCGCGCGCTGTACTTCCTGCTGGCTGACCTGGCCAACCGCTTCCACCTGCTGGCCTATGGCCTGGCCCTGGTGCTGGTGTTCATCGGCAGCAAGATGCTGCTCATCGACCTCGTGAAGATCCCGATCGGCTATGCGCTGCTGGTCACCGCCGGGCTGATCGCCGGTTCCATCTACCTGTCGCTGCGCAGCTCGGGCGAAAGCGCCCACGGTGCCCCCGCCCTGCCACCCAAAGACTGAAACAAGGCCACGCACCATGGAACTCTTCGACTCTGTTCTGCTTTTTCTCCTGGGGGGCCTGGTCGCGGCTACCGTCATCGCCCACCGGGCGGGCAATGAGCGGCGCGATGTGCGGCTGCTGATGGGGCTGTCGGCCCTGTGTGGCGCCGGTGCCGCCGCCGCGCTGGCCTGGGGCTGAGAGGGGCGCCGATGCAGATGCTCTGCACCTTGCGCCGCTGGCTGCGTGGGCTGGAGCCCCGGGCGCGTGCCTACCTGGAGCGCGGCTGGCTGTCGCGCTACCAGCCCTGGCTGGAGCAGCGTGCGCTGTTTCGCTTTCAGCGCCAGCCGCTGGCACGCGGGGTGGCGGCGGGCATGTTCTGCGGCCTGATCCCCGGCCCGCTGCAGATCCCGGGCACGCTGCTGGTGTGCGCCTGGCTGCGCGGCAACATCGTGGCGGGTGGCGTGGCCACGTTCTATACCAACCCGCTCACCACCGTGCCGCTGTATGTGCTGGCGTTCTATCTGGGCGCACTGGTCATGCCTGGCTCGCACTCTCTGCCCGAGTGGAGCAGCGTGGTGCCAGGCGGGGACTTCTCGGTGCAGGCGCTGGGCGCCTGGATGCAGGCCCTGGGCACGCCGCTGCTGGTGGGCCTGCCCACGCTGGGGCTGGTGATGGCCGTGCTGGGCTATGCCACGGTGCAGCTGCTGTGGCTGGCACCCGCGCTGCAGCGCAAGCGGCGGCTGGTACGGGGCCAGAAAGCGGCGGGCTAGTTCAGCGGGCTCGCCGATGGGTGTCTGCCGACCGCCACTGGAGTGCGCCGTCGTGGGATTTGTCCGGGACGGGCAGCCCCAGGGGCTTCAGCAGCTCCTCCAGGTCGGCCAGATACGCGGCAGCCTGCCCCCGGGCTGGTTGTGTGATCTGCAGGGAGAACTCCAGCGAGTAGGGAAAGTCGTCGTAGTTGGTGACAAGCGCATGGCGGCCACTGGCCAGCCGCAGCGCAAACTGACGCCCCGCCCGTGGCGCGCCCTGGGTCGAACGAAACCGGGTGCTGCGGGCTGCAAACAACCGTAGCGCGTCATCGAACGGGTGGTTGTAGATATGGCACGGGTAGAGGTTGCAGGCGGGTAGCTTGCGCATGCTGATCCACTGCGGGGGCGCGCAGGCAGTGGCAGCGGCTGGGGGCGTGGTGGCGTCGGGCATGGGGCTCTCGCTGAGTATGGCCGCCATGGTATGCGGCACCGGCGCCACCGGCGCCAGCGGCTGCAACGCCTGCCCTGCGTCAATCCAGCTTCACGCCCACCTTGGTGATGACCCGGCCCCACTTCTCGCGTTCGGTGCGTGCAAAGCTGCCCATCTGGGCGGCCGTGCCGGGCATGGGCTCCACACCCAGCGCCTGCAGCCGGGCCTTGGTGCGCGTGTCGGCCAGGGCCGTCTGCAGCGCCTTGCTGAAGGTCGCCGCCACATCGGCCGGTGCGCCCGTGGGCACCACCAGGCCTTGCCACGCAAACCCTTCAAACCCCTGCAAACCTTGTTCGGAAATCGTGGGCACATCGGGCATGGTCGTCACGCGCTGCGGGCTGGCCACACCAATTGCGCGCACCTTGTTGCCTGCGAGGAACGGGTACACCGTCGCGCTGTCAATCCACATCGCGGGCACCTGGCCGCCAATCACATCCTGGATGGCCGGTGCCGCGCCCCGGTACGGCACGTGCGTGAGCTTGAGCCCGCTCTGCTCACGGAACAGCTCGCCCACCAGGTGGTGCGGGCTGCCCGGGCCGGCGGACGCCCAGTTCACGCCATCGGGCAGGCCCTTGGCCCAGGCCATGAACTCCTTCAGATTCTTGGCGGGAACGTTGTTGGACACCACCAGGAACATTGGAAAGCGCACCAGCAGGCCCACAGGCTGGAAGTCCTTTTCGGCGTTGTAGCTGAGCTTGCTGAACAAGAACGGGTTGGCCGCCAGCGTGGCGAAGTCGGCCGAGAACATCAGGTTGCCGTAGTCCTTGTTGCGTGCGCTGTACTCAGCGGCAATGTTGGTGCCCGCGCCGGGCTTGTTGTTGATGATGATGGTGCGGCCCAGCGTGGCCGACATCGACTCGGCAATCGTGCGCGCCACGATGTCCGAGCCGCCGCCCGCCGCGTAGCCCACCACCCATTCGAGCGGCTTGGAGTCCTGGGCCTGGGCCAGGGGCAGGGTGGTGGCCAGGGCCAGGCCCGCGAGGGTGGCGAGGAAATGTTTGCGCTGCATGGTGTTGTCTCCGTGGTGTTGTCAAAAAGATCAAGGCAAAGCCCGGGCCCTGCACCGTCTGCGCGGTGCTGAAGCTGTGGGGATGGAAAGGATTAGTACGGCTAGGCTGCCACCGCGTGGGTGGGCACCACCGGCGTGACGGCCGGGGTGGTGCGCCGGTCGGCCATCGGCACGGCACTGCCGCGCGCCAGTTGCAGCGCGTGCTGCAGCGTGGTCTGGTCGCCGATGTGGTTGGCCAGCAGCAGCACCAGGCGTGCGTTCATGGCGTGGCTCTCGGGCGTGGAGAGGCCCTGGTGCGCAGCAATCAGCGCTTCATAAAAATCGTCGCAGGCCTGCAGGTTCGGTTGGGTGTTCAGCATGGGCATGTTCCTTGTCGTCTTCCTGGTCAGACGGCTGCGGCCGTGGCACGCGCCAGAGCGCTGCGCACCGCTGCTTCGATGGGCGTGCGCCAGCGCGCGCACACATGCTGGTCGGGCCGCACCAGGTACGCGGTGCGCGGCAGCGCATCCAGCCGCTGCGCCGCCTGCGCCTGTTGGTCGATCACGTCGATGCCGATCTGCAGCACCTTCACGCCGGGCAGGTCACGGGCCCAGGCAGGGGCCGGGCCAAACACGAGCAGCGTGAAGTCCGGCCCCAGCTCGCGCAGCAGCCAGGTGGGCTGGCCTTGTTTGGTCAATGGCGCGTCCAGCAGCACGGCGCCGGGCACCTGTGTGCCCACAAATGCATCGTTGTCGGGCGTGTTCAGGGGCGAAGCATGCAGCGTGGCCGGCACCGACAGGCGGCCGCTGTTGACGATGCGCCGTGCAAACGCATGTTCACGCGCCAGGTGCAGCGCCGCGTCGCGGAACAGGCGGCTCACCTCGCTCTTGGGCGTGATGAAGTCGGTGGCGCGGGTGGAGTTGCACAGGTTCTCGTCAGCGGCGTATTCGCGCTCGGGCCCATAGGTGGCCACCAGCGCTGGGCTGGCGCGGCCCTGGAGCACCCAGTCCAGCTTCCAGGCCAGGTTCTCCGCGTCCTGCACGCCGCTGTTGGCGCCCCGTGCGCCGAAGGGTGAGACGCCATGCGCGCTGTCGCCCGCAAAGATGACGCGGCCGTGCACAAACTGGTCCATGCGCAGGCAGGCAAAGGTGTAGACACTCGCCCAGTCCAGCTCAAACTGCGCCTCCGCACCCAGCAGCGCCTGCACGCGCGGGATGATGTTCTCGGGCTTCTTTTCTTCCTCGGGGTCGGCGTCCCAGCCCAGCTGGAAGTCGATGCGCCACACGTTGTCGGGCTGGCGGTGCAGCAGCACGCTCTGGTTGGGGTGAAAGGGTGGGTCGAACCAGAACCAGCGCTCGGTGGGGAAGTTCGCCTCATCCGCTAGCTTCACATCGGCGATCAAAAAGCGGTCCTGAAAAATGCGCCCCTTGCTTTCCAGCCCCAGCATCTGCCGTGTGGGCGAGCGCGCGCCGTCGCAGGCCACCAGCCATTGCGCGTCGATCTGGTACGCGCCCTCGGGCGTGTCGATGCTCAGCAGCGCGCCGTCTGCGCGGCTTTGCACGGCCGTCACCTTGTTGTGCCAGCGGATGTCGATGCCCGGCAACTGCAGCGCACGCTCCACCAGGTAGGCCTCGGCGTAATACTGCTGCAGGTTGATGAAGGCGGGGCGCTCGTGGCCCTCTTCGGGCAGCAGGTTGAACTCGTACAACTGCTCGTCTTTGAGGAACACCTTGCCCAGGTTCCACGACACGCCCTTGTCCACCATGCGCTGGCCCACACCCAGGCGGTCCCAGATTTCGAGCGTGCGCTTGGCAAAGCAGATGGCGCGCGAGCCGATGGAGAGCTTGTGGTCGTTGTCCAGCACCACCACGCGCTGCCCGCGCTGGGCCAGGTCGATGGCGAGTGACAGGCCCACGGGGCCTGCGCCGATGACCACGACGGGGTGCTGCGCAGGCGTCGTGCGGTCCTGGTCAGGCGAGCGCACATATCCAAAATCGAGGGCCTGCACCTCAGCGCCGTTGGAGTGGAAGGCCTCGGGGGGGATGTCTCTGGGGTTCATTGTTGTGTCTCCTCCAACCTCAGCGGCCTAGCCTTCCAAAGCCTTCCACATTTGGATGTCGCGCTCAGCGGTCCAGATGCGTGGGTCGGGGTATTGCGTGGCCTCGTCGTACGCACGGGTCACGTCAAACGGCATGCAGTGGTTGAAGATCACCCAGTGGCCGTACTTGGGCTGCAACTTGGCAAACGTGGCTTCGTACACCTTGCGCAGGTCTTCGCCCTTGGCTGCGCTCGCCTTCACGCTCTCGTACAGGTCGCTGATGAAGGCGCGTGTGCCCGCCAGGCCCGCTTGCACCTGATCGGGCGTTTGCAGCGCAGCGCCCCGGCCGGGCACGAGCTTTTCGGGCTTCAGGGCTGCGATGTTGTCCAGCGTCTGCGGCCAGTCCTGAAAGTACGCATCGCCCGCATACGGCGTGGCGTCGAACTCCACCAGGTCACCGCTGAACAGGATCTTTTCCTGCGGCAGCCAGGCCACCGTGTCGCCCTTGGTGTGGCCCCGGCCCAGTTGCAGGATCTGCACCTCCAGCTTGCCCAGCCACAGGGTCATCTTCTTGTTGAAGGTCATGGTCGGCCAGGTCAGGCCGTCGGGCACGCTCTCCACGTTCTGGAACAGGCGCGGAAAGCGGCCGATCTCGCTGTCCTTGTCGAACTGGCCGCGCTCCACGATCAGGTCGCGAGTGTCCTCGCTGGCAATGATGTGCTCGGCGCCGTACGCGCTGGCCCCCAGCACGCGCACGGCATGGTAGTGCGAGAGCAGCACGTACTTGATGGGCTTGTCCGTCACCTCGCGGATGCGGCGGATCACGTCCTGCGCCATTACGGGCGTGGCCTGGGTGTCGATGACCATCACCGCGTCGTCGCCAATGATGATGCCGGTGTTGGGGTCGCCTTCGGCCGTGTAGGCATATGCGTGGTCGGAGAGTTTGTCGAAGCTCACCTTCTTCACTTCGAGGTCAGCGGCGGAGGCAAAGGTTTTGACGGTGCTCATGGTGGTGATTTGTTAATGGTGAATGCGTTTATCTAAACGGAATGCGTTGATGTTAGGCAAGAAATTCGTTCATGTCTAACGCATTTGTTTAGGTGTAAACCCGAAGGGCGTATGGATGCTGCGCTGCGTGGACAATCGCCCCATGCCCACCACGACCCCCGACCAGCCCCCCGCCGACGACGAAGACACGCCCCGCAGCCCGCGCGGCATCCAGAGCGTGGAGGTGGGTGGTCAGCTGTTGAAGGTGCTGGCGCGCACCGGCCGGCGCATGGCGCTCAAGGACCTGGCCCGCGCAGCGGACATGACGGCCGCCAAGGCCCACCCCTACCTGGTGAGCTTTGGCAAGCTGGGCCTCATCGAGCAGGACGCCGTGAGCGGCCATTACGGCCTGGGCCCCTTGGCCATGCAGCTCGGCCTCATCAGCCTGCAGCAGGTGGACCCGGTGCGCCTGGCCATTGCCGAGCTGCCCGCGCTGGCCCAGCGCATTGGCTACACCGTGTCGGCCTCGGTCTGGGGCGACAACGGCCCCACCATCATTCGGGTGGAAGAGGGCCCCACGGCCGTGTATGTGGCCATGCGCCACGGCACCACGGCCTCGGTGCGGCACACGGCCACGGGCAAGGTGTTTGCAGCCTTTGGCCCGCGCGAGCGCGCTGCGGCTGCACTGGCGGCCGAAGGGTTTGCGGGAGCACTGGACGAGCCCGCCTTTGCGGCCGAGCTGGAGGCCGTGCGCCAGCACCAGATCAGCGAAGTGACCGACCAGCTCCTGCCCGGCATCAGCGCGCTGGCCACGCCGGTGTTTGATGGGTTCGGGCAGCTGGTGCTGTGCATCGCCGTGATCGGCCCCAGCGCGACGCTGCAGACGGGGTCGGACAGCATTGCAGCCTGCCATTTGCGTGATACCGCGCGCAGCCTGTCGCAGCGGCTGGGAGCACCATAGCGAAGTTGTGGGCTTTTTTGCTCAAAACCTCTTGAGGCGCTGTCTCTTCATTTTTGTTTGCGCAGGATGCTTACAAGCTGTGGCACAAAGGGGTTGATTTGCTCTATGCCTTCCTTAAAGCAGACCTTGAGCCGTCGTTGGGCCCAGGGCTCTTCGATAGCAAGGCAGGCCAACTTGCCGTGATCTCCTCGCCCCATCGCTGACCGTGGCACCACACCGACACCTGCCCCGGACGCCACCAAGCGAGCTATCGCCCGGTAGCCTGATACCTGCACTCGCACATCCAGGCGTGCACCTAGCGCCGCTGCATGGTTCATGAGATAGGTGTGCAGAGCGGCTCCTGATTGCAGGCTGATAAACGGCTGGTCCAGGCAGTCTGCGAACCGCACTGAACGACGGCTCCCCAGTGCGCTTTGCAATGGGGCCAGCAGTACAAGCTGGTCATCGCGGTAGGGAAGGAACGCGAGGCCGATGTGTTCCTCCTCAAAGGCAACAACCCCCACATCCGCGCGTCCAGCGGCCACAGCGGAGACGATGTCCAGGCTCAGCCGTTCCTCCATGGTGATGCGCACAGCCGGGTAGGCCGTGAAGAACTGGGCGAGATCATCGGGCAGGAACGAACTGATGGCATTGTTGTTTGCGAACAGGGTGATATGTCCTGCCAGCCCCTTCGAGAAAGGCTGCAGGTCGGCGTGCATCTGCTCCAACTGAGCAATGCAGCGCCGAGCATGCTCCAGCATCACGTTGCCTGCCTGGGTCAAAGTGACTCCCCGCGCATGGCGTACAAAAAGCGCCGTGCCGACAGCCTCCTCCAATCCCTTGAGGCGCAGGCTCGCAGAGGACGGCGCCAGGTGACAGCGCCGCGCGCCGCGTGACAGATGTCCCTCCTGCGCCACGGCGAGGAAAACCTTCAGGTCGGTGAGTTCATAGCGCATGCTTCGCTGTCTCCGCTTTCACTGTTGGAACGTGTCGATTGGAACCGAACGGTAGCAGGGCCATGGGAGGCTTCTTGACGTCGCTTGTTCGTTTTATGCGAACGATGGTTTTGCAAGAACTCGCTTTTCATGCCGGGACTGCCTGGAGAAACTTGCGCCATGCAAGCAAAAAACTCCTCTGCCCGTAGCAGTTCCTTCGTCTCAGAGACTTCTGTTCGCCCTCTGGACGGCCTCTTGGTCGTCTCCATTGAGCAGGCGCTGGCCGCGCCACTGTGCACTGGCCGACTGGCTGAAATGGGTGCACGGGTCATTAAGGTCGAGCGCACAGAAGGCGACTTCGCAAGAGGTTACGACCATGCTGTCCATGGCAGTTCCTCTTACTTTCTGTGGACCAATCGCGGCAAGGAGTCGCTGGTGCTGGATTTCAAGCAAAGCGCAGATGCCGAGTTCCTGCATGGTTTGCTCGCCCAGGCCGATGTTTTTGTACAGAACCTGGCGCCAGGCGCCCTGGAGCGCGCTGGCTTTGACAGTGCGGGCTTGCGTGCACGGTATCCGCGCCTGATTACTTGTGACATCACGGGCTATGGTGCCGATGGTCCCGCCAGCGGGCTCAAGGCGTATGACCTGCTGGTGCAGTGTGAAAGCGGTCTGGCCGCAATAAGTGGCGCTCCGGAGGCGTGCGGGCGCATTGGCGTGTCGATCTGCGATATCGGTGCAGGTATGAATGCCACCATTGCCGTCCTTTCCGCGCTGGCACTGCGTGAGCGCACTGGTAAGGGATGTGGGGTATCTGTGTCGCTGTTTGACGGTGCAGCCGACTGGATGACTGTTCCCTATCTGCACGAAACCCAGGGCGACGGGGCGCCAGGCCGCCAAGGGCTGAGGCATCCCTCTATTGCACCCTATGGGGCGTACACCACGCAGGATGGCAAGGATGTGGTGATCAGCATCCAGAACGAGCGCGAGTGGGGCATGTTTTGCAGCAGGTTCCTGCTGCAACCAGAACTGGCGGCAGATGAACGCTTTGCCAGCAACTCCGATCGGGTGCGCCACAGGGCACAGCTGGACGCCATCATCGTCCAGGCATTCACTGCGCTTCCACTGCAAGCGGCGCTTGCACGGCTCAATCAGTCCAACACTGCCTATGGCCAGGTGCGATCGGTGGGAGATATGGCGCGACACCCGGCACTGCGCACCTGGTCCATGCCGGTGCAGGGACGGGCGGTGGACATGGTTGCACCGCCCGTGCGCGGCCCCTGGGATCTTGGCCGCTTTGCCCCGGCCCCCGAGCTTGGACAGCACACGGAGGTGTTACGCAGGGAGTTTGCCGAACGGCCAACGGACTTCGACGAAGCGCGTTCTGCCCAGAAGTCTGCCTGACCCGGAAATCGTCGGCTGCTCATTTGCCAGCCCCTTGCACCACGCTGCCATTGGAGAGTCCTTGCCATGAATGAGATCAATCTTGCCTACTTGCAAAACTGGGTGGGCCGCGAAACCACTACCCATGACCTGTTGGCGCCGCGCCACGCCGGTCTGATGGCCGCCACACTCGGACTGTCCCGCGATGCTCTGGGTGTTGGCGCCGCTTTGCCTCCCCTGTGGCACTGGACCTACTTCCTGGAGGGCCTGCCGCCCACTGAGTTGGGGCGCGACGGCCATCCAGCGCGCGGCGGCTTCCTGCCCCCCGTACCTCTGCCCAACCGCATGTGGGCTGGCGGCGTAGTGAACTTTGATGCCCCCCTGCCGTTAGGGGCTGCGGTGGAGAAGCGCTCGCGCATTGCGTCGGTGCAGCACAAGGTGGGGCGCAGTGGCGATCTGGTCTTCGTGACGGTGGCGCATGAGATCTGGCACCAAGGGCAACTGGCGCTCCGGGAGCTTCACGACATCGTCTACAAGTCCGCCGCACCGGCCCATCCCGCTCCACCCGTTGGCGCTGATGTGCCCACCGATGCGGGCCTGCCCATTTCTACCGGTACGCGTACCTACCGACCCGACGCCACGCAGTTGTTCCGCTACTCCGCGCTCACTTTCAATGGCCATCGCATTCACTATGACCTGGACTACTGCCGTGAGGTGGAAGGCTACGACAACCTAGTCATCCATGGCCCGCTCAATGCAACCCTTTTGGCGGCCTGGGCGCAAGAAGTCGCCGGGTGTCCGCTGCGCGAATTCCGCTACAGGGGCCTGCGCCCTGCACTGCTGGGCCAGACGCTGACTCTGCACTGGGGCGAGAGCGCCGGCACAGCCATGGTGTGGGCCACGCTGGAGAGCGGCGCGGTTTCCATGCAGGCCGAGGCCTTGTTTTAGGCGCGCTAGAGATGGCAGCACCTTTCAAGAAACCATGGCTTACGCAACCTAGCAATACAACGAGCACTACCAGGAGACAACCCATGACCACGCCTCGCAACTCTCTTCGCCCAGTGGGCCGCCGCGTTCTGCTCGCCTTGGCGGCAGCCTTTTGCGCCACCTCTGCCTTTGCGAACAGCTACCCTGCCAAACCTGTCACCTTGATCGTGCCCTTCGTGGCTGGGGGGACTACCGACATCGTCGGGCGCATCCTGGCCGATGGGCTAGGCAAAGAACTAGGGCAGCCTGTGGTGGTAGACAACCGTGGTGGTGCGGGCGGCAATATCGGCGCCTCTGTGGTGGCGCAGGCCGTGCCCGACGGATACACGCTGCTTCTTGGGTACAACGGCACCAATGCCATCAACCCGTCCCTGTACAAGAAGATCCCGTGGGACCCGGTCACCAGTTTCGCGCCGATTTCCCTGGTGGCGCGTGTCAACAACGTTGTCGTTGTCAATCCTGCATTGCCAGTGAAGACGCTTCCGGAACTGAGCAGCTACGCCAAAGCCCACCCCGGTCAGGTCAGCTACGGCTCGGCAGGGGCTGGCAGCATTTTTCACCTGGCCGGTGAGATGTATGCCCAGCTGGCAGACCTGAAGATCACGCATGTACCCTACAAGGGCGCGGCCCCCGCTCTGGTCGATCTGATGGCCGGGCAGACGCAGTTCATGATCTCCACCATTCCTGCAGCGCTTCCCCACATTCGCTCGGGAAAACTGCGCGCCATCGCGGTCACTGGCGGGCAGCGTTCACCGTTGTTCCCCGAGCTGCCCACAGCCCTCGAAAGTGGCTACCCTCCGATGATTGTGGATTCGTGGTTCGCAGTTTTCGCGCCTGGCGGTGTGCCCGAGGGGCTGCGCACCCGACTGAATCAGGCCATACACAAGGTGCTGACCAACCCCGAATACACCAAAAGAATGGAGGAGCAAGGTGCGCAGCCCATGCCCTCCAGCGCGGCCCAACTGGCCCGCTTGCTGAATGAAGATATCAGCAGCTGGCGTACCATCATCCGCAATGCCAAAGTCAGCCTGGATTGACCCGATGTGGACCTCCAAGCTGTCCGCGGCCCGGTCGCTGCTGTTTGTTCCGGGCGATCGTCCTGAACGTTTTGCCAAGGCCGCCGACAGTGGCGCGCACGCGGTGATTCTCGATCTGGAGGATGCCGTGCGGATGGATGACAAGGCGCGTGCGCGTGCTGCCTGCCATGCCTACCTGGAGCGGGGTGGTACCGGCCTGGTTCGCGTGAACGCCACAGATACGCCGTGGATCGACGAAGACTTGGCTTTGTGCGGACATCTGGGCGTGGCCGCTGTGGTGGTCCCCAAGGCAGAGGCGCCTGGGCAACTGGACCTCGTGCGCCGGTCTATTGGCCGCCCCGTGCCGCTGCTTGCGCTGGTGGAGACAGCTGCTGGCCTGCAAAACGTTCAACTTCTGGCGCAATGTCCTGGGGTTGTCAGACTGCTGTTCGGTACGGTGGACTTCTGCCTGGACCTGCGCATCGACCACGACATGCCTGACGGTGACCTGGACAACGTGCTGGCGCCTTACCGTGCCCAGATCGTGTTGGCCTCATGTGCTGCCGGCCTGGCGCCCCCCGTGGATGGCGTGACGCTGGACATCCGGGATGCGCAGCGCGGCTTGCACGATGCGCAACGTGCATACCGCACGGGCTTTGGCGGAAAGTTGTGCATCCACCCCTCGCAGATCGCTGCGGTGCATCGCGGATTCGTCCCCGACGCGCGGCGGCTGGAATGGGCCCGACAGGTCACTGAAGCCGCCGCGCGCTACAGCGGGGCGTTCGAGTTCGAAGGGCGCATGGTGGATGCCCCCGTGTTGAAGCGGGCATCCGAGCTGCTTGGAGCGCATTGAGGCTGGCTGCTGCCACAGAGTTACCTGCGCCCCAGCGCCTGGTCGATGTCCCACAGGATGTCGTCCAGGTCCTCAATGCCTACCGACAAACGCACCATGTCCGCGCTCACACCCGCGCGGGCCAGCTCTTCTTCATTGAGCTGCCGGTGTGTGGTCGATGCGGGGTGGATCACCAGCGTCTTCGCGTCGCCGATGTTGGCGAGGTGGCTCAAGAATTCGCAGGCGTCGATGAACTTCTCGCCCGCCGCAGCGCCCCCCTTCACGCCAAACGTGAGGATGCCCGATGCGCCCGGTGTGCCATCCACCGCGCGGAATTGCTTTTGCGCGAGGTCGAAATACGGCGAATCGGCCAGGCCGGGGTAGTTGACCCACGCCACCTGCGGGTGGCTCTGCAAAAACTTCGCCACGGCCAGCGCGTTGCGGCAGTGCTCGCGCATGCGCAGGTGCAGGGTTTCGGCGCCCTGCAGCAGTTGCCATGCGTTCATGGGCGAGAGCACGCCGCCAAAGGTACGGTTGACCTCCATGCGCGCCTTCATCGTGTAGCCAAAGTCGCCAAAGGTCTCGTAGAACTTCACGCCGTGGTACGCGCGGCTGGGCTCCACCATCTCGGGGAACTTGCCGTTGTCCCACGGGAACTTGCCACCCTCCACCACCACGCCGCCCATGGTGGTGCCGTGGCCGCCGATGTACTTAGTGGCGCTGTGCACCACGATGTCGGCGCCCAGGGCCAGCGGGTTGCACAGGTACGGGCTGGCCACCGTGTTGTCGATGATGAGCGGCACGCCGTGCGCATGCGCCACCTCGGCCACGGCCGCGACGTCGAGCACGTTGACCAGCGGGTTGCCGATGGTCTCGCCATACACGGCGCGGGTGTTGGGGCGCATGGCGCGCGCAAAGTTCTCGGGATCGGCAGGGTCCACAAAGGTGGTTTCGATGCCGAGGCGGCTGAAGCCCACGCCCAGCTGCCCCACCGTGCCGCCGTAGAGCGTGCTGGCCGCCACGATGTGGTCACCGGTCTTCAGGATAGCCAGCAGTGCCGCCATCTGCGCCGCCATGCCGCTGGCGCAGGCCAGGGCCGCGCGGCCGTTTTCGAGGCTGGCGATGCGCTCCTCCAACACCGCCACCGTGGGGTTGCTGATGCGGCTGTAGACGTTGCCAAAGGTCTGCAGGTTGAACAGGCTGCTCGCGTGTTCGGCGTTGTCGAAGACAAAACTGGTTGTCTGGTGGATGGGCGTGGCACGCGCGCCGGTCACCGGGTCGGGCTGGGCACCGGCGTGGATGGCACGGGTGCCAAAGCCAAAGGCGCGGTCGGCGCCGGAGGGTGGGTTGGAAGACATGGTTTTTTGAAGAAAAAATGGCCGTTTCCGCGCTATGGATAAGCGGTTGCAGCTATCAAATTGCTAGTAAGGCAGCTGCCGCAAGCGCTTGGCGCTGATCACGCGTGTGTTCACGCCCATCCAGCCCAGGCCACCAAACAGCCGCGCGTGTTCGATCTTCACGCAGCGGTTCTGGATCACCTGCAGCCCGGCAGCCTCGGCGCGCTGGCCTGCGGCCTCGTTGAACACGCCCAGCTGCAGCCACAGGCACTGTGCGCCGATGGTGACGGCCTCCTCGGCCAGTGGCGGGATGTCCTCACTCTTGCGAAAGCAGTCCACCATGTCGATCTTCTGGCCCTGCGCTGCCAGCGCTGCGGCCGCTTCGGTCACGCTGGCGTAGGCCGTCTCGCCCAGGATCTGCCCGCCCTCACGTGCCACCAGCGGGTTGACCGGCACGATGCGGTAGCCATGCGCCTGCATGTACTTGGCGGCAAAGTAGCTGGGGCGGTGCCACTGCGGCGACAGGCCCACCACCGCAATGGTGCGGCAGGCGGTGAGCAGGTGGCGCAGGGTGCTGATGGTGTCGGGGGTGTGGAGCATGCAAACAGTGTACGCATGCCCTCGGGTTTGCAGCGGAGGGTCAGGCCGGCGACTTGTACTTGATGCTGCACCCATACGGCGCCGTCGTCGCCGCCGAAATCGGCTTGCCCGCCAGTGCCTCGGCCAGCCCCACCTTCACATAGTTGGTGGCCTTTTCGATGTCGGCCGGGCGGGCCGAGGGGATGCTGTCGATGCCGCCTGCATACACCAGCATGCCCTGCGGGTTGACGATGTACATGTGCGGCGTGGTGCGCGCGCCGTAGTTCTTGCCCACGGTGCCTTCTTCGTCCATCAGCACGGCGGTGGGGGCGGCTTTGCGCTCGGTCTTCCAGGCTGCGAGCTTGGCGGGCTCCAGGTAGTCGCTGCTGGCTTTTTCGGTGGAGTTGATGGACAGCCACACTACGCCTTTGCCGGTGGCGTCTTTTTGCGTGGCGGGCATGTTGCCGCTGTCGTAGTGCTTGCGCACAAAGGGGCAGCCGGGGTTGGTCCATTCCAGCACCACGTGTTTGCCCTTGAAGTCCGACAGGCGCACGGTTTTGCCGCTGATGTCTTTCAGCGTGAAGTCGGGCGCGGGCTGGCCCACGGTGGCAGCGGCCTGGGCGCCCAGGGCGACGAGGGCGGCGGTGGCGATCAACGTACGGCGAAGCAGCTTCATGGCAGGGTCTCCTGAAGGGGTTGGCGGGTGGTCGAAAGCAGGGCGGGCTACAGCTGGGCAATGGTGGCGCGCACCTCGTCCACGCTGAGCACTTCGGTCAGCACCACCGGCGGTTTGCCAGGGCGGTAGAACACGTACACAGGCACGCCGTTGCGGCCCAGCGATGCCAGGGCGGCGGTGATGGCAGGGTCGCGGCGCGTCCAGTCGGCGCGCAGCAGGGCGACGTTTTTGGTCTGCAGGTCGGCGAGCACGTTGGCGTCGGCCAGCGTGGTCTTCTTGTTGTACTGGCAGGTCACGCACCAGGCGGCGGTGAAGTCCACAAACACAGGGCGGCCCCCGGCCACGATCTGCTCGGCCGCGCCGGGTGCCCAGGGCTGCCAGCCGGTGGCAGAGGATGCCTGGGTCGCGCTTTGCGTGGTGGGCACGTTGGTGATGTGCGGCGCAAAAGACCAGACCAGCAAGGCCATCGCCGCGATGGACACGCTGGCCATCCACACCCGCGCACGCCCGGCCAGCGACAGGGCCCACACCACCAGCGACAGCCCCACCAGCAGGATCAGCAGCGCACCCGCGCCGTCGATGCCGCTTTGCTGGCCCAGCACCCACACCAGCCAGACCACCGTGGCCAACATGGGGAAGGCCATGAGCTTGCGGAAGGTGTCCATCCACGCGCCGGGGCGGGGCAGGGCGCGCGCCACGGCGGGCACAAAGCTGGCCGCCAGATACGGCAGCGCCAGCCCCAGCCCCAGCGCCGCAAACACGGCCAGCGCCTGGGGCGCTGGCAGCGTGGCAGTAAGGCCCAGCGACGCGCCCATGAACGGCGCGGTGCAGGGCGATGCCACGGCCACCGCCAGCACACCGGTGAGAAAACTGTCGGCCACCGGGTGGCGCGCCTGCAGGCTGGCCACGGAAGACGGCAGGAAATGCCCGAACTCGAACACACCCGCTAGGTTGAGCGCGATCAGCGTGAACAGCGCCGCGAGCGATGCGACCACGGCGGGCGATTGCAATTGAAAGCCCCAGCCCACTGCCTCGCCCGCCGCACGCAGGCCCAGCATGAGCGCACCCAGCGCGATGAACGACAGCACGACGCCTGCTGTGTAGGCGACGCCGCTGATGCGGTGCGCGCGCCGGTCCTGCGCATGCTGGGTAAAGCCCACCACCTTGATTGCCAGCACCGGGAACACGCAGGGCATGAGGTTGAGGATGAGCCCGCCGAACAAGGCGCCCAGCAGCGCGGCGGTGAGGGTGAGGGGCGAGGCGCCAGAGCCTGTGGTCGGCGTTGCCGCGCCGCCTGCCTGTGCGGCATTGGCCTTGAGCGCGGCCTCCAGCGCGGGCGACACCGCAGCCACCGACACGCCTTGGGGCCAGGTGCCCAGCACCTTCAGCTCGGCGCGGTAGCCGGTGCGGGTGTCGGGGCCGGTGCCGTGGCCTGGGGCTGCCTGCTCGGCCAGCACCACGGGCATCAGGCTGGGGCTGGCGCTGCGCTGGGTGGACAGGGGAATCTGCGCGGTCCACACGCTGCCGTTCCAGCTCTGCTTCCACTGCGCGGCGTTGTCGATGACCTCGGCGGTTTCGGGGAACAGGTCGAGCGTCTTGCCACGCAGCGCCACGGGCAGGCCCTGCACGCTGACGTTCAGGGTGTTGCCCTCGGCGGCCAACTGCGCCTGGCTGTCGGGCACGATGCCGTTGGTGCCCGCCAGCACCGGCCGGGGATGCGCCTTGGAGGCGGCTTCAAACGCAGCGCCGCTCAGTGCGGTGGTGCTCTGAATGGGCAGCTGCAACGTGAACTCACCCTCTTCCGGGATGCACTCCTTGCGGCACACCAGCCACGAGGCGCGCAGTTTGATCGTCGCGTCCTTGGCCAGAGGGCCGGGGGCGAAGGTGCTAGCCACCGTCACGGGCACCGGCAGCAGCACCGTGCCTTCGTAGCCATAGTTGGCCAGCGTGCCGATGGGGATCTTCTTGGGCAGGGGCCAGGCGATCTCGCCTGCGTCCAGCCCGGCGGGCAAGGTCCAGGCCAGGTCGGTGGGCAGGCCGGAGTCGCCGGGGTTTTTCCAGTAGGTGTGCCACTCGGGCTGGTGGGTGATCTGCAGGCCCAGCCACAGCGGCTGGCCGGGCGCCACGCCCTGCGGCGCATGCGCCAGCAGCTCGGCGCGCACATAGGGCGTGGTGACCACGCTGGTGCCCTGGCCGGTGGTTTTGGGGCTAAATTGGGCGTTTGCGCCCGTCCATAGAGCGCTTGCAGCTATAAAAAAAAGAGTGGCTGCGAAGCGGTGAAGCAGGCGTGAAGGCATGGTGCAGTGTGGGAGCGGGCGGGGCGGGTTTGGTTCCAGCGCCCCTGCGCTCTGCCTGCGGGGCGATCAGACTGGCGGGAGGGGATTCCCCGGAATCCTTCCGCCAGCCAGCCGCCTATTGTGTGGCCAGGCTCAAATCCGCACGCGGGGTCCACTTTTCGGCTTGTTTGCCTGATTTGGGCGCCGCTACAAAAAGCCGTTCCACGGGCAGCTTTTGCGCAACCAGATAGGTGCGGATCGCCTGGCCGCGCTGCGTGGCCAGCTCGGCGGCCATGACTTCGGTGGCGGGTTGGTGGGCCAGCAGCAGGGCCTCCATCTCGGGCACCGTGATTTCCTTGGCCAGCCCGACCAGGTTGCGCGGCTTGGGCATGTCGGCGCGGCGGTACACCTCCTTGAGCAGGGCGGGGTATTCGGCGGCCGACACGGGGCTGGTGTCCGCCGGGTTGGCGCGGCGCTTTTCGGCCAGCACCCGCTGCTGCAGGCTTTCGCGCTGCAGGCCTGTGCGCTCTTCTGGCAGGCTGGCCGTGCCGGTCACGGTGATCTTGAGCGCGGGCCGGTCGGCCAGTGCCTTGGCCACCTTGTCCAGGCTCTGCTGTGCCTCGGGCGTGAGGGCGGCGCTGCCGGGCGCAAAGGGCACATGGTTCATTTCCTCGCCACCACCAAAGGCGCTGGCCAGCAGGCTGAAGGGCGAGGTCAGCGCCTTGCCGATGAGGTTGATGATGATCTTGAAGATCACGGGGCCAACGCGGAACTGCGGGTCATTGAGCGAGCCGCTGATGGGCAGGTCCAGGTCGATCACGCCGTTGCGGTCTGCCAGAAGGGCGACGGCCAGTTTCACCGGCAGGCTGTTGGGGGCGCCCTCCACGGGCTCGCCAAAGGTCAGCTGATTGAGCACCAGCCGGTTGCTGGCGGTGAGCTGGCCGCTGGGCAGCACCTTGTAGCTCACGTCTACGCTGAGCTTGCCACGCTCGATGCCGTGGCCCGCGTACTTGACGGCGTAGGGCGTGAGCGGGGGCAGTTCCAGGTCGCGCACCTTGCCGGTGATGTCGAGCGCCAGGGGCTGTGCCAGCGGGTTGAGCTTGCCGGTGATTTCGAGCGAGGCCGAGCCCTCGGCGCGGCCGCGCAGTTCCAGGTCGGCCAGCACCGGATCGCCGCCGGGCGCCTGGGACGAGAACGCGCTCAGCTTGCCGGTCAGCTCCGAGAGGTTGGCCGCGTAGTTGGGCTTGATGAAAAAATCCGAGAACGCCACCCGGCCATTGACCAGGCTCACCGGGCCGAACTGCACCACGGGCGCGAGCGGGTTGACTTGCGCGACGGCGGCCGGGGCGGAGGCTGCAGATGCTGCTGCGGTGGCTGCGGGCGCAGCCGCTGTGCTGGCGGGGGGCGTATTGGCCGAGGCGCTGGCGGCATTGGCGGCGCGGGCTTCTTCTGGTGTCTTGGCGATGTCGCTCAGGTTGATGCGGCCGACCTCGTTCACGGTAACGCGCGCAAAAAAGTCCACCAGGCTGGTTTCCTTGACCTCCACGCGCGGCGCGGCGCCGGGGGCGGTGGCCACAGCCAGGCCGCGCAGGCTCAGGCTCTTCCAGGCCAGCAGTTCCTCGCCCACCTGGGCCTCGGTCTTGGGGGTGAAGGCGGCCGTGCTGTTGGCCTGCAGGTCTTCGACCACGGCATCACCCGCCAGGCGCAGGCTGACGCCCTTGTCGGACTGCGCCAGCGCCACCTGGCCCCGGTAGCCCACGTCGGCGCGCAGCAGCTCCACTGACAGCTGGCTGGCCAGGTAGCCGTCCAGCGCGTGCAGCGGCAGGCGCGTGGCGTCGAGCTGGCCCTGGGTGGCCAGGGGCTGCAGGGCCAGCGTGCCCTGGTAGTTGATCTTGCCGGGCGCGGCCTTGTTGTTGCCCTTGCCCGGCGCGGCGGCGCGGGCGGTGAGTGTGAAGGCCTCGGGCTTGCTGCCGTCGCTGGACAGGTTGCGGGCGGTGATGCCCAAGGCCGTCACGTCCAGCGCCACGGGGCGCGGCTGGGCGTTGTCGGCCAGCGAGACGGTGCCGCCCTGCAGCGAGAAATCGGCCACGCGCAGCTTCCAGGGCGCGGTGTTGCTGGCGGGGGCTGAGTCAGCGGCTGCGGTGGCACTGCCCTGCGCGGCGGGTGCCGCTTTCAGCCAGCGTTCAAACATCCAGCGCCCGTCCGCGCTGCGCTCCACCGCCAGTTGCGGCTGACTGATGGCCAGCCGCTCCAGTGTGGCGGTGCGTGCGTCCAGAGGCACTTCGGCGCCTGCAATCTCCAGCTTGCCCAGGCTGGCCAAGGTGGTCTTGCCCTGCTTGACGGCCAGTTGCTCCAGCGCCAGGGGGCCCGCCTTGAGGGTCACACCCGTGGCGCCTGCTTGTGCGGCTGCGCCCGTGGGGGCTTGCCAGGTCACACCCACATCACCGCTGAGCTGGCCGGTCACCGTGGGCTCCAGCGACTGGGCCAGGTAGGGCGCAGCCAGTTGCAGGGCCAGGGCGTTCAGGGTGGTGTTGACCTGGGCCTTTTGGTCTGTGGCTTCGCCGGTGAAGCTGAGCGTGCTGCCCTGCAGGTTGAGCCCGCCCTTGAAGGTGAAGGGCTTGGCGTTGTCTTTGGCGAAAGGCAGGGCGATGTCGGCGGCCTCCAGCGTGAGTTCCGTGGCCTGCAGGGCTGCAGCGGGGCGCGTGGTGGCGTCGGCCCAGCGCAGGGTGCCGCCGCGCACGGCGGCGGTGGCCACTTCGACCGCCCAGGCGGGATCGGCGGCCTTGGCTTTGGCATTGCCCGCAGAGGCGGGGGCCGCAGGGGCGGAGGCGGTGCTGGCCCGTGGCGAAGATGCAGCGTCGGCAGATGCTGGCGCTGCAGGTGTGGTGGCCTTGCCCTTGGCGGGCGTTGCAGCCTGCGCAGGCGCTGCCAGTTGCGCCAGGTTGATCTGGCCCGCCGCATCGCGCGTGGCCGTGACCACCGGCGCCGTCAGCTCCACATGCTGCAGGCGCACGATCTGCTCCAGCGGGCGCACATCGGCCATGTCAATCTTCAGGCGCTCGTAGCTCAGCAGGTCGGCGCCCTGGCGGTCGGCCATGCGCACGCCGCTGGCTTGCACGGTGCCGCTCAGCTTCACGGCCATGCGCGGGTGCTGCTCAAAGGCCACCTTCACGTCCGCATCCAGCGTGGCGCTTTGCACCTTCACGGGCAGGTTGGCGGGCAGGTAGCCCAGGTAGGGCGCCAGGTTCAGCCCATCCAGCCGGATCTGCGCGTCGGCTTTGCCGGTCTGCGCAAACGGCGTGCCCTCGGCGGAGGAGTCAAACCGGCTGCCGTCCAGCGTGAACGCCAGGTGGGGCTCGACCTTGACCTCGCGCTGCGAGGGCAGGGTGCTGATGAACGGCACCTTCAGCGTCAGCGCGCGCACCTCGTGGGTCTCGGTGACCGTGTTGTCGATGAAGTCGATGCTGCCGCCCGTGAGCGCCAGGTTGTACAGCGCCAGGCGCGCGGGGCCGGTGTCGGGCTCGGGGTCGTTCTTGGGCGCGGTGACCTTGGCGATGATGTCGTCCACGTCATATCGGCCATCGCCCAGGTGGGTGATGCGCAGCACCGGGTTGTCGATGGTGAAGGCGTCCACCACGGGCGCCAGGCGAAACAGCGATTGCAGCTCGCCATCGGCATAGATGCGGCCAATGGTCAGTTGCGGAGGCCCACCGTCGGCGCCCGCCACGGCCACGTCACGCAGCGCAAATTCGAGGCTCCAGGGCTGAAAGTCGATGCCGCCAATGGTCACCGTGCGCCCCAGTTGCTCGGACGCGATGCGCTCCAGCGGGCCCTTGATCAGCGGTGGAATGGCGAGCCAGGTGACCAGCCACAGGGCGATCAGACCCGCCAGCGCGCGGACGGCGGGGCGGAACCAGCGGTGCTGGCGCAGGGTTGCAAACGAGACGGAGCGCAGGGAGATCGGCATGGCGGCAGGCTAGGGTGGGCGCTGCAGCCCCGGGGCTGGCGAAAAACCAGAGGGGTCGCGCGCGAGCCGCTATTGTCCCTGCAGTGCGTCAGCCGAGGTAAGCCATTGCAACAGGTGGAGGTGGGTGGTTCAAGATTGTTGACAGTGGGGTGCTGCGCTCTGCGCTTCGCTCACTGGGCAAAGCCCAGCACCATCCGGCGGGTGGTGGTTGATGCCAAGGCTTTTGGTGCGGCCTCTCTTGCACTGCGTGCAAATGATTCCGCACCAAAGAAAAGCGCTTTTCGCTTCGTTCACTGGGCGAAGCCCAGCACCACCCGCCGGGTGGTGGCGCTTTTCTTTTCAATCTTCGTCACCACGATGGCGCCAATCTCCGACGTATTGGCCACATGTGTGCCACCACAGGGCTGCAGGTCGATCAGCGGGGCGTCGCCGTCGCCGCCGATGCGGATGGTGCGGATGCGCCCCGTGCCCCGGGGCGGCTGCACGCTCATGCTTTTGACCAGGGCGGGGTTGGCGTCCAGTTCTTCGTCGCTGATCGAGGCCACGGTGAGCGGGTGCGCGGCGGCCACCAGGGTGGCGATGGCGGCGGTCAGCTGCTCCTTGTCCAGCGGGTCGGTCATCGCAAAGTCCAGGCGCGCGTAGTCGGGCGTGATGGAGCAGCCGTTGACCAGCTGCGGCACTACGTGGCACAGCAGGTGGCTGGTGGTGTGCAGGCGCATCATGCGGTGGCGGCGTTCCCAGTCGATGCGGGCGGTGACGGCCGTACCGGGCGTGAGCTGCGCCACACGCTCTTCCTGCCCGGGTGCGGGGATGTGGACGATGTCGCTGGTGGGGTTGCCGTCGGCGTCCTTGCCCTTGCGGGTGTCGGCAATGGCGATCTGCGTGCCGTCTGCCAGCACCAGCACGCCGCTGTCACCGGCCTGGCCGCCGCCCAGGGGGTAGAACACGGTCTGGTCCAGCACGATGCCGGCATCGGCGGTGGCGGTGATGTGGGCGCTGCATTCGCGCAGGTAGGCGTCTTGGCGGAAGAGGTCTTGGGTCATGGTGGCATGTTAGCGGCGCTGCTGGCAGTTTCCCAGGCGCCAACAGCGCCGCTACCATGCACGCATGACTTCTGCCGCATTGACTCCCTTGCCCTCCCGCTTCTGGGCCGACTTGTCCACCCGTGATTTCGCGGCGCTAAAGGCCAGCGGGCAGGCTGAAGAGGTGGTGGCCGTGCTGCCCGTGGCGGCCATTGAGCAGCATGGGCCGCACCTGCCCCTGTCGGTGGATGCGACGCTGCTGCAGGGCGTGATTGATGCCGCGTTGCCGCAACTGCCCGCCGACTTGTCTGTGCTGTTCTTGCCGCCACAGAACGTGGGCCTGAGCCCGGAGCACATCCGCTTCCCCGGCACGCTCACGCTGTCGCCCGCCACGGTGATCGCGCTGTGGACCGAGCTTGGCGAATGTGTGGCCCGTGCGGGCATCAAGAAGCTGCTGCTGTTCAACGGCCACGGCGGCCAGGTGAGCGTGATGGACATCGTGGCGCGCGAGCTGCGCACGCGATGCGATCTCATCGTCTACAGCGCCAGCTGGTTCAGCCTGCCGCTGCCCGACGCGGTGGCGGGCCAGTTCAGCGCCCAGGAGCACCGCTTTGGCATCCATGCGGGCGAGATCGAGACATCGATGATGCTGCACCTGGCACCCGCCACGGTGCACATGGAACATGCGCAAAACTTCCGCTCCAGCTCGCAGAACCGCGCCGAGCGCTACGCCATCCTGGGCAACGGAAAAACCGCCAAGCTGGGCTGGCAGATGCAGGACTACCACCCGGCCGGGGCGGTGGGCCATGCCGCTGCGGCCACGGCCGACAAGGGGCGGGCGGTGGTGGATGCTGCCGCGCAGCAACTGGTGGCGCTGCTGCAGGAACTGCAGGCACTGCCGTTGTCCACCCTGGTGGACGGTGTGGGGCCGCTGTAACAGCCAGGTGGCACGGGCCGTGGGTTGCTCGGGTTGCCGCTGTGCGGCAGGTGATTGATTCGCTATTAAAAATATAGCTATCAATCGTTATCCATAGCGCGGAGACGGCCTGAAAACCTCAGAATCTCAGGCGTGTGTCACCCACCCCGCATGCTCCAGCTCGTTCAGGTGTGGCAGGGTGTTGAACGTCTGCAGCATCAACCGCTTGGGCGCAATCGTGAACTCCGTCACCGCGCTGTTGCGGATGCGCATGTTCAGCGCAATCGTTACTTCGGGCGCGGTGCCCAGCACTTCGCCCACGGCGGTGGAGATGGGGCCGCCGCTGCTCACCAGCAGCACATTCTGGCCCGCGTGGTGGTGGCGCACATGGTCAAGCGCGCTGCGCACACCGGCTGAAAAATCGTTCCAGCTGGGCATGCCCTGGGGGCTGATGACACCGGCCATCCACTGCGCCAGCGCGTCGCACAGGATGCGGAAGTGCGCGCGGTAGCGCTCGGGCGTGTCGGCGGGGCCCAGCGGCTGGGGGTGGATGGCGGCGATCAGCGCGTGGCTGTCGTATTCGTTGAGGCTGGGTAACTGCAGTGCCTCGGGGACGGCGCCCAGGCCCTCCACGATGCCGTCCAGCGTCTGCACATGGCGCTGCAGCGTGCCGGTGATGACGGCATCAAAGCGCTGGCCGCGTTCGCGCCAGAACTGGCCCAGCCGCACCGCCTGCTGGTGGCCAACGGGGCTGAGCTGGTCGTAGTTTTCTGCGCCAAACGAGGCCTGGCCATGGCGCACGAGGTAGAGGGTTCCCATGCGCCGGATTGTGATCAACCCGGCGCAGCGCGCTTGTCGCTAGTGCGACCGGTGCTATCAATTTGAGAGTTTTGGATGCTGCGCTGCAGCAGCCGGATGTTGTCCGGCTCAGAGCAGCGTGGCCAGCCACGCCGACAGCCCGCGCAGCACCAGCAGCCCCACCATCAACCACGCCAGCAGCACACACAGGGCGCCGAATCCCAAGACAAGAGCGCGCCCCTGCCAGCCACCGTTTTTCCACCAGTGGCCCAGCAGCCCGGCGCTCCAGGGGCTGTTGTGCATTTGCATCTGGGGCAGGCGGTGGATGAAGTCGCGGCGCAGCAGCGCTTCGTCAAACAGGGCCTGGCCGTTGAGCCGCAGTGGCACCACCCCCAGGCCGATCAGCAGCTGCTGGCGCGTGCAGGTGACCTGGTGCGCCGGAGCCTGGTAGCGCTTGTTACCCACGCGGGCCTGCACCTGCTGGCCATCGGTGCCGATGCGGATGCTTTCCAGCGCCTTCAGCCTGCGCCACAGGGCCAGGGGCGCGATCGCTGGCACCAGAGCCAGCACTGCCAGGCCATAGGGCAGCCACATAGGGCAAGCTTTGCCGGGGGCGCAGTCGTGCTGGTAGAACATGGGCCATATCCAGTACAGCAGGGCGCCCATGACCCCCAGTGCCAGGGCACTGGTGGCCAGCAACAGGCGGCGGCGCGTGCGGGTGCTGCCGGGCAGCGCCTTGACCATGGTCACCCGGCCGGGTGGGATGGGGAGGGGGCCGTCGGCCAGCGTGGCGGTGGCCGCATCTTGGGCGGTGGTGGTTGTGGCGGCGGCCATGGGCGCAGGGGCTGTTTCGTCCTGCGGGGCGTCGTCGGGGTCGGTTCGCCATGCGGTGCCTTGGAGCTGCCGCAGCTCACCCGCCTTCCAGGCCAGCCACAGGGCCACCAGCATGAGCACCGCCACGCTGCCCAGCAGCAGCGTGGGCATGCGCCGCGACCAGGTGGCCTGGTTGCGCGCCGTCGCCAGCTCTGCCTGGAAGTCGGCGTCACCAAACGGCGCGAGCACCCGCCCGTGCAGGTCCAGCCTGCGCACCAGGAAGTTGCTCATGTCGGTGATCAGCATGTGCTGCTGGAACAGCGCAATCGCGTTCGGGTCCTGCTTCGCGGCCAGGGGGATCACCCGCTCGGGCTGGAGCTGTGGGCTCATCATGAGCAGGTCGGCGTTTTGCATGTCCACGCTGGCCACCAGCACCCACAGCTGCCCGCGCGGGTCTTGTGCCATGGCAAACGGGAACGCGCGCCCGGGTCGCAGGTCGGGGTGGGCGATGGGGTGCTGCTGCCCCATGGTCTTGCCGTCCGGGCCGGTGCGCAGCTGCACGATCTGGTGGCGGTTGGTGTTGGCCACCCACAGTGCGTCGCCCACCTGCAGGGTCTGGTTGGGGAAGCGCATGCCCTGCGCCTCGGTGCGCGCCAGGGCGTAGCGCGCGGTGATGGGGTCGCGCCGGTACACCAGCACACGGTGCCCGGAGGCGTCGGAGACCACGATCTCCGACTCGTCGTCGCTCACCCGCACCCAGCGATAGCCCCGGCGGGTGTCCAGCCCGGCCAGTTCTACGGGCAGGCACTGGCGCTGTGGCAGGTCGCAGCGCACCACACGGCTTTCGTCATGCACCCAGGCCACATGCGCCTGCGTGAACTGCAGGCTGGTCGGGCTGTCGGAAATCTTCAGCTCACCCAGGGGAATCTGCTGCAGCCGCCGGCCTGCGGCGTCGAACTGGTGGAAGGCGCCATGGCTTTCGAGCCAGAGCGTCTCGCCCTGCATGGCGGGCAGGCGGGGCCCGAAGGGGCCGGGGGCGGACAGCCCCCGGTAGATGAACGCGAGAATCAGCAGGCACTGCAACGCGATGACTGCGCGCAGGCCCCAGCGATAGCCGGACGGTGCTTGGCTTGCCATGGACACTCCCTCTCTTGTTATGTCACGGCCACCTTGGTGGTGGCCGTGCGAGGGGCATTGTCCAGCAGACTGTCAGTGCTTGGCGAGGGTGTTTGCAAACATGGGCGCATCCACGTTGCCGCCCGTCAACGCCAGGCCCACGTTCTGGCCTTTCAGGGCATCGCGCTCCTGCAGGGCTGCCGCCAGGGCCGCTGCGCCTGCGCCTTCGGCCACGTTGTGGGTGTCGGTGAACAGGGCGCGCATGGCGTCGGCCACTTCGGCGTCGCTCACCTGCACGATGTGGTCGATGTGCGGGGCCAGCACGGCCAGGGCCTCGGCGTCTGCCACGCGGCAGGCCATGCCGTCGGCGAGCTGGGTGGTGACGGGTGCCTCGACCACGCGGCCAGCGGCCAGCGAGTCGGCATAGGTGGTGGCATGGCTGCTGACCACGCCGACCACGCGCACCGGGTGCTGCAGCGCCAGCTTGGCGGCAATGGCCGAGCACGCGCCCGAACCCTGGCCGATGGGCACGTACACCACATCGAGCTGCGGCACGGCGCGCAAAAATTCCCACCAGTAGGTGCTCACGCCGCGCAGCAGGTCGGGGTGGAAGCTGGGCACCATGTGGGCGCCGCGCTGGGCTGCCAACTGGATGGCGTGTTCGCGCGCTTCCTGAAAGTCGTCGCCGTGTTCGATGAGCGTGACGCCCAGCGCGCGCATGGCGGCATTCTTCTCCACCGAGTTGCCGCGCGGCACGACGATGGTGCAGGCCACGCCGTGGCGGCGCGCGGCCCAGCCCATGCTTTGGCCGTGGTTGCCGCGGGTGGCGCTGATGACCTCTTGGGGCAGCGCGCCGCGTTGGGCGAGCTGATCGAAGTAGGTCAGGCCGCCCCGGATCTTGAACGCGCCCACGGGCGTGTGGTTCTCGTGCTTGAGCCAGCAGTCGGTGCCCAGGCGCTGGCTGAGCAGCGCCCAGCGGTATTGGGGCGTGGCGGGGAAGTCGCGGTACACCACCTGGGCAGCGGCTTCGATGTCGGCCAGGGTGGGCAGCAGGGCGGTGGGGTCGAGGCGGGCGTTCATGCGGTGGCTTTCTTTTCAGTCAACAGTTTGAGGGCGAGCAGACCGAGCACGGTGCCCATGAAGTAGCGCTGCGCACGCATCCAGGCAGCGTTGCGGTTGAGGAATAGCGCCACGCGCGCGGCGCCCAGCACCAGCAGTGCGTTCACGGCGGCGCTGGTGCTGATCTGCACCGCGCCCAACGTCAGGCTTTGCAGCAGCAGCTGGCCGCGCTCGGGGTGCAGGAACTGGGGGAAGAACGACAGGTAGAACATGGCCACCTTGGGGTTGAGCAGGTTGGTCATGAAGCCCATGAGGAACAGCGTGCGCGGGCTGTCGTGCGGCAGGTTGCGCGCTTCAAAAGGCGCGGCGCCACCCGGTTTGACGGCCTGCCAGGCCATCCACAGCAGGTAGGCGGCCCCGGCGTAGCGGATGGCGTCGAACGCGAGCGGCACGGCGGCCAGCAGGGCGGTGAGGCCCAGCGCTGCTGCCAGCAGATGCACAACAAAACCCAGCACCACGCCGGTCAGTGAAATGAGCCCGGCGCGGGGCCCCTGGGTGAGGCTGCGCGAGACGCAGTACACCATGTTGGGGCCGGGCGTGAGCACCAGCACGAGGGCGGCGAGCGCAAAGAGCAGCAGCTCCTGCAAGGAAAACAGCATGGCGATTTACTCCTGGGGGATGGACGAAGTGAGGGTGACGGGGCCCCGGGGGGTGCTCAGCTGCGCCGAGAGGCGGGGCGTGGCACCTGGCGCGACAAGGACGGAGGCCGCCACGCCCACGGCATCGCACGCCGCCTGCAGCGTGGCCGCCTGCGGGTGTTGCAGCGCGAGCTGCTGCAGCTGCACGCCGCTTGCGGGCAAGCTGTCGCAGGGGTGCACGGCGCCCCACTGGATGAGTGTGGGCAGGCAGCCGTCCATCAGGCGCAGGCCGTCGCTGCGCACCGTGATCTGCCACTGCAGCAAGCCGTTGGGCGTGGGGCGGCTGGCGGTGATCACGGCGCCGCGCTCCACGTCCAGCGCCGCCAGCGCGGCGCAGCGCTCGGCCACATCGGGCACGCTGGCCACCCAGTGGATGAGCTGTGGGCCGTGTTGCGCCACCTGTTGCCGCAGGGCCGCGTCATCCATGTCAAACCAGCGCCTTCCGCCCGCTGGTATTGTGGTAGCAGCTCCTGAATTGATAGCAATGATCTCCAGGTAGGCACGCGGATGCGCCGGGCTTGCGACGTTGAAGATGCGGTTGTGTGTGCCCATCAGCGGGTGTTCGCCGCCTGCCGTGGGGGTGATGCCCAGCGTGCGCTCGCACCAGGCCACGCCGCTGACCAGGTCGGCCGCCAGCACGACCAGGTGGTCCACGCAGGGGGGCTGGCTGAGCGCCGTCACAGCAGCACCTCGCCAGCCATGCAGGTGACCGAGCTGCCGCCCACCCAGATCGTGTCGCCGTCCTGCTGCACGTACACCCGCCCGGCGCGGCCCAGGCAGGTGCCCTGGGCGGCCACATACTGAGCGGGGGCCAGCCCGGCGCCGATGAGCCACTGCGCCAGCGCGGCGTTCAGGCTGCCGGTCACGGGGTCTTCGGCCAGGCCGTTGTTGCCGGGGAAGAAGGCGCGCACTTCAAAGGCGATGCCCTCGGCGTCGGTGCTGCCAATCACCCCCACCTTGCCGCGCGGGCCCACTACGCCCACGTCCAGCTGGCCAAGGATGCTGGCGTCCGGCTTCAGCGCCAGCACCTGCTCGCTGCTCGCCAGCATCACGCCGCGCCAGTTGGGGCCGTTGTCGCACCAGGCGTGGTGCAGGATGTCGCTGCGCGCCACGCCCAGGCCGCGCGCGATCAGCGCCACGTCCTCTTCGGCCAGCGGGCCGCTCTTGATGAGGGGCGGCGCGGCAAACGCGAGGCGCTCGCCGTCTTGCCGCAGCGTGACCAGGCCCACGCCACATTCCTGCACCACCTGGCCCGCGACCTGGGGCTGCCCACCGGCCTTCAGCCAGGCGTGGCAGCTGCCCAGCGTGGGGTGGCCTGCAAAAGGCAGCTCGCGCCCGGGGCAGAAGATGCGCACGCGGTAGTCGGCACCGGCGGCGCGGCCTTCCGGGGTGGGGGGCAGCAGGAAGGTGGCCTCGGACAGGTTGGTCCAGTTGGTGAAGTCCTGCATGGCTTCGGTGGTGAGGCCCGTGCCGTCCAGCACCACGGCCAGGGGGTTACCACGGTAGGGCGTGGCGGTGAACACATCGACTTGCTGGAAGGGGCGTTGGTGCATGGTGGGCAGGTCCTTGGAAACAAAAAGCAGTGAAGCGGGGTGGGCCGGGCACGCCGGGGGCTCACCGGGGGCGTCCCGGTGGGGAATGGGTTGTGGTGGCTCGGCCCGCGTTGCGCGCGGGGTCCAGGTCTAATCAGCCGCTGGGGCGTGGGGCAGGGCGGCGCGGGCTCATAGCAGCACCGTGCCTTCAATGCAGGTGACGGCGCGGCCGCCCACCCACAACTGGTGGTCATCGTCCTGGCGGATGTGTACGCGGCCCGCACGGCCCAGGCATTCGCCCTGGGCCACCAGGTAGCTGCGGGGGGCCAGGCCGTCGGCAATCAGCCACTCGGCGAGGCTGGCGTTGAGGGTGCCGGTGACGGGGTCTTCGGGGTTGCCCATGGGCGCGGCAAAGGCGCGCACCACGGCGCCCGGCTGGCTGGTGTTGCTGGCCGTGGGGCTGACGTGGATCACGCCCACATCCTGGCCCAGGTCCTTGAGGCGGGCGTGGTCGGGGTGCAGGCCCAGCACGGTGTCGGCGCTGTCGAGCAGCAGGCCCAGCCACACCGGGCCGTTGTCGAGCAGCTGCGCGCCCAGAATCTGCTGCGGGCGCAGGCCCAGGGCACTGGCAATCAGGGGCACCAACGCGGGGCTGGGCGCGCTGCGCTTGAGCGGTGGTGCCGCAAAGGCCAGGGTGCCATCGGCGTGCGCAATGCGCACCAGGCCCAGCGCACATTCCTGGATCACCATGCCGCTTTGGCGCGGGGTGTTGCCCGCCTGCAACCAGGCATGGCAGGTGCCCAGCGTGGGGTGGCCCGCAAAGGGCAGCTCGCCATTGGGGCTGAAGATGCGCAGGCGGTAGTCGGCCCCGGCCGCGCGCCCGGCGTCGGTGGGAGGCATCAGAAAGGTGGTTTCCGACAGGTTGGTCCAGGCAGCAAAGCGGCGCATGTCGCTGTCGCTGAGGCCGTCGGCGTCCAGCACCACGGCCACGGGGTTGCCGTAGCCGGGGCGGTCGCTGAACACGTCGATCTGCTTGAAAGGGCGCTGGTGCATGGCTGCTTAGGAAAGTGGCTGGTCCAGTACGCCCCGGGCGCCGGGGCGGGTGCTGACCGTGTTGTACCACCGCTCCAGGTGCGGCCGCGCGGGGCGCGCCTGGGGCAGGCCCCACCAGCGGTGGATTTCGCAGCCCACCGGGATGTCGGCCATGGTGAAGCGCTCGCCCGCCATGAAGGGCTGGCGCGCCAGGTGGGCATCCAGCATCGCCATCAGCGGCTCGGTCAGGGCGACCGATGCGGCAATGAGCGCCTCATTGCGCTGCGCGGCGGGCGTGCGAATCCACTGCAGGAATGCATCGCGCCCGGCGGGGTTCAGCGTGGTCTGCTGCCAGTCCATCCACTGTTCGGCGGCAAAACGCGTGGGCAGGTCTTCGGGGTACAGGTTGCCCGGCGAATGCCGGGCGCACAGGTAGCGCACGATGGGGTTGGACTCCCACAGCGTCACGCCCGTGTCTTCGTCTTCGATCAACGGCACCAGGCCGTTGGGGTTGAGGCCCAGGTAGCGTGCCTCGCGCACGATGCCAAACTGGCCGCCCGCGTCGGTGCGCTGCAGCGTAATGCCCAGCTCCTGCGCGGCCCAGACGACCTTGCGCACGTTGATGGACGACAGGCGGCCCCAGAGCCTCAACATGGTGAATCAGCCCTTGTTCTCGCGGATCGCGGCGGCCAGGGCGGCGATGCCGGTGGCGATCTGCTCCACGGTGGAGGTCACGAACGACAGGCGCAGCGTGCGCGGATCGGCGTTGTCTGCATAGAAGGCCGCACCGGGCACAAAGGCCACGTTGCGTTCCACGGCCTTGGGCAGCAGCTCGATGGCGCTCATGCCTTCGGGCAGGCGCACCCACAGGAACATGCCGCCGTCAGGGCGGTTCCAGTGCACGTCCAGGCCCGCCATTTCTTGGGTCAACGCGGCCAGCATGGCCTCGCACTGCTGTTTGTACAGCGCGCGGATTGTGGGCACATGGCGGTCCAGGAAGCCGTCCTTCATCACCTCGGCCACCAGGCGCTGGTTGTAGCCGGGGGTGTGCAGGTCGGCGGCCTGCTTGGCCTGCAGCAGCTTGGGATACACGGCCTTGGGGGCCACGACGAAACCCAGACGCAGGCCGGGGGCCAGCACCTTGGAGAACGAGCCCATGTAGATGCAGCCTTCGGGGTTGCGGGCCGTGAGGGGGGCGGGCGGCGGGTTGTCGAACCACAGGTCGCCGTAGGGGTTGTCTTCCACCAGCGGCAGGTTCAGCTCGGCGGCGGCCTTCACCAGCGCGGCACGGCGGGCTTCGCTCATGGTGCGGCCCGTGGGGTTCTGAAAGTTGGGCAGCACGTACAGGAAACGCGCCTTGTCAGCGCCTGTGCCGATCTTGGCTTTCAGGTCGTCGATGAGCACGCCTTCGTCGTCGCTGGCCACGGCCACCACGGCGGGTTCCATGGGCGTGAAGGCCTGCAGCGCGCCCAGGTAGGTGGGGGTTTCGACCAGCACGCGGCTGTTTTCGTCGATCAGCACCTTGGCGATCAGGTCCAGCGCCTGTTGCGAGCCGGTGGTGATCAGGACCTGGTCGGCATCCACGTCCCAGGGCAGGAAGTCGGCAATCGCCTGGCGCAGCGGGCCGTAGCCTTCGCTGGCGGCGTATTGCAGGGCGCCAGGGCCGTCGTTGGCCAGCACGGCGGCGGAGGCGGCGGCAAAGGCCGACACGGGGAAGGTCTTGGGCGAGGGCAGGCCCCCCGCCAGGCTGATGATGCCGGGCTTCTCGGTGACCTTGAGGATTTCGCGGATGACCGAGGGGTTCATGCGCTCGGCGCGGCGTGCCAGGGTCCAGGTGCTGGTCTGTGGAAGGTCGTTCAGTTTCACTCTCGTTCTCCTAGGGGTGGTGCCCAAGTGGCCACCCGCGTTGCAAAATCAATCACGCCAAAAAATCAAAGCTCAGTCCACCACAAACAGGGTGGCCCCCTGGGGTGCCGTGGACCGGTGCGGTTCTGCATTGTCCGCCACCTGGTAGCTCATGCCCGCTGTCAGGGTGAACTGGCGGCCGTCCTGCAGTTCAGTGTGCAGTTCGCCGCTCAGGCACAGCAGCACATGGCCTTTGACGCACCAGTGGTCGGACACATAGCCGGGTGTGTACTCGACCATGCGCACACGCACATCGCCAAATGTCTGGGTGCGCCAGAAGGCCTGGCCCGCCTGCGCGCTTTTTTCTTCGCGCGGCACGGTCGCCCAGTCGGTGGTGGCAAAGGGGATGTTGCTCATCTTCATGTGGCGGGTCTTTCTGCGGTGTGGACAGGCATGCGCTTGCCCACAAAAACCGTGGCAATCACGGCAACGGCAAACACCAGGGTGACGGCATCCAGGTGTTCGCCCAGCAGCGGGACGGCAAACAGCAAGCTCAGGAAGGGCTGCACCAGCTGGATCTGGCTGACCCGCACGGCACCCAGCGCCAGGGCGCGGTACCACGCGAAGAAGCCGATCCACATCGAGAACAAGGCCACGTACAGAAAGCCTGCCCAGCTCATGGCGCCAATGCTGGAGGGCACGGTGGGGGCAAACCACCAGGCGACTGGCAGCGTGAGTGGCAGGCAACACACCAGCACCCAGCAGATCACCTGCTCGGCCCCCAGGCGGGGCGTGAGGCGGGCGCCGCCGATGTAGCCCAGCGCGCCCGTGGTCATGGCAATCAGCAGGTAGATGTTGGCCGCGCCCAGGTACAGCCCTCCCGCACGCCACACCATGAAGCCCAGCACCAGGCCGCTGCCCAGCACCGCGCAGGCCCAGAAGCCTGCCGAGGGCCGCTGTCGGTACCACAGCGCACCGAGCAAAGCGGTGGACAGTGGCAGCAGGGCCGTGACCACGGCGCCGTGGGTGCTGGGCACGTGGCGCAGCGCCAGCGCCAGAAACAGCGGGAAACCCACGATCACGCCAAACGCGGTAATGCCCAGCAGCGGCCACTCGGCCCGCACAGGCCGGTTCAGGCGCCCCTGCGCGTGTTGCCACAGCAGGTAACCGATGGACAGCAGCCCTGCCACGGCGGCACGGCCAAAAGTGACAAACCAGGGGGACAGCTGCGGTGCGTCGGTGGAGCCCACCGCCAGTCGCGTCATGGGCAGGGTGGCGGCAAACAGCGTGACGCCAACCAGGCCCCAGAGCAGCGCTTCTTTTTCCTGTGAGCGGTTCATAGCGTGAGCATCCAGTAGGCAGTGAGCACCAGCACCAGGGCCAGCGCACGGTTGAACCACAGCAGGCGTGCGCCCTGGGCCAGCCACTGGCGCAGCAGCGAACCCACCAGGGCATAGACAAAGTTGCTCGTGAACGCAAACACCATCATCACGCCGCAGATGATGGCCAGGCGCTCGCCGGGGTTGGTGGCGGGCTGACCGGCCGCGTTGACCACCCAGCCCGCGCTGAGCGTGAGCGCCAGCATCCAGGCCTTGATGTTCACGAACTGCAGGCCCACGCCCTGCCAGAAGGTCACGTTCAGGCGGTGGCTGTCCACTTCGGTCAGCTGCCCGGCGCGGCTGAGCTTGAAAGCCAGCCAGAGCATGTAGGCCACGCCCAGCAAGGTCACGGCCCAGCGCAGGGCGGGCACGCCGGTGATGAGGGCGCCCAGGCCCAGGCCGCTGCCCAGCATGAGCAGCGTCCAGCCCGCTGGCACGGCCAGGCAAAAGCGCAGCGCGCGCTTGAGGCCCAGGTTCGCCGCCAGCGCGGTGGACAAGGTGGTGTTGGGCCCCGGCGAAAAGCTCATGGCGGTGCAAAACAGCAGCAGGGCAGTGAGTTCGGCGGCGCTCATGGGGAATGGCAGGGGGTTCTTGTCGGTTGTGTGGGTTCAATGTAATCTTGCAAACCAATACATCACCAGTACAGTCATTCAGCGCAGTGCTGAATCTGTACTGGTTGCGAAGACAGTACACCGCCCGGGGCCTTGCCATGTTGATGAAATCTTCCACCCAGTCGCTCACCGAGCAGTTGTCGGCCCGGATCTCCGAGCGCATCCGCAACCGCCTGCTGGCACCGGGCGCGCGCCTGCCGTCGGTGCGTCAGTGTGCGCAGCAAAACGGGGTGAGCCCCTCCACCGTGGTGGCTGCGTATGACCAGCTGTTGGCGCAGGGCCTGGTGGAGGCGCGCAAGAACCGGGGCTTTTTTGTGCGCGAGAGCGGCCGTGCCGCCCACGCGGCCGACGAAGAGGACGTGCCGCCCGTGGACCCGGGGCTGGAGAGCGCTGCCGCGAACTGGAGCACGGCCCACTGGTTTGCCGCACGGGCCGCAGGGCGTCGAGGGGTGTCACCCGTCAATGCCACGGCGCTGATACGCGGCATGTTCCACAAGGTCAGTGACAAACCCCAGCCCGGCATGGGCGTGTTTCCGCCGGACTGGCTGGAGTCCACCTTCATGCCCGCCGCCGTGCGCAAGGTGACCAGTTCGCGCAGCCTGCAGGACTTTTCACTGCAGTACGGCGAACCCCTGGGCGATGCGGGCCTGCGCCGCCTGCTGGCCAAGAAGCTGGCCACGCTCAATGTGCACACCGCGCCCGAGCACATCATCACCACCGTGGGCGCCACGCATGCGCTCGACATCGTGAGCCGCACGCTGCTGCGCCCCGGTGACCCGGTGATGGTGGAGGAGCCCGGCTGGGCCGTGGAGTTTGCGCGCCTGGCTGCCCTGGGCATGCACATCCTGCCTGTGCCGCGCCGCGCAGATGGCCCTGATCTGGAGGTGATGGCCCGGTACTGCGAGGTGCACAAGCCCAAGTTGTATGTGAGCGTGAGCGTGTTCCACAACCCCACGGGCTACTGCCTCACGCCGGGCAGCGCGCACCGCATCCTGCAGTTGGCCAACCAGCACAACTTCCATGTGGTGGAGGACGACACCTATAGCCACATCGCGCCCGAGCACGCCACACGCCTCACCGCGCTCGATGGCCTCTCGCGCACCATCTACGTGAGCGGCTTTGCCAAGATCCTCGCGCCCAATTGGCGCATCGGTTACCTGGCTGCACCGCCCACGCTGGTGGAGCAATTGCTCGACACCAAGCTGCTGGCCACGCTCACCACCCCCGCGCTGCTGGAAAAGGCCCTGGCCCTGTGCATCGAGCAGGGCCAGCTGCGCCGCCATGCTGAGCGCATCCGCACCCGGCTCGATGCGGCGCGTGCGCGCAGCGTCAAGCTGGCGCTCAGCGCGGGCTGCACATTTGCGGCCGAACCCGTGGGCCTGTTTGGCTGGGTGGAAACGGGGGTGGACACCGATGCGCTGTCACAGCGCATGCTGGACGAAGGCTACCTGCTCGCGCCTGGTGCGTTGTTTCATGCTGAGCGCAAACCCAGCACGCTGATGCGCATCAACTTTGCAACCACGCAGGATGCGACGTTCTGGCGCATCTTCGAGCGCGTGCGGGCTGAGCAGGGGCGGTGAGCAGGCGCGGCGAGTGGGGCGCTCAGCGCCCGGCGGCAGGACGTTCGACTTCCAGGTCGGCCAACACGCGCAGCAGCGCGCGGTTGACCTCTTCCAGGTCCATCTCATAGGTCTCGCAGAGCTGGCGGATCGCGCTGGCGTCGTCGGTCTCCAGCGCGCAGGCCATCTGCAGGCCGCTGGTGTAGGGGCCGGTGCGCAGCACGGTGGCGTCGTAAATGCGCTCGGACAGCGGCAGGCGGCGCAGGATGGTGCCCAGGGGCTCACCGAGCAGCTCGTCCAGCTGCGAGAACAGGCCACACAGGTAGATCTCGCGGCGCAGGTCGTTTTCGATGCCAGCGTCCAGCAAGTGGGCGGTGAGCTGGGCGCGGATCAGCATGGCTGCGCGCACGGGCAGCATGTTGGGGTCGGTGCTGGCGTGGGGCAACTGGTCGGACAGCCAGCGCTTGATGGAGCTGTAGCCCATCATCACCAGGCCCCGGCGCAGCGAGTCGATGCCGGTGCGCAGGCCTAGGGCCGCCGAGTTGGTGTAGACCATGAAGCGGTACGCGAGCAGCGGGTCTTCGCCCATGATGTCTTCAAAGGTCTCCAGCGACTGCTCCGCATCGATGGCCTTCATGAGCTTGAAAATCACCGCGTGTGACGGCTGCTGCGGGTGGTGGCGCATGCTGTAGAGCACGTCTTCCGACGGCCAGCCCGCCAGGGCCATGGCATTGCCCTGGTCCAGGCAATGCTCCATGAGCGCGCGGCTGGCCACGTTTTCATACATCTGTCCGGCCAATACCGGGCTGGCGGCGGCCCGGGCGGGGGCTGCTGGGGCCCCGGGGCGCGCGGGGGCCGTCTGCAGGGCCGCCACGGCGTCCTCGGGGCGCAGGGTCAGTAGGCTGTTGTCAAAGCAGCGCGCAATCTCGGGCTCGGGGAGCTTGTTGGCGTCGCCGCGCCACACCAGGCGCAGGCCCCGCTGGTGCGCGGCCTTGACGCGGGAATAGATGGCCGAGTCCGAGAGCCAGTCGCCCCGCACCTCGATCCAGGGTGCGCCGCGCGGCGCGTTTTCGAGCAGGTCGCACAGCAGCTGGCGCGTCTGGGCGGAGATCAGCAGGGGCGGGGAGCTGGCAGACCACAGCTCCTGCAGCGTGCGCAGCAGGTGGCCGGCATCGACCACCGCTGTGGCCTCGTTGTGTGCATACAGCTGGATGCCCGCGAGCTTGCGGGCCCGGTTCCACAGAGGGCGGTAGCCCAGAATCAGGCTGCCAAGGACAGATTGGACCATGTGCTCTCAGGCGGTTGTCTCGTCGTTGGGGCCTGTCCCCTGCCCGGATTGTGCGGCGTGGGAAGACCCGCTTTAACTGATGAAATTGAACAGCGACAACTTCTGAACCTGGGCATAGGACTTGAGCGCTGCCTCGTAGCCCACCTGCTGGTTCTGGAAGTCCGAAATGCCCTTGATCATATCGAGATCCTCGGCGCGCGAGCGGTCGCCTTCGAGCTGGATGGAGCGCTTTTCCTGGTCGCCCGTGATGCGGTCGGCGCGGTTGAGCAGCTCACCGGCATAGCTGCGCATGTTGTGCACGCGCTCCAGCCCGATGTCGATGTTGGCCAGCGCCTGCCCCACGGCCTGGATGGCTGCGTTGTTGTTGGAGGAGTTGCGGATGCCGTTGATCGCGCTGTCCAGCGTGCTGAACATGCTGGCGCTGGGCTGCAGGGTGATGGTGTCGCCGTTGGCTGGGTTGCCTTTGATGTCAAAGCTCAGGCCAGGAATGCCAGGTACCGTGATCGTCACAGGCTTGTCGCTGGGGTAGTCAGGCACCACCACTGGAGCGGACACTGCGCCCGTGGTGGTGTTGGTGATCGTGTAGGTGGCCGTGCTGGTGCCAGTGGTGGCACCCGGGCCCACGGCGCTGAAGGTGATGGTGTAGCTGTCGCCAGTGATCAGGCTCTTGTCCCCTGGCGTGATGGCCGTGGTGGTGAGCTGGCGGCCCACCGGAATGGCGCTTACACCGGCGGTGTAGACGCCGTCGCGGTTGGGGTCGAACATGAAGGCCGAATCGCCGTCCAGCGCCCCGGGGAGGGTCACTCCCGTACTGGCCGTCTGACCGGGCAGGCCCTCGAAAGTGTAGTCCGGCGAGCCGTTCTGCGGGCCCAGGAAGGGTGCCAGAGCGCTGCCCAGCGCGCTCAGAAGCGGGATGCCATTGGTATCCTTGCGATTGGCAACCGCTAGCAGTTGCTCGCGCAGGCCCTGGAGCTGGTTGGCTACCGTGACGCGGTCGTTGGGTGTCATCGCAGCATCACCTGCGCTCACCACCAGTTGGCGGAACTGCTGGATCAGGTCCACAGCATCACCCAGCGAGGACTCTCCCTGAGAAATGGCATTGCGCTGGGTCTCCAGCGCGCGCTGCTCGGTCTGGATGCGTGCCAGGCGGTTGAGCGCACGCTCGGCCTGGGCGGCCGACACGGGGTCGTCACTGGCCCGCACCACGCGCTTGCCCGAGGTGAGGTTTTCCTGCAGGTTGGACAGGTTGGTCTGACGCGTGCCCAGGTTGCGCAGGGCGTTGTCGTACATGTTGGCAGTGCCAAGGCGGTAGATGCTGTTGCTCATGTCGAACTCCTAGCTCCTGGATGGCGATCAGCGGCCCATGCCCTGCAGCAGCGAGTCAAAGATATTCTGCGCAATCTGGATCATCTTGGACGATGCCTGGTAGGCCTGCTGGTACTGGATCAGCCGGGCGGCCTCTTCGTCGAGGTTCACGCCCGACACCGCTGTGCGGTCGCGCTCCAGGTTGGTGGCGATGGTGGTGGACATTTCGGCCGCAAACAACGAACTCTGCGTGCGCGTGCCCACCTGGGCGATGGCGCTGGCGTAGCCGTCAGAGAGCGTGGACTCGTCAAACATCTTCACATCACGCAGCCCCATCAGGGCGCTGGCGTTACCCGCGTTGCGGGTGAAGGCATCGCCGTACTGGGGGTCCAGCGCATTGCCGATGACTACCGTATCGCCAGTCTTGGGGCTGCCCTGCAGCTTGATCTCCCACCCGTTGATGGAGATGGGCGCACCCGATGTGTAGGGCTGTGCAGCGGCCAGCACGGTCGGTGGGGCGGTGCCCCGGTCGAGCACGTCGTAGGTCGTGGGTGGGCCGGCGGTGAACTGCAGCTGCACGCCGCCCAGGATGGGTGGGAGGGCGGCGGGGTTGGCATTGGCGGGCAGCACCAGCCCCGGCGGATTGGGCAGGCCCGTGGCCTTGAGTCCCCCCAATTGCATGGTGCCCCCGTTGGCGGTGCCCATGGCGGCATTGATGGGGTTGGCAACGGCCAGATCGCGTGGCGAGTACACCAGCGCCTGGATGTTGTTGGCCGCCGTGCTGAACGGCTTGAACAACATGCGCTCGCCCGGGTTGCCGGGCGTGGTCAGGTTGAAGTTGAGCCCGTCGATCTGCAACGTGGCCAGGTTGGCGGCGCTGGTGAACGGGGTGGCTTTGCCATCGGACAGGCGCACGACCTGGCCTGCCGTACCGGTGGTGAAGCGGATCTCGTAGTCAGAGGCCGCAAACTGGGTGGGGCCCGTGAACGAGACGGTGCCCACGCCCGCGCCATTGGTGTAGCCCGGCATGCTGGCGGGTAGTGAAAACAGGTCTGTGCCCGGCACGCCGTCGAGCGTCAGGCCCAGGTTCTGCTGGTCGTTCATGGTCATGCCGATGGCCATGGCCATGCGGCCGAGCAGGTTGCGCCCTTCCGTCAGGTCGTTGTTGTTGAAGCGCAGCAGGCCCGAGACCGAGCCGCCACCCAGTACGTTTTCGTCCATCTCCACCGGGGGCGCCCCGGTGCGGTTGAAGAACAGCTTGATCTGCCCGCTGGCGGGGAACTGGGTGGCATCGTCGATGGACAGGCTGGAGGCCGTGGTGCCCAGCACCAGCGGCTGGCTACCCGCTACAAACAGGCCTACCGTGCCATCGTCGGCCGGGATCTGCGTGGTCTGCACATACTGGTTGATGTCGCGGATGATCTGGTCGCGCTGGTCCAGCAGGTCGTTGGGGCTCTGGCCGTTGCCGTTGGCGCGTGCAATTTGCTCGTTGATTCCGGCCATCTGCTTGGCCAGTGCGTTGATGGCCGTGACGCTGCTCTGCAATTGTTCGGTGACGGTGTACTGAAGTTCGTTCAGGCGGTCAGAAGCAGTGCGCATGCGCGCGGCGGTTTCGTCAATGCGCGTGAGCACGACTGTGCGCGCCGTGATGTCTGTCGGGGCGCTCACGACGTCCGTGAACGCATTCATCATGTCGTTGATGGCGGCGCCCAGCCCGGCCGTGCCGCCGCTGAACACCTCCTGCAGCTGGCGCAGGCGCTCGGCCCGCACGATGTCTGCGGCCTGTGTGGAGCCCGCCGCCGCCGACTGGCGCGTGAGCAGCTCGCTCTGGTTGCGCAGGATGGTTTGCACATCCACACCCTGGCCGATGTAGCCGCCGCCGGTGAACTGGCCCTGCACGGTTTGCAGCACCACGGTCTGGCGCGAATAGCCGGGCGTGTTGACATTGGCGATGTTGTGGCCCGCCGTCTGCAGGGCCACCTGGTTGGCGAGCAGGGCGCGGGCGCCGACGTTGAGAAGACTCATGGCTTACCTCGCGTTCTCAGGCCTGGGCGCGTTGTGTACGCAGCACGCTGTTAATAGCGCCGCTGAGCTTCTTGGCGTATTCGGGGTCGGTGGCATAGCCCGCCTTTTGCAGCGCAGAGGCATAGGCCATGGCCGAGCCAGACTGGGCGACGGATTCGGCCTTCTCGTAGCGCGGGCTTTCCTTGATGAGGCGGGCGTAGTCGCGGAACGAATCTTCGTAGGAGTCGTAGGCGCGGAACTTCGCCGTCACCTTCTGGGCCTTGCCGTTGATGTATTCGGTGGTGGTGATCTCGGCCACCTTGCCCGTCCAGCCCTTGCCCGCCTTGATGCCGAACAGGTTGAACGAGTTGGAGCCGTCCTTGTGCTTGATCTCGCTCTTGCCCCAGCCGGTTTCGTGCCCGGCCTGGCCCAGCATGAAGCTGGCGGGGATGCCGCTCTCTTGCGCCACGCGTTCGGCGGTGCCGGAGAGGTGCTGCACAAAACCGTCGCGGCCTTTGGGCGCCTGGAGGGTCGCCTCGGCAGGTGTGCTGCCGCTGGCGGCCGGGGCCGTGGCGCGGGGCAGGGAGGACTGCAGGCTCAGGGTGGAAGGCACCGAGAACGTGGTGTCCGCACCGCCCATCTGGCGCGAAAGCTGGCGTGCAATGGCTTCAGAAAGACCGCCCTGCTGGCCCGCCATGTTCACCGACAGTTGCTGGTCCAGCATGTCCTGGCCCAGGTTGGCCTGCTCGCCTTCCATCAGGCCGGATTTCATCGTGGCGTCGCGCATGCTCTTGATCAGCTCGCGCATGAAGAGCGACTCGAACTGCTTGGCCACCTCGCGCGTGGTCTGCGCGTTGTTGGCCGTGCCCGCGTCGTACTTGAGCGAATTGAGCGAGCGGATGTCCACCGCCAGCGCATTCGAGGTGCTGCTGGTGGTGTTGGATGAAGGCAGGGTGAGGGCCATGGTTGCGCCTCCGGGTCAGATCACTTCCAGTTCGGCGTTGAGCGCGCCGGCAGCCTTGATGGCCTGCAGGATGGCCAGCAGGTCGCCCGGCGTGGCGCCCAGCGCGTTGAGCGCCTTGACCACGTCGGCCAGCTGGGGCGAGGCGGGCACCTGGATGATGTTGCCCGGCTCCTGGTTGATGCGGATGTCGCTCTTTTGCTCCACCACCGTCTGCCCCTGCGAGAACGGTGCGGGCTGGCTGATGACGGGAGTTGAACTGATGGTGATGGACAGGTTGCCGTGCGCGATGGCGCAGGGGCCGAGTGTGACCGCCTGGTTCAGCACCACCGAGCCGGTGCGGGCGTTGATGACCACCTTGGCGGCGGGCGTCATGGCGTCGAGCTGCAGTTCCTCCAGGTCGGCGATGAAGCCCACGCGGGCACCGGGGTCGATGGGTGCACGCACCTGCACGGTGCGGCCGTCCAGCGCGGTGGCCACGCCATTGCCCAGCTTGGCATTGATGGCCTGCACCACGCGGCGCGCGGTCTGGAAGTCCGAGGCGTTCAGGCCCAGGCTGATGGTGTCGCCCTCATTGAGTGGCGTGGGCACGGCGCGCTCGACCTGTGCGCCCTGCGGAACGCGGCCTGCGCTCAGGTGGTTGATCTGCACCTTGCTGCCACCTGCGGATGCGCCTGCGCCGCCCACCACCACATTGCCCTGGGCCAGCGCATAGATTTCGCCATCGGCGCCGCGCAGCGGCGTGACGATGAGCGTGCCGCCCTTGAGCGACTTGGCGTTGCCCATGGAGGATACGTTCACATCGATCATCTGCCCGGGCTGGGCAAAGGCAGGCAACTGGGCCGTGACGATCACCGCCGCCACGTTTTTGAGCTGCAGCTGGTTCGCCGAGCCAGGCGGCAGGCTGATGCCCATCTGCTGCAGGTAGTTGGACATGGCCTGCGTGGTGTAGGGCATCTGCGTGGTCTGGTCGCCCGTGCCGTCCAGGCCCACGATCAGGCCATAGCCCGTCAGCTGGTTGGATCGCACGCCTTGCACGGCCGCCACTTCCTTGATGCGCAGGGCCTGGGCGGGCCCGGCCAGGCAGGCGGCCCCCAGGGCCAGCAGCAGCCACAGCGCGCGCACCATGCGCTGCAGGGGGAGGTGGGACAGGGCTTTCATGGCACCGATTGTGGGCGGCTCCGCCAGAAACTAAAACCCGAAAAGCAGCCGGTTCACCGGTCTATTGCGTGGGTTTCGGGGCAGGGGAAAGCGGTCGGTACGCCTACTGCGCGCCGGGCAGGCGCCAGGGCTGTTCTGCTGCGGAAAATATGAGAAAAAATGGCCGTTACCGCGCTATCAGTGCGCGTTTATTGCTATAAATAATATAGCAATAAACTCAGGCTGATACTGCAGCCACAACCGTCCCAAAGCCCGGTGTCCGTCAAACTGGCGCGGCCCCAGCGCGGCCCCAGCGCGGCCCCAGCGCGGGCCGCCGCGCAAGGGCCGCCCCGCAAGGGCCGCCCCGCCGCGCTGGCGGCGTCCCCCTCCCTTAGCGCGCAGCGCGTGGAGAGAGGGGGAAGGCGCGCTGCGCCTCAGGGGGTGAAACCCTAGAACGGCGTGATGGTATTGAAGAACCTGTTCATCCAGCCCATGACCTGGGCTTCGTTCTGGGCGCCTCGGCCCCGGGATTCGACCCGCACATTGGCAACCTGGGTGGAGTTGACGATGCTGCCCGGCTGCATCACGCGCGGGTCGATGGTGCCCGAGAAGCGCAGCACGTCCACGTTCTGGTTCACGCCGATCTGCTTCTCGCCGGTCACGACCAGGTGGCCGTTGGGCAACACGTCCACCACCGTGGTGGTGATGGAGCCGGTGAAGGTGTTGGCGCTTTCGGTGCCGCCCTTGCCAGAGAAGGTGTTTTCCGAGCCCGCGCCCAGCGTGGTGACGTCGCTGAGCGACTTCTTCACGAAGGGCAGGTTGGTGATGCCTGCCTTGGCTTCGGAAGTGCGGTCCACCGTGGACGAGGACTTCTGGCTGGCCGTGACGTTCTCCACGATATTGATCGTCACGTTGTCGCCCACCATGCGCGCGCGGCGGTCTTCGAACGCGGGGCGGTAGCTGGCGTTGTGGAACAGGCTGCCAGTGACCGGCGGCGGTGTGCGCGGCGTGGTCGTGGCAATGGGCGGCGGCGTGGTGGGCAGGATGTCCACGGGCGGCGGCGGCGATAGGGTGGCGCAGCCTGTGGCCAGCAAGGCCAGGGTGGTGGATGCGATCAGGTGCTTCATGGCGGTGTCCTTCCTGGTCATCACAGCTGCGACAGCTTGGCCAGCATCTGGTCGGAGGTCTGGATGGCCTTGGAATTCATCTCGTAAGCGCGCTGGGTCTGGATCATGGTGACCAGTTCTTCCACCACGTTCACGTTGGACGCTTCCAGAAAACCCTGCTTCAGGATGCCCAGGCCGTTGGTGCCGGGTGTGCCCTGCTGGGGCTGGCCCGAGGCGGCCGATTCCTTGAACAGGTTCTGGCCGATGGGCTCCAGGCCTGCGGGGTTGATGAAGGAGGACATGGCGAGGTTGCCCAGCGGCTGGGGCTGGGTGTTGCCTGGCACGGTGGCCGACACCACACCGTCTGCGCTGATGCTCACGCTGGTGGCGTTGGCGGGCACGGTGATGCCGTTGGCCACGGGCAGGCCGCTGGAGTTGACCAGGCGGCCCTGGGCATCGACCTGGAACGAGCCGTCGCGCGTGTAGCCGATGGTGCCGTCGGGCATGGTCACTTCCAGGAAACCGTTGCCGTTGATGGCCACGTCCAGGTTGTTCTTGGACTCCTGCAGGCTGCCCTGCACGAAGTTGCGGCTGGTGGCCACGGTGCGCACGCCCAGGCCCAGGTGCAGGCCGGTGGGCAGCTGGTTTTGCTCGGTGGTGTTGGCGCCCACCTGGCGCAGGTTCTGGTAGATCAGGTCTTCGAACACCGCGTTGTTGCGCTTGTAGCCGGTGGTGGAGACGTTGGCCAGGTTGTGCGAGATGACGTCGAGCTGGGTCTGCTGGGCAGACATGCCGGTCTTGGCGATCCAGAGGGAGTTGATCATGGTGCTTCCTTTTGGCGTGGCAGCGCGGGGCGTGGCCTCAGCCGTTCATGCTCAGCAACTGGCTGGCGGTCTTGTCGTTGGTCTCGGCGGTCTGCAGCAGGCGCATCTGTTGCTCGAACTGGCGTGCTGCGGCAATCATCCCCACCATGCTTTCCACGGGGTTCACGTTGGAGCCTTCCAGCGCACCCGACAGCATGCGGGCGTTGGCATCGTTAGGCATGGGATCGCCCGATGCGGTGCGGAACAGGCCGTCGTCGCCGCGCTTGAGCGGGTCTTCGGCCGTGGGGGTGGCGAGCTTCAGGCGGCCAATCGCCTGCGCGGGCTGGCCGGCGGTCTTGGCGGTGATGGTGCCGTCGGAGCCCAGCGAGACATCCGCCCCCGGGGGGACGTCGATGGGGGCGCCGCCGTCGGACAGCACCGGCAGCCCGGTGGGGGTCAGGAGCTGGCCGCCCGCCGACACCTCGAAGCTGCCTGCGCGGGTGTAAGCCTCGATGCCGTCCAGGCCCTGCACGGCGAACCAGGCGTTGCCTGCGGCCATCGCATCGAGGTTGCGGCCTGTGCGCTGCACGGGGCCGGGGGTGTTGACGTAGCCCGAAGTGGCCTCCAGCGCAAACACCCGGGTCTTGGCGCCGTCGCCCTGCAGCGGCACGGACCGGAAGGTGGACATCTCGGCGCGGAACCCGCCCGTGGACGCGTTGGCCAGGTTGTTGGACAGCACGGCCTGCCGGTGGGCAGCAGCGTTTGCGCCCGTCATCGCGGTGTAGATGATGCGGTCCATGGGGGCTCTCCGGGGTCCAGGGTGGGGTCAGTGAAGGTTCAGGAGCAGATCAGCGCAGGTTCACCAGGGTGGACATCACCTGGTCTTGCGTCTTGATGGTCTGGGCGTTGGCCTGGTAGGCGCGCTGGGCGGTCATCATGTTGACCAGCTCCGCCGTGAGGTCCACGTTGGAGTCTTCCAGCGCCCCCGAGCGCAGCGAGCCGAAGTTGCCATCGGTGGCGGTGCCCGCCACGGGCTGGCCCGATTCGAACGTGGCCACCCAGTTGTTGCTGCCCACCGAGGCCAGGCCCTGCGTGTTGCGGAAGCTCGACAGCGCGAGCTGGCCTTCGGCACGGGTCACACCGTTGGAGTAACGGGTCATGATCATCCCGTTGTTCTCGATGTTGATGCCGGTGAGCTCGCCCGAGGTGTAGCCGTCCTGGCTCAGATTGGACACGGCGAACTTGGTGCCGAACTGCGTCACCTTGTCCAGGCTCACGTCCACCGTGTAGGTGGGCAGGTTGTTGGGGTTGGGCGGCGTCGGGTTGACGGTGAGCGGCAGCGAGAAGCCTGTGGCGGGCGGTGTTGCCACCGGGCCAGTGATGGCGCCGTTGTTGTCAAACGTGATCTGGCCGATGGGCGTGGCCACCACCGGAGGCACAGCCGTGGGGTCGTCCAGTGCGTCGTATACGTCCCAGGTGTTGTCGGTGGCAGTCTTCTGGAAATACAGGCTCACCGGTTTGGCCACGCCCTGGCTGTCGAATACGTTGATCGAGGTGCCATAGGTAGCGCGGGGGGTGGCCGGGATGGGCGGCGTGGCCGCCGGGTCGCCAGCAGCATCTGTGGCGCGGGCGTCCAGATTGAAAGCCGCAGTGATTTTTGTGGTCTGCTTGGCAGGGATGGGTTCAGCGGTGGGGAACACCATGGGGATGGGGTCTGTGCCTGTGCGCAGGCCGGTGACTGGATCCACCGGGTAGCCCATCACCGAAGCGTTGTCGTTGGTGATCATGTTGCCTTCCTTGTCCAGCTTGAAGTTGCCGGAGCGGGTGTAGGCAGGCGTGCCATCGGGCAGCGTGAGCGTGAAGAAACCGTTGCCGTTGATGGCCACGTCCAGGCTGTTGCCGGTGATCGTGAGGTTGCCCTGGGTGAACTGCTGCGCCACAGCAGCCACTTCCACGCCGATGCCTGCATTGGAGCCCCCTGCAGAGCCGATGGCGGAAGCCACCATTTCGGCAAACTCGGCCCGCGAGGCCTTGAACCCGACGGTGTTGGAGTTGGCAATGTTGTGCCCGATGACGTCGAGGTTTTTGCTGGCGGCATTCAAGCCCGACAGGCCTTGCTGGAAACTCATGGTGTTCTCCTGATGGGGGCGAAAGGTTTCGGGCCGGGTTAGACCAGGGCCTTGATCTGGCTGTAGTTGATGGTTTTGCCGTTGGCCAGCGTCAGCTTGAGCTGGCCGTCTTCGGCGCCTGCGGCCGTGACCTTGGACAGGGCCAGCGCCGTGCTCGACAGCTTGGTGGAGCCGTTGACCGCCGTGACACGGAACTGCAGCGCATCGGTGGAGCCGGTGTACTTGCTGGCATCCCACTCGAAGGTGTGGCGGCCCGCCGCCTTTGCGCCCAGGTCGATGGTGTCCACCACCTGGCCACCGGCGGTGGTGACCTCGATCTTCACGTTGGTGGCGGCCGACGGCAGCTCGAAGCCGCCCTTGCCCGCCTTGTCGGCCACGGCGAGGCTGGAGCCCTCGGTCATTACGTTGCGCCCGATGAGTGCCGTGCCCTGCATCACCTGCAGCGAGTTGAACTGCTCGGCCATGCTCTGCATGGTCTGATTGAGCTGCTGGATGCCCGTCACGGTGTTGATCTGCGCGATCTGCGAGGTCATCTGGGCGTTGTCCAGCGGGTTCATCGGATCCTGGTTGTTCAGCTGCGCGACCAGCAGCTTGAGGAACCGGTCCTGCGCGGCGGCGGGGTCGTTGGCGTTGGCCTTGGTGTTGGTCGAATCCGTGACCGTGGGGGCATTGGTGGCGCCGAGAATCATGGTGGTGTCTCCCTGGAGTTACTGACCCATCTGCAGGGTCTTGAGGAGCAGCGACTTGGCCGTGTTCATGACCTCGACGTTGTTCTGGTAAGAGCGCGAGGCCGAGATCATGTTGACCATCTCTTCCACCGCGTTCACGTTCGAATGTGTGACATAGCCCTGCTCGTCAGCCGACGGGTGGCTGGGGTCGTGCACCCGGCGGCCGGGCACATTGCTTTCGCTCATCCCGCTCACGCGCACGCCAGCGGCGCTTTCGGCGCCCATGGTTGCGGTCTGGAACACCAGCTGGCGCGCTTTGTACGCCTTGCCGTCGGGGCCCGCCACGGCATCGACGTTGGCCAGGTTGCTGGCCACCACGTTGAGCCGCTGCGACTGCGCACTGATGGCGCTGCCGGAGACGTTGAAGATGGAGAACATGGACATGGTGTGGCTCGCTTTCTGGGCTGCGCGGCTGGCTTACTGGCCCTGGATGGCGCTGAGCATGGTTTTGGCGCCGCCGTTGATGAAGCGCAGCGTGGCTTCGTACCGCACGGAGTTGTCCACGAAGTTCGCGCGTTCGCGGTCCAGGTCCACAGAGTTGTTGTCCAGGCTGGGCTGCGTCTGCACGGCATAGCCCAGCGCGCCCTGTCGGTCGATGCTGGCGGTGGTGGCCACGGTGGGTAAGGGCATGTGGCGCGGGTCGGTGGTGCCCGCCGTGCCATGCGATCCGCTGGCGGCCAGGCGGGTCACGCCCGAACCCGTGCCCGTTCCCGAACCAGAAGATCCGATGCCCGTGGCTTCACGCAGGGCATCTCCAAACTTGAAGTCGCGCGCTACGTAGCCGGGCGTGTCGGCGTTGGCAATGTTGCTGGCGATGGCGCGCTGGCGTTCCGCACGCAGCACCAGGGCGTTGCTGTGAAAACTCAGCTGGTTGGTCATCTTGTCAAGCATGTTTGCCTCACACCGTGGTTGCAAAGTCGCCAGCCCCAGGGGCTTTTTTGGCGTTGCCTGATTATGGAAACCGCCGCTTCTTTCTAAAGCGCGAAGAGCGTGGAAATGGATGGGCAGTTCCGGGTTTTGGGCGGGCGTCGCCTGCCTATAGTTCCTGGTGTGAAATGGCCCTTGCCCCCGGTGGGTCGGCCATGCAATGCCACCCGATGCCCAGGAGGCCCCATGTCCATCCGCCCCCGTTTCTTGTCGTCCCGCTCCGCTGCATTTGTTCGCGCCCCCGCGCGGCGCCGTGCCGGTGCGGCTTGGTGGGCCCTGTGCCTCGTGATGCTGGGGGGCTGGGCCTTGGGCGCAGGCGGTGCTGCGCAGGCCCAGGCGGCGGGGGATCCGCCGGCAGACCTGGGGCCCCTGACCCAGCGCTGGCTGGATGACACCCTGGCGCGCAGCGCACCCACCGGTCTGCCCTTGCGCATGGAAGTGAGCGTTGGCTCACTGGATTCGCGTTTGCGGCTAGCGCCTTGCGCACGCGTGGAGCCCTACCTGCCCGCCGGGTCCCGTCTGTGGGGGCGTACCCGCCTGGGGCTGCGATGTGTGGAGGGCGCCACCGCCTGGAACGTGTTTCTGCCGGTCACCATCAAGGCGTTTGGCCCGGCATGGGTGCTGACCGGCAATGTGGCGCCTGGTGCGGTCCTCACTGCCAACGACGCCACCGAGGCCGAGGTGGACTGGGCCGCCGAAACCGCACCGGTGATGGCCAATCCGGATCACTGGGTGGGGCAGGTGGCCGCGCGCCAGCTGGTGGCGGGCCAGGCCTTGCGCCAGAGCATGGTGCGGGCCCCCCAGCTGTTCCGCGCGGGGGCCCAGGTGAAAGTGGTGGCCCAGGGGCCTGGTTATGCAGTCACGTCGGCAGGGCAGGCGCTGTCTGCAGGTGCTGTGGGGCAAACTGTGCGCATCCGCATGGATAATGGTCGGATCGTTAGCGGAATTGTCAATGAAGGTGGGACAGTGGACGTCACTCTTTAATGACGCCTCGGTGATAAATGGCTAAAGTCCGGGCCAAACGGGTCGAAAACATTGCTACTGTGCCCCACATCATGCGGGGTGGTGGAGAGAGCGATGAAGATAGGTCAAAAACCGGAACTCCCGGGCGCATTGGCGCAGACGGGGCTTGCCAAGCAAGCCAAAAGTCCTGCCAGCGCTGCTGAAGGAGCAACCAAAGACGCCCTGGCTGCTGCGTCCACCGCCGGTGTGCCCGTCACGGTCTCCATCGCCGCCCAAAGCCTGAATCCCGCCTCCCGCGTGGCAGGGGATTTTGATGCGGGCAAGGTCAAGGCCGTTCGCGCTGCCATTGAAAAAGGTACGTTCTCCGTCGATGCTGAGGCCATCGCCGACAAGTTGTTGTCCAACGCCCAGGAGATCCTGACCCGTTCGCGGGGTTGAGCCCCACTTGGCAGGCTGGCGCGATCCATCGCACAATGCGCCATGTCGCTGGAAGAATCCCTCTCGGCTGTCGAACAGCTGATCGATAAAGTCTCCGCCGCTCTTCTCGCGGCAGATCACTCCTCCCTGGAACAACACAGTGTGGCCCTGCGTGACGCAGCGGCCCAGTTTGCGCGTGTGCTGGAGCAATCCGCTGCGCAGAGGCTGCCTTTGCCTGCGGCGGCGCAGAAGCGGGTGGCGGCCATCGGCGACATGCTGGTGGTGCAGCGCGAGAACCTGGCACGCCTGTCGGGGGTGACGGACCGCCAGGTAGCGGGCCTGTTGCCACCCTCCAATGCCGCATCGACCTACGGAGACGGGTTGTCAACGCGCGCGGCCAAGCCAGGCGTGGCGCGTATCTACCGTTCTGCTGGCTGATTGGGCTGTGATTCTCCGCTCCAGCGCTGCCCTGGCAGGTGCACGGGGCGTTGTGGGGCGGCCGTGCGGGGTATCAATGCGCGCGCATCTTGGCGCGCAGGCGGGCGATGGATTGGCTGTGCAACTGGCACACCCGGGATTCCGTTACGCCAAGCACCGCCGCGATCTCCTTGAGATTCATGTCGTGCTCGTAGTACATGCCCATGATGTGCTGCTCGCGTTCGGGCAGGCTCTTGATGGCGTTGACCAGTGACATCTTGAGCCGCTGGTCGCGCAGCAACTCGACCGGGTCGGCATCGGCATCGGCGACATGGCGGTCCAGAAACCCGTCGTCATCGTCGTTGCCATGGGTCATGTCTTCCAGGTACACCAGCTGGGTGCCTCGGACCTTGCCCAGCAGGTTCTGATAGTCGGGCAGGCTCATGCCCATTTCGCTGGCGATTTCTGATTCGAGCGGGCTGCGGCCCAGCTTCTGCTCCAGCCGGTGCACCGCGTGCTCGATGTCTTTCTGGCTCTTGCGCGAGCTGCGGCTCATCCAGTCGCCCTCGCGCAGTTCGTCGAGCATAGCGCCCCGGATGCGCTGAGTGGCAAAGGTCTCGAACTGCACGCCCTGGGCCACTTCGTAGCGCGAAAGCGCTTCGGCCAGGCCCATCATGCCGACCTGGATCAGATCATCCAGTTCGACATTGGGCGGCAGCTTGGCGATCATGTGGTGCGCAATTCTCCGGACCAGCGGGACATGCTGGCGGATCATCGCATCACGATCGAGCTGGCCTTTGGCGGTGTACATCAGATCAACTTCTCCGGACAAATCAGATCAATGGCTCCGGACAAAATGCGCAGGCAGGCCAGTCAGGTTGCTGGGGGGCAGCGCAGTCAGCGATCCGTTCATGGTGCCCGCATTTTCCAGCAGTTGCAAGGCCAGGCGCTGAAGCTCCTGGGGGCTCTGGGTGGCGATGGTGGTGGTCCGCACAGGCCCGCCCAGGTGGCGCTCCGCGCAAGCCTGCAGCGTCATCAGCTGCGACTGGGCCTTGCGGCGCTCTGCCGCCGTGTTGCTGTGCAGCAAAGCGGCCACCATGCAGGGCAGTCCGGTGTGCAGGGCGATCTGCTTGAGGCTCTTGTAGCTGTTCATCACACCCGCTGCACCGCCGCCCATGACCACCAGCGGCACCGTGGCGGTGTGGGTCAGCAAGGGCCCCAGGGTGGCGGCGGGGGCGTGGATCACCATCAGACCGTAGGTTCGGAAGTAGGGCAGCAAGCCCTCCATGGGAGAACGCGTGGTATCGCCCGCTGTGCGGCTGAGGTGCTGCAAGCCCTTGGCCGCCGGGATCACGGCAAGCGAGGATGCCGTGGCCCCCAGGTTCAGGTGGGCGCCGTCGTTCCATGAAGCGTGTTGCAGCAGGTGGAGGAGGCCTGGGCTGTCGTCGGTCTCGTAGGCCGTGCCGTCCAGCACCACCACGGGGTAACCCAGCCGCTGCAGGCTGGCGCAGATCTGCCAAAGCGTTTCCAGGCCGCTGCCGGTGTTGCCCTGACTGGCCACGGCCAGCATCCGCAGCTCGGCCTGGGGTGTGAAGCTGTGCAGCCCGGCGGCCTGGTGAAAGCCCAGATCAAGCATCGACGAGTCCCCCCTCGGTGATGGTGTCGGGCGAGTGCGAGAAGAAGAAGTTCAGGTCGGTGGCCTTGGGGTCGAACGCCGACTTGGCCGGGGCGCGCATCGAGGTGCTGATGAGCTGTTGGGCGTTGGCACGCTCCCAGTCTTCGGGCACACGCTGGCCATTGGTCACGCCGCGCAGCACCATCTGGTGGCGGATCAGCGCGTCGATCGCGGGGCCCAGCTTCACGGCCTCGTCCACTTTGGACAGGATGGCCTGCTGCGAGCCGTCGGTCTTGAAGGCGGTGAGCACATCGTCCAGCGTATCGCCATGGCAGCCCGCGTTGAGCACCAGCAGGCGGTTCACGTGGGGCAGGTCCAGCACGTCCAGCATGTCGCGCTTGCGGGGGTCGCGCGGGGCGACGCCGGTGGTGTCAATGAGCACCATTTTCTTGCCAGACAGCAAACCAAGCAGGTCTTGCAGCGCGGCGCGGTCGTGCGCCAGGTGGGCCACGATGCCCAGCATGCGGCCATAGGTGCGCAGCTGCTCATGCGCGCCCACGCGGTAGGTATCGAGCGTGATCAGGCCCACGCTGCCGGGGCCGTGGATGCGCGCGCACATGGCGGCCAGCTTGGCGGTGGTGGTGGTCTTGCCCACACCGGTGGAGCCCACCATGGCAAAGATGCCGCCCTGTTCGTACAGCGGGGGCTCGGCCTGGTCGGTCTTGAGATTGCGCTCCAGCACCTCCATCAGCCAGCGCACCGATTCGGCGGCCGACAGCTCTTCGGGCATGCGTTCCAGCACCGCGCGCGCCAGCGAAGGCGAGTAGCCCGCGCGGATCATCTTGAGCATGAGGTTGGACTGGATCGGGTTCTGGCGCGCCTGACCCAGCCAGGCCAGCGTGTTGAAACGGTCTTCGATCAACTCCTTCATGGAGTGCAGCTCGTTCATCAGGCTTTGCTGGTTGTTCGACTGGATCAGGTGGGCGTTGGACGCTTCCTGCCGACGGCGGGGCGGCTCTGGCGGGATGTCCATGGGGATGGTGCGCAGCGGGTTGTGGCGCGCCACGGCAGCCGCCGGGGCGGGCATGCGCTCGCGCTCGCGTTCAGGCTCCTGGTCGCGGCTGCGCTCCGACAGCGTCGGTGCTTCCGCAGCGCCATGCAGGGCTTCGTGGCGGCGGCGCAGCATGCGTTCGCGCACGTAGTCCTGGAAGGACAGCGTGCTCATCGCCAGCTGTTCGGTGTCTTCTTCCACCGGGTTGCGGCCCAGGCCTGCCAATGCTGCCTGGCTGGCCAGGTTGCTGGCGCGAGCAGGTTGCGCGTTGCGGGGGCTGCTGGGGGCCAGCAGCGGCGCACTGGAGGTATTGCCTGCACTACCACCGCCGTCCAGGGCGGAGAGCGTGTCTTCGGCCGTGGCCACCACTTCGACGCCATTGGCGGTCGGGCGGTTGGACAGGATCAGTGTGCCGTCGCCAAAGGCCATGCGCGCCTTGGCCAGAGCCTCCCGGGAGGTGGGGGCGGTAAAGCGTTTGATGTTCATGATGCACCTTTAAGGATCGGCCCAATACGGATGGTGTGGGTCTCTGGAATTTCACTGTGCGCAAGCACCTGCAGGCGGGGCGCCACGCGGCGCACCAGGCGGGAGATGGCATTGCGGATCTGGTCGGGAACCAGCAGGCAGGCGGGCAGGCCCATCTCTTCCTGCTTGAGGGCCACTTCGGCCGCCTTCTGCGTGAGGATGTCGGCCACGCCGGGGTCGAGCGCAGGGCCTGCCGTGTTGCCCAGGGCCTGCACCAGAAGGCGCTCCAGCCCGGGTTCGATGGCGATGACGTTGAGTTCGCGTGTGGGGCCGTAGATTTGCTGGACGATGGCGGGCGACAGCGCAATGCGCACGCGGCGGGCCAGCTCGACCGGGTCGGAGACCGCACCGGCATGTTCGGCCAGCGTCTCGATGATGGTGCGGATATCGCGGATGTGCACAGACTCCTCCAGCAGCAGCTGGAGGACTTTCTGGAACGTTGCGATGGAGACCATTTTCGGGACCACTTCTTCGATGAGCTTGGGAGCCAGCTTGGCCACGTGTTCCACCAGTTGCTGCGTTTCCGTGCGACTGAGGAGCTTGGCTGCCTGCACTTGCATCAAGTGTGACAAATGGGTGGCCATCACGGTTTCGGAATCAACGACCGTAAAACCCGCCATTTGTGCGGCTTCCTTCTGCCGGTCGTCGATCCAGTGTGCTGGCAGGCCAAAGGCTGGGTCGGTGGTGGGCGTGCCGATGAGCGGCGTGGTGATGCCGCCGGGGTTGATGGCCAGGAACATGCCGGGGAAGGCCTCGCCTTCGCCCACCACCACGCCGCGCAGCGTGATGCGGTAGCCGCTGGGTTTCAGTTCGAGGTTGTCGCGCACATGCACGGCGGGGGGCAGGAAGCCGACCTCCTGCGCAAACTTGCGGCGCACGCCCTTGATGCGGGTCAGCAGGTCGCCTTGGCGGCTCTTGTCCACCAGACTGATCAGGCGGTAGCCCAGCTCCAGGCCCAGCAGGTCCACGGGCTGCAGGTCGTCCCAGGTTGCTTCGCCGTCGCCCACAGGGGCCGGGGGCGCTTCGACTTCCGGCGGTACCTTCTGGCGTTCGTGCAGCAGCCAGGCGCCGTAGCCCAGCAGGCCGCCCATGGTCAGGAACACCACGTGGGGCATGCCGGGGATCAGGCCCAGCAGCACCAGGATGGCCGCTGTGACGCCCAGCACGCGGGGCGACATGAACAGCTGCTGCACGATCTGGCGGCCCATGTCGTGGTCCTTGCCCACACGCGAGATCACCATGGCGGCTGCCACCGAGATCAGCAGGCCGGGGATCTGTGCCACCAGCGCATCGCCAACCGCCAGCAGGATGTAGCTGTCGGCTGCCTTGCCCGCCGACAGGCCGTGCTGCAGCATGCCAATCGCAAAACCGCCCACGATGTTGATCAGCAGGATCAAGATGCCGGCGACGGCGTCGCCGCGCACGAACTTGGAGGCACCGTCCATCGACCCAAAGAAGTTGGCTTCTTCGGCCACCTCGGCGCGGCGGCGCTTGGCTTCTTTTTCGTCGATCAGGCCTGCGTTCAGGTCGGCATCCACCGCCATCTGCTTGCCGGGCATGGCGTCCAGGGTGAAGCGCGCCGACACCTCGGCAATGCGCTCGGCGCCCTTGGTAATCACCACGAAGTTGATCACCACCAGGATGGCGAACACGATCAGGCCCACCGCAAAGTTGCCGCCGATCAGGAAGTGGCCAAAGGCCTCGATCACCGCGCCTGCGGCGCCTGGGCCGGTATGGCCCTCGAGCAGCACCACGCGGGTGGAGGCCACGTTCAGCGACAGGCGCATCAGCGTGGTGAGCAGCAGCACCGAAGGAAACGCAGCGAAATCCAGCGGGCGCAGCATGTAGGCCGCCACCATCATCACCATCAGCGCCACGGCGATGTTGAGCGTAAAGAACGCGTCCAGCATCCAGGGAGGGATGGGCAGCACCATCAGCGCCAGGATGGCCACCACCAGCAACGGGGCCGACAGCCCCTGGAGGGCGCCGGCATTGGAGCCCGCCCATTGCTGTAAAGACTTTACGGAGGTGTTCATGCGGCAGCACCTTGCACGGGAGTGCGGTTCAGCGGATCGAGTTCAGGCGGCACATAGGGCTCCACCAGGCTGTCGGGCATGCGGCCTTCGCCGCGCAGGGCGGCCTTGAGGCGGTACACATAGGCCAGCACCTGGGCCACGGCGGTGTAGAGCGTGGCGGGGATGGCCTGGTCCAGTTCGGCGTGGGCATACAGCGCACGGGCCAGCATGGGCGACTGCAGCACGGGCACGTTGTGCTCGCGGGCCACGTCACGGATCTTCATGGCGACGAGGTCGGTGCCGCGCGAGATGACCTGGGGAGCACTCATGGTCTTGTCGTCGTACTTGAGCGCCACCGCATAGTGGGTGGGGTTCATGACCACGAAGTCGGCCTTGGGCACGGCGGCCACGCTGGCGCGGTCGGCGATCTCGCGCTGCTTCTGGCGGATGCGGCCCTTGGTGTGCGGGTTGCCGTCGGATTCCTTGTGTTCCTGCTTGACCTCTTCGTGCGACATCTTGAGGCGGTCCTTGAAGAAGAACGCCTGCAGGGGCACGTCCACCAGCGCGGCCAGGAACACGACCAGCAGAAGCAGGCTCATGCCCGAGGTCAGCCAGTCGGCCACTTGCCGGATGGCCAGGGGCGAGGGTTGCAGCACCAGCATGGCCACGGCCTCGATGCTGTTGCCGATGAACTTCCAGGCCACCCAGGTCAGGATCGCGCTCATGAGCACCATCTTGGCCACGTTGGCCATCTGCTGCTTGGAAAACAGGTTGGCCAGGCCCGAGATGGGGTTCAGGCGGTTGAACTGGGGGGCGATGGGCTTGGTGCTGAGGATCCAGCCGCCTGCGCCGATGGCGCTGATGACGGCGGCTGCGCTGGTGAGCAGCGCAAACGCCATGCTGGCCGCCGCACCCACGATCACCATGTCCTGCAGGCGCTGGAGCATGGTGCCCGGCGCCATGACGGTGGCTGCGTTGAAAGCCAGCTGCTGGCTCATGGCCTTTTGCAGGTGGTCCATGAGCTGGGGGGCCATCAGCAGCATGCAGGCCGCGCCAGCGCCCAGGATGGCCAGGTGCGACAGATCGCGCGAGCGTGCCCCTTGGCCGTCTTCGCGCGCTTTCTGCAGCTTGCGCTCTGACGCGGGGAGGCTTTTTTCTTGGCTGGATTCCATGGTGGCATGACGGCGCTGGTGTCATGCCATTGTCGTGAGCGACCTGGAAATCTAAAGCTGGATAAGGGGGCTGCGGCCCCCTCTTTTCCGTGCTGCCGCCGGTGGTGCGAGCGGCGCCCGGGAGCCCGCCAGGGGGCGCTCAAGCCAGGAGGGTAATGCTAAAAATGATAGCTACAAACGCTTGATGGACACGCGCAGGCAGCCATTTTTAATGGCAAAACCTGGCGTTGATCAGAATCCCAGGCTGGCCAGCAGGTCGTCCACCTGCGACTGGTCGGTGACCACGTCGGGGGTGTTCTCCGGGTCCACCACCGGGCCTTGCAGGTGAACGGGCTTGGCCTCAGCCGCAGGCACCTGGGCGGTGGGCGGTGCGGTCTGGATAAGCAACTGCACCAGCTGCTCTTCGATGGTGGCCGCCAGGTTCACCACACGCGCAATCACCTGGCCGGTGAGGTCGTGGAAGTCCTGCGCCATCATGATCTCGGTGAGGTGCGTGTCGGCTTCCTTGGTCACACGCTCCACGTCGGTCAGGAAGTTGAAAATTTCACCCTTGGCCACGGCAGCCACCGGGTCGGCGACCAGCGAGCCGACGACCCGCCGCGTCTCGGCGGCGATGAAGTCGTGCTGGGCCTTGGCCTGCTCCACGCGACTGAGCACTTTTTCGGCTGCTTCGCCGGTCAGGCGGGCGATGTAGGACAGGCGGCTCTGCGCATCTGGCAGTTGGCCCATCGAACCGCGCAGCTTGTCGGCGTAGCCGAGCTCGTTGAGCGAATCGTGCAGCTGGCGGGTCAGCAGGCCAATCTTGTGGTGTACATCGGCAGGCGGCTGGCTGTGGTCCGGTGTGGCATCCATGATGTCATAACCCCATCTTCTTCAGAATCAAGGTCACCTTTTCTTCGAGGGTTGCCTTGGTAAAGGGCTTGACGATGTAGCCTGCGGCACCCCCTTGGGCGGCGGCAACGATGTCTTCCTTGCGGGCCTCGGCGGTCACCATCAGCACGGGCAGGTGTTTGAGTTTGTCGTCCTTCTTGATCTCGGCCAGCAACTGGAACCCGTTCATGTTGGGCATGTTGATGTCGGTCACCACGAAGTCGAACTTGCCGTTGCGCAGCTTGTTCAGGGCTGCCACGCCATCCTCGGCCTCGTCGGCATCGGCAAACCCGCTTTCTTTGAGCAGGTTGCGCACGATGCGTCGCATGGTGGAGAAGTCGTCAACGATCAGAAAACGAAGGGCTGTGGTCACTTGGGACCCTTTCGGTCGAGAATTACTGTAGGCATTGTCATGGGTGGCAGGTTAGGTGACAAGTCGTAACTGTTACCTGCGTGGGGGGGGATTTTCCCGCTTTTCATTCAGCAGTTCTGTCGAAGTGATTTCGGGGATCCCTTTGCCCATGAGACGTTCTTCGGCTTCGCGGGTCAACACCGTGATGGTGATGCGCCGGTTGGCGGGTGCGCGCGGGTTGTTTGGCTCCAGCAGGTCGCTGGCCGCCAGGCCCACCACACGGCCCAGTTTAGCGTCTGGCATGCCGGCCGAGACCAGTTCGCGCCGCGTGGCGTTGGCGCGGTCGGCCGACAGCTCCCAGTTGCTGTAGCCGCGCTCGCTGTTGCCATAGGGCACGGCATCGGTGTGGCCCGCCAGGCTGATGCGGTTTTCCACGCCCCCAAGCGCAGAGCCGATCTCGCGCAGGATGTCGCGCATGTAGGGTTTTACCAACGCACTGCCGCTGTCAAACATGGGGCGGTTCTGGTCGTCGATGATCTGGATCTGCAGGCCGTCGGGGGTGATGTCGATGCGGATCTGCGACTTGTATTCATTCAGGCGCGGGTTTTCGGTGATGAGCGCGTCGATCTTGGCTTCCAGGGCCTTGATGCGGTCCAGGTCCTGCTTGGCGCGCTCGGCCCGCGCAGCGTCGATGCTCATGCGGCGCTGCTTGGCCTCTTCCATCTCGGCGCGCCGCACCTGTCCGTGCACTTTGGCCAGGTCGTTGCCGCCGCCCGGAATCACGCTGGAGCTGTTGCCCGAGCCGTCCCCACCGGTCATCGCCACCTTGAGCGGCGACGCGAAATACGCCGCAATCCCCTGCAGCTCGCCCTTGGCCGTGGAGCCCAGCAGCCACATCAGCAGGAAGAACGCCATCATGGCCGTCACGAAGTCGGCATACGCGATCTTCCAGGCGCCGCCGTGCACGGCGTGGCCGCCTTTCTTGACGCGCTTGATGATGATGGGCTGTAGTTTCTTTTCTGCCATGGCGCTCAGGGATCAGGTGGGGTGTTCGCTGCTCCTGGTGAGGGACGGGGTTGCAGTGGTTATCTGTTCTGGTGACTACTTCTTCCCCTTCACATGCCCCTCCAGCTCGGTGAAGCTGGGGCGGACATCAGAGAAGAGTACCTTGCGGCCGAATTCGATGGCTGTGGCTGGGTTGTAGCCCTGCATGCTGGCCAGCAGGGTGGACTTGATGCACTGCAGTTCCTTGGCGGCGTCTTCTGTCTTTTGTTCGACCAGGCCGCCCAGGGGCTCCACCACACCGTAGGCCAGCAGAATCCCAAGAAAGGTGCCCACCAGCGCCGAGCCGATCATGCCGCCCAGCACGGAAGGCGGCTGGCCCACCGAGCCCATGGTGTTCACCACCCCCAACACGGCGGCCACGATCCCGAAGGCGGGCAGGGCGCCGGCCAGCCGGGCCAGCGCGGCCACAGGGGCATGGGCCTCCTGGTGGTGGGTATCGATTTCGCTGTCCATCAGCGCCTCGATCTCATGGGAGTTCAGGTTGCCCGACACCATCATGCGCAGGTAGTCGGTGGTGAACTCGATCACATGGTGGTCGCTGCCCACCGTGGGGTATTTCTTGAAGATTTCGGACTCATGGGGCGCCTCGACATCTTTTTCGATCGCCATCAGCCCTTCCTTGCGGGCCTTCTGCAGGATGTCATAGAGCATGGCCATCAGCTCCATGTAGCGCGCCTTGGTGTATTTGGACCCCTTGAGCGCCATCGGCAGCGCGGCCATGGTGGCCTTGATCACCTTGGGCTGGTTGTTCACCACAAACGCGCCCAGGGCGCCACCCAGGATGGTGATGATCTCGAAGGGCAGGGCCTTGAGGATCACGCTGATGTTCCCGCCGTGCACGATGTACACGCCGAAGATGCAGCCGAGACAGACGACGTAACCAATGATGACGAACATGCTTTAGACGTGTTGGGCGGCTTCGCAGCGAGGGCGGTCACAGCCGTGGTGTCAGGGCTGCCCGCCAAGGGTTTACCGAAGGTTACTGCAAATGTATCGGATTGCTGAGCACGAAATGCCGCAAGAGAACTGCCAAAACGGGGCTTCTTGGCGGAATGGCGCGGGCGCTGTCTCCGGTCGGGGATAAGCGCCGCGCACCACCAGAACCTGCATAAAAAAGGCCGTTTGCGCCTGATAGTCAACAAGTTGTTGCTATCTAAAGAGTAGCAATATGGCGCCTGAGAAGGCCCCTGGCCCCGTGGTGCCGCCGGGACCACCCCGGCCAATCCCTGCATTTGGCCCGTTTTTCCGCAGCCACAACACCTTTTGGCGGTGCAGGGGCTGCACTATGCTGAGGGCATGAAAGCCGTACTGCTCGCGGGGGGCCTGGGCACCCGCATCTCGGAAGAGTCGCACCTGCGTCCCAAGCCCATGATCGAGATCGGTGGGCGGCCCATCCTGTGGCACATCATGAAGATGTATGCCGCCCATGGCGTCAACGACTTCATCATCTGCCTGGGCTACAAGGGCTATGTCATCAAGGAGTACTTCGCCAACTACTTCCTGCACATGTCGGACGTGACCTTTGACATGGCCAACAACCGCATGGAAGTGCACCACCGCCACGCCGAGCCCTGGCGCGTGACGCTGGTGGACACCGGCGAAAGCACCATGACCGGAGGGCGCCTGCGCCGGGTGCAGGAGTACCTGCCGAACGACGAACCCTTCTGTTTTACCTATGGCGACGGCGTGGCCGACCTCGACATGACCGCGCAGTTCGCCTTCCACCGCGCCCACGGCCGCCAGGCCACGGTGACGGCGGTGCTGCCTCCGGGGCGTTATGGTGCCCTGATGCGTGATGGCGAGACCGTGGCCGGGTTCGAGGAAAAACCCCGTGGCGATGGCGGCTGGATTAACGGCGGCTTCTTTGTGCTGCAGCCCGAGGTGATCGACCTCATCGATGGCGATGCCACCAGCTGGGAGCTGGAGCCCATGGCCCGCCTGGCCAGCAGCGGCCAGCTGCGCGCGTTTGAGCACACCGGCTTCTGGCAGCCCATGGACACGCTGCGCGAGAAAAACCAGCTCGAAGACCTGTGGCAATCGGGCCGTGCGCCCTGGAAATGCTGGTGACCACGATGCGCCCTGATCCCGACTTCTGGCGCGGCAAGCGCGTGTTGCTTACCGGCCACACCGGATTCAAGGGCGCGTGGCTCGCCCTGTGGCTGCAGCGCCTGGGCGCGCAGGTGACCGGCGTGGCACTGCCGCCCGCCACCGGGCCCAACCTGTTCACCCTGGCCCAGTTGGGCCAGGCGGGCGCGGGCATCGAGAGCCATTTTTGCGACATCCGCAGCCCCCAGGCCCTGGCCATGCGCGTGCGCGCCGCCCGGCCCGAGGTGGTGCTGCACCTGGCCGCGCAGGCGCTGGTGCGGCCCGGCTACGCGGCGCCGCTCGACACGTTTGCCACCAACGTTATGGGCACGGCCCATGTGCTCGATGCGCTGCGCGGCCTGCCCGAGGCGCGTGTGGCGCTGGTGGTGACCACCGACAAGGTCTACCGCAACCGCGAATGGGCCTACCCCTACCGCGAAGACGACCCGCTGGGCGGGCACGACCCCTACAGCGCCAGCAAGGCCGCCGCTGAACTGGTCACAGCCAGCTACCGCGATGCCTTCCTGGCTGCGCAGGGTGTGGCCGTGGCCACCGCCCGCGCAGGCAATGTGATTGGCGGTGGCGACTGGGCGCAAGACCGCCTGCTGCCCGACGCCGTGCGCGCCTGGGAAAAGGGCGAGACCCTGCACATCCGCCGCCCCCAGGCCACGCGCCCCTGGCAGCATGTGCTGGAGCCGCTGGCCGCTTACCTGCGCCTGGCCCAGCGCCTGTGGGAATCGCCCGCGCTGGCCGGGGCCTACAACTTTGGCCCACTGCCGCACGAGGCGGCCACGGTCAAAAATGTCATTGAATTGGCATCTTCCGCCTATCCATCAAGCGCTACCAGCTATGAAAATGAGAGCGAAGGGCCGCACGAAGCCGGCTGGCTGGCGCTGGAAACCGCCCACGCCCGCCAGGTGCTGGGCGTGGCCCCCCACTGGTCGCTGAACACCGCCGTGGCTCGCACCATGAACTGGTACCGCCAGCAACATGGCGGCGCCGATGCCCGCGCGCTGTGCCTGGCCGACATCGACGCCTGGGAGGCCCGCCCATGAGCCGCCTCGCCCTGGCGCCTTTGCCCCTGGCGGGGCTCTTTCGTGTGCAACGCCAGCCGCTGGTGGACGAACGCGGTTTTTTTGCGCGCTTGTTCTGCGCCGATGAACTGGCGGGCGCCGGCTGGACGGGCGCCGTGGCCCAGATCAACCAGAGCTACACGGCATTGAAAGGCACGGTGCGCGGCATGCACTACCAGAAGCCGCCGCACGCCGAGATGAAGCTGGTGAGCTGCGTGCGCGGCGAGGTTTGGGACGTGGCCGTGGACCTGCGCCAAGGCTCGCCCACGTTTTTGCACTGGCATGCCGAGCACCTCTCGGCCGACAACGGGCATGCGCTGCTCATCCCGCCCGGGTTTGCACACGGCTTTCAGGCGCTGAGTGACCATGCCGAGCTGCTGTACTGCCACTCGGCCGCCTACGCGCCCGCCGCCGAGGCCGGGCTGCACCCGGCCGACCCGCGCCTGGCCATCGCCTGGCCGCTGCCGCTGGGCCCGATCTCGCCGCGCGACGCGGGCCAGAGTGCGCTGACCGAAGAATTTGAAGGAGTGCGCCTGTGAAGTGCCGACACTGCGGCAGCCCGCTGCAACTCACGTTCCTGGACCTGGGCAGCGCGCCCCCGTCCAACGCCTACCTGGCCGAGGCCGCGCTGCGCGCGCCCGAGACCTGGTTTCCGCTGCGCGTCCTGGTCTGCGAAACCTGCTGGCTGGTGCAGACCGAAGACCACGCCGGGCGCGAAGCGCTGTTCACCGACGATTACGCGTACTTCAGCTCGTTTTCGTCGTCCTGGCTCGCCCATGCCCAAGCCTATGTCGAGGCGATGCGCGAACGCCTGGGCCTGACCGCTGCGAGCTGCGTGGTCGAGGTCGCGTCGAACGACGGCTACCTGCTGCAGTACGTGCAGGCTGCGGGCATCCCCTGCTACGGCGTGGAGCCCACCGCCAGCACCGCAGCGGCGGCCCGCGCCAAGGGCATTGAGGTGGTGGAGCGCTTCTTTGGCGTGGCCCTGGCCGATGAGCTGGCCCGGGCGGGCCGCCAGGCCGACCTGATTGCCGCCAACAACGTGCTGGCCCATGTGCCCGACATCAACGACTTTGTCGGCGGCTTCACGCGGCTGCTCAAGCCCCACGGCGTGGCCACCTTCGAGTTTCCGCACCTGCTGCGCATGGTGGAGGGGTGCCAGTTCGACACGGCGTACCACGAACACTATTCCTATCTGTCGCTCACGGCGGTGCAGCGCATCTTTGCGGCCAATGGCCTCGTGGTGATCGACGTGCAGGAGTTGCCCACCCACGGCGGCAGCCTGCGCGTGTTGGCCGCCCGTGCCGACGCAGTGGGCCACCCGCAGGCCAGTGCCGAGGGCGCCGCGCGCGTGCAGCAACTGCTGGCCGCCGAGGCGGCGGCAGGCATGCTGGGCGCTGGTTTTTACAGCGATTTCCAGGCCCAGGCCATACGGGTCAAGCGCGAGCTGCTCACTTTTTTATTGCAATGCCAGGCCGACGGCACCACCGTGGGCGCCTACGGCGCGGCCGCCAAGGGCAACACCCTGCTCAACTTTGCGGGCGTGCGGCCCGACCTGCTGCCCTACGTGGTGGACAAGAACCCGGCCAAACAAGGCCAGTACCTGCCCGGCAGCCGCATCCCGGTGGTGAGCGAGGCGCACCTGCGCGCCCACCGGCCCCAGCGCATCCTGATCCTGCCGTGGAACCTGCGGCACGAAGTCAGCGCCCAGCTCAGCGACATCCGTGATTGGGGAGGGCGGTTCGTCACCGCTGTTCCCCGTCTGGATGTCTGGTAGCCGCCCCCCTGTCGCCACCCCAATTTCCATCAGACACCCACGAAGGAGACCACCATGATCCCAATGTTCAAACCCTTGATCGAGCAGGAAGAAATCGATGCCAGCCGCGAATCGCTGGAGCTGGGCTGGCTCGGCATGGGCAGCTACGTGTCCGGCTTTGAAAAGAAGGTGAAGGAGATCCTGCAGGCGCCCGACAGGCATGTGGCGGCGGTCAGCACCGGCACGGCGGGCCTGCACATCGCGCTGCTGCTGGCGGGCGTGGGGCCGGGCGACGAGGTGATCGTATCGGCCTTCAACTGCTCGGCCGACTACCAGGCCATCACTTGGGTGGGGGCCGACATCGTGTTCTGCGACTGCGCTGACGATACGCTGGAGTTGGATCTTGCCAAGGCCGAGTCCCTGGTGGGGCCGCGCACCAAGGCCATCATCGTGATGGACTACGACTGCATCATCAGCGACCACGACGCCATTGCCGCCTTTGCCGAGCGCCACAAGCTGCGCGTGATTCACGACGCCGCGCACTCGTTTGGCTCCAGCTACAAGGGGCGGATGGTGGGCAGCTTCTCGGACATCTGCGTGTTCAGCCACGACCCGGTCAAGACCGTGACCTGCCTGGACGGCGGCACTATCGTTGTGCGCACCGAAGAGGAGCTGCGCCGCGTGCACGAGCTGCGCCTGCTGGGCATGCAGCAGCCCGCCGAGGTGATGTACCAGAACAAGCGCGCCTGGACTTTCGATGTGGAGCGCGTGGGCTTTCGCTACCACATGCTCAATATGCACGCTGCCATTGGCCTCGCGCAGCTGGGCAAGCTGGATGTGATCAAGTCGAGCCGCCAGGCGGCATCGCGCAGATACAACGAGAAGCTGCAGGGCATTGCCCAGGTTCGCACGCCTCCCACGGACTTTGCGGACGTCAACCCGTTCCTGTACTACATCCGGGTGCCCGCAGAGCACCGTGATGCGCTGCGCGACTTTCTGAAGGCCAACGGCGTGGACACGGGCATCCACTGGCAGCCAGGGCACTGGTTCTCGCTGTGGAAGGACTGCCGGGCCGGAGACCTGTCCGTGACCGATGAGGTGGGCAAAGGCATTCTTTCGCTGCCGTTGCACTCGCGCATGCCGCTGGAAAACGTGGACACCGTGGCCGAGCAGGTGCGCCGCTACTTTGCCCAGGTGTGAAGAGGTTGCCATGACTTCGCCAACGCCTGGACAGCAGCTTCTGGCTGCCATCAAGCAGACGGCCCGTGCGGGCGAGACCGGGCTGGTGCTGCCCGTGGGGCAGCCGCTCGCGGCGGTGGTCCGGCCGATCGCCACCGTTCCCGGCCACATTGATGCCGTCGATGCGCAACTGCTCACCGACTGGCGCAATCGCCATGTCAAATCCTTCCTGACCGAATTTGTCTCGACCCCTGAGCGCACTGCCGCCTGGCTGGCAGGCGCGGTGCACCAGAACCCGGGCAAGATGCTGTTCATGGTGGAAACGCTGGACGGCGAGCGCGTGGGGCACGTGGGGCTTGGCTTTATCGACTGGCAGCGCGGCTATGGCGAGGCGGATGCCATCGTCAGCGGCGGGGCTTCCCCTCCGGGGGTGATGAAGGCGTCGTTGCTGGTGCTGATGCGCTGGGCGCGCGACGCGCTCGGGCTGCAGACGCTGGCCGTGCGGGTGCGGTCAGACAACCCGGCGGTCGAGTTCTACCGCAAGGTGGGCTTCCAGGAATACCAGCGGGTGCCGATTGTGGCCAGCACCGTCCCTGGCGGGGTGGACTGGACGGAGGACCCGCAGGCCGTCGATGCACCGGCCAGCCTGGTGTACATGCAATTGCATCTGCCCCAGGCCTGAGCTGGCCGAGGGCGCTGGGGAGGAGAGGAGGCTCTGCATGGAAATCTTGCGAATGGACCGTGCGCAGCTGGTGCGCTACGTGGCGCAGCAGCTGCACCACACGCTGCCTGACGACTTTGACCCCCGTGCGGACATCGACGCACACCTGGACGAAGCCCTGGCTCGCCTGCACGGATGCATCAATGCCGTGCGGCCCTGGCGGCAAGATTGCTTTGACCCGCTGCATTCCACGCAGTACTGCAGCTTTCTCTACTTTCTGGCCAACACCATCTGGCGCCGCACGGCCAGCACCGACACACCCACGCGCCTGTTTTTGCTGAACAAGGCCTTGAACGGCATCGATCTCTTCTACGAAATCGAGATGCCGCCGGTGTTTTTCATCGGACATTCCGTCGGCATCGTCTTCGCCAAGGCCACCTATGGCAACTTTCTGGTGATCTACCAGAATTCCACCGTCGGCAAGAACCATGGGGTGGCCCCGGTGCTGGGAGAGGGGGTCATCATGTACCCGGGCACGGCCATCATCGGGCGGTGCCAGGTGGGCGATGGCACGGTGCTGGCGCAGGGGGCCAGCCTGGTCAATACGGACTCACCGGGGCATTGCACCGTGTACCGTGGCGACGCTGGCCGGGCGGTCTTCAAGCCCACCCGGCACAACGCCCTGCACGACATCTTCCGTCTCTGACTCTCTGACTTTCTGACTTTCTGACCTTTGCGTCAGGCGCCTTCAAGGCCCATTCCCATGGCCTGCGTTGCATATTGAAGGTAGGTGACCGCGAACTCGGTGTGCCCATGCGCGTGCTCCACTTCGGCAAGGCATGCCAGGGCCACGGGATCGTGTGGCACGGCGTTGAGCACTTTCTCTGCCAGCTCGGTCACTGCCACCCAGTGGCGGTCTGTGATCCGGGGGGCGGATTCGCCCGTCGGCCGGGGCGGTGCGGCCGACCGTGCTTTTTCCACCAGGTTCTGCAGGCTTTGGTGCGCCGCTTGCAGGCTGACCCGCTGGCCGGGTTTCAAGCCGACGCCCGGGACCGGGGGCTGTTCCCACTCTGGCGGGAACTGGGATATCCATTCCTGGAGGGCCTGCTCTTGCGCCTGCGGGTCAGAGGGATGCTCCGCCTGCGCCAGCCACTTCAGCCACATGACCCGCAGGCCTTCGCCAAAGTGCCTGCAGTAAAGGTCTTCACGCATGAGCGCCGAGTTCTCCACCTCGCTGCGCAGGCTCAGCCGGAGCGCATTGAGCGCCTGGGCATCCGCTGCCAGGCCCGAGGCGATGCGCACATAGTCGTCAGGCCCTTCTGCCAGCCACTCAGTGCGCCCCAGGTAGTTGAGCATGCCCACGCCCATGCGGCTCTTGAAACTATCGCCCATCATGGAAACGATGGGCACGGCCATCCACAGCACATCGAAGGTGGTGGTGCCGCCGGTCAGTGGGAATGGGTCAAGCGCGATATCGATGCGGTGGTAGGTCAGGTACTGGTTGTCCTGGTTGAGCGGCACCAGCTCCAGCCGCGAAGGCGGGAGTCCCAGACCCTCGCACCGATCGCGGTAGGCCTGTGCAAACTCGGGTTTGTCGAAGTTTTTCCCCTCGATCAGCAGGCGCGAATGGGGCACGGCGTCCAGAACCCGCCCCCACAGCGCCAGCACCTCATCGGTCAGTTTGCCCAGGTTGTTGCAGGAGCCGAAGGTAATGAACCCGTTGTCCATCACCGGCGAGGGGCGCACCTGGTAGCGGGGCTGGTAACGCCACAGAGGGTTGCGGCTCATGGGCCGGTAACAGGCAAACAGCGTGGGCAGTCGGTACAGCTGCTCTGTGTATTGGTCGTCGGCGTTGGGGGGGTCGGTGATTTCGTCCGTGAACTTGTAGTCCACGGCTTGCAGGCCAGTCGTTGCCGGGAAGCCCAGCCAGGACACCTGCAGCGGCGCAGCCTTGTGCGCGAGGATGAGCAGGCCGTTGTTGCCCGTGTGGCCCGCCAAGTCCACCAGAATGTCGATGTTCTGGGCGCGGATGGCCTCTGCCTGTTCCTGGGGGCTGAAGCCGGACAGGCGTACGAAGTGGTCAACATGGCACTCCACCCGATCGGTGACATGGTCGCCTTTGGGGAACAGGTAGAAGGCATACACCTCGAACTGCCGCCGGTCCAGCTGCGCCAGCAGCCCCTCGACCGAGTACATGACGGCATGCATGCGGAAGTCGGGTGACAGAAACCCGATCTTCAAGCGGCGCCAGGGGGCGCCGCGGTGGCCCTCAAAGCTGGGCCAATCGGGGCGCAGCGGGGGCTCAAACACGTTGCCAAACTGACGGGCGGCCTCCGACAGCTGCGTCGCGCTTACCTGCGGGTCCGCCAGCATGAACAGCAGCCTGTTGGTGTAGTTGCCAGGGTCGCTCGGGTTGAGTGCGATAGCCCGTTCGCAATCCTGCACCGCCTCGCGCACCTGGCCCAGCTCTCGGCGGTGAATGGCGCTTTGCATCAACGCACCGACCGTCAGTGGCACGGAGTCAGACAGCGCGAGTGCCTTTTGGCTGGCCTCAAATCCCTTGCTGTGCAAGTTGATCAGATAGCAACACTCGGCCAGCTTGATCCAGGTGACGGCCTGCTCGGGGCGCAGTTCGCAGACTTTCTCAAGGTGCGGAAGCGCGTCGTAGTTGCGTGCTTGCTCAATCAAGACATTGGCGTAGTTGATGAGCAGCTCGGCATCTCCGGGCCAGTACACATAGGCTTGCCGGTAGGCCTTGAGGGCCTCGTCGAATGCACGCTGCTTGTGGAGCGAGAAGCCCAACAGCCGGTGTGCACCGAGGTGGCGGCCATTTTTGCGCAGAATTTGGCGGCACAGCCGCGTCAGCAAAGGCCAGTCTGCGGCGGTGAGTGCCGCATGGAGGCGGGGATCGTCCTGGGCGGTGTGTTTGGATTGCACGTGACTGCCGATCTACAAGCTAAGGAGCGGGGGCGCTGCACAGTGTGCCATGTGAAAAAGGGGCCCGGTGGGGCCCCTTTTGTTGCGTTGCTGGCCCACTGCGCAGCATGCGGGCCGGGTCCATCACTTGAGCAGCGACAGCACGCCCTGCGGGATCTGGTTGGCCTGGGCCACCATGGCCGTACCGGCTTGCTGCAGGATCTGGGCGCGCGACAGGTTGGCCGTTTCTGCCGCAAAGTCGGCGTCCTGGATGCGCGAGCGCGATGCAGACAGGTTTTCGGACGTGATCTGCAGGCTGGCAATGCTGGTTTCAAAGCGCGATTGCAGGGCGCCCAGCTTGGCGCGTTCGCCGTTGATGAAGGCCAGGGCCGAGTCCACCGTCTTGAGCGCGTTGGTAGCGTTGCTGAAGGTGGTCACATCCAGATTGGCCACAGCTTGCAGTGCAGAGCCACCGTCATCCAGCTGGGTTGCGTTGGTGGAGTCCACCGCGAACGACTTTTCCGAGTCCAGGACGATGTAGCCGCCTGTATTCACCATTTCCGCAACCGTGTTGGTACCGAGCGTCCTGGCCGTACCGTTGGAGGCTCCTGCCGCATCGTAGCCCGTGATCGTTACATCGGCGGCGTTTTGAATGGTGGTGTCGCCGATGACGATGTCATTGCCGGTGGCATTGGTCAGGACGATTTGCGTACTGTCTGGGCTCAGCGAAGCATTGATGCCCGTCTTGGCAGCCTGGTCGTTGATGGCAGACACCGCTGCCGACAGGCGGTCAGTGCCCGTAGCGGAGGTCAACGTGAACGATACGGTCACGGCTGCAGCAGACCCGGCATTGTCGCCCTGCAAAGTCAACGAATAGGAACCAGCGGCAGACATACCGCTCAACCGCACTTCGGTGCGGGCCGTCGCCGTCACACCCGTGGTGGCCTTCATACCATTGATCTGGTCGGCTGTTGCCTTGGCCGTAGCGTTCGAGCCCGCTGCAATGCTGTTGGTGCCCAGGTAGCCGCTGATGGCAATGGTGCCGGCCGCTACGCCATTGGAGGTCGCGCCCGCTGCCACAGTGGCCTGCGCGCCAACGCCCGAGCCGTTCGATGCCACGTTCTGGTTGTTGCCATACACCGTAGTGCGCAGGTTGGCCGTTGCTGCCACGATGGTCTGGTTGGCGTTGGCGCCCACCTGGAACTGCTGCGTACCAAAGGTACCGTCCAGCAATTTTTGGCCGTTGAATTCGGTCGTTTGCGAAATTCGGTCAAGTTCTGCCACCAATTGGCCGACTTCCTGTTGCAGGGCTTGGCGGTCGCCTGCGCTGTTGGAGGCGTTGGCCGATTGCACGGCCAGCTCACGCACACGCTGCAGGATATTGCCGGCCGACCCCATGGCGCCTTCCGCCACCTGGGCCAGTGAGATGCCGTCGTTCGCATTGCGAACAGCCTGGTTCAAGCCCCGGATCTGGCTGGTGAAGCGCTCGGAAATCGCCAGGCCGGCGGCGTCGTCTTTGGCGCTGTTGATGCGCAGGCCCGACGACAGGCGCTGGATGGCTGAGTTGAGCGACATCTGGCTGGTGCCCAGATTGCGCTGCGCTGTCAGCGAGCTGATGTTGGTATTGATGGTTGCTGCCATGGCGAAACTCCTTAACGTCGCAAGACGGATCTGTTTGCCGGTTCAAGCGCACCCGTCCGGCTGTCAATGAGGGAACGATGGGTGAATTGTGGGGATGCCACTTTTTTGTGTTAGCCCGATAAGCGGTCAAAAAGTCCCACAACTTGTGCGTTTGACCCTCAAGTTTTCCGGCGGCCACCCGAAAACACTCTCAACGGACCGTGAGTGGCCCGCCGTTCACCAGATGGCCCGCAGCTCTGGGAACCCAGGAGGCCAGCATGGTGCTGGCGCCCCGGCTGGCGGCAACGCCATATTCAGTCAGTTCTTTCAGGAGATTTGCAATGGCTTCCACCATCAATACCAACGTGGCTTCGCTGACCGCCCAGCGCAACCTGGGCATGAGCCAGACTTCGCTGAACACGTCCATCCAACGCCTGTCGTCGGGCCTGCGCATCAACAGCGCCAAGGACGACGCTGCGGGCTTGGCCATCTCCGAGCGCTTTTCCAGCCAGATCCGGGGTCTGAACCAAGCGGTTCGTAACGCCAACGACGGTATCTCCCTGGCTCAAACCGCTGAAGGCGCGCTCAAGGCGTCCGGCGACATCCTGCAGCGTGTGCGTGAGCTGGCCGTTCAATCGGCCAACGCCTCCAACAGTGCAGGCGACCGCCAAGCCCTGCAACAGGAAGTAGGTCAGCTGGTTTCCGAACTGGACCGTATCTCCCAAACCACGGAATTCAACGGCCAGAAGCTGCTGGACGGCACCTTTGGTACGCAGCAGTTCCAGGTGGGCGCCAACGCCAACCAGACCATCGTGGCGGCCACGGCCAACCTGCGCACTGGCGTGTACGGCAACAACCAGAACGTGGCATCCAACGGCTCGGGCATTGGCGCGCAAGCCACGGTGGCAGCGGGCGCAACGTCCAATGGCGTAGCGGCCGGCACCATTGCCATCAGCGGCTACCTGGGCACCAACAGCATTGCAGCGGGCTCGAATGCCACGGCCAAGGCAACGGCCGACCAGATCAATGGTATCAAGGCCACCACCGGTGTGACGGCTACTGCCCGCACCGAAGTGCGCTTGGGTGGCATGGCCTCGGCCGGTTCCTATTCGCTGACCTTGCAGGGCGACAATGTCGGGTCTGCTGCAGCCGTGACCGTGTCGTTCACGTTGACCTCCGCTACGGGTACCGACCGCCTGTCGGCTGCGGTGTCTGCCATCAATGACCAGTCTGCCAAGACGGGTATCAATGCTTCGCTGAGCTCGGACGGCACGCAAGTGATTCTGACCAACGCTACCGGCAATGACATTGTGGTGGGTGATACCGCCACTGCCAGTGCTGCCGATGTGACCGTCACCGGCTACGATGCTGCGGGCGCCAGCAATGGCACAGCCCGGACGCTGACGGCCAATACTGCTGCAGAAATGGTGAATACAGGCGGCTACATCGTCCTGGACTCGGAGAAGTCGTTTGCTGTGGACTCCACTACAGCAACCCAGCTGGATGACGGTGGCTCTGCACTGCAAGCTGTGGCCAATCTGGATGTGACCACCTTCAGCAACGCTACCAACGCGCTCAAGACGGTGGACTCTGCCCTGGCCTTCATCAACGGTGAACGCGCCAAGCTCGGTGCTTTGCAATCGCGCTTTGAAACGTCGATCAGCAACCTGCAGGTGACATCCGAAAACCTGTCTGCCTCGCGCAGCCGTATTCTTGACGCCGACTTCGCCGCCGAAACGGCCAACCTGTCGCGCGCCCAGATCCTGCAACAGGCCGGTACGGCGATGGTGGCCCAGGCCAACCAGCTGCCGCAAGGTGTGTTGGCCCTGCTGCGTTAATAGGCAGCGGGCATGGCAGTCAGGGCGTTGCAGCGCCCTGAAGTGGCCCAGGCGGCGGCAGATTTCTGTCGCCGCCCTTTGGCTTTTTGGGACAGCGGGTGCCAGGACCGCTGGATAAGACGGGTTTCCTGGCGTGTTTACGGACGTTCTTGATCGCCGTTCGGCGCCATAATTTCCGTTGAACCAGTTCAGGAGGTTGGTATGGCCACGATTTCATCCCCAGGCGTTGGTACGAACGGATTGGATGTCAAGAACATCATTTCCCAGTTGGTCGCGCTGGAAAAAAAGCCCCTGGATACGCTGAAGCTGCAGGCAGCGACAGTCAACACCAAGATTTCCGCTTTCGGCCAGATCAAGTCGCTGGTGTCTACGCTGCAGGATGCGGCGAGCAAGCTCACCAGCGTGACGGGCTGGAACGGTGTCTCCACCACCTCGTCGGACTCCAAATACGTTTCTGCCTCTGCCGTGGGGGGAACCCTGCCCACCACCTTCAGTGTTGAGGTGCAAAGCCTGGCCAAGGCGCAGGCCACTGCGTCGGCAGCCCTTTTGCCCGTGGGAGGGGCGCTGGGTGCGGGTACGCTGCGGCTGGAGCTGGGCAAGTGGAGCGTAGCGCCTTCGTCGTTCACGCCGGGCAGCGGCCAGCCGGTGGATATCGCGATCAGCGCGAGCGACAAGCTTTCTGACGTGGCCAGCAAGATCAATGGCTCCAACGCCGGGGTGACGGCCTCGATCCTGTCGGATGCATCCGGCGAGCGTTTGTTGCTGCGCAGCAAGAGCACCGGTGAGGAGTTCGGCTTCCGGTTGAGCGTGATGGAAGGCGGCGACACCGACCCTCAGAGCGCAGGCAACACCGATGCCACGGGCCTGTCGCGTCTGGTCAATGGCTCCACCGTCACACAGGCGGCTGCCGATGCCAAGGCCACGGTCAACGGGATTGCCGTGTCTTCGGCCACCAACACCTTTGCCTCTACGATCTCGGGCGTGACCTTCAAGGCGGAGCAAATCACCACGGCCCCGATCGAAATCACCGTGGGAAAGGACAACACGGCCATCCAGTCCAACATCGACGGTTTCGTGAAGGCCTACAACGCCATCAACGAACTGCTGCAGGAGGCGACCAAATACGACGCGAAGACCAACTCGGCAGGCTTGCTGCAGGGTGACTCGACCACAGTGGCGCTGCAGAACTCGCTGCGCAGCGCGATCCAGTCGGTCACCTCTGGCGGCGGCGGGTTCCAGCGCCTGGCCGATGTCGGCATCACGCAGCAGTTGGGCGGGAATCTGGCTGTGGACACCACCAAGCTCAACAAGGCGTTGGCCGAGAAACCGGACGACGTGAAGAACCTGTTCCGCAACACGGGCGGTGGCGCGGCCGACGGGATCGCGGTGCAGCTGAAGGCGCTGACCACCAACCTGCTGGCCAATGACGGCTTCTTCAAGTCGAAGGATGCCACCCTGCAGTTGAGCCTCAAGCGCAATGCCCAGGACCAAACCCGCGTGAACGAAAAGGTTGACGCATTTGAAAAACGCATCACGCAGCGCTATAACTCGCTGGACAAGCAGTTGAGCAGCCTGAATGGGTTGAATGCCTACATCTCGCAGCAGGTGGCGGCCTGGAACAAATCGACGGGCTAAACAGAGGCTTCAGTTTTTCTGGCGCTAGCCGATAACTCAAGTAATACCTCGGAAGGATTGTCAGCATGTTCAGCGCCTACAGCCCCCGTGCAGCCAACGCTTATCAGCGCATCAATGTAGAGACCAGCATGCACACGATCGACCAGCACCAGCTGGTCAGCCTGTTGTATGAGGGGGTTCTGAATTCCATCGCCACGGCGCGTGGTTCCATGGCACGGGGCGACGTGCTGGGGAAGGTCAACGCCATTGCCAAGGCGGTCCGCATTCTTGAGGAGGGCCTGAGCACCTCGCTCGACAGGGTGGACGGTGGCGAGTTGGCCGAAAATCTGGGCGCGCTGTACGACTACTGCATGCGACGCCTGATCCTGGCCAATGCCCGCAATGACGATGCGATCATGCAGGAAGTCATGCGCCTGATCGAGCCCGTGGCCCAAGGCTGGAACGACATCAAGAAAACCGGTGCTGCAGCTGCTTCAGCCAACCCGCCCTCCGCCACTGGCCAGCCCATGCTTGTGGAGGCGTAAACCATGTCCCACATGTTGATTGACTATTACAAGGCGATTGAAGACAGCAGCGCCAAGATGCTGGAGGCTGCCCGGCTGAAGGACTGGGACGGTGTGGTGCGCTACGAGGGCGCCTGTGCCGTGCTGATCGAGCAGCTGCGCTTCAAGTCGCAGGAGCACGAGTTGCTGCCCGAGCACCGCCGCGAGAAGACCCGCATCATGCAGCGCATCCTGCGCAACGATGCCCAGATCCGCTGCCTGGCTGAGCCCTGGCTGGCGCAGTTCGAACACCTGTTCGACGGCCAGCCGCAGATGATGCACTGAGGCGTGCGCTGAGCCCCAAAAAAAGCCGGCCTGGAAAGGTCGGCTTTTTTATTGGGGAAAATGGGCTTCTCCGCGCTCCCATCAAGCGTTTTTTGCTATCAAATTAGGAATTCAGTGTGGGCGCTATCACTGGATGCGAGCGCGCGCCCATGTCAGGGATGCCGAGCAAGGGCCGCCCCGCAGCGAGGGCATCGTCCCCTTGTCCCCAGCGCGCAGGGCTGTGAGAGCGAGGGGCGGCGGCGCAGCCGCTCAGTGGGGTGCTGCTGCGTGGGGTGCCGCTGCTATACCTGCATGTTCATGATGTCGGTATAGGCCTGCACCATGCGGTTGCGCACATGCAGCGTGGCCTGAAAGCCGATCTGGGCCTTCTGGATGGCCACCATGGTTTCTTCCAGGCTCACCGAGGGGTTCTCCAGCTGAACCTCCCGTTGCAGTTCGGATGAGCGGTTCTGTGCCGCGCTCACCGACTGCAGGGCGCCTTTGAGGGCGCCGGAAAATCCCACTTCGTTGCCGGTTTCCTGGGGTGCCGCGGCACGGCGCGCCACGCCTGCGCCCGTCAGGGGGGCGGTAGAGCTGGAGATGCGAAGGTCCATGGCGGTATCCGTAGGGAATGGCGGTATGCTGCGTATCCTAGCCACCGCCCTGGCGTCCATCCCCCTGAAATGATGGTCAAACGGGCGGCTTATCCAGCGAACATGGTGGAGGCGTGACCGAATAATCGACACCACGCTAGGTCTGTTGCCGGACCTGCTTTACTGGAAAAGCAAGATGTCTGCTGTTGCTGAAGTCCCTCTCAATCCGCTCCCGCCGCCCGCCAGTCCCAACTGGCTGCAGCGGCTGTCCGCCCTCGACCGGGCGCAGCGCATGCGGCTGGGCGTGGGCGTGGCGCTGCTGGTCGCTGCTGCCGTGGCTGCCATTGTCATGGGGCGCCAGCCCGACTACCGGGTGCTGTTCGCCAACCTGAACGACAAGGATGGCGGCGCCATCGTGGCCCAGCTGTCGCAGATGAATGTGCCCTACAAACACTCCGAAGGGGGCGGTGCCATCCTGATTCCGGCAGACCGGGTGCACGACGTGCGCCTGCGCCTGGCCACCCAGGGACTGCCCAAGGGCTCGGTGGCTGGTTTCGAACTGATGGAATCCAGCAAGTTCGGGATGACGCAGTTTCAGGAGCGCCTGAACTTCCAGCGTGGCCTGGAGGGCGAGCTGACCCGCTCCATCCAGGCGCTGTCGTCGGTACAAGGTGCGCGCGTGCACTTGGCGCTGCCCAACCAGAACGGGTTCTTCCGCGAGCAGCAAAAGCCCTCGGCATCGGTGCTGGTGAGCCTGCACCCCGGCCGCATCCTGGACCGTGCCCAGCTGGCTGGCATCGTGCATTTGGTGGCTTCCAGCGTGCCAGAGTTGTCTCCCTCGGCCGTCAGCGTGCTGGACGACACGGGCAAGCTGCTGTCGCAGACGCCCGATACCGCCGCCGGGGCCGAAGTGAATGCGCAGCAGCTGCTGTATGTGCAGCAGATCGAGCAGCAGTACACCCGCCGCATCATGGACATCCTTGAGCCCGTGGTGGGCCGGGACAACGTCAAGGCCCAGGTCACGGCCGAAGTGGATTTCACGCAGACAGAGTCCACCTCCGAGCAGTTCCGCCCCAACCAGACGCCCGACTCCAGCGCGGTGCGCAGCCAGCAGGTGCTGGAGAGCCGGGGCAGCTCCAGCAAGACCGCCACGGGTGTGCCCGGCGCGGTGGCCAACCAGCCACCCGCACCTTCGACCGCCCCCATCAATGGCGCGAACCCCGCCCCCAATGCCGGCGGCCAGCAGGGCACGGAAGAGCAGACGAACAAGCGCGAGTCCACCACCAACTACGAAGTGGACAAGACCGTCCGCGTCACGCGCGGCAGCACAGGCGCCGTCAAGCGCCTGAGCGCGGCCGTGGTGGTGAACTACCAGTCTGGCGAGGACAAGGGCAAGCCGATCACCAAGGCGCTCACGCCCGAACAGATCGAGCAGATGACGGCCCTGGTGCGCGAGACCATTGGCTTCAACAAGGATCGGGGGGACTCGGTCAACCTCATGAACACGCCGTTCCAGGTGGCTGCGGTGCCTTCCACTGACGTTCCGCTGTGGAAGCAGCCTGAGGTCGTCGATCTGGCCAAGACCTTTGCGTGGCCGGTGGGTGCGGTGCTGTTTGCTGCGCTGGTGCTGCTGGGCCTGGTGCGGCCCGCACTCAAGGCGCCTGCACCAGCCAAGGCCAGCGCCGCACCGGTGCCCGGTGGCCAGCTCGATGCCCTGGAGGCCGACACGCCCGAGCGCCCCGCGCTGCCCGCACCGTCCAGGAAGGACGAAGCGGTGCCCGCGACCCCCGAGCAACTGCGCCTGGAAGACGCGCGCGTGCTTGCCAAGGAGAATCCGGTCGCTGTGGCGAACATTCTCAAGACCTGGCTCAACGGCGACGCCGCCGCCTAGCCACCGATTGCACGGACTCCCACCATGGACGACCAAGGCCTTCACGATGCCGCCATCATGCTGATGTCCCTCGGCGAAGAGGAGGCGGCCGAAGTATTCAAGCATTTCTCGCCCAAGGAAGTGCAGAAGCTGGGCGAAACCATTGCGCGCATGCGCTCGGTCTCGCGCGAGAAGGTGGACGAGGTCATCAACAAGTTCTCGAACGCTGCAGCCGCACAAAGCCTGCTGGTGTCCGACACGGGCAACTATGTGCGGGCTGTGCTCAAGCGCGCCCTGGGCGATGACAAGGCCGGGCTGCTGATCGACCGCATCCTGCAAGGGGGCGATGTCTCGGGCATCGAGAGCCTCAAGTGGATGGACCCGCTGTCGGTGGCCGAGCTGCTGCGCAACGAGCATCCGCAGATCGTGGCCGCCATCCTGGTGCACCTGGACAGCGACCAGGCCTCGGGCATCCTGATGCATCTGACAGACCGCCAGCGCAGCGAAATCCTGTTGCGCGTTGCCACGCTCGAAGGTATCCAGCCCACGGCCCTCAAGGACCTCAACGAGGTGCTCTTCAAGGTGCTGGCGGGCGGCGACAAGATCCGCAAAAGCTCGCTCGGGGGCGTCAAGGCCGCCGCCGAAATCATCAACCTGCTGGGCGGCAACATGGACGCCGTGGTGCTCGAATCCATCCGGGGCTACGACCCGGACCTGGCCCAGAAGATCATGGACAAGATGTTCGTGTTCGAGGATGTGCTAAAGCTCGACAACGCCGCCATCCAGTCTGTGCTCAAGGAAGTGGCGTCCGAGACCCTCATCGTGGCGCTCAAGGGCGCCGTGCCCGAGCTGCGCGAGAAGTTTCTGTCCAACATGTCGTCGCGTGCCGCCGAAGCGCTGCGCGAAGACCTGGAATCCCGTGGCCCGATGCGGCTGTCCGAAGTGGAAGCGCAGCAGAAGGAAATTCTCAAGACGATCCGGCGCCTGTCCGATGAAGGCCAGATCGTGATCGGAGGCGGCGGTGATGATGCCTTCGTCTAACAACCAGCGGTCGTATTCGCGCTTCATCCCCAGCGAGGAAGTGGGCGACTTCAAGGCGTGGAAGTTCAGCGCGGTGGACGGCTCGGACCTCGTGGAGCCCGTGCCGGAGCCGGTGGCGGAAATCCCGGTCGAGGTTGATGAAGCCGCGCTGCAGGCGCAGCAGGAGCTGCTGCAGCAAGCCAGCGACGACGCCTATGCCGAGGGTTTTGCCCGGGGTCAGGCGCAGACCGCGCTGGAGTGGCAGCGCCGCATGGACGACTACATCGCCCAGCAGGGGCAAGAGGCCGCGCAGCGCCTGCAGGGGGTGTTGCAGACATTGGACGCCAGCCTGATCGACATGCAGCAGCAGATGGCCCAGCAGCTGCTGGAATTGGCATGCGACATTGCGCGCCAGGTGGTGCGCCAGGAGCTGTCCGTCAACCCCAACGCCTTGCAACCCGTGGTGCGCGAAGCTGTGGGCATGCTGCTGACCGAGGGGCGGCCCGCCACGGTGCGTCTTAATCCGCTCGATATGGAGTCAGTGGCACAACCGTTGCGTGAAGAGCTGGATGGGCCGGGGGTGCAGTGGATTGCGGATGGGGCCGTGCGCGCTGGCGGTTGCCTGGTGGAGTCTGCAGGCACGGTGGTGGATGGCAGCCTGGACAAACGCTGGCAGCGTGCCATTGCTGCCCTGGGCCTGCAGTCGCCCTGGGACGAGGGAGAAGGCGATGAGCGCTGAGGCTCCCTCTGCCTGGACGCGTTTCATGGACGACGCGCGTGAGCGCGTAGCCGAAGGGGCGCCGCTGGAAACGCGTGGCACGCTCACCCGCTTGACGGGCCTGGTGCTGGAGGCCGTGGGCATCAAGGTGCCGGTGGGATCCCAGTGCATGGTGCAGATGCCGGGCCGGGAGCCGGTGCTGGCCGAGGTGGTGGGTTTTTCCGCCGACCGTGCGTTTTTGATGCCAGCGGGCGACATCCACGGCCTGTCGAGTGGTGCCAGTGTGTTTCCGGCCGCGCCCTACATTCCTATCCCCCGCCTGGGCGAGCCGCCCCGGCCTGTGCAGCGTGCGGGCGTGCTGCGCCTGCCCATGGGCGACGGGTTGCTGGGGCGCGTGGTGGATGCCCAGGGCCTGCCCCTGGACCATGGCGGCCCGGTGCAGGACGTGGCGGCCGAGCCCATGGGGCGCCGACAGATCAATGCCATGGACCGTGACCCGGTGCGCGAGCCGCTGGACACGGGCGTGCGAGCCATCAACGCCCTCTTGACCGTGGGGCGTGGCCAGCGTCTGGGCCTGTTTGCAGGCTCCGGGGTGGGCAAGAGCGTGCTGCTGGGCATGATGGCCCGCTACACCCGGGCCGACGTCATCGTGGTCGGTCTCATTGGCGAACGGGGCCGCGAGGTCAAGGAGTTCGTGGAAGACATCCTGGGCGCCGAGGGCCGCGCGCGCTCGGTGGTGGTGGCTGCACCTGCGGACGCACCGCCGCTGCTGCGCATGCAGGGCGCGGCTTATGCCACGGCCGTGGCCGAACATTTCCGCGACAAGGGGCAGCATGTGCTGCTGCTCATGGATTCGCTCACCCGCTATGCCATGGCCCAGCGCGAAATCGCTCTGGCCATTGGCGAGCCGCCCGCCACCAAGGGCTACCCCCCGTCGTGTTTTGCCAAGCTGCCCGCTCTGGTGGAGCGCAGCGGCAATGGCCTGCACGGCGTGGGGTCCATCACCGCTTTCTACACCGTGCTGTCGGAAGGTGACGACCAGCAGGACCCCATTGCCGATGCGGCGCGCGCCATCCTGGATGGGCACATCGTGCTGTCGCGGGCACTGGCCGAGACGGGGCACTTCCCGGCCATCGATATCGAGCAATCGGCCTCCCGGGTGATGCACAACGTGGTGTCGCGCGGGCACTTTGACCTGGCACGCAACTTCCGCGCCGTGTACTCGCGCTACCAGAAGAGCCGGGACCTGGTGCAGGTGGGTGCCTACATGAGTGGCTCGGACCCTGCGCTGGACGAGGCCATCCGCCTCCAGCCGCAGATGGCGGGCTTTTTGCAGCAGGACATGTTCGAGGCGGCCTCCATGGACCAGAGCGTGACGGCCATGGCCTCGGTGCTGGACCGCTGACCGCCACGGGTAACCCGCCATGTCCAGCCTGAACTCCCTCGCCGTTGCCGTGGATGTGGCTTCCCGCAAACGGGATGCCGCACGCAAGGTGCTGCAGGACGCACTGGCTGCGCAGCAGGCGGCGCGTGCGCAACTCGACCAGCTGGAAGACTACGCCCGCGAAACCGAGTCCCACTGGGGGGTGAAGGCCGACACCGCCATGCAACCCGAAGTGATGTACCACCACTACCAGTTCATGAACCGCCTGGGCCATGCGGCCAGCATTCAGACGGGGGTGGTCAGCGACCAGGCGGGGCGGGTGGAGAGTGCCCAGCGCGCGTTGCTTGAGGCGGAGTTGCGCCTCACCAGCCTGCGCAAGGTGGTGGACAAGCGGCGCCACGATCTGGAGCTGCAGCAAATGCGCAGAGACCAGAAACAGACCGATGAACGGGCCGCGCTGCAGTACCGCAGCGCAGGCCAAGGGGCCCAGGGCCAGGAGCATTGACCATGGAACAGACAAAAATTTCCTCAGGGCAGGGCGGCACACACGCAGCCCACGCCACGCGGGCGAAAACGCCTGCGCAACAGCAAGGAACGGACGCTGCGGATGCAGCCTCGGCAGGGGGGTTTCTTGCGTTGCTGGCTGCGCTCGACGACGTGTCTGCAGAAATGGCTCCGACGGACCTCGCTGCAGGTCCCGCGCAACGGGATATGGATGCTGCGGCCATGGCGGCCTGGCAAGGGCTGTTTTCGCCAACCCAGAATGACCTTTCCAACACGGGATTGGTGCGGCAGGCCGACGGGACGCTGCGCCCGGAGTCCTTGGTGAACGGGGTGCTGGCAGGCACGGGGGCTGCGGGCGACATGGCGATGAACGACCCGCTGGTCAACGGAGGGCTGCCCCAAGGGCTGGTGGCCGAGACGGCAAAACTCGACACTTCGGCGGATTTCAAGGACCTCAAGGAGACACCAACCCAAAGCACGGTGGCTGGATTTGGCCGCAGCTTCTCGCGCATGCTGGGCACCCAGGCCCAGCGGGTGGGGGGGGCTGGAGGGGCGGAAGTTGCCACGGGTGCAGCCTTGGGCGCGGACGCTGCGCAGCGCCATTCCGCGTCTCAGGGCGCTGCGGCGGCGCTCGCCCAGGCCACTGGCGAACGTGCGACCGTGGGAGCGCTGGTCGCGAGCGCCGTAGCGGAGCGCGGCGTTGGTACGCCCGCATCTCCAGAGGGGCGTGACATGGTCTTCGCTGGGGCCGACAGTTTGCTGGCGGGTGTGGTGGCCGCCAGAGGGGCGGAGGCTGCGCCTGGCGGGCGCCCTGGCGAGGGGAATGCCGGAGGCGGCGGCTGGTCCGATGGCGCAGCGGGTATGTCTCCCCTGGAGCATGGGAACACCGACAACACTGCCGTGTTTGTGGACCCTGCTGCAGCCGGAGCCGAGGAGCAGGTGGCCGATCAGGTGGCCTACTGGGTCAACCAGAAGACGCAGAACGCTGAGCTGACGCTCAACCGGGACGGCCAGCCTGTGGAGGTTTCCGTGTCCCTGTCCGGCAATGAAGCGCATGTCACCTTCCGCAGCGACCAGGCGCAGACACGCGAGATGCTTGATCAGAGCATGGCCCAGCTGCGGGATCTGTTGCGCAGTGAAGGGCTGGTGCTGTCGGGTATGTCGGTGGGGACATCGACACGGGATGGCGCAGGCCCGCAGGGCGGTGACGCGGGGCAGTCCCGTGGCCGCGACGGCGCCCGCCAGGCCCAGGTGCTGTCGAGTGCGCCGGTCGGCACCGCATCGCTGGCGCGTGACGGCAGTGGGCCCGACCGCAGCGTGGATATTTTTGTGTGATCTTTTCACGCCAGGTGGGGAGGGCAGCGCAGGCTGCCACCACCAGCGCACCCCCGAGTGCAAGGGGGCGAGCGCGGTGAATGCCATGGTTTTGGGCTTTTATTCTGGCTATTATTGGTTACACCCCCGTCCAATAATGGGCCATCCGGCTTTGCTTGCACTTTGATAGCGCAAGTGTGGCCTGCTCCCTACCGCAAGGAACACCATCGTGTCAGCCAATCCCCCCGCAGCGGCCCCCGCGAAAAGCAAGAAGATGCTCATCATCATCATCGGCGTCGTTGTGGCGGTGCTGGTGATTGGTGGGGGTGCTGCGGCTTGGTTCATGACCCGCTCGCACGGGGATGAAGAGGAGGGTGGTGGTGCACCCGCTGCCCGCAAGGAGGCGCCCAAGGTGGCCCCTACTTTCCTGCCCATGGAAAACATGGTGGTCAACCTGGCCGATCCTGGCGGGGATCGGTTTGCCCAGATAGGCATCACCCTGGAGCTGGAAGACGCCAAAACCGCCGATCAGGTCAAGCTGTACCTGCCGACCATTCGCAGTGGCATCCTGATGCTGGTGTCCCAGCGCACGTCGTCCGAGCTGCTGATGCGCGAGGGCAAGGAGAAGCTGGCCGCCGACATTCGCCGTGAAGTCTCCCGGCCCCTGGGGTATTCGGTGCCCACCGAGCGTGAACGTGCGCGTGCAGCTGAGGCCGACCAGGATGGAGAGGCTGAAGACCGCCCGGCGCGCAAGCGCACCGAGCGCAATCCCGTGCTGCGGGTGCTCTTCTCCAACTTCATCATTCAGTGACACGGGCAAGGACCAGCCATGAGTGATTCATTTCTTTCGCAGGAAGAGGTTGATGCCCTTCTCGAAGGGGTCACTGGCGAAAGCCAGAAGTCGGTCGAGGAAGTGGCCGAAGCGGGGTCCGTACGCAACTACGACATTTCCAGCCAGGAACGCATCGTCCGTGGCCGCATGCCGACGATGGAAATCGTCAACGAGCGGTTTGCGCGCAACTTCCGCATCGGGCTGTTCAATTTCATCCGGCGCAGCCCGGAAATTTCGGTGGGCACAGTGTCCGTACAGCGCTACAGCGCCTTTCTGCGCGAGCTGGCAGTGCCGACCAACTTCAACATCGTGGCGATCCGCCCCCTGCGCGGGAGCGGGCTCATCGTGTGCGAGCCCTCGCTGGTGTTCGGCATCATCGATACGCTGTATGGCGGGGTTGGCAAGTTCCAGACCCGGATCGAGGGGCGCGATTTTTCGCCCACCGAGCAGCGCGTCATCAACCGGCTGGTGGATGTGATCTGCACGGAGTACAAGAAAGCCTGGCAGGGCATCTACCCGCTGGAGCTGGAGTACCAGCGCTCGGAAATGCAGCCCCAATTCGCCAACATCGCCACGCCCAGCGAAATTGTGGTGTCCACGGCCTTCCAGCTGGAAATCGGCGACCTCTCCGGTGCCATCCATGTCTGCATGCCGTATGCCACGCTGGAGCCGATCCGCGATGTGCTGTATTCGTCCACGCAGGGCGATTCCATCGAGGTGGACCGCCGGTGGGTGAACGTGCTCAAGCGCGAAATCCAGTCTGCAGAAGTCACGCTGGTGGCGGAGCTGGCCAAGGCCGACGCCACGGTGGAGCAGTTGCTGGCCATGAAGCCAGGTGACTTCATCGAGCTGGACCGAGAGCCCCGCATTCGGGCATCGATCGGAGGGGTTCCTATTTTTGAATGCCAGTATGGAACCCACAACTCCAAGTACGCCATCCGCATTGAAGAATGCTTGCGTAATTCGGACATGAGCTGGCTGGGAGAGAAAAATGGCAACTGAAGAAGACAACAAGGACGCAGGCGCAGAAGACCCGTTTGCGGGCTGGGCCGAGGCGCTGGAAGAGCAAAAACGCACCGACGACAAGCCTGCGGACGCAGAGCAGGGTGGCCCGTTGTCCGGCGAGCCCGTGCGGCCGTTTTCCGGCTCCGCAGGTTCGGACGGAACCGTCAACGACATCAACATGGTGTTGGACATCCCGGTCCAGCTGTCGGTGGAGCTGGGGCGCACCAAGGTGCCGATCAAGTACATCCTCCAGCTGGCGCAAGGCTCGGTGGTGGAGCTGGATGCGCTGGCAGGCGAACCCATGGACGTGCTGGTCAACGGCTACCTCATCGCCCAGGGCGAGGTGGTGGTGGTGAACGACAAGTTCGGTATCCGCCTTACCGACGTGGTGACCCCGTCCGAACGCCTGCGCCGGGTCAGCCGTGGATAGTGGGAGCATGACCCAGACCCTGCTTGTGGTGGTGCTCTTTGTGGGCGCCATGGCCGCGCTGCCCTGGCTGGTGCGCCGCGTGCAGCAGCGCCATGCTGCTGGCGGCGTGGCTGCAGGGGCTGCATCGCGTGTGGTGTCAGCCGTGGCGGTGGGGCCGCAGCAACGGGTGGTGACTGTCGAGGTCGGGCCCGAGCACGCGCGCACCTGGCTGGTGCTGGGGGTGACGGCGCAGCAGGTGAGTTGTCTGCATGTGTTGCCCGTATCGCCCGTGCCTGTGTCGGCCATGGCCGGTGTAGGCGCCGGGGTGGTGGAGGCGCCTTCGTTTGCGCAACAGATGGCAGCGGCTGCCGCAGCCACGGTCCCGGCCCCTGAAAAGGCGAGCCATGGTTGACCGATTGCCAACGCGCGCACCGGGCTGCAAGGGGAGGGCTTGGGGGTTCTGGCTGCTGGCCGCCCTGGCGGGGATAGCGGGGCTGGGGGGGCAAAGCCCGGCGTTTGCGCAGGCGGCCGGAAGTCTGCCCCTGGTGGTGGGCAGCGGCCCCACGGGCACCAGCTATTCGGTGCCGATCCAGACGCTGCTGTTTTTTACCGCGCTGTCCTTCTTGCCTGCCGTGCTGCTCATGATGACGGGCTTCACCCGCATCGTGATTGTGTTGTCCCTGCTGCGGCAGGCGCTGGGCACGCAGTCTGCACCACCCAACCAGGTCATCATCGGGTTGTCGCTGTTCCTGACCTTTTTTGTGATGGGCCCCACCCTGGACCGTGTGTACCAGGAGGCCTACGTGCCCTACACCAACAACACCATCACCTTCGAGCAGGCGCTGGACAAGGCCGAGGCGCCCATGCGCGGCTTCATGCTCAAGCAGACGCGGCAGTCTGACTTTGCGCTGTTCTCGCGGCTGGCCCGCCTGGACCCGAGCGTGACGGCAGAGACCGCCCCGATGCGGGTGCTGGTGCCGGCGTTCGTCACCAGCGAGCTGAAGTCGGCGTTCCAGATCGGCTTCATGATCTTCATCCCCTTCCTGGTGATCGACATGGTGGTGTCGAGCATCCTGATGTCCCTGGGCATGATGATGCTGTCGCCGGTGCTGGTGGCCTTGCCGTTCAAGCTCATGCTGTTTGTGCTGGCGGATGGCTGGAACCTGCTGATTGGCTCCCTGGCCGCCAGCTTTGTAACCTGAAGGAGGAGCACACGATGACTCCGCAAGTGGTACTGACCATCGGGCGTGATGCCCTGACCTTGCTCTTGATGATCTCCATGCCGGTGCTGGGGGTGGTCATGGCGGTGGGTCTGCTGGTGAGCATTTTCCAGGCCGTCACCCAGATCCATGAGGCCACCTTGGCGTTTGTCCCCAAGCTGATCGCTGCGATGGTGGTGTTTGCCATCGCCGGGCCCTGGATGCTTAGCACGCTGGTGGACTTCATCCGGCGAACCATCGAGTCCATTCCGTCGATGATTGGCTAGATTTTTTTATCAAAATATGCCTTCTGCGCCTGTCCATCAAGCGCTTGTAGCTATCATTTTTATAATTTTCTAGCGCCATGATCACCTTCAGCGAAGCGCAGATCATGGCCTGGCTATCGCCCATTCTGTGGCCGTTTCTGCGTGTCCTGGCCCTGTTCTCGGTGGCGCCGGTGTTCTCGATGCGGGTGATCCCCATGCGCGTGAAGATCGGGCTGGCGTTTCTGGTGGCGCTGTGTGCCCAGGGGGTGCTCGGGGAGCAGCCGGTCATCAGCGTCAACGGCCGCGAGGCCCTGGGTGCCGTTGCGCAGCAGGTGGCAGTGGGCCTGGCCATTGGGTTCTCTGTGCGGCTCGTGTTCGCTGCCGTGGAACTCGCGGGGGAAATCATTGGATTGCAGATGGGGCTGAATTTCGCCTCTTTCTTCGATCCTTCCTCCAACGCGCAAATCAGTGCGGTGGCGCGCTTTTTTGGGCACATGGCCACGCTGCTGTTTGTTGTGATCAACGGCCACCTGCTGATCCTGATGGCGGTAGTCAAAAGCTTTGACCGTTTCCCGGTCAACGGCAACTTCCTGCAGGCGCTGGCGCAAATGCGGCTGCACGAGCTGGGGGCGTCGCTCTTTTCGAGTGCACTCTGGATTGCCTTGCCCATGATTGCGCTGCTGCTGTTCGTCAATCTGACGATGGGCGTCATCTCCCGGGTGGCGCCGCAGATGAACATCTATGCGGTGGGCTTTCCCGTCACGCTCACCGTGGGCATGCTGGGCATTGCCGCCACGCTGCCCATGCTGGAGCAGCCCGTGCTGGCGCTGATGCAGCAGGCGGTAGACCTGTTTGCCGCGCAGCGATAGGGGTTGCACCAAGGCGTGGGAGGCGCCCCGTTTGCTCAGACCAGCTGGTTGCGGATGGCGTAGACGGTGAGTTCGGCGTTGTTGGACAGCTTGAGCTTTTCCAGCACGCGCGAGCGGTACACGCTCACGGTCTTGGGGCTCAGCATCAGTTCTTCGGCAATGTCCGACAGCCGCCGCCCGGAGGCGATCTTGATCAGCGTCTGCAGCTCCCGCTCGGACAGCGTGGTATGCAGAGCCTCGGGGGTGGGCTGGGCCAGGCTGTCCGCCAGCATCTGGGCCACTTCTGCGGTGAGGTATTTGCGACCCTGCATCACCGTGCGCACGGCCGCGATCAGCTCGACCGGGTCCCCCGCCTTGTTGGCATAGCCCTGCGCGCCCGCCTTGAGGCAGCGCAGCGCGTACTGGTCTTCGGGGTACATGGACACCACCAGCACCTTGATGGCGGAATGGGTCTCCCGCAGGCTGGTGAGCACTTCCAGGCCGCTGCGGCCCGGCATGTTCAGGTCCAGCAGCAGGACATCACAGGCGGCGGTGCGCAGAACCTCGCGCAGCTCGGAGTAGCCGCCCGCTTCGCCCGTGACCTGGATATCGGTCGCCTCGGCCAGCGTGTCGCGTATCCCGCGCCGCAGAACGGCATGGTCGTCGCACAGGACCACATGAATCACATCGCATCTCCCGGGACTGTTGGTGGGTGCGATGGTAGCGGGATGGACAGGATGACCGACGTCCCTTGCCCTGGCCGGCTGCTGATGTCCAGCCAGCCGCCCACGGTGCGCGCCCTCTCCTGCAGGCCCTTGAGCCCGAAGGCCTTGGGCTTGTCGAGCATCTCAGGGGCAATGCCCCGCCCGTTGTCTGCCACCTCCAGGGTCAGAACCCCTTCCTTGTCGGAGAGATCGATGTCCACCTTGCCGGGCTGGGCGTGTTTGGAGATGTTGGTCAGGGCTTCCTGCGCGGTGCGGTAGGCCACCAGCTGGATGTCTGCCGGGGTGTTGATGGTGTCGCTGCTGCTCTGCAGGCGGGTGGGGACACCGGTGCGGCGTTCGAAACCGGCGGCCAGCCACTGCACGGCCGCCACCAGCCCCTGCTCCAGAATGGGGGGGCGCAGGTTCATCATGATGCGCTGGCTGGCACCGATGGCATGCTGCAGCATGTCGGCCGCCGAGCTGGCATGTTCTTGCATGGCGGCGTCCGTGCTGTGGCGGCCGATCCAGGCCACGTCAAAGCGCACTGCAGTCAGTGCGCCGCCGATGTCATCGTGGATTTCGCGCGCGATGGACGCACGCTCCTGTTCGATGGAGGTTTGCAGGTGCTCCGCCAGCTCCGCCAGTCGGCGCTGGGACATGGCCAACTCGGCAACCGCCTGCTCGCGCATGCGCCGGGCCTCATGCACTTCCAGTGCACGTGCGATCACGTGGGGCAGGCGCTGAATATCGTCCTTGAGCAGGTAGTCGGCCACGCCCAGCCGCATGGCGTCTACGGCCGCCGCCTCGCCGATGGCGCCCGACAACAGGATGAAGGGCGGGTGTTGAGGCTTTTGCGCCACATGTGCCCACGCATCCAGTGCCGTGAACCCTGGCAGGCGGTAATCTGCCAGGATGATGTCGAACGATCCGGAGTCGGTGAGCCGCTGGAATTCGGAGAGGGTGTCTACCTGGCGCAACTGGCACTGGAGCCCGGACCGCCGCAGCGTTCGTCCCGCAAGTTCGTGATCAGCCAGTGAATCTTCGAGATGCAGGATTTCAAGGGTCTGGTCTGATGTTGCAGTGACCATAGGAGCGCTATCATAGGATACAAATTGGAACAAACAAGGGTGTTTGTCCCGTTGGGGTGGTTTCGGCGTCGGCGTCCAATGGGCGCGGATGCTACGGTGTGCACAAAGCTTGGAAGTCTTTGACGCATGTATCGTAGTCCCGTGTTTTTGCGTGCTTTGCTGCTACGTGCTGCGATGGAGAAACGATGCAATCTACGCTAACAACGCCTGGAGGGCCTGCAGTCCAGGTTCCCGTCATGGTGGCGGCGGAACTGCAGGACTCCTTGCTGGTGGTGATGCACGACCTTCACCGCCTGGAGGGGCTGCTGAACCACGCCACGGACAATCTGCTCGAGCGTTTCGGCGAGGCCAATGCGATGCTGACCGACGCGGTGGTCTCGGACTCTCCCGAACTGGTGGCGGCGCGGGCTGCGCTGCGCAGCGCGGTGACGGAGTTGCAGTTCCAGGACATGGCATCCCAACTGATCTGGCATACCACCAAGGTGCTGCAGGGTTGCGCTTTTCGCCTGGCCTCGGAAGCCATGGGCCATGAAGATGGCGAAGACGCGGCGCCTTTTGCAGAGATGGCGCCAGACAGGCCGAACCCTGTCACCCAGAGCGAGATGGATGCAGGTTCGGTGGACCTGTTTTGACCTTCACATCATTGGTTAGCCTATATATTCAAGTCAGTTGGAGCCATACATGCAATCGATCCTTGCCGTAGATGATTCACCTTCCATGCGGAAAATGGTGTCGTTCACCCTCACGGGCGCCGGCTATCACGTCGTGGAGGCAGTGGATGGGCAAGACGCCCTTGAAAAAGCCGAGACGCACAACATCGATCTGGTGCTGGCAGACCAGAACATGCCCCGGCTCGATGGCATTGGCCTGACCCGCAAGCTGCGCGAGCACCCCAAATTCAAAACCATTCCCATCCTGATCCTGACGACGGAGTCGAGCGACCAGATGAAGCAGGCTGGCCGCACTGCCGGTGCGACGGGCTGGCTGGTGAAGCCTTTCGATCCCAATCGTCTGATCGAAGTCATCCAGAAGGTGATCCGCTGAGCCGGGTTGACTGAGACCATCAAGTACACAGGAGCCCACCATGGCGGAAAGCTACCAAGAAGGATCGGGTGCAGGCGCTGACTTCGACCTGAGCCAGTTCTATCAGATATTTTTCGAGGAAGCGGGCGAGAACCTCGACCAGATGGAGCAGATGCTTCTGGATCTGGATCTGAGCAGTGCCAACGATGAAGAACTCAACGGCATTTTTCGCTGTGCACATTCGATCAAGGGCGGCTCTGCCACCTTCGGGTTTTCCGACGTTGCGGAACTGACCCACCAGATGGAGTCGCTGCTGGACCGCCTGCGTCGCCATGAACTGCAGCCGATTCCCCAGATGGTGGATGTGTTGCTGGAGTCTGCCGATGCGTCGCGCAGCCTTCTTGCCCGGCACCAGGCCGGTGGCCAGGGCGAAGCGGTTTCCACGACCTCCCTCGTGCGCCGCATCAGCGACCTTGCAGCGGGCCTGGTGCCCAGCGATGCTCCCGCTGTCGCAGCGCCCCCCCCACCGCCGCCTCCACCGGCGGCCGCTGCGCCAGCACCTGCGCCCAAGGCTGCCACCCCCGCCGTGGCCGGGCAAGCCCGTCAACTCGAAATCCAGATCGGCCCCCTTGAGCGGCCAGCGCAGGCAGACGCCATCAAGGAGCTGTTCCGCGACATTCCTGGCCTGGGTGCCATTCGTGATCTGCCCGCCACCGAGGCCAACACGCGCCTTTTTGCGGTAGAGACCAGCTCCACCAACGACGATCTCCTGGATCTGTTTGCTTTCCACGTGTCCAAGGAGCAGGTGTTGATCCGTGACGCTGGGGCTGCCGCAGGTGAGCCTGCTGCAGAGCCGGTAGACGAGGACGCCGCGTTGGCGGTAGATACATCCGGTGGCGAGACGCCGTATGGCTTCTTCAACGGCGCGCCCGGCGCACCCTCTGAGGCCTCGCAGGCAGTCACCCAAGCCCCCGCCCAGGCCGCCCCCAAGGCCGCAGCTCCCAAAGCCGAGCCCAAGGCGGCCATGCAGGCGCAAATGGAGTCCACGACCATTCGGGTCGATGTCAAGAAGGTCGATCAGCTCATCAACTTGGTGGGCGAGCTGGTGATCACACAGGCCATGCTGGCGCAGAACAGCCGCGGGCTGGATGCCGGGCTCTACCAGCAACTGCTGGCCGGCCTGGCCGACCTGGATCGCAATACCCGGGACCTGCAAGAGTCGGTGATGTCGATCCGCATGATTCCCATGTCCATCGTGTTCAGCCGCTTCCCGCGCATGCTGCGCGATCTGGCCAACAAGCTGGGCAAGAAGGTGGAACTGGTCACTCTGGGTGAAGCGACCGAGCTGGACAAGGGCTTGGTCGAAAAGATCACCGACCCGCTGACCCACCTGGTGCGCAACAGCTGCGACCATGGCATCGAAATGCCCGCAGACCGCCTGGCCAAGGGCAAGTCCGAGCACGGCACCATCACGCTGTCGGCTTCCCATCAGGGCGGCTCGATCGTGATCGAAGTGCGCGACGATGGCCGGGGCCTTTCCCGCGAAAAGATCCTGAGCAAGGCGCAGGAGCGGGGCATTGAAGTGTCCGAACAGATGAGCGATGCCGAGGTATGGCAGCTGATCTTTGCCCCAGGCTTCTCCACGGCGGATGAGGTCACCGACGTGTCCGGGCGCGGTGTGGGCATGGACGTGGTCAAGCGCAACATCGCTGCGCTCAATGGCTCGGTGGAGATCGACTCGGCCGAGGGCTACGGCATGAAGGTGTCTGTGCGCCTGCCGTTGACACTGGCGATCATGGACGGCATGTCGGTCGGGGTTGGCGAAGAGGTGTACATCCTCCCACTGTCTTCCGTGGTCGAGTCGTTCCAGGTCAATGCCGACGACGTGAGCACGGTGGCACAAGGCTCGCAGCTGGTGAAGGTGCGCGACGAGTACATGCCCGTGATCGCGCTGGAGAAGATCTTCCAGGTTCCTCGATTCGATCTCAACAAATCCAGCAACATCATGGTGGTGGTCGAGGCCGATGGCAGCCGTGTGGCGCTGCTGGTTGATGAGCTGCTGGGGCAGCACCAGGTGGTGGTCAAGAACCTGGAGTCGAACTACCGCAAGGTGCCCAATGTGTCAGGCGCCACCATCCTGGGAGATGGCACGGTGGCGCTGATTCTGGACACGGGTGGCCTGGTGCGCCGGGCTCGCCACTGAGGATTCAAGCGTCTGGCCTATTGGGCCCGGCGCTGTCATGAAAGGAGAATGCACCATGAGTGTGATTGGTAAGACGGCAGACGCAGCGCCGACAGGTGCTCGTGAATATCTGACATTCCGCCTCGATCAGGAAGAGTACGGCATCGACATCCTGAAGGTGCAGGAAATCAGGGGCTACGAGCCTCCGACGCGCATCGCCAATGCGCCCGATTTCATCAAGGGCGTGACCAACCTGCGCGGGACGATTGTTCCCATTGTGGACATGCGCCTGAAGTTCAACTGCGCGCAGGCCGACTACAACAGTTTCACCGTGGTCATCATCCTCAACCTGCGCAACCGGGTGGTCGGGATCGTGGTGGACTCCGTCAGCGATGTGATGGAGCTGACGCCCGAGAGCATCCGCTCGGCGCCTGACATCGAGAGCGCCATCGACAACAGCTGCATCCTGGGGCTGGGGTCGGTGGGTGAGCGCATGCTGATCCTGCTTGACATCGAAAAACTCATGTCGAGCGTGGATATGGGATTGGTAACCGCCAACGAATAGGGCGCAACGACGGTCAACAACCATTGGTGGCCCAGGCACATGTCGGGTCGCAGGCCGTGCTTGCGAACCTTTTGGAGCGAACAGGATTTCCCTTCGGACGATCAATATGGCCCACACCACCAGTGCCTCCGTTTCAGCCCGGTCTGCCCCTTCGCGGGTGGATCCGGCCTACGCTGCAGCGGAGGCCCCCTCGGGGCCCTTGGCCCAGGGCCGCGAGTTTGTCTGGACCAACGCAGACTTCGCCCGCGTCCAGGCGCTGATTTACCAGCGCGCCGGCATCAGCCTGCACGACGGCAAACACGCCATGGTCTACAGCCGGCTGTCGCGCCGGCTGCGGGACACAGGGCACACCAGCTTTCACGAGTACCTCAGCTGGCTTGAGAACCACGATGGGCCGGAGTGGCAAGAGTTCGTCAATGCGCTCACCACCAACCTGACGGCCTTTTTCCGCGAGCAGCACCACTTCGAGATCTTTGCATCGCATCTGCGCTCCAAGCCCTCGGCCAATTGGAAGGTGTGGTGCAACGCGGCGTCTACCGGTGAGGAGCCGTATTCAATCGTCATGACGGCCTTCGAAGCGCTGGGTGCCAATGCCTCATTCAAGCTCACGGCCAGCGATATCGACTCGCGAGTGCTGGCCACAGCCGCGCAGGGGGTGTACCGGCTGGATGGTCTCAAAGGGGTGAGCCCGGAGCGCCTGCAAAAGTTCTTTTTGCGGGGCAAGGGCGGCAACGCAGGCATGGTGCGCGCCAAGCCCGAATTGCGCCGGGTTATTGACTTCATGAGCGTGAACCTCATCCGCGATGACTGGCCTTTCAAAGAGCCCTTTGACGTGGTCTTCTGCCGCAACGTGATGATCTACTTCGATGCGCCCACGCAGCGGAAGGTGCTGGAGCGTATCCACCGGGTGCTCAAGCCGGGGGGGATGTTGTTTGTCGGCCATGCCGAAAACTTCAGCGAATCCCGCGATCTGTTTACCCTGCGTGGCAAGACGGTGTACGAGCGCCGTTGACCTGTCCATGTTGTCTTGCAACCAGCACCCATGACCAGCATCCAAGCAGGCACATCTTCCCCCATGACCACCACCCCAGGCTCATCTGAACGGCGCCGCGCACCGCGCATAGCGCCCCTGAGCGCGGATATCTACGCTGCGGGTGCTGCGCCTGCGCGCGAGTCCTCGTTGCAGGAGCTCAAGGCGCACAGCCGCAAGCCGGGGGAGGCATCGTTTTTCTACCTGGACCACCACTTCCAGCACAACGCCGTGAAGGTGCTGCCGGGGGAATACTTCGTAGCGGATGAAAGCATGGTCATCATGACCGTGCTGGGCTCCTGTATTGCGGCCTGCCTGTGGGACAGCCGTGCGCGTGTGGGGGGGATGAACCACTTCATGCTGCCCGATGGTGACCTGGCAGATGCGTCGGGGCGATACGGTTCCTACGCCATGGAGTTGCTCATTAATGAGATGCTGAAGATGGGGGCGCGCCGCGAAACCATGCAGGCCAAGATTTTTGGTGGCGCACAGGTGATGCACAACTTCACCACGATGAACGTGGGCGAGCGGAACACCAATTTTGTGCTCAACTACCTGCACACAGAGCGCATTCCCATCGTCTCGGAGGATGTGCTCGATATTTACCCGCGCAAGGTGGTTTTCTTCCCGGTGACGGGGAAGGCCATGGTCAAGCGCTTGGCCCATGCCCATCCCGAGGCCCTGGCCCAGGACGCACGCGGCAATGCCGCTACGGTGGCCAAGTCCACTGCCGGTGGTTCTGTTGATCTGTTTTGAGGAAGGTTTGCGTTAATGAGCAGGAAAATCCGGGTGATCGTGGTGGACGATTCGGCGCTGGTCCGCAGTCTGCTGTCCGAGATCATCAACCGGCAGCGCGACATGGAGTGCATTGGCACGGCCAATGACCCTTTGGTGGCGCGCGAGATGATCCGTGAGCTGAATCCGGATGTCATCACGCTGGATGTCGAGATGCCACGCATGGATGGCATTGATTTTCTCGGCCGCTTGATGCGGCTGCGCCCCATGCCGGTGGTGATGATTTCCACACTGACCGAACGCGGGGCTGAGGTCACGATGAAAGCCCTGGAGCTTGGTGCCATCGATTTTGTTGCCAAGCCGCGTGTGGGCCTGGCCAGTGGGCTCAATGACCTGGCGGCCCAGATCGTGGACAAGATTCGCGTGGCAGCCGTGGCACAGGTTCGCCGCGCGCCGGTGCGTGAAGCGGCACCTGCGGGTGGTGGGGCAGCGCACGCGCCCGCACCGGCGTCTGCCCTGTTGGGTCGGCTGTCCACGGAAAAGCTGATCTGCATCGGCGCGTCCACGGGGGGGACAGAGGCGATCAAGGAAGTGCTGGTCCAGATGCCGGCCGACTCACCCGCCATCGTGATCACCCAGCACATGCCCCCGGGGTTCACCACCAGTTTTGCGGCCCGGCTGAACGGGCTGTGCCAGATCACGGTGAAAGAGGCTGTCAATGGCGAGCGCATCTTGCCGGGCCATGCTTACATTGCGCCGGGTGGCACGCAGTTCCATGTGGCACGCAGTGGCGCCAACTACGTGGCCGTGGTCGATGACGGCCCCCCGGTCAACCGCCACAAGCCCTCGGTGGAGGTGCTCTTCAAATCCGCGGCTGCCGTGGTGGGGCGCAACGCCTTCGGCATCATGCTCACCGGCATGGGCAACGATGGTGCCGCTGCTATGCGCGAGATGAAGGACGCCGGGAGCTACAACTATGTGCAGGACGAGGCGACCTGCATCGTCTTCGGCATGCCGCGCGAGGCCATCGCCCATGGGGCGGCCGATGAGGTGTTGCCGCTCGGCCAGATTGCTCCAGCGCTGATCACACGCTTGCGCGGCGCGACAGACCGGCTGCACCACCGCATCTGAGGTTCTGCGCCTACCCTCGGTGCATGCAGCGCGGGTGGCCGTGGGGGCTGCCTGGGGCTGCGGCCCACATGTGGCACGCTGCCATTAGCGCCGCTGCCTGTTTGATACCCATGCGAGCGGCGAGGCACACCATCTTCAGGCGGACAGCTCCGTCCATCGCTCCAGGGCCGCCATGAGTTCGTCGTCGATGGTGGCGGCCCGGGCCGTCATCTCGGCGGCGCGCGCCGGGTCTTTGCCGTACAGGGTTCCGTCTGCCAGCGCGTCCTGCAGCACCTTCTGTTCCGTTTCCAGTGCGGTGATCTGGCCAGGGAGCTGCTCCAACTCCCGCTGTTCCTTATACGAAAGCTTCTTTTTTGATAGCTGCTCAGGCTTATCTGGCGCGCGGGAGGGGCTGTTTTTGCTTGAGTTTTCAGCAGTGGATGGTTTGTTGTTAGCTGCTGCAGCAGCGGCTGATGCCTGAATCGCCTTGCTGCGTTTGGATTGCGCCAGCCAGTCTTGCACCCCCCCTTCGTATTCACGCCAGAGCCCGTCGCCTTCAAAGGCAATCGTGCTGGTCACGACGTTGTCGAGGAAGGTCCGGTCGTGGCTGACCAGAAACACGGTGCCTTCGTAGTTCTCCAGCAACTCTTCCAGCAGGTCCAGGGTGTCGATGTCCAGGTCGTTGGTGGGCTCGTCCAGCACCAAGACATTGGCAGGGCGTGCAAACAAGCGTGCCAGCAACAGCCGGTTGCGTTCGCCGCCTGACAAGGACCGCACAGGCGAGTGCGCGCGGGCCGGTGAAAACAGGAAGTCGCTCAGATAGCTCTTGACGTGTTTGCGCTGGTTGCCGATTTCAATCCACTCACTGCCGGGGCTGATGAAATCCTCCAGCGTCGCATCAAGGTTCACGGCATGGCGCATCTGGTCAAAATAGGCCACCTGCAGGTTTGCCCCCTGGCGTATCGTGCCCGTATCGGCAGGCAACTCCCCGAGAATCATCTTGAGCAGGGTTGTCTTGCCTGCCCCATTGGGGCCAATCAAGCCCACCTTGTCGCCCCGCAGGATCGTGCCCGTGAAGTTGCGGACAATCGTTTTGTCGCCAAAGGCTTTGCCCACTCCCGTCAACTCCGCCACGATCTTTCCCTGGTAGCCGTTCGAGCCGCCCGTGGCCACATCCATGCGCACACTTCCCACCACATCGCGGCGGGCCTCGCGTCGGGCGCGCAACTGCTCCAGGCGGCTGATGCGGCTCTGGCTGCGGGTGCGGCGGGCCTCCACCCCCTTGCGTATCCAGATTTCCTCCTGGGCTAGCAACTTGTCGGCCTTGGCGGCAATCACTGCCTCCTGGGCGAGCTGTTCTTCCTTTTGTATCTGGTACTGCGCAAAATTGCCTGGGTACGAACGCAATTGCCCCCGATCCAGCTCGACGATCCGGGTGGCGACGCGGTCCAGGAACGAGCGGTCGTGGGTGATGGTGACAACGCTGCCTGGAAAGTCCAGAAGGAGGTCCTCCAGCCACTCGATGGAATCCAGGTCCAGGTGGTTGGTAGGCTCGTCCAGCAGCAGAACATCGGGTCGGGCAACCAGCGCCTGGGCCAAGGCAACCCGCTTCTTGGTTCCTCCTGACAAGGTGCCGACTACGGCTTCCGGGTCCAGGTGCAGGCGTTGCAGCGTTTCTTCTACACGCTGCTCCCAGTTCCACGCGTCGTAGGCCTCGATCTCTGACTGCAAGGCATCCAGATCCAAGCCATCGGCGCCAGACAGATACTGGTCGCGGATACCGATCACCCGCTGCAGGCCCTCTGACGCAGCCTTGAATATCGTGGCCGCCGGGTCCAGTATGGGTTCCTGGGCGACAAAGGCGATACGCACCCCTTGCTGAACCTGCAGCACACCGTCATCGGCCTTGGCCAATCCTCCCAAGATCTTGAGAAGCGATGACTTGCCGGCACCATTGCGGCCAATAAGGCCAACGCGCTCGGCGGTCTCCAGGGAAAAGCCGGCGTGGTCCAGCAGTGCGACGTGCCCAAATGCGAGTTGGGCGTCCAATAGGGTGATAAGTGCCATAGGGGCAGGATTATCGGCGGCAAGCGAAACCAGGGGGCTGCTGCCTCTCACCCGCCTGGGTGCAGGTCAGGACGATGAGTGTGTAGCGAGCCTATTCTGCCCAGGAGCGCCGCCAAGGGGTTTGCATGGCGCCAGACGAAAAACTGTGCGGGATGTTGCTGCGACTCTTCAACCCATGCTATAGTCGAGGGCTTCGCTTCTGAAGCACTTGTTTTGGCAATCTGATTGTCTGGTGCGGTGCTCGGTAGCTGGTGGTGATGCTCTTTGGGGTTGTGCTGCTGGTGATCGAAGAGGTTGAAGAAAAGTTTTGTCTTTGTGTCTGGGTGCTTAAAAACTCGGTATA
>NZ_BJHU01000027.1 GCF_005405905.1 Acidovorax sp. NB1
CCAAATGCATCGATAACTGGCACCAATGGATGAAACCGACCACGGTTTGACGCCACGAATCGCAGATTTGAAAGTGAACAGGAAAGTCAATGAAATCAACGATCTACCAACACCACCTCCGCGCCAGTGCTAGCTTTTCGTACCGTCACTTATTGCACTGAAAACGAGGAGACCCCATGATAGGTAGGCAACAGAAGTGCCTCGACTCATGGCAATGCTCTGGGTGCAAGACCCCATCAAAGTCCAGAAAGAGTATGGGCACAGCGCGACTTCAGAAACAGATTTCCAACAGGGATGAAATTTCTACCGTAAGCGGCCAGCCATGGCATCTTGAAACAATGGCGTACTCGTAGGAGCCTCGTGTCCACCTCAACTCTAGGTGGATACGTGAACACTACTCCTGAACAAAGCGGCGAAGGTCGTCGGCGCAGACGCTTGTAGCCGCACAGGCCATCCAGCGCATGGCCGCGCTGTACCGGATCGAGCAGCAAGCGCGCGAGATGACACCGGCGGATCGGTTGGCACTACGACGGTTGCACGCACAGCCGCTGTGGGACGAGTTGCATGTGTGGCTGCGGCTGGAGAGAACCCGTGTGGCGGATGGTGGGGGCATCGCCGCTGCCCTGGACTACAGCCTCAAGCGCTGGGAGGCGCTGGGCCGATTCCTGCACGATGGTGACGTCAGTATCGACAACAACCATGTCGAGCGCCTGATGCGCCCATGGGCGATGGGGCGCAAAGCGTGGCTCTTCTGTGGTAGCGAACTGGCTGGTCAGCGGGCCGCCATGGTGATGAGCCTCGTGCAGTCAGCCAAGCTGCATGGGCACGATCCCTGGGGTTACCTCAAGGACGTGCTGGAGAGACTACAAACGCATCCGAGCAACCGGATTGATGAGTTGTTGCCTCATCACTGGCAGTGAGGCTAGGGTTCTAGTGTGGCAAAAGGCTCAGTCCAAGGGACTTGGAAAGCTCCTGGGCTTCTTCAAAGCTTGGGCAGCAATCGATCCAGAAATCAGGATCTGAGCAGACGTAAATTGCATAGGCAGGCGCCTCACCAACTTCCCGTTGCCGGACGACATCGACTTCCACGCCGTCTGCAAGATAGCGGGCCATCGTCGAACGGCATTCGGGGAAAACCTTTGCGACGTGCGCAAGTTGGGTAGATGTCAGATCTGGGGTGCTCATAGGAGCAAACCTTACTACAAGTTCTGGACACCGCAATGTCTCAGACCCCTCAGCGAACTCGCACTGACTAAGAGTGCAGGCGTCAAGACGGAGTGGCTGGCCGCTTACCAACGTCTTGCAGGGCTTCACGGACAAGCTGCTGGGCATTGCCCAGCCGATGCGCCTGAGCATGACGTACGACCAGGGCAGGGAGATGAGCATGCACAAGAAGTTCAGCGAGCAAACCGGCATAGCGGTGTACTTCTGCGACCCGCACAGCCCCTGGCAGAGGGGTTCCAACGAGAACATGAATGGCCTGGTGCGCCAGTACCTGCCCAAGGGGACCGACCTGAGTATCTACAGCCAGGAGCAGCTCGATGCGATAGCCGATGAGATCAACGACCGCCCAAAAAAAGGGCTGGGGGTACGATCACCGCTGGCCGTGTACCGCGAGTTGCTGAACAACAACCCGCAGCACTCCACGCTTGTTCATTGAAATCCAGGGTGTTGCGCTTCGCTTTTGAATCCGCCCAAGGTGAGCCCGACAGGGTGCCGCCTGATCAGAAAACGATAGCGAGCCTCTCAAAACCCTGGGAAATTCACATTTCAGTGTCGTACTTCATTGGTTTTTTGTTGAAAGTAGAACTCGGTTGGAAGGATTTCGAGAAGTCCCCAATAGGTATGCGAGCGCTCGCAGCGAATTCCCCAACTGGAAAGATCGGACAGGTTTGAACATGTCGCCGTCGTGTCCTTTGTCATGTCCGGAACGACCAGCAGCGTGCGAATCAGTGCGGGCTGCTCTTGGAGAATACGTTGATCACAATGACTCCAGAAACAATCAAAGCCATGCCACCGATGGCTGCGGCGTCAAGCCGCTGCTTGAAGATGATCCAGGCAACAATCGCAGTAAGCACGATGCCGGCTCCCGACCACAACGCATAGACAATGCCAACGGGCAAGACCTTGAGCGTCAAAGAAAGACAGTAGAAAGACCCGGCATAACCTAGCGCAGTAGCCAAACTTGGCCAGAGATTGGTGAACCCTTCAGATGCCTTCAGAAAAGATGTTGCGATAACTTCGAGAACGATGGCTGCGGCGAGGTAAAGGTAAATGTTCATAGTGTGCCTCCTTGAATAAATAGTCAGAAATGCCCATCAAACCTAAAGGGGTGCGGGAGTGGCTTGAGGCTCGGACTGCCGCTCCAACCACCGCGACAAACGGCTATCGAACAACAGTTCATACAACGCGGGAACCATTCCGAGCGTGACCAAGGTCCCCAGCGCCAGGCCACCAATGATGGTGATGGCCATGCCTGACCAGAGGGGGCCTCCGAACAGCAGCAGCGGGACCAGGCCGGCCACGCAAGTCAGTTTGGTCATCACGATCGGCCGGAAGCGCTGGACGGCCGATGTGATGACGGCATCGCGCGAACTACGACCCGCGTGCAGTTCGGCCTCGATGCGCTCAAGCAGCAACACAGCGTTGTTGACGATGATGCCGGCCAGCGAGAGCAGACCAAAGTTCGCCATGAAACCTAGCGGCTCTCCGGCCAGCTTCAGCGCAGGTGCCACACCGATCAGCGTAAACGGGATGATGGACAGGATCAGCATCAGTTTTCGGAAGGATCCGAACTGCCAGATGAACAGGATCAGCATGGCTATACCCGCGTGGGGAAGGTATTCACTAAGCGCCGCGTTGGCTTCAGCGGCCTCTTCGATTTCCGCTCCCAACTCGATGCTGTAGCCTGGAGGCAGGTTCAGTCCAGCGACGGCGGGTGCCAGTCGATCAACGACCTGCTGGGCGGTATCAGTCTCGCTGCGTCCCTCAACGATCAGCGTGCGAGAGAGATTTCGCCGTCGGATGACGGAAGGCTCTGAGCCTACGGTGACGCTGGCAATGGCTGATAGCGGTACTGGTGTGGCCCCCGCTGGGTACACCAGCGTATTGGCCACGTCGTGTGTTTGCTGCCGCTGCAGCGCAGTGCCACGAACCACGACAGGCACCAGGGTGTCGCCGTCGCGCAGCACCGAGACATCAATGCCGGAGAACCGAGCCGCGAGTGAAGTGGCGATGTCTTCACTGGTCACGCCGAGTCGGCGGGCTTTGGCCTGATCGATCTGCACTTCGACGCGCGGGACCCGGTTGTTCCAGTCGTCTCGCACGCCTACGACGCCGGCCACCTTGCGCAGTTCCTCCTTGATCTGCTCGCCCAAACCCTTGAGTACCGCCTCGTCTGGGCCATAGATCCGGTAAGCCACCGTGCCCGAATCGCTGGACCCCAGCGAGAACCTCTTGACTTCGCCGCGAACCTCAGGATAGGTTCGCGACAGATAGTCGCGCGTACGCGCAATCATCGTGTCGAGCTCGTTCTTGGAGGTCACTCCCACTGTGAAGTAGCCAATGTGTGAGGCAGGAAGCGGCGGGTTCAGCCCCAGAATGATGCGCGGTCCGCCATCGGCCACGTAGCCGATGCTGGTGGTGACCTCGGGGTTGACTTTTTTGTCAGAAAGCCAGCGACTGATAGCTTGCACCTTCATGAGCGTCGCACGTGAATCGCTCCCAGGCTGCAGCTCGATCGAGACCTGGTACTGGGGGCGGTCAGACTTCGGCAGGAATCCCGCCGGCACCGTCGACAGCAGCAGCAGGGCAAGTGTCAGCAGGACCGCCATGGCGCCGAAGAAGACCAGCTTGTGATCCAGGATGGCGTTGATGGCGCGGCGGTAGACGCGGTAGAAGCGGGTCTCTGGGTTGGCGTTGGTGTTGTCCTCGTGCGTCGCGTGTGGCGAGACCTTGAGGAAGTAGTAGCAAAGCAGCGGCGTCACAGTAAGGCACAAGAGCCAGGAGCCCAACAGTGCCAGTGCCAGCACCACCACCAGCGGACGAAGGTACTCATTGATCGAGGTGTTGCCGAAGAAGAAGGGCGAGAACGCGAAGATGATCACCAGAGAGGATGTGAGCAAGGGGATCGCTAGTGACTTGCCGGCTTCGATGCAGGCCTCGCGCCGCGGCTGTCCGGCCACAAGTCGGCGTTCGATGTCTTCGGCAATCACGATGCCGTTGTCCACTAGCAGGCCCAGGGCGATGATGATGGCTGCCATAGATACGCTGTGCAGCTCGATGTGCAGGAACTGCATGGCGATCAGGGTACCCAGAATGGTCAAGGGCACGATGCTGCCGACGATGACGCCAGCTCGCCAACCCAGGAAGAGTACGACCACTGCCATGACGATCACGATGGTCTCTCCCATCACCTGATTCATCTTGCCCATCTCGCGGTCCACGACATCAGCCTGAAAGGTGACGTAGTCCAGCGTGAAGCCGGCGGGTAGTTGCTGCTGAAGATCGCTCACGCGTGCCTTCAGGCTCCGGCCGAATGCCTGGATGTTCTGGCCCGAGCGCATCGACACCCCGAGGACTACCGCTGGCTCGCCGTGATAGATCGCGGCGGAATCTGGAGGGTCGGCAGGGAGCACCTGGATCTGCGCAATGTCGCCCAGGCGAATCGTATTGTCGAAACGACCATTGCGACCGGGAACGCTGAGCACGAACTCACGCAATGCTTGAAGCGATCTGATTTCGCCTGAAGCCACCAAGGCGCTGTTGAGTCCACTCATCACCATCTGACCACCTGACAAAACCACGTTTTGCTGCTGGAGTTGCTGCAATATCGCAGGTGCAGCCAAGCCCAGACCGGCCAAACGAGCCTGATCGAACTCGATGTAGACGCGCTCGTCCTGCAGACCGTGAAAGCTGATGTTTTGCACGCCTGGCAGTTGGTAGAGCCGATCACGCAACTGCTTGAGTGGCTCTCTCATCTCGCTCATGGTGAATCCCGGCGCGGTCACCGCGATTGAAGCAACTGCGACGCGACCGAAATCATCGTTGATGACCGGTGGGAAGGTGCCGCTGGGGAACTGCGGCGATACCTCAGCCACCTTTGCCCTCACTTTTTGCCAGATCGGCGCCAGGTCGGCATAGCTCTCTTGTATCGTGACTTGCACGATGACCGAACCGGTTCGGACGGTGCTGACCACGTGCTTGAGTTCTGGAAGCTCACGCAAGCGCTGCTCAAGTGGTCGAGCAACCAACTGCTCCATCCGCTCGACAGGCAACCCGGGGTTGGAAACAAAAATCATCGCATCGCGAATGGTCGTCGACGGCTCCTCCTGGGACGGAAAGCGCAGGAACGCGAAGACGCCCGCGACCAGTACCAGAAATGCGACGAACAATGTGAGCCGGCTTGAGCCCAGGGCCGATTCGGTGAGCTTCATGGCTTGGCTCCGTGAAGTAGGGTCGTCGACGTGTGCTCTACAGCGGCTTGGCCTTCGCTCAGAAATGGCGCCCCGGCGACCACAACCTTGTCACCCTCGCTCAGTCCGGACTTCACGGGGAGACGACCTCCTGGCAGCAGGCCACTGCCGAGTTGAACCGCACGCCCCACGAGTTTGGAATTTTCCAGCAAGAGGATGCGGCCTTGCCCGGAATCGCCTGCGGGGAGCAATGCCGTAGCGGGGATCGACAATTCCCTGTTTTCAAGGGTAGGCAACTCTATCGAGACCATGGCGCCACTCCGAAGAGCGGGCTCTACGCCAATGAAGCGAAAGACGGCCTGTACCAGCGAGCCGCTCTCATTGCGGCTGGAAATTCGGTCCAGCTTTACCTGCATCTCATCCGCATGTTGGCCGGGTTGGGAGGCGGTCGCCTGCGCAAATTGCCCAGGTGCGATCCGCGCTGCCACCGACTCTGGCAGCATGGCGACCAGCTCCAGCCCTGCGCCCGCTTCGATCTGGAAAACAGGGAGACCTGCACTGATATCGGCATGGGGTTGGGCATTGCGCGCCACGATCACGCCGTCGAAAGGCGCGGTGATTCGCGACAAGGACAGCTCCCGTCGGGCCAGAGCCAACGCGGCCTCTGCGGCCTGAAGCTGGCTTTGCGCGATGCGATGCTGTGTTTGGACTGCTTCCAGCGTTGTCTCGGAAATGATCTGGTCTTTGGCAAGCGATTCGTTTTGGCGCAGCTGAGTGGCCCGCTCGGCCAATGCCGCAGCAGCCGAGGTGCGATCCGCCTCTGCTTTCTCGATGCGCCGAAGCGCGGGCGAATCATCAAGACGGGCCAGCACCTGCCCCGACCGTACGCGGTCCCCCACGTCCACATGTATAGCGTTGATGCGTCCCGATGACTCGAAGCCGAGCTCTGCGCGTTGGCGTGCACGCAGGGTGCCGATGAACGACTCTCCAGCACGCACTTCGCCGCTACGAATGATCTCCACCTTGACAGGGCGAGGCTCGAAGTGGGTAGGTGAAGGTGCTGGGGAGCAGCCGGTGATCAGTGCGGTCAGCAGCGTGAAAGCCGCAGCCTTGTAAGTAGAGGAAGGCATATGAATCCAGTGGGCAGGGATTAAGTGAGTTCTTTGGCCAGGGACTGAAGCGCCAGGCGCATGGCTTGGCGCTGCTGATCGCTGAAGTGATGAAAGTCCAGGAGCTCAAGCAGTGAAATGCCGTCTATGGCCGCGCTGATCACCAGCGCCATTCCCGTGTGTGAACTCGATCCGGCGAAGTCCCTGTAAGTGCGGTCGTACAACTCCCGCACGGGTCCCAGAAGGTGGGGGTAGCTGGAAGCTGCAGCGAGCAAGTTGCTCATCAGCTGCTTTTCGCTCGATTGCATATCGAACGTGTCATTGATCAGCGCCAGCAACATGGCGCTGCCGCCGTTGCCGGCTTCTGACGCCTTGGCGCGGGTGCGTTGGTCCCACTCGTCAAGCATGGATTGCACTAGAGCTGCCAGCAGATCGTCTTTGGTTTTAAAGTGATAGATCAGGCCACCCTTTGTGACGCCAGCAGCAGCTGCGACACCCTCCAGTGTCAATTGCTGAACGCCTTGTGTGGACACGATGTGGGCAGCGGCATCAATGAGCCGCTGCTTGCCGCTGCGCTGGGATGGATTGGGCATATCAAAAAATCAAGTAGTTGAAACTATACTGCACGTATAGTACAGTAACGACCATTCAAGGTCAACAATCGAACTTCTCAATGCCCATCCCCATCCCGAACCACAGATCACTGATCGCAATAGCCACGTTTATGCTGCTTGGCGGATGCTCAACCGCACCACCTGCGTCGCCGCCAGCTTCTCTGGACACGCCCCAGGCGTGGAGCGTCGATGTGGGAGCCGAGTCCTCTTCCAAACCAATGACCGCGACTGCTTGGTGGCGGGACTTTGGCAACGCGGAACTGAATGCGCTGGTGGAATCAGCATTGCTGGCCAACACAGATCTGCGCATCGCTGCAACCCGGGTTGCGCAGGCGCGGGCCTTGGTAGAGAGTACGGATGCTGATCGCTATCCCCAGTTGGGCCTGGCCGCCTCCCTACAGCGCGGCCGGGACTCGAGCGCTGATCCGAAAGCCAACGTTGGCCGGGGCGCGCTTCGCGCCAGCTGGGAGCTTGATATCTTTGGCGACAAAGGGCTGGCCAGCTTAGCCGCCGAACGGGACGCCGATGGGGCAGAACTGACTCGCCAGGCCCTGCGTGTGGCGGTAGCGGGAGAGGTGATGACTGCATATTTTGACGCGCAGTCCCTCGCACGGAGAGAAGCAGTAGGCCGTTCCTCAGTTGAAACTTTGGAGCGCCTGATCGATGTCACCCATCGCCGCTTTCAAGCAGGTCAGATCAACAAGCTGGACATCGACAGGCTGGAGGCCGAGCTGGGTCTGGAACGAGCCAACATAGCGCAATTGAAAGGTGCGCGAGAAGTCAGGCTGCGACAGATGGCGGTCCTTTTGGGAAGGTCCAATCCTCCGATGGGCCTGACTTTTCCTTCGAACGACAAGGGCAGTTCGGCCATGCCCGCGCTAATTTTGCCGATCGAGCTCTTGGAGCGTCGACCAGATGTCCGAGGGCCGGCCCGTGCAATTGAAGCAGCTGTCGCCCGCCTCGGGGTGGCCAAACGCGATCTCTATCCACGGATCACACTCGATTGGTCTGGCAGCAAGGAGCGCTTGAGCATCGGTGGAGCGAGTGCCTCGCCAACGACAGTCATTGGCTATGGTGTGGCACTTTCTTTGCCTGTCTTCGATGGAGGTCGCATCCGCGCCAATATCGAGATTCACGACGCGAAAGCACAGGAAGCGATGCTGGTGTACGAGAAGGCCATGCTCGTCGCGCTCGCTGACGCCGAGGCGGCCGTGGTTCAACTCGCGTCCGCCAGCGAAAGTGTCGCCGCACTGGAAACCGCACAGGCTGCGGGTGCCACTGCGGTAACCAAGAGCGAGCGACTGTTCAATGCCGGGTTGGTGGATATCAACACGGTGCTTGCTACTCGGCGCAGCTACTTGAAGGGATATGACGGTCTACTACAAGGGCAGGGAGCCCAATTGACGGCTGCGGTGGCAGTGCGCAGGGCGTTCGCCGGGCGAGTGTGACCTCCGCTGTCAAAGAGCCGCCCATCGGTTCGGCAGAGAACTCTGGACGGCTTCAAGGCTGCCGCCAACGCGGCTTCGGGCTGCAGCCCGCATTACCTGACGGTTTGCAAGGCACGCAACGCAATCTCGAACCCCACGTCGTGAGCACCCACGAGACTTGCGGCTTCACATTCCTTCAGGTCGGCCAGGAGCTGGTCTGTGCGGTCTATGGTCTATGGTCTGTGGTCTATGGCGCCTGGTACTGCGGGGTTGGCTGTTTCCAGAGCGGGGGCCTGTGAATATCGTACAGAGACCGGCCCCCTGTCATTTCCGCTGCAAAAAGCCGCATGGAAACCTGCCCCCCGGCGGGGCCAGCTCGCCGCTGATGGGGTACTGGCCCAACGAAGCAAAATACCCGATAGCCCATGAAATCAACAACCGCCCAAGAAAGGTCTTGAGGTTGCGATCACCGGTGGTGGTCTACCGGGAGTTGTTGATCAACCACCCACAGCGTTCCCCCTTGTTCAAATTCCAGGGTACTGCGCTTCGCTTTTGAATCCGACCTTCTTATTTTGGCTGACACCTGTCTACCTTTGCTGTTTCCGACGTTGCTGTGCAGCGGTGCTGAGCTCTCTTGGCGCCCCCGCCGCATGACAGTCGGTGTGCCCGCAGCTCCGAAGGCAGCAACTGGCCGAGGCTGTGTGAAAACGTCGAGAGACGAATTTTGCAGAGGTACTTCACCCCTTGCTCGTATCGAGATCGTGCGGTGTAGGCCGATCTCAGCGGATCGTTAAGTCGAGGGCGCAACGCGGGTTTTCACACAGCACTGGTAGGCCGGCGCACTTACACATCAAGGTTGAGTCCACCGTATACGGTGAGCGCTGGACGTCAGGTCATGGCGAGCATCGTCCTCTGTGTGGAGATAGATGTTGGTGGTGGCAATGTTCGCGTGTCCCAGATTGTCCCGCACGGCCTTGAGGTCCATGCTGTCGCTTTGGTGGGTGCCTGCGGTATGGCGCAGCCAGTGTGCGGATGCCTGCTCGATATGGGCGGCTGCCGCTTCGTGTTCTGGCCCTTGCTGGCGCAGGCGAGCTGCTGTTTCACGAAACACTTCCTTCACCAACTCGTGCACAGCGCTGCGCGCCATGGGCCGAGAGCTCCCAATGAGCGGTAGTAGTAGAGCAAGACTTTCCCCCTCTCGAGGGAGTGCTGCCAGGTCGTTGGCCTTGCGATAGCGCATCAACTCCGAGAGCAGCTCATCAGTCGCCGGCACCGCCCGAGTCTTTTCTCCCTTGCCGGAGACCGCGAGCCACCAACGTTCGCGCCCATCGGCACCTCGGCGCCAGTAGAAGTCACCCATGCAGTTGGTGCAAACCTCGGAGATCCGAAGGCCTCCGATATAAAGCAGCGAGAAAAGCCAGCGATATCGGGCCGCCTGCTTGGCAAGGCGAGGTGTATTTGCGGGCAATGCCTCGATGGTGGCGCGCACCTGTGCCCAGTGTTCGTGGGGCAAGAATCGGCTTGTCTTGGCTGGCCGCGCCACGGACCTGCGGCGCCTGAGTGCAAGAGGATTGCCCGCCAGATACCCGGCCTGGACGAGCCAGTTGAAAAGGCCGTTGAGTATGGACAGCGCCTGGCGCTGGCTCTGCCGGTCCAAGGGCTTTGCAAACGGACGCCAGTGGGGTGACGCCCTGGGGGGCTTCTGAGCGACCTGCATGATCCAACGACTGGCTGGTTGCGGGTCGGCGAGAAAACGCTCGTACGCCAGGAAGTCCTCGTGGGTCAGATCGGACATGGCCTTGCCGTGCTTATGCATGCACCACAGCAGCAGCCTCTCGGCCTCCTTGCGATAGCTGGAGAGCGTCGCCGGCGAATCCTGGTACCGCTCAAGCCAGGCCAAAACTGCCGCACGGTCGTCGTCGGCCGCCACCTGGGGGAGCCCTGAGGCCCGATTTCGGCCGCGCTCACCTGACAGATGGGAGGGCAGCACCATGCCGGCCAAGGGCACCAGACCACCAGAATCTAACGGTAGGGTAGCCAAATCAGTCATGCCGCAAATTCTATGGACATTAGATTAATTATGTCCAAAAATTAGAAATAAATTCATTGATTTATACGTTATACGTTGTATTATTTAAGAATGAGCGAAGAATCAGAAATACAAGCCGAAGTTGAGGCCTTGCGGGAGCGTTTCAGCGACACCAAAACGCTGTATCGCGAGGTGTGTGCGCTGCTGTTTTTTCGATACGGCATCACGCCTACCGCCAGCAAGCTCTACCAGCATGTTCGCAAGGGCTCGATGAGCGCCCCAGCCGAGGCGTTGGCCAAGTTCTGGGAGGATTTGCGCGGCAAGGCCCGTGTGGAGATTGATCACCCCGATCTACCAGAGGCGCTTAAAGAGGCCGCAGGCCAGGCCGTCAGCGTGCTGTGGGCCCAATCGACAGAATTGGCACGCGAGGAGCTTGCGGCCCTGCGCGTCGAGGCGCGGGCCGAAGCTGACAGTGCGAAGGCAGCACTGCAAGAAGTACAGCAGCGAAACGCTGCGATCGAGGCTCTCCTCCTGGAGGCGCAGAGCAAAGGCGCCGAACTGGAAGGACGCGTGCACCACCTCGGCACGGAGTTGGAACACGAGCGCCGCGCGCACGCCGCCACTGCGGCGCGTGCCGAGACCCTGTCGCGCCAGGTGGACGAGTTGAAATTGGAGCAGTCCAAAAGCCGCCAGCATTTCAGTGCGGAGCTGGATAAGGGGCGTGCAGCCATCGACGAGGCCGCCTCCCGAGCGGCCGAGGCTGAGCGCCGTGCGCTTCGCGAGATTGACCGGGAGCGCACCGCTCGCGCTCAGATGGACAAGCAACTGGAGCAGCTGCGAGGCAAGCTCACAGAGGCGGAGCGGGATCACCACGCCAAGCTCTTGGAGGCCAATGCAGCGCAGGCAAGATTGGCCTCAGATCTGGAGAGTGCACGATCTTCGCTGGCTGACAGCGCCCGCGTGAACCAATTGCAAGGCGTAGAGCTGCAGCAGGCGCTGCAGGCGGTGGCGCAACGCAAAGCGGAGGCAGACACCTTGCGCGCTCTGGTAGCGCAGTTTCAACCGCCAACCAGACCGGTGCGCAAGAAGAAGCCTGCGGACGGCCAATGATTGCTTGCACGTCGGCCGCGAGTCAGCGAAAAAGACCCACGCAGAATTTACATACTTGATAGCGACGATCCGATGGCACGCGACGACTTCACTAAACGCACCAAGAATCAGGCTTATCAACGGGTGGCTGACCGTTGTTCCAAATGCCGTGCCACCACCTCCGCGCCAGTGGGTGAAGTTGATTTCTCCAACGTTGGGGTTGGCGCGCATATTCATGCGGCATCGCCCGGGGGACCCCGATACCTCGCGACCATGACGGTAGAAGAACGGCGCAGCTTCGGCAACATCATCTGGCTTTGCCAGACCTGCTCAACGATCATTGACCGGGACCCGGATGCGTATTCAGCAGATACGCTCAAAGCATGGAAAACATCGGCTGAGGCAAGGGCTTTGTTGGAACAAGGCAAACCGCTTCCTGATGAAAAGGATATTTATCGCATGGCGGCCATGGCCATGGGCAACCGGACGCCAGGGTTTTACCCTGAAGCCATTGGCAATGTTCACAAGTCGCTCGTCGATCAACTGGAGTCTGTTGACCCTAGGTTCACCATCTCCACGGCTTACTCGGGTGGAAACACAACGATCATGCTGGGAGTGAAAGAGACGGTGCCTTTTTCCATCAAGATTGGGCCGCAATCGGTTGATGTCTGGCGCAAAGGTCTTCAGGCATCCATCGACGAGGGGCGTGAAGCGACGCTGCCACTCGATGGGGTAGTGTTTGAAGGATCAAAACTCTTCGACGTGCTTCACAAAGATGCCGACCTGGCAACGATAACGATCATGCCAGCGGCACGTCCAGCCGTGATGAAGATACTTGCACCCCAGACAGAACCTGCAGTTTTTGAAACCATTAACGGTCAACTAACAGCTGGACGCAAACAAATCCGGTTTGCAGGCGCTGGATGTGGCGGTCTTCTGGACGTGGAAATTATTTTTACACCGACCGGTAGTGACGGTGTCCACTCGGTATCCAACCTGACCACCAATGTGCGAGCGTGGCAGGGAAAGGAGGGGGCCAGCCCTCCCTACCTGGACGCGTTCATCAATTTGCTAGAAACGATTCTTGACTCCTCCGCCTCCATCTCATTTACTTTAGAAGTCGAAGGAAATCAGGCTGCATCCGGGAACTTTCATACTCCCAAGCATATTGAGGAGATAAACGAAACGCTGGCATTTGCCTTCTATGTTAGGCGAGCCAGAAATGTGCTTCGATATCTTCGAAAAAGTGCGCCTATCGATATCTTCGAGCCCATTTCTACTGAAGATCATCGGACCTTGGCGCGAGCTAGCGATATCGTTGAAGGCAAGCTCTCCTACCAGCGCTCACAAGTCACAGCACTGCCGGAGATAACGGTCAGCTGTACTGTTGAGGAGGAAAGAAACCTGATGGAGACTGTGCGCGGAGGAGGCTTTTCCGTACTTCAGCAGAAAGAACCCGCATCAATGGTCACCATCTATGGGAAGCAATATGAAGTTCCGGCTACAACAAGTTATTACTCTCCAGTGAGATTGCATGTATTGAGCCGGAACAAGAGAAAGAAAGTCGTTGAATTTCGCTTGCAGATTGAAATGGCAGATAACTTTACGAGTCAAACGTCGTTCGATATGCAGGAATAAGATTAGCCAGTGGGCTACCGAAGCGAAGCACCAGGGATTTCGAGAAAATGACTGTGGAGTGCACAATCATATTCAGGCAAGAACACAAAGCGAGCCGATCTAGCAGAGATTTGCTCTCTTACTTGAGCGGTATGTAAGAACAAAACTGACGTACAGTGCGATGAGGGACGACATCTACCGATGGACTGACTTGCCAGCCGTTCACCCTACCGACTTTGCAGCCATGGATCCGCTTCTCGCCCGACTATCCGATTCCGTCGTTCGAGCCAAAACGCTTGAGGACTTGGCCCGTCCCTTGCTGGACATGCTTGAGAAGGTCACTCGGTTGGAGTCAACGTACCTCACGACCATCAACTTCGAGCAGGCCTTGCAACATGTGCTCTACGCTCGAAACACGCGCACGATGGTGGTACCCGAGGGCCTGACCGTGCCCTGGGGCGACACTCTTTGCTACCGCGCGCTCAAGGAGGGGCGCATGTTCACGGCCGATGTGCGGAGTTGCTGGGGCGATTCGGAGGCTGCAGCTGCCCTTGGGATACAGACCTACGTGAGCATGCCGGTCAGACTTTCCGATGGCGCAGTGTATGGCACTCTCTGCGCAGCTAGTGCCGAACGTGCGGAGCTTCCGCCCGAGACCGAAAAAATGCTGCAGTTGTTTGCCAGTCTGATTGCACAGCAGGTTGAGCGCGAGCAACTTCTGGAGGAGCTTCAGCGCAAAAACGAGCAGCTGACGGCCATGGCCTTGCTGGATCCCCTCACCGGCGCTCCGAATCGCCGAGCGTTGTTTGAAGAGCTTGAGCGATTGCAGGCGCGCGCACGTCGCTCAGACAGTATGGTCATGGTCGCGTTCCTTGATCTGGACGGTTTCAAGCAAGTCAACGATGCCCACGGCCATGAAGCGGGCGACGCGCTGCTGTGCGCTGTTGCAAACCAATTGCGTGCCGTCATGCGTGAAAGTGACTTCTTGAGCCGTTTTGGGGGAGACGAGTTTGTATTCGTCGGCCCAGGTCCCCAGCGTGGCCAGGGCGCGGCCGAGGCCATCCGAAGCTTGCAGTCACGACTTCAGGATGCGACGGTGTGCCGCGTCCCCTTGGCGGGGCAACGAACGCTAGAGTACCCAGGGGCAAGTGTAGGTGTGGTTTGTGTTGACCCTTGCGAAGGCACTTGTGACGAGGCCATCCGCCTCGCAGATGAGGCTATGTACCAAGCCAAGTATTCGCGGCGTGGCTTGGTTTAGCACTGAGCAGTCGCTGCGCTGAGCGAAAAGTTCAAGTCGCTTTGTGCCCTCCTTGAATTTCAACTGAGCAAATTGGATCGTTCTGGCTGATGTGGGATCTTGACCCGTATCCGGGCACAACCTCCAGTGAGGTCACGCACCGCACTACTGTGGTGGTGCACCGGGCCCTTGGCGTCCATGCCCCGCAGTGATGCGGCACTGGCGCGTCACTTCACGTATCAATGGGAGTTTGCATTGCCAAAGACACTTGCTCAGATGAAGAAACGGTTTGAAGACGCAATGACCGAGGCCACTGAAGCGGAGGAGATCATTCCTCTAATGAAGCAGGCCATTGCTCGATTTGGTTTGGAACCAGGCGACCTTTTTGACGGGGAAATCTCTGAGACGACCACGACCTTGTATAGGGACGCCAACGGCAACACGTGGGGAGGACGCGGGCGACGTCCTACTTGGCTGAATGAAGCGCTTGCACGCGGCAAAACACTGGAAGATTTTCAGCTTGACGGCGTGTTCGGTCGCAAGCCTAAGTAATTGATTTAAAAAGAACTTTTCCCACAGGTTTCTGTTTTTGCACGAAAACCGAGATCACCCCTAGCAGGGCATGGACGGCCGGGCCGTACATGTGCCACAAAGCCGGTCGCCTGGACTCGTCTACCAGTGGTTTCCGTTTCTGCACGGAAACCGAGATTGCCTCAAGCTTCACGGCAGTGCTGTGGCGGTCTAACCATGGACAGTACAGCGTCCACCTCTGCCTCGCACCCACTCTGCTGGACTATGCACTATCGATAGGCCGGGAACTGTAGCTTTGCATGGTTTTCCCGATTTCGTGAGGCCAGAGCAGATTACTTTGTAGCCAGAACGGTGCCAACCCAAGTAGTCTTCGCGACTGACGCTATAGTGCTCTGACAGATACCCAACAGGGTCAGCCGAATATCGGATCAGCTCTGTCGAAGTGAGATGCAGCGTGGTTTGGCCTGAAGCATTGTCATGGCACACATAAAAGCCCACTTGCTTCGCTACAAGGTCTTTCACAACTTCTTCCAGATGCTCAACCATCTACGGCTCCTCGACCTACGACCTACGACCTTGCTAGTCAAAATGCTTCGGCAGTAAAAACCAGTGAACTTTCACGGGAATGCAATTCTGCGCCAAGTTTGTACACCGCTGGCAATTGTGCTGCTGACAGGGACGCTGCCGGTCGAATTTACCCAAGCGATGAACTGATCGACGCTATGAGTGGGATTCGTACTCTTGTAGATGGCTGCAAACCCTGAGATATGAGCTGCAGCGAGGGATGTGCCCCAGCCTGCAAGCAAATCGGTATCCGAAACGCGTCCCGCTCCATTGACACCAATAGCATTTTCGTCACCACCAGGCGCCAAAAAAATTGGATACGTATACTGACTTAAAGCCGCGATATTTGATTTTGTCGCGAGCGTATACCCAATTTCATCGTTTAGTACAGAAGCAGCTTTTATTGAGTATTCACTACAAGCAGGATGCGAAAGCGCAGTTTGAATCTGGTAATTTCCTGTCGATGCAATAACAGGTACGCCTGCGGTCCTAAGTTGTCGAATAAGATTTCTGATGGCGATGCTGACATTGGCATCACAGTCGGATGGGTAACTGGCAACGGTACCGATACTCAGATTGACAACCAGCGCTGCAGGTGAGATGGGCGTAGCCCCGCCGGCCCTCAGAAGCACCGACGAGAGCCCTTTTTCCAAGTCGTTCAGATAATATGTTTTTTTATTATTGATGCGATCATATGAAAAAATATTTATCGAAATGAGTTGGGCGTCCGGTGCAACCCCTTGCAATATTCCGCTAGCCACGTTCGGCGATGCGCGGCCCGCAGCAACCGAAGCCATTAGCGTACCATGCCCGCACCGCTGCTGATCAATCAGCTGGCATCCGATGAGATCACTGTTTGGTTCACCCGCATTTGGAGTCCCCGCTGGGCTATCACCGAACAAATCCTTGTTAGGACATACAGACTTAAAGCCTCCGGAGTTTGACCCAAAACAATCTTCGCCGACTACTTTAGTAGTACCGCTAAAGAGAAACATCTCGTGATTTTTTCGAATGCCGTCATCTAACACGGCAATCGCTACACCACTACCCTTATTTCCAGAAGCCCATGCAATAGGCATGTTAATAGTCGGCATGCTCCTTTGAAGTTGCGGAACACCCAGTGGACGGTTTTCACGCAACTCCAAGATTCGTGGATCATTTTTAGCGCGGAGTCTAGACAGCTGATCCTTGGTAAGCATCATCTGAAACGACCCAATTGAATCTCCGACAGGATCGCTTTGTGGTATTTTTATATTGGCATCAGTAAGAATTTCCGTCATGGCTTCTCGATTAGCCATTGCCTGATTTTTTCCTCCACGGGAATTCCAATTTAAATCAGGAGAGAAAAGTACCCCACCACGTAAAGAAATACTTACTTCTACCTGTCCCTCTTTTTCGGCTATATCGGATGCTCCTGCAGACCAGTAGGTGGTCCGAGGATCTTGATAGCCGATAGGCCGAATTCCTCGCACATCAGGATGATTCTGCAGGAGGAGCAACTTTTTCTTGTCGATGGAGGTCGTTATTTTTATTGGTAGCGCATTGTCTAATGCCAGAGCAGGTCCGGAACGGCCTAGTTTTTGAAAATTTTCCCGGATTTTCTCAATAAGAGAATTGGCCTCAATGATCACCTCGCCGACATTTACTATATGGGTTGAGCCGTCTTGCAATAATTGATATTTGGCACTCTGAGTGCCAAGAATTATTTCGGCATTAACCTCTGCTCTAGTGCGCAAGATTTTCCGGAGGGCCGTAAGGCTGCCATCCAGATCCATAGCAGTAATGCGCGATTTGTCAGTGGGATCTATTGTAAAGGCCAGTGCATTCTGGCTGTTTTGAAGGATGCTAATTCCTTCTGATTTTATATACATCCCGATCTGCCCACTCTCGCTCTCCCAGGCCCCTTCGGTAAATGCTGCGTTTCCTAATTCTGCTTTTAACGCACGTATGGTATCTACATCTTTTTTCAAATTATTGTTTTTTTGCTCTGGCGATAATTTTTCAAGTTTCTGGTGGCGTAGGGTGATCATCACTCGTACCTCGCCTTCCTCATTCACCGCATCTCTCATCCGCTTCAGGCTACCAGGATCAACAGTCGCCGCTTGCAACGTCCCCATGCTAAAAGTTAGTGCAATGGCTGACGTCACAGATAGCAGGTGTCGCATCTATCGCTCCAGAGAAGTTTGTGGTCTACGAAATCGTAGTTGCCGATTCTGGGATGGCAAGTTTTAAATGAGCGAGCCAACCAGGCTACTTCGCAGGCGTTCCTTGTTCACCCCCCTGCGCATAAGCGCCAACGCCCGATCAGGATTGAGTGGACTTGAAGGCCAGGGCCGTGGCTTGCGCAGATCCGTGCAAAGGCACTATACGTGGCAGCCATCCGCCTCACCGACCGAGGCCATGATCGAAGTCACGCGTTCGCGGCAAAGCCTAGAGGATCACTGAGCAGGCTCTTCGCTGTGTGAAAAGTCCCCGTTACCGAGCGGAACTGCTAACCCGGTAAATCGCACGCAAAAAGAGTTGCCCATTTTTTAAGCAAAACTCTAAGTTGTTGATTTCATTGGGTTTCATGGTTTGCTAACCCGGTAAATCGCACGCAAAAAGAGCTGACATTTGAAAACTTGCGCGCATTCCGGAGTGCGTCTTGGACCGAGGGATGATGGCTGATTGTGGGTGGTCGCCACGGCTTGGATTCAGGTCTTGGCCCCGGATGGTTCGTTCTGCTGCAGCGCAAACAACCGGCTCATTTCAGCCGTGCTACACGCTGCTTGGCTGGGCGCTCAATCAGCGCATCGATGTACGGATCCATGTCAAACGCGATCGTCCCCCGAAAATTCACGTGCTCGAAGTGCACGGGTCCGATGCGGCGCAGCCAGCTTTCATCTATGGGGTGTTTGGCCACCTTCCAGCGATCCACGACATCTTGCATCTTCATGGTGTTCCAGCTGATCACGACGTTGGTCAGCAGGGTGTGCGCTGTTGAGATAGCCCGCAGCTCATCAGCCCTGCGCCCGCGTGAGACTCCTACACGTCCGTGGTACACAGCGCGCTGCAGCTGGTGTACAGATTCGCCCCTGTTGAGCAAGGCATGCATCTCGCGGCGAAACTCGGGAATGGTGAAGTAGTCACACAAAAAGATCGTACGCAGCAACTTGCCCAATTCGTCTGCGGCAGCGTGCACGGGATCGCCCCGCGCCGCGCTGCCAAGGCGGGCGATAGCTTCTCCAGCTGTCAAGCGCCCTTGCCGGATAGAGGCAACTAGGTGCAGTAGGTCCATCCATCCGGCTCGAATCTTCCCAAGCGAGACCTTCCCAACGGTTAGGCGCTCCAAAGCTTCCGGCACGGTGTCCCCCCTGGCCAAGAACATCTTACGTTCCGACAATTGGCGCAAACGGACGCACAGATCGAAGCCCAGCAACTTGGCGATAGCCATCGCTGCGTTGGTGTAGCCATGGGTGTCCACAGCAAGCAGGGATAGTCGGATCTGGTCCTCGCGGCGGGAACAGTTGTGCGCTTCGACACCGTCCACCGCTGGCGCTGCTTGCCGGTCATTGATCACGATAGGCTGGTCATGAAACAGTGCCCAGGTATCAAGCATGTGCACATAGATGCCAACACCATGCTGCTTGCGGCGGTATTCCATACGCGCCGAGTGCAGGTACCGTGACGTATCGAGCGTCATCGAATCAGAGGATGCTTTGTCGCCCTGGCCCCAGAGT
>NZ_BJHU01000028.1 GCF_005405905.1 Acidovorax sp. NB1
CCAAATGCATCGATAACTGGCACCAATGGATGAAACCGACCACGGTTTGACGCCACGAATCGCAGATTTGAAAGTGAACAGGAAAGTCAATGAAATCAACGATCTACCAACACCACCTCCGCGCCAGTGCTAGCTTTTCGTACCGTCACTTATTGCACTGAAAACGAGGAGACCCCATGTATGGATTCGCCCCGGTTCAGCAACGCATGCATCTCGCGGCGAAACTCGGGAATGGTGAAGTAGTCGCACAAAAAGATCGTACGAAGCAACTTGCCCAACTCGTCTGCGGCACCGTGCACGGGATCGCCCCGCGCCGCGCTGCCAAGGCGGGCGATGGCTTCTCCAGCTGTCAAGCGTCCTTGTCGGATAGAGGCAACCAGGTGCAGTAGGTCCATCCATCCGGCTCGAATCTTCCCAAGCGAGACTTTCCCAACGGTTAGGCGCTCCAAAGCTTCTGGCACAGTATCCCCCCTGGCCAAGAACATCTTACGTTCCGACAATTGGCGCAAACGGACGCACAGATCGAAGCCCAGCAACTTGGCGATGGCCATCGCTGCGTTGGTGTAGCCATGGGTGTCCACAGCAAGCAGGGATAGTCGGATCTGGTCCTCGCGGCGGGAACAGTTGTGCGCTTCGACACCATCCACCGCTGGTGCTGCCTGCCGGTCATTGATCACGATAGGCTGGTCATGAAACAGTGCCCAGGTATCAAGCATGTGCACATAGATGCCAACACCATGCTGCTTGCGGCGGTATTCCATACGCGCCGAGTGCAGGTACCGTGACGTATCGAGCGTCATCGAATCAGAGGATGCTTTGTCGCCCTGGCCCCAGAGT
>NZ_BJHU01000029.1 GCF_005405905.1 Acidovorax sp. NB1
TCGGGTCTCTCACAGCTTCAGCTCAACGCCATTGCGAGACAATTGAATGAGAGGCCGCGTAAGACGCTGGGCTTCCACACACCCGCTGAGATGTTCAGCGAATGTGTTGCATCGACCGGTTGAATCCGCCGCCTGAAGCAGCCCATCGCACCCTCCACACCCGTCGATACATGAACCGCCTCAAATGAGGCGTCATTCATTTCTCAATGCGGAATTTCCCCGACGGACTTTATTCACGTCCGACGCACTTTATTTGTTGGAATCAGCTCCCTTATTCGACTAATGTTTTGGACTTTTTAAACAATTTTTATGGACTTTTTTGGTGATTCCCTCAGAATGGACGCGTGCATTGGAAACCAGACCCCCTCCTCTACCCCAGCCATTTAAGAGCACGCGTCAAGAGGGGACGAGGCCTGCTCCAGGGCGCCGAGTACCTGCCTTGGCTTTACATACGCGACGTTCCTTCACGCGGCACTTCGTTGGGTGGGCATGGCATCGTTACGGGTCGCCCGCATCAAGGTCTTTCCGATCTGGAGGCCACCTATCTGTACCTTATGGAACGTCGTGAGAGTGTGGTGGACATTCGAGAGCAATGGCCTATCTTGGATTTGGATAGGACTCTAGAGCTCTGTACGGAACTTGAGGTTCGACACATATATAAGAGAGGGTTGCCGGAGCCCTTCACGATCGACTTTCTGATCACGGAACTGACGGCGGACGGAAAGAGCTACCGTGCAGCGAGCGTTAAGACTTCTGAAGATGCGGCCGATCCGTCAAAGAGATTGCGTTTAGAGGTGGAGCACAGATGGTGTCAAGAACGAGGCATACCTTGGACGTTGGTAGATACGTCGCGCTTCAATAAGACACTACTTGAAATCCTGCGCTTCATGCGTGGGTGGTTTCGCCATCGTTTCAATCCGGAAACACAACTTGATCCACGCTTCTTACTTGCTTTCGAGAGCTTCTACAAAAGCAACGAGTTGCTCAGTGAGTTAGTGGCAAGGCTCACCAAGACTCTTCGACTCCCCAATTCGCAGGTGCTGGACATGTTTCGGTACTGTGCTTGGTCAGGTCAAATAGATATCTCGCTTGGTCATCCGTTGGCGCTCAATCGACCACTGTTTTTGAATCAGAAGAAGCGATGACTGATTTTCGTGCGCTACCCAATCAGCCAACCCTTCATGTAGGCTTGGCACTGCATGACTCCGAACGACCAGGTCGGTATCTTCGCCTAACTCATATTTTTGAGGATGGGGTATATGCGATGTGGGTGGGCACACCCGAAGAAGCCAGGTATGCCAAACGACCGATTTTCTATTCTTGGAATCAACTTAGCGCGCTCACCTCACCTACATCGAAATGGGGTCGCATAGTACTTCCACAACAGCTCTCCGTGCCAGCCGAAAGCGGTAGTTCTCAGGCAGGAAAAATTCAATCAGCATGGGTCCAGATCGCGCCTGTAATACAAGCATTTGAAAATAGGACGAACCTATCGAGACATCACTTTACCGCCTTAATTCGAGAGAGAGCTTTAAGCATAGACGTTGCGGAAAAGACGCTGCACCGTCTCATCCTTCGTTACTACTACTTCGGCAGCACAAAAATAGCACTGGTTGCACTGCCTCGCGGCCCCAAGCGCACCACGAGGGGTCGTGAAGAGTCAGGTGAAAAAGACCATGCAAATGGCGAAATTCCGGATAAGGCCAATAATCGCCGCGGCCGGAAAACTATTCTGAGCGATGAACTAGGTCCTAATAATTTTGTTGTCACTCCGGATGATGTCGACGACATGCTCAGATGCTATAAGCAATTGCTCAGAAAGGGGCCAACAAATAAGACCACTGCGCACGAAACCTACTTAAGCACTTTTTTCCAGAAGAGCCACCCTGATACTTATCGCCAGTACATAAAAAAACAGATATCAGAGCCAGTAACCTATCGCCAGTTTTGCTACTACATAAATGGTGAGTTGCAGCTTACGGAAGACTTAGCACGAAATGAGCGCAGGCTTCGTCGTGACCCTGCCAACACCAACTCGCTAGTTTCGGCAGGTCCAGGTGAAATATATGAGATCGATTCTACCGGAGGGCGACTCTACCTAGTCTCCAGCGAAAAAAATCCTGTAGTGGTAGGCAAACCAACCATTTACTTCCTAATTGACCGGTGGAGTAGATTTGTCGTCTCAGCGTACATCTCTTTGCGCGCGCCTTCGTACGAGGAAGTTCGCAATACGCTCTTAATTGCATTTACCTCTCGCGAAAAACGCTTCTCGAGATTGGGCATAGAAGTTTCTGACAATCAATGGCCTATAGGCTGCATTCCAGCCGTTATCTGTCCTGATCGTGGATCCGACTTCATGAGTGGATCTATGTTGCAAAGCGTGGTCGATGATCTGCGCATCGACCTGACGCCACTCCCCCCTCTATGCCCAGACGGCAAAGCAATAGTAGAGAGGCTAATCCGCACTATCAAGCAGCGCATGGCGGCATCGGGGATGAAAGGTGTTTACGCAGACCGTCCCTTAGATCCTCAATCAAGAAGGGCCGCACGTAAGGCTGAAGCTGCTGCAGTGCACACACTTGCGGATGCGTACCGAGCGTTAATCGAAATTGTGAAGGACTACAACAACCGTCCCCATCAAGCCCTCAAGCGTCGAAAAATCCTTACACAACACGGCATCGAACCTACGCCGAAAAATGCGTATGTTTGGGGACTCGAAAACATAACGGGACTTCGGTCTGCACCGTACACGGAAGAAGACTATTACCGACTGTTACTCAGTTCAGATAAAGCGAGTATTTCAGGAGGTGTTCTTCGCTACAAGACTCGTGCATATCATCCCTCTAACGAGGCCGCAATCGACTACATCAGGCGATCGCCCAGAAACAGGCCTTCTCTGGACATCCGACTCGACAAGACGCAGCCAGCGGTAATCATGATAGCGAGCAGACACGGCGAATGGCCGTGTTTCGTGATGGGCGCTGGTGACGCAAGGGACAGCGAAGGAATTTCAATTGACGAGGAGGAGGCCTTCGCGGCTGTCAATGCACGCCTTTGGGCCCGCTCCGACCATGAAAGTCGACGCGTACGGGTTGCCGCAAAGGCGGCCAAGCCTGTCAACAACCGGCATAAGAGCGCCCCCGCCGAACGTTTACCTAATGTTGATATGCAACGAGCTAGGTATCAAGAAACCGCAAAACTCAAAAACAAGTTGCATGCCCAAACACACACAGAGTTCGAAGAGCACACGGCCAGTGCGTCCGTTGGGAAAAGCTGGAGTGAAGTGGAGCGAGAGGAGAAGGCTCGATTGGTAGAACTAGTGAAGCTAAACAGGAGCAAGCGATGAAGGATGTTGAGATATTCCCTGCGGTGTATCACGATACAGGAGTTTCTCGATTTGCAGGCAATCCGTTCATTGAGGCAATGCCGCCTCTGGAGCAAAGCAAAAGTGACTTTCTGACTAACCTCGCGCACTACCCAGCGAAGCCGTCGGCAACGCTTCGCAGGAGTAGCGAGGTCGTTCGACTGATGGAGCTGTCCACCATCAACGACATCGTCTACCCTTTCCCTGAATATCAAAAGGCTGGCTTCACCCTGGCCAAGATGGCCCGCGACACTTATGTAGCGCGCCACCCTTTGACTACGATGGACCGGCAGAGGAGGCACGCCATTGCCACCACCGGAACCAATGGTCTACCAATGCCCGCTGACTGGAAACCTTCGGCTAAAGGCTACTTCATGATGTCTGTTAGCGGGCAAGGCAAGACTACTTTCGCAGCTGCAGCTTTGCTGAGATACAAGCAGGTTATTTGCCACTCGAATTATCACGGAGCTGATCTGAAATGCCATCAGGTCGTATACGTTCTTCTCAGAGTGCCTCACGACGCAACACTCAAGTCGTTGTGCCTGCAATTCTTCAACGAGATCGACCGACTGCTAGGAACCGACTATTCGCGGAAGGCGGCAGCGCTACGCAATATTGCGCCCATGGTCGACTTGATGAACAAAGTCGCAACAGCTGTCTCCTTGGGCTTTATTGTCGTTGATGAAGTTCAGAATTTGCGCAGCGCGCGCGCCCAAAATGCGGAGCTTGTACTAAACCTATTCAGTGAAATCATTGAGCGGCTCGGCATTAGCTTGTTGGCGCTTGCAACACCAGCGGTCCAAGCTGTCGTAGAAGGAGCGGTACGAAACACCCGCAAACTCGCTTCCTTCGGGAGCTTGGTAATTGAGCCGATGGCAAGGAATAGCCCTCAGTGGGAAGAATTCTGCGATACGTATTGGGACTATACGTTTGTCAAGACAAAGACAAAGCTGACGAAAGAAATCCTTGATGCTTGGTACACGGCCTCAGCGGGAAATACGGCCTTCGCGGCGCTCGCGTTCACACTATCTCAGCACAATGAGATTGGCGGGCGCGAAATTATCGACGCTACTGCGTTTCAGCGAACCGCGGCGACTGACATGGCATTTCTTGGACCGGCAATTGCAGCCTTGCTCAGCAAGAACCCTGCAAAGCTTCGAATGTTTGACGATCTGCTGTTCAGTCCTAGGTACAAAGCTATGCGCGCCCTGCTTGGGGCAGAGGAGCCTGCTCGACCCAAAGGGGTAAAAAACGATGAGTTTGACGATGTACACGAAGAGAGCGTGCCCCCCAGTCCCGCTGCGACAAAGAACAAAAAAAGGGCCTCGCCTCGGCCGGTTGACCTCCCCTTAGAGGATCCGCTGGCCCGCTGAGACTACTTGCTGATTGACTGGAGTTAGCAAACGTGCACCGCGCTCGCCTCGCTTCAACAACTATCTGCTACACGCCTGAGCTGCTCCATGACGAACTGCTGTATTCATGGCTGTGCAGGTTAGCAATCTTGAATGCGTGGGGAACGGGCCGAGACGCAGTGAGGAAAATTTTTGGTGGCAGGACGGTTACACCCAGCCTTACCCTTCCCACTCACTTCGATGCCATGAACGAGCGATACGCGGGGGCGCTGCCACACGACTCTTTCGCCGCTCTTATGGAAGCCAGTACGCTGCTACCGTATCACAGGCCGTTCTTGGATCACGAGCGCTATGCACAACTAATGGAGGACTCGCGCTCAAGTAACTCCCTTGACTTGAAACTGCGGCTTGGTCTCGTTGCAAACCGGTTCGGAATCAACACGCCACACCGCTTTTGCCCCGCATGTGTAGCCGAAGATATTGAGATGAACGGCTGCCACTACTGGCATCGGCAGCACCATCTACCCGGAGTGAACTGCTGCGTCCGCCATTCTCTGCAGTTGCAACAACAAAGTGTCCCAAAGGAAGGCCTATTTGGCCAACCCCTAATGTATCCAGGCCTTCCTAGCGGCGAGGAATGCATAACCCCTGAATGTGGTTTTCAATTCCGATTTGCGCAACTATCAGCGGATCTCCTGCTGGCAGCACTACCGCCGATAAACAATGCCGATCGCTCCAACGTATATCGAAACCGCCTGTCGGCAAAAGGCTTTCAGTCGAGCCGTCGAAGCCTCGACTACCAATTAGTTGCAACTGAGGTGAGGCACTACTTTGCCGACTTCGCTAACTTTCAGCATCAATCACGACTGCTGCAGACCGCCAGAAGTCCTTTGCGCTGGATTGAAGATCTGGTTGAGCGTCCTGACCGCTCATTGCATCCGATATGCCACCTGCTGATGATTGATTTTTTATTTGGCTCCATAGCAGAGTTCAGCTTGGCAGTTGACGCAGAGCGGTCTTCACGCGAAGCGACACGAGGAAGTGCGCACGCGATTCCTCGTGGTGAGACAAAGAAATCCCTACAAGTACCAGGCCTTGAAATAGAACATCTCCTACGCAACCCGTCATTGTCCTGCCGTCAGATAGCTCAACAAACGGGCAAGAGTGTCGGCACCATCGTCAAGTATCGTAGACAGCGAAAAATCGAAGTGAAAGAGCGTCGTAAATTCGTCGGCGCCCAAACTCGAACTTCGATAGGGCACGACTTGTTGTCAGGTTTGGAATTGCAGTCTATTGCCCTTCGTAATGGGGTTTCCGTGCAAACTATATATCGGGAATTAGCGTACGAGAAGGGCACCAAACTGCACCGCCAACGTTCACTTTTCATGGCACAACGAACGTCTCGGCGTGACCGGTGGATGGGAGTGTTAAAAACGCCTGGCGTTGAGGGAATCTCCAAAGCAAGGTCTCTGGGCTTTTCTGACTATGCTTGGCTCTATCGACATGATCGCAGTTGGCTACTTACTTCCAATGCGCAATATCGCAAATCGGTGAGCACGCGTGGTACGGTGAATTGGCCGGCCCGAGATCAGGAGCTCTGCTCGAAAGTTCTCACTAGGATGATCTTGCTATTAAGGGCTGAACCACCCATGCGAATCTCAGTAGCTCGGCTTTGCTCAGGGCTGGGGCAATCCTCTCAATGGCGCCGCGACAAACTACCCCACTTTAAGGCGCTCTTATCACGTTTTTCGGAGACACCTGAGTCGTTCAGAATTCGGAGGGTTAACTTCGCAATCGATTTTTTAGTGCAACGAGAGTCCGACATTAAATTATGGAAAATTCAGCGTGCTGCAGGCCTTCGTATATGGCCTGCGGACCTTATCGCGTACGCTCAACGACGAATCAACGAGCACACCTAAAGGTCTTGGGCACCAACTAACTCTCTAAGCCCCTTCATGGTATTCCTGCCATACGTTCCCACCCCTTACCCAGACGAAGTTCTGTGCTCGGTTCTCACAAGATTTGTAGTTCACAATGGTGAGAGTGTTTTTCGAAAAATATCAAATTCTGTAGCCCACCTCAGTCCCAATCTTTCAATTTATCAGGCAAGCCCGCCTCATCCTGCAGTCGTAGCATTCATCACCGATCAAATGGGGCTACCAGGAAATGAAGTCACCGATAGGTTAACTACAAGTCAATTCTTTCGAGTATTCAACACGGCTCACAAGAGACCGCTGAACCTAGAGACAGCGGGGTATGGAACACGAAGTGGGAGACTTCGGTCCCTTGGATTCATTCCTTGCAATCACCAACCCGCTGTGCGTTTCTGTCCATCCTGTCTTGATGAGGACTTCAAAAAATACGGTGAGCCCTATCTTCATCGAATTCATCAGATGCAGCCCGCATTGACATGCACAGTTCATGAAGAATGGTTAAGAATTTCATGCCCCAAGTGCAAAATGCTTGTTGTGCCAATTAACAGAATGGTACTTCGACCTATGCCCATCGTCTGCGAATGCGGCGCGGATCTACGGTCATTGCCGGTCAGAAAATCGCCAGTAAGCAGTGCCTTCAAGCGATTGAGTAAATTTTGTGCGGATTCAATTTTTTCTAAAAATTCACTGTGGTCGCACGCTCAAGTCAAGTCCGCCGCCAGCGAAGCTCTTGGACTATCGCCGCATGACTTCTCCACAGGATATATCAAATCTCTTATCAAAGTTTACGGTAAGCCAATCAGCATTTCTCCTCACAAATTCGTTATCGCGCCGCCGAGCAGCGACTGCCATCTCAGACTCAATCTGGATTTGGGGAGGTTTAAAGCTGAGGACTTTGCATCCCTCTTCACTGCCGCTGGACTAACCTTCGACGAATCCGCACTATTAATTTCAAAAAATAGAACTGTCGGCATTCACATCAAGCAAAGGAGTCCGAAGTACGTCTACGGTTTGAAGCACGCCGAAGAAGTCCTCCTGAACTTTTCAAAAGCATACCCAGGCGAGGTGGCTACGAAATTCCAGAGATCTCACCCTCGACTCTACTGGCTCCTGAGGATCCATCATCCAGATTCGATTAAAAGATGGTGTCCAAAGTTGAAAACACTGCCGCCGATTGAGAGCGATAGAAAGAAGTTAGGTCGACTATTAAAAAAAAATGGAGATTTTAAAAAAATATTCGCCAGTGCATCGCGCCCCCTCTTTAGAGCAATTATAAGGGACCAGAACTGGCTGATAAGCACCGCAAAATTAAGCCCATCAGATTTTACAGCCCCCCACTCAAACCGATCACCAAACTTACATCAGCAAAAATCCCTGCCTCCAAAAATTTGAGCACTCCCACCAACAGAAAAAAAGAACATAAAAATCCAAAAATAGATGACATTGAAAGAGACCTCGTATTCGCATTAATGAAGGCGATTCGCATAGAACGGCGCCCTCATAAGATCACCAGATCAAGACTTTCTCAACTATCATCAAGAGGAGTTTCTTCAATTACCAGAGCAACCCCACCCGGCAGTAGGCTGCACACGATGATAAGCAAAATCAACGCCGACAAAGATCGTAGATTGGCACTGTGGGCAGCACAAGCGTTAGCTCTTGCAGAGACAAATATGACGCCTACAACAGTTCTGCTAGCGGCAGGGCTCAACACGACTTCCCGTAACAGGGAACACGCGCGCTCTGCAATCGATTTGCTTTCAAGCGGATTAAGTCGTCAAGCAATTCGTGAATCTTTTAACACAGACCCAGAGCAGATAGCCCGATTACACCGCCTCAACCGAGTCGACTTAAAACCTCTGAATTAATACAAGCGACATCTTCTAGTCAAATATCGCGAATAATCATCTGACTAAAATCCTTCAACTGCTCTGCGGAGGCGGCTTGCCGCCGATGCTGATATTCCGCCCCCGACGAACCCGACCTCCTCAGCGCCTAGAACTTCGAGGGGGCCACGACGGCATTTACAGCACCATCAAACACATAAATTATGACGACAGGGCGTAATTCACTCGTCGGCTGAACCTAAAAAGTGAGACATCAATTAAGTGATGCAGCAAAAGTGACTAAATTGACGATTACCCACAGGACCAACCGTTTTAAAAGCAATTGTCTTAGTGGCCATACAGGAGGCATGTGACGGCAGAGGTATATTGCTGCGGAAGCTAGATGCACTTGACCACAAAGTACACTGCAAGGTGACCATGCGTTCCGTGTCTACTTGACCAGACCAGGGTATGGTGCCGGTTAAAGTTGCTGGGTATAAAAATGGTTCCTGTGCTCCGGCCAACATCAGATCTACCACGAGATGTGGCGTAAGCCTACTGGCGTTCGCTACGAGCATGCGGGAGATACTGGCGGACAATACGCCACGCAACTCGTGCCCACCCAATCACATGATTTCTAAGCCCCCAGAGTCCATGGAGCCTAAAACTAAGCTCAAGGCGCTCCTCCATAGGATTCATACCCAGGTTGACACAACGTTCTCTGGACTGGGGGTCATTGTGTGGGATGGCGTGTCTACGATACCAATCCTCCCTATGCGAAGTGAACAGCCAAGGGGCATCCATGACAAAACCACATTTGAAGTCTTGATGAATATCTCGCGGGAGGGGAGCCCTTTTCACGATGGATTTCACGTCGTTGACACAGCTCTTGCGCTCATCCAGGTGTCAGTCTATTTTTCACCCGCGATTTCCGCGCAAGTGGAGACTCCTGCGAACGGACTGAGGTTCGGTGGGCGCTACCTTGCAGCTGCCTTCGGGTCTTGCCTTGAGGGCGTGATTTGCACGGGAGTTGTGTCGAAGCAATATGGCCCGATAGTTTTTGAGCACGGAAAGGTGGCGTGATGTTTAGCCTTCTTCCGATGACAAAAGTGATTTCGATGCTAGCTGGACTGTATGCGCTGCTGGCTTTTCTTGTGGCGCTTGGAATGGAACGGCTAGGTATTGAGGTCAGCTTCCTTCGCGTGTTTAGCGGTGCGGTAGTGATCGATCTCGGACTACTGTTCTTCGTCTACGTTGGTTGGCGCTGGATATGGGAAAAAGTGCCCCGTCTCAATCAATGGCTCTATCCCGATCTCAACGGAACCTGGGCTGCATCCATTGACTGGGTAAAGGATGGAAAAACTGGTCTTGCACTGGGTACCGTGTCGATCAAACAGAATTTTTTCACGCTTTCTATTGAGATGGATGCCCCACGATCTGAGTCGCGCACCATAGCGCTTTCAGTCAAGAAAGATCCGGAATCCGCGCGGCCCTTGCTCCACTACATCTACGAGGTGAGGGAAAAGTATCAATCGCCCGGGCAGAACATGGTTTACCAGGGAGCCGCGTCTTTGGTCGTCGATGTCGCCACCTATGATCGCCTCAGCGGCAACTATTTCACCAGTCGTGAATCCGGCGGTCATTTCGAGTTCCGACGCACGCTGTAAAAACGATCACCAATATGGAGCCGTTTGGAGGGGGGCAATCTTTGATTGGTCGGCGATTTGAATTGAGGCCTACATGTCGGAGACGCATGTCAATTCTGCCCCCATACCGACTCCGCACCAGTTAGAAACTCGGCCGACGATCAAGAAGACCATCGGTTTAGAAACCCCCTGCGCGATGTCCTGCCAGTGCTTGAGGTCGACGCCTGATGGCAAGGGGGCGTCTTCAGGGTGCGTGTGCCATTCGCCGACGTAGTCTATTGTCTCGCCGCTTTCTTTCCAACGACGCCGCGACACCCGCTGGTGATGTGTGGCATGACGGAAGAATCCGAAACGCCGCTGAACATCTGCCGCCGTCGGGAAGGTAGCTTCTGTCACGTGGGTGTGGGGGCCGCGGCGGTAGCCCATCAGAATGCCGCCAGCCTCGGGTGCGGACGCCGTCAGCTGCCTGAGGCCCAATAGCCGCTCCAATAATTGCGGCTCAATGAGCAGCATCGCGCCATTACGGCCGAATGGCAGTGGCTTGAGCATCACGAGGCCCGCAAGCGGGGCAGGCAGCCAATCGAGAGACGTCCTGATTTTTGACGCCGTAGACGTTCGCATTGGCCATCGCGCTGGTTCGGAATCGCGGGCTTGCCCGTCCGTATTGAAGCCAGTCGACTACAACTTCCAAGCACAGCGCCGCCGCAGCCATCGGTGCGCTGACCGCGTACGGCGTGAAGCCATTGCAGCCCAGTTGTTTGCGCGTGGGCAGCTCTTTCAGGACCGGGAAGCGCTCCTGCCGATAGTGATTGTGCTCAGCCTGCAACAGGCATCGGAAGCATCCGAGGCGGCGCCCCTCTGCCCAGAAAGTCTGGACGCATTCCCCGTTCCCCCGGATCCGTACGTGGAGCACCGGTACTTCAGTGCCTTTGTCCAGGCGCATGGCGTTGATCATCTCGCTCACAATCTCCTCGCCAGTTGCATCAATCACCAGATCCGCATCGAAGAGGTCTGGGAGTCCCTTGACACTGCGGACGCGGGCCCGGATTTTTGCGAATGGGAACTGTCGCTTGAGCTCTTCGGCCAATGCTTCGGCTTTGCTCTTGAAGAGCGCAGGGTAGCCCAGCACATGCCGGCCAAGGTTCTCCGGCTTCATGTCATCGTAGTCCACAAGGTCCAGACATCCTGCACCCGTGCCGGCGCCCAGCCGCACGAGACCCGGTGCAACATGCGAGCCGATGGCACCGCAGCCGACTACGGTGATCTTCTTTCCTTTCAGGTCGGGGAACGTCAGATTGCGGCTGTGGACGAAGTCCGGGCCGAACTCGGTGATCGCCAGCCTACTGATCTTGCTCGTTCCCCCTCTCGTGTGGAGAAATTGGCGATAGAGCCTAGGCTTCCTGGCAGCGCCAAGCCGATGTAGCGGATCCAGATCAAAACCGAACCCTAGCCACCCCAGCGGTGTGTGGATGGCGAACGTTGCGATGGAGTACTTGAGATACTGTGTCTCGCGTTCGAGCACGCGTTGAAGTTGCTGGTACAGCCGGTGATCCCATGCCTGGAGCCACGCGAATAGCTCTTTGATGGTCGCCGGGATTGCTTTCGGTACCGCAGGCCGCGTCTGAGTTGCGAACAGCCAGCACGGACACTTCGTCTCTTTGGGAGGCTGGGCCCCTAACGCCAAGGCAAGCGCTTCGACTTCCTCCTTGTTGTCGGCGACAACGGCGTGCGAAGCACCTGCAATGTCCAAGAACCAGTAGTTCGACGACTGGGTCGTTCGGTCAACGTTCCCGATCAGCACCGAATAGACGGCGGAGGATTCGCCGTGCGACCAGTGCTGCAGGAATTCGTCCTGGATGTCGTCGTGCCTGAAATCAGGGTCATGCCGGATGCGATCCAGCACGAGTTGCGCCTGGTCCAGGCACTGCGCAATCGATTCTGCCGGATCGAACCGGTCCAACACCACTGCGCCAGAGGCAAAGTAGCACAGACCTCCCGATGCATACACGTGCGGCGATAGGGGCGGCAGGACATCGAGGTGATCGAGGATCCTGATCGAGGGGTAGGTCAGAAAGTCCCAGTCGGTGACGCTGAGCCTGACCTTGATCGGCCCGCCCTTACACGGAAGTGCTCCATCGAATGACCGCGTGCCTCGCCGATAGCCGCTGGGCGTGAAGCCGCGCGACCTCAGCAGCCGGAGCGCCTCGCCAAGGAGCGATGCCGCAGCCTCCGGCATTGCTCAGCCTGCGCTTGTCGAATTCACTACTGGGCGAGATACCCGATCTGCGCCGACCAGCCGGACGACGTCGTCGCCGCTGTCCGGCTCAACCAGGTCCGTCCGGTAGGGCACGCGGCTGCCCAACTGTGCTCGGAGGATATCGATCGCGTCACCGGCCAAGTGCGATGCTTTCATTCTGGCTGCCTGGATCTGGGAAGCCAGTGTTGCAGCAAGGGTCGATGCGTGTTGGCGGCCATTGGCATCCAGGCGCTTGTTGAAATCTTCCTTGCCTTCTGCGATAGCGGGCTCGTGCACGTTGCCCTTCAGCGCGATCGACAACGCCCGTGCGGATCTCTCAAGCGCCACGTCGTCGCGCCCACGCTTGGGTTCGAAGGCTTGCGCCACGGCGATCATGATGCACACTGAAGTGGGGCCGTCGCCGGCCTTCCAGTGCAGGTCACGCCAGGCCTTCAGGTAACGGCACACGCGCTGCAGTTGCTCGGTGTGCTCCTCGACACGGTCAAGGAACCACCGAGATACCTCTTCGGGGTCCGACGGTTTCCATTCGCCCGAGCGCGTCGCCATCATGATGTCGACCATGTCCTCCCACTGCTGCAGGGTGAAATCCTCTTCTGCAAATTCTGCGGCGAGCGCTTCACGTGCGTCCGATTTCGCGGCCGCATCGAACACGCGTTTCTCGACGATTTGCGCAAACTGTGCTTCCGGCGCCGCGTACAACGGGATATCGATATGCGCCCAGGCATTTATCTGCACCCGAATGCATGTGTCCTTGCCGCTGTACAGCTTCCAGCCCTTTTCTTTGCAAAGATCCTTCAAGAGGCCTTCGACCAGTTTGAAGTAGAGCTGGGCCATGGCGTGCGGAGGCCCACTTTCCTCCCACACAGACACTGGCAGGTAGACACCGAAGTCCCAGTCCATTTCCTGGGGCGGATGCCAGGCTGGCTGCACGCAGGTTTGGTACGACCACGAGCCTTGTGTCCGGAAACGCGGGGTGACGGCCTTGTCCATGCCCAGCGCCTTGATCGTCGCTTCTCGGATTCGTGGCCTCAAGTGATCGCGGATCTCGTTCTTGGCTTCAACCAGCACCCGGCGCTGGTCCTTGGTAGGTTCGATACTGTTGATGAACACTTCTTCGGCAGTAGCGAAGAGCAGGCGGTTGAGTTTGAGCATGTTTCTTGGGCCTCAGGTGCGTGCGTTCTCGCCGTGGAAGAAGATCGGTTTGGAGGGCGAATGCTCCAAAAAGGTTTGGAATTCCGGCTTGCTGATGCAAACTTTGGAGCGTTGGGTAGCTGCGCTCAGCAGAACTTCGCGGGCGTTTTTGTCTGCAATGTCCAATGCAACAGCACGGGCACGTTCGTCGTGAAGTTCGTCGTCTACATGGCAGTAGTGTTTTCCCAGGCGGTGCGTCAGCATGAAATCGCTCAAGACCTCCTGCGCCGAAATGGAGAGGCCGAAGAGACGCCGGGACATCTTGATCGGCCACCCGCCGCCCCAGTCTCGGACCCCACCTTGCCGGTCTTGTCTGGGGTCCACAGTGAAGCGCGACGACATCGTGCCGACCGCCATCAGGCGGACGTTGTCGATGTCCTGGCCGAAGAACTTGTGGGCCTCATGCAAACCAAGGAGCCCGGGGGCATTGGCGTATAAGCCGCCATCGACATACTGGCTGTTGTTGAAGCAGTGTCTTGGGAAGTACGCCGGGGCTGCGCTGGTGGCCATCGCGACGTCTACGATGGTGAAATGGCGATCCCGCTTGAAATCGACATGATGCGGCGTCTTGAAAACTACCGGTTCACCGGTAGAGTAATTCAGACTCGGGATGATGACAGGGTGTTTGCATGCACCCAAGAGCCGGTCGCCAAATAGCTTGGAGTCAGACAGTAGCTTCTTCAGCGGCTCCGGTGAATAAGGCGACCGCCAGAATCCGAAGAGTGACCAGCGCTTGTCGAAAATCTCCTCCCCGTGGTCGACAAACAGGTCTACGATATCTTGCGCCGGAATCTCAAGGGCAAGTGCCAACGCCAGGATCCCACCGATTGAAGTACCTGTGATCAGATCGAAACGCGATGCAAGCGGCGCTTCGATCTCTTTCTCGACATCCGCTATGACTTTTGCGGTGTACAGCCCTCGGAAGCCTCCACCAGAGAGGGCGAGAATCTGAAAGGGCTTGCGCACATTGTGGGGCATTGGGGATAACTGGTTGTTTCTAGCACTCCGCGATGGCGAGTGCTATGAAACACTATATATGGGTATCAACCAGTGTCAATACACTACCAGTAGCGCAGTATAAACATACAGCCTGCTTTTAAATACAGCTTAATTGCGCCTTGGCTGATCGCTTTCTGCCGCGCTGCGCCACTGGCGTCTACCCTCCCCAAGGTACACATCCAGCGCGCGGTATTTCATCGGCCCTCCTTCACTTCCGAATTCTGGTCACCCACGATTCCAATGGATGGCGCTCCCAGCTGCCGTTCCAGCGGACTCAGCAAGGTGCGCTCCCCCCCTTTGGATTCGAACGATGCAGCAGCCGTCTTGGGCATCAGAACCAGCTCAAGGCCCAGCTCGGACGCCAGCGCCATGGCATTGCTGATGCGCGGGGAGACTTTGCCATCGAGGATCTGCCGCACGGCCAGTGGCGTGAGCCCCGTGTTGGTTGCCAGCGCCGCCAGGGTCACCCCCTGCTCTTGCTTGGCGGCTGACAGTGCAGCAGCGAACTGACCAACGGTTTTCATAAGTAAACTAAAGAAAAAACAACGAATCTTTAGATAAGTATAGCCATCTATCGCTCGCGATGAATACTAGACTATAGAATGAGCCCTAAAAATTCAGTTAACTATAGATTCTGTAAAGCGATGCATTACGACGCCGTCCTCATCCCCATGGACAAGCCCCGTATCCAGCTCCTGGAGCCTTGTATTGCAACGCCCGAGCCTTGAATGGAATCCAGCCCAGGCTGTACTTGCTGGACTGAGGTTGCCCCTGAAAACTGGAGTTTTTACCTCAGCCCGATGCAGTACGAGCAGCGCTGGTACGAGGCACAGCGTAAAAAGGCCGCGTGAACCGTGGGTTATTGACCAGGCCTTTGTGCATTTGAAATTATCTGTACCGCCCTCAACTCAGATTCATGCAAGCAACCGACATGAGATCGCTGAGCCGCGAAGCGCGGCACGAGCGCCGCGTGCAGGTCATCCGACTGCGTAAAGCCGGTAATACCTACGACGAGATTGCAGCGCTCACGGGTCTGAGCCGCACGGGCGTCTTCAACATCTGCAGGCGCCATGCGGCACACGGCGCCAAGGCTCTGCACGACACCATTGGCGGACGCAAGTTCGGAGAAAACCGCTTGCTCGATGCCGACCAGGAGGCCCTGGTGCGAAAGCTCATTGCCGACAAGACGCCAGATCAGCTCAAGATGCCCTATGCGCTGTGGACCCGCGCGGCAGTGGCCCAACTCATTGAGCAGCGCTTTGGCATCCGGCTGCAAGTGCGCACCATGGGCAAGTACCTGGCCCGCTGGGGCTTCACACCACAAAAGCCTATGAAGAAGGCTTACGAGCAGTCGCCAGCGGCGGTCAAGAAATGGCTCGATGAGGACTACCCGGTCATCGCCGCACGCGCCAAGGCTGAAGGAGCCGAGATTCACTGGGGCGACGAGAGCGGGCTGCGCAGCGACGACGTGCGCGGCAGGAGCTTCGCGCCCAAGGGCCAGACACCGGTGGTGCGGGTCAACAACAAGCGCCATGGCCTGTCGGTGATCTCCACCGTGACCAACAAGGGCCAGATGCGCTGGAGCAGCTTTGACGGGGCGCTCAACACCACGATTCTGATCGACTTCCTGCGCCGACTGATCAAGGGCCAGAGCAGGAAGCTGTTCCTGATCCTGGACAACCTGCGGGTGCACCACGCCAAGCCGGTCAAGGCCAGGCTGGCAGAGCACGCTGACGCCATCGAGGTGTTCTACCTACCGAGCTACAGCCCGGAGTTGAACCCCGATGAGATGGCCAATGCAGACATCAAACAGGCGGTGACCAAGCTGGCCCCGGCGCGCACGAAGATGCAGTTGGTGAAGGCCACGGCCAAACACTTGCGCAGCGTGCAACGTCAGCCCGAGCGCATTCGAAAGTACTTCGACCACGCCCCGGTTCGCTACGCTGCTTGAGTCAAGTTCACAGGGGGCGGATCAATAAGAGCTACACGAAACAGGGGCAAGGTCAGTTCTGTCATGTGCGCCAGCCAGATCTCGCGAACAAGCGTCCAGGGAAGTAGTTGGATTCACCTGGTGACTGGTGCAGCCAGCTAGCAGTTGCTGATGGCCTTGATTTGGATCGCCGCAATCAGCCTGAAACTGAATAAGCAATTCTGGGTTAATTTTCACCGGCTATGGTTTGCGTGTAAATCAACAACTAGCCTGCCTGCTGGGTGCCAGCACCCCTTTTTCATCAAGCTTTGCACGCGCTGCCGATATCTCAATGAATCTGGCGCTTTCTCCTCACGTCCCCTGTGCCGACGGGAATTGCACCACCAGCAGGCGGCGACGATGTTGGGCGCTACATCGCGGCCTTGCTGTTGGCGCGCAGTGAGATGCTCTGCAGTGCACCGAAGGAACTTACGCCACCGTGTGGGCGCGCTTGATTGCGAAAGTTCAGGAAGCGTGGGCTCAATCATTTTTAGCCCGCAGTAAAAGCAGCAGCCCTGTTGGGCGATCGCGGACTGGATACGGAGTTTGGCCAGCTTGTTCATTTGGCAGCAGGGGTAGTGTTGAAGCTACTCCCGTTGCCGATATCCGGACAGGTCGGGCGCCGGGGCATCGCACCACTCGGCTATGCGCCAGGTAACCCGGACGCGGCCGGGTTCGCGTTAGCCCGGACAACCAATAATTTATATCGCTGCGTCCAGTCGGCGCAAGTACCGGCTGTTGCACGCATGCGTCATGCTGACTCAACAGGTAACTCGACTTGCTGCGCCGGATCCTTCGCCCTGTGCACAAACAGCTCCACCGGTGGCACCTTGATCAGCGACTCTGCCCGTTCGATGGTGCCGTGCAGCCAAGTGTCCCAGTCCCCCTTTTCCAGCGGAACCACCGTACGTTTGTCCTGCATGTCCGGCGCGCGCTTGGGGTCAGGCCTGTGCATCAGGTTGAGCACCGGCACTTCATCGCAGTTCTGCGAGATCATGGTTTCTCAACAGCAGTAACTGTTACCGGCACTTATCACCAGCGCGCTGCGACCACCAATTCGCAAACGCAAGAAGGTCGGCGTGATGCGAATCCGTGTGTACCAACAGGTCGCCCGCGTTGGGCGACCCGGTAATCCCACGCAAAATCAATGCGCGATGGATCGCGGCATCGACGCCCACGAAGTACGGCAAGTAGTCGTCGACGAAGGCGATCGGCTTTAGGGAGTTGAGCGTGTCGGCCTTAGGGCTCGCGGCCGTTGCCACGTTGTCGGTGGCGTGGACCAGGTGAATCGGGAATCCGTGCAGTCTCAGGTTGTGCTCGCGAGCTGCCCTGAATTCCGCAGGCAAGGCCGTGACGCATACCAGTTCGTAGCCCGCCGCGGCGAGCTTGTGGCACGCCTCAATCGCTCCTGGAACCGGCGGGATCGATGACCAGAACTCGTTGTCGAAGGCCCGCCGAAGCAGATCAAGCCTATCCCCTTCAACTCGCTCCACTTCCCATCTGTCGATGGGCCAGTAGGCGAGCGGATCGCGCTCGCCAGGGTACGTGCCGAACGCCTTCTGCCAAGCGCTGGCATAGGCCAAGCCGTAGTCCAGGAGGACTCCGTCAGCGTCAAGCGCGATGATTCCTTTGGTCATCAGGAAGTTTCGCACAGCAGAGCACGCCTGCACGCGCGGGTTGGGGGGCTCCCTTGTTGTCGGGACTGCTAAGCGGCAACAGTTACGTGTGCCTTCGAGAGGATGTGTTTGCCTCGCGGTGCCCCAGAACTGACGATGCAATGAGACCAACGGCGCCACCAACGATGGCCATGTTGGCGATGTTGAATGCCGGCCAGTGCCAGCCGTGCAGGTGGAAGTCCAGATAGTCAATCACGGACCCGCGCACAGCCCGGTCGAAGGCATTGCCCAGGGCGCCGCCCAGGATGAGGCTATAAGCCAAGCCCTCGAGGCTGCGCACCGGCTTGGCGAGCAGCCAAGCGAGCCAGGCCGACGCGCCCAGGGCGATGGCCAGGAAGAACCAGCGTTGCCATCCGCCGGTGCCGGCCAGGAAGCTGAAGGCCGCGCCGGGGTTCAGTACGTGGACCAGGCTGAAGAACGGTGCGACCTCGCGCGACCAGCCGAGCAGGGTGGTCAGATGAATCCAGGTCTTGGCAGTCTGGTCTGCGGCAAAGACTACAAGCGCAAGGCAATACCAGCGAGCTGGTCGGTTGACATACTTCATCGTTCTTGTTGGTTAGACCAGATCGCAGGGCCGTGGTTGGATTCAGCGCGTTGCCGCACCGTGCTCGGCCGTGAGTGCTATTGACGCGGACAGAATTTCAGCGAGTTCCGGTCTCACAGCATTGGCGCGAAGGCACTGACCGTGGCCCGGCCAGGGTTGCCAAGCGGCAGCCTGCCCGAGAGGTGGCCAAGCGGCACCAGCAGGATCCTAAACAGCTGGCCCGCGGCTTCCCGCACGTCACGCTCACGCGCGGCCAGGGCCAGCATGTACCAATGACTCCGCAGATGAAGCCAGAAGCGCTCTTGGCCAAGCACGTGCGCGGCCTCCAGGACCTTCCACCGGTCAGGTCCTCGGGATCTCGCCCGCTCCACGAGGTGAGCAAATGCTGCCCCGCGCTGCCGATCGTCTATGGCTGTCAGGTTCGTCATTTGAGACTCAGGATGCGCCGGGCACCGTTCAAGACGATCAGACCCACCACGGTGCCGATGACCAGATCAGGGTAGTTGGATCCGGTCATGGCCACCAGGAAGCCAGCCAGGATCACGCCCGCATTGGCGATCACGTCGTTGGCCGAGAAGATGTAGCTTGCCTTCATGTGCGCACCGGCATCCCGCTTCTTGGATATCAAGACCAGGCAGATGACGTTGGCGATCAGGGCCACCAGGCCCATCCCCATCATCAGGCCCGAGACAGGTTCGCTCCCGGCGATGAAGCGTCGAACGACCTCGCTGAGTGCCATGAGCGCAAGCGCCAGTTGCAACCAGCCCGCCGTGTGAGCCGCACGCGTCTTAAGGGCAGCTGCTCGGCCGACGGCAAACAGGGACAGCCCATACACCGCAGCGTCGGCGAACATGTCGAGCGAGTCGGCGATGAGCCCGGTCGATTGAGCGATGAAGCCCATCACGATCTCGATCACGAACATGGCCGCATTGATCGAGAGCAGTATCCATAGCAGCCTGGCCTCGGCCGCATTGTCAGGCGGGTCGATTTCATCGTCGTCACCCATGACCGCGTCCGATTCCAGCAGCTTGGCGCCCAGACCCAACGGCTCCAGGCGTTGCAGGACCTGCGCCACCGGAGCGCCATGCACTGCGGTCAGCTTGCGGTTGGCCAAGTCGAAGGACAGGGATTTCACCCCGGGAACGTCTTGCAGGGCCAACTTGATCATGTTCTCTTCCGATGGGCAATCCATCTTCGGGACATGGAAGGTGCTCTTGAAGCTGCCGGCGGCGCTATCGTCTACCGCGGCCGAATGCACCAGCTTCGCGCCCAAGCCCAGCGGTTCGAGACGCTGCAACACCTCGGCGACCGGCGCGCGATGCACGGCCACCAGCTTTCGGCCCGGCAGGTCGAAGGTGAGCGACTGCACGCCTTCGACGCTTTGCAAGGCCATCTTGATCATGTTCTCCTCGGACGGGCAATCCATCTTCGGAACGGCAAAGGTACTTTCGAATTTTGTGGTGGCGCTCATGGGTATTCCTCGGACTGCATAATTGGAAACCCTCTAGCAACTACAAAGTCAAGCCCGCTGCAAGGGCGGCTCATCCATGAAGATCGGCGACCTGGCCAAGGCCACCAATACGCTTCCCGAAACGGTCCGCTTCTACGAGCGCGAGGGACTGCTGCCGTCCCCCGCCCGGACCGAGGGGAACTACCGCAGCTACACGGCTGAGCACGCCCAGCGGCTCGCCTTCATTCGGCACTGCCGCAGCCTGGACATGACGCTGGCTGAGATCCGCACGCTGCTGCACTTCAAAGACGCTCCTTCCGAGAATTGCGGCGTCGTGGATGAGCTGATTGCAAGTCACATCGAGCAGGTCGTGGTCCGCATCCGGGAGCTGAAGGCGTTGGAAGCCGAATTGCGCTCACTGCACCGCAGCTGCTCGGTTGGCCGTGCCGCGGTCAACTGCGGCATCCTGGGTGGACTTGAGCGCGCGGCCAAGCAGAATTCAAAGAATGTGCGCTCGTTACCACTCGGTTCTTGACGCAGCGCGGCTGCGCGAATTCTTTCGAGCCATCCGCGACAGCGGCTTGGATGTTCTCGATCGAGATGTCTTTCCAGGACGCTTTGCGCCCATCGTGAGGCGCCCGCCCGAGCTCGAATCGGGCGACGAGGCGGTTCCTGAGCGCGAGGCCGTTGTCGCGCGGTTCGGCCTGATCCCTTTCTGGGCCACCGATATGCGCAAGGTGAAGCTGACGTACAACGCCCGCTCCGAAACAGTTGCCACCGCGAGGCCGTTCCAGGCCGCTTGGAAGAAGGCCCAGCACTGCATTGTCCCGGCTGAGGCCATCTACGAGCCAGACTGGCGCTCGAACGTGCACGTGCCCACACGTATCAGCGCGGCCGACGGCAGCCCCTTGGCGATCGCCGGGCTATGGAACACTTGGCATTCGCCTGCAGGAGAGCGCGTTCATACCTTCACGCTCATGACGGTCAACGCCGACTCCCATCCCGTCATGTGCAACTATCACCGCCCAGGCGAAGAGAAGCGTATGGTCGTCCTGCTGGACGAATCCCAGTACGACGCCTGGCTGGACGCGCCCGCCGAAGGCTCGATGGACTTCATGCAGGCTTGTCCGCCTGAGCGCCTGGCAGCCACCGGCGAGCCGGTCGAGCGAGCGCCGGCTAAGGCCGTTCCTCAAACAGCTTCCCTATTCGACTAGCGTGTCGGTGCCCCGGGCACGAAGCTCACGACCTTCGCGTGGCCGGTCGCATGCAGAATCCTGACCTCCTGCCGCAGCGCTTCGTTCACCGAGGCCATGGCCTGAAGCTGCTTGCGCAGGTCCAAGTTCTCGGCGCGCAAATCACGGGCAGTCTCCTGTTCGCGTTTGAGCGCCGCCTTGAGGCTGTCCTCGCTTGCGCCGGGCTCTCGGCCGCTCAGGCGGCGAACCTCCTTCGCGACATCCGGGTAGCGGTTGTGAATCAACGCTGGAGTGACGCCGACCTCGACCGCTAGGGCTGTGATCGTCGGAACGGCCTCGGCACGCTGCAGGCGTGCCAGAGCCTCCCACAGATCGGCGGTCGTTGTGTCTCGATTGCGCCCGCGAACCTCTTCGGGCGCCTGGCGTCGGTCCCATCTGGCTTTCATAGCGGTTCGATCCCCGGCCCCAGCTGCTTCAAGACGTCTTCGACCCGGTGGAGGTCTCGTTGCACGCGCTGGACCGCTGCCGGTCCCAACTCGCGGGCCTCCACTTGGAGCTCCAGTTGGTGGGCGTGTATTGCCTGCCACGCGATCCGCTGGGAACTGTCGATCACAGAGTCATTGCAGGCGCCGCACCGCCACGGCTCATACAGACCGGCCCCGCCACAGCCATCATCCTGGGCCAAGCAGTACGAATGGCCGGTGCTGCGGATATTGATCCAATCGGCCGTCTCCTCGATGAGAGTTTCGCGGCTAGGGAAGTCGTGGGCCCGCATGCTCACGATTCGCTGGCCGGCGCGCCCCGCCAGGGGCGTATCCGCGTGGAGCCAGCCTTCGATCAGCTCGACTTTTCGGGCACTGATCTCCGTGAACAGGTCTTCAAACAGCGCGTCATCTTGCATAGGGTTCGCCGCATACAGCTGCGTCATCTCGATGCTCGAGTGTTTGAACTGCTCCTTGAGGAAGAGGACATTTCCCAGGCGATGCCGCACGAAGGTCCAGGCGTACGCCCGGCGCAGTTGGTGAGGCGAGAGGCGCCAATCAACGCCGGCGTAGGCGGCAAAGCCTTTCATCCGGCCGGCCCAATGCAGGCCGGACACGGTCCGGATCTGCGGTGTCGGGCCTGAATTGCTCAGGAACGTTTGCCCAGTCGATGCGCTTGCTGCTGGGGGTCAGGTTCGACTGCTCGAAGTAGGGCCACAGCTCCCACACGTCGTCGCGGTAACGGCTCAGGACTTGGGTGGCGCCGGCCGGGCCCGGCGCAGAGCTGACGACCAGGTCAGCTGGCGCGCCGTCAGGGGCGGTTGCCGGGGCCATCGATGGTTGTGCGTGGCTAGGCAAGTGCGCCTCCCGAGATGCGGTACCGACTCCAGAATTTCAGAGGCTTGCTGCGGGCGGCCTCTCTGGACTGGGTCACCAGTTCCTCATCGAATTTGTCCATGGTGAACAGGTCAATTTGAGTGCGTATGAGCGTGAAGTATTCAGCCCATTCGCGGGACCTCGTGTTCCTGCTCTCGGCTTCCAGGAACCAGTAGAAGCTGAAGAGGCGGTGCAGGTCTTCACTGGTGCCGACCACGGTGTAGCTGCGACAGCTGAAGCAGCTCAAGAAATACGAGCAGCGCTGGTACGAGGCACAGCGTAAAAAGGCCGCGTGAATCGTGGGTTAAGAACTACACGAAACAGGGGCAAGGTCACTCGGGCCTGGACCGGTGCCTGCGCCGCCATGGGGCGGGCAACCTCAACGCCCTCAAGCCCCAGGAGCCACAGCCTGTGCACAAGGCGTTCAAGAGCTACGAGCCTGGCTATGTGCACATGGACGTGAAGTACCTGCCCCAGATGCAGGACGAATCGCAACGGCGCTACCTGTTTGTGGCCATCGACCGGGCCACGCGATGGGTGTTCGTACAACTCAAGGCCAACAAGACAGCCGCCAGTGCACGGGCCTTTCTGAGGGCATTGCACAAGGCCTGTCCGATCAGGATCACCAAGCTGCTGACCGACAACGGCAAGGAGTTCACGGACCGCCTGTTTGCCAGCAGGGAGCGCGAGCCCAGCGGCAACCATGAGTTCGACCAGTTGTGCCAAGAACTGAGTATCGAACACCGGTTGACCAAGCCCAGAACACCGAGAACCAATGGCATGGTCGAACGATTCAATGGCCGCATTGCCGATGTGCTCAAGACCCACCGGTTCAACAGCCGCGAGGACATGGAGCAGACCTTGCTGCGCTATGTGGTTTTGTACAACCACCAGCTGCCGCAGTCAGCACTCAAGAGCAAGACGCCGATGCAAGCCATGAAGGATTGGTATCAGGAGCACCCGCACCTGTTCCACAAGCGACCCTATGATCGTCCGGGATGCGACACATAGCAGTTTATGTTGGTTGCATCACAGCCCATTCATCCGATTCAAGATGGGTTGGCCGGACGCATACAGTTGATGGAGATGCGGTCTCCGAACTGAATGGTAAATCGGGTCAGGGCAGCTTTCCAATCCCGGATGGGCATGGTGAACCGCCCCGGGGCGGTTCACACCCACCGGGCTACTCATAACGGCGCACTGTGCATAACGACTCAAAACGGTCGCTCAAACGAATAAAAATTCAGGGGACTTCTCGGTCAGATTTCCGCAGATTGCCGCCGAAACACCGTTGCACCTGCCAATGGGCTTCGGTTCGAGGCTCGACGGCGTCTAGATCAACCGGGTCGATTCACCATAGAGCGTAGGGCGGCACTTCAATGTCAATATCTTGTTGAGTGCCACGCGACCCCGTTTTCGTCCATCGTGACTTCTATGGTGGCCTGTGCGATGAGAAAGTTTATGCAAGCAACTGCCTCACCTGTTGCCAGGCTCAGTTGCTGCGCATCCTGTTCTCCGATGGAGCGATGAAAGAGTGCAGCGAACGTATCGATGATCCGTTGAGGCCCGGTAGTCAATGTCTGACGTAACCGATTCAGTGCACTATTTTGGCCTGACCTGAGCGAGTCAAGGCGTTCATGCAGTCCATAAAAGGGCTCGTTGTGAGAGGGGAGTACCAACACATCGTTGGGAACATCCCTCATTAGTTTGTCGAGCCCTTCGTACCACTCCTTCAGCGGATTGGCCTGTGGCTCGCTGGCGAACACCGAAACATTCGACGAAATCTTCGGTAGCACCTGGTCGCCGGAGATCAGCAGTTTCAAGTCGGGGCAGTACAGAGAGGCATGTTCTGGTGAGTGGCCGCCGGTGGTGATGATCCGCCAGCCATATTTACCCAACTGGACGTGGTCGCCGTCCTGCAACCGTCGGTAGCTGTCAGGCAGAGCGTGGATATGTTTACCAAAGCTGCCGAAGCGACTGCGGTAGCTTTCAATGGCTGCCTCCGACCAGCCGGCGCATCTATTGAAGAGCACGCCGTCGGGCGGGGCTTCGCGGTTCGTGTCGGCATGCATCACGCGGCAGGTCAGGTACTCCAGCCGGCTCATGTGCAGCGGCACACCAAAGCGACGCGTGAACCAACCAGCCAAGCCGATGTGGTCTGGGTGCATGTGTGTGGCGAAAACGCCTTGGAGTGGCCGTGCCAGCGGCCCGTGCGCCATGAGGGCCAGCCAGTCGGCCACGGTGTCGGGGTTATTCAGGCCGGTATCTACCAGCACCCAGCCATCATGGGTATCTATGGCCCATACATTGATGTGGTCGAGTCGGAATGGCATCGACAGTCGGATCCAGCGTACGCCCGGGGCGATCTCGACCCAGTGTCGTGACGATGGTGGCTTGAATGGATAAATAAGTGGATTGGCTGCGAGTTCAATCATTGCTATCGTTTCATGAGGTAAGCGACGGTATAGCCACTAGGTGCATCAGACCAATGGCTTTTTAGAATTTCACTGCTTGTTGTCAACCAGCAAGGGTGCGTCAATGGGCATATCTTCTTGGATTACCCACTCGACTGAGTCGAGCCTCAGGCGGGTCAATTGCCTGAACACTTCGATCAAATCGCTTTGCGTGGCGTAGTGAGAAGCCCCTGGCGTTAGCACCGCGCGCAAGGTTGCAGTTTCCCGATGCTGCTTTTTTTCAACGATGATCTGGGCACGTTCTATAGCCGGGATCCGGATGATCAGCTCTTCCACGTTGCGTGGATAGATGAAAATTTCGCGTACTTTGACACCTTGGCCCACTCGGCCTTGCAACAAACTGATTCGTTCGACGAGACCATCCGGGGAATGGGCCAGCGCTTGCGCCACATCGCCTGTGCCAAAGCGGACCAGAGGCCAACCGCTGTCCAGCGTGGTGACCACTATCTGGCCGGGTTCGCCCGGCGGAAGGGGTGCGCCGGTGTGCGGGTCGCAGATCTGGACGAGCCGGTCAGGCTGGACCGTGTAGCCCAGTTGTCCTAGTTCCTCGTAAGCAATCAGCCCGAAGTCGCCGGTGGCATAAGCCGAGAACGTGCGGATTGCGTATTTCTGCTCCAATGCGCGGCGCTTGCCCATCCAGTCACCCAGTTCGCCGCCCAGCATTGCGGAGCGGACCTTCCATTGAGAAGGCAGGTCGTAGCCCATGCGCTCAAGCGTTTCGACCAAGGTCACGAAGAAGGAGGTGGAGGAGCAAATGCAGGTGATGCCCAGTTCCATGATGAGCTGCGCTTGTTGCTCGGCGCCGCCGGGCCCGCAGGGAATGAGCGTCGCCCCGGTGGCAGCAATGCCCGCATCTAGCAATAGGCCGGCTGGAACAAGATGGTAGGACCAGGTGTTGAGTACACGGTCACCGGGGCCGATTCCCGCCTGCCTGAACACATGCGAGAAGCCCTTGCCAGTGTCTTCGTCGAAAGAATGGGGTTCATAGACGGGGCCTGGGGAGACATAAATGCGGCGGATAGATGTGTCGTCGGCAGCGAGAAACCCACCGAATGGCGGTGACTGGCGCTGCTTATCAAGCAGTGAATCCTTACTTGTGACGGCGAGCCGTGCAAGGTCGGCAGGGCCTTGGAGATCCTGCGGCGTCATCATTGCAAGCTGATAGACCGCGCGGATGGCCGGGGCGCGGTCGTAGGCGAATTGCTGCGAAGCACGCAGTAGTCTGAATCGATCGGTGGTGGGTAACGTATGCATGGCGTTGCCGTCCTAGTGGCCCGTGAAGCGCGGGGTGCGTTTTTCGTTGAATGCGGCCAGGCCTTCGTGGAGATCGGCGCTGTGGGAATGCACTTCAGAGGCCAGAAGCTCCAATCGCAGGGCGGTGTCTAGAGGCTGTTGCAAACCATCGTCGACCAGCGTTTTCATGCGGCGCAGGCCAAGGGGGCTCTTCGTGGCAATTTTGTCGGCCACGGCTTGTGCAACGCTTTCGAGCTGGTCGTCGTCCACCACTTGGTTGACGAGGCCCGCTTCCACAAGATCTGCCGCGTCCACGAAGTCACCCGTGAAGAGAAGGTACTTGGCGCGTGTGGGGCCAATGACCCGCGGCAGGCGCACCGACCCCCCCCCTCCGGGGATCAGGCCGTAGTTGGCATGTGCGTCGCCAATTTTGGCGCTCCTTGCCGCCAGCACTAGATCACAGCACAGCACCAGTTCGAGCCCGCCCGCCAGAGTTATGCCGTTCAGGGCGGCGATCACGGGTTTTGGAAAGCGGTCAATCCGGTTCATGGTGGACAGTACGCTGTCCAGAAAGCCACTGGTGCCACTTTCGCCCGCTTGCGTCTTGACGTACTTGAGGTCGGCGCCCGCGCAGAAGGCCCGTCCAGTGCCCGTCAATACGACGGATATCACGTCTCCGCGGCTCTGTGCTTCGTTGAGTGCGTGGTCTATTCCCCGAAGCACCGCCGGGGTCAGCGAGTTCATTGCATCAGGTCGGTTCAGGCGAATCCACATGGTGCCTTTTCGTACGTCTGTAATCACAACCGGTGTCGACATCAGGGGTTCCTTGCTGGCTTGCGTGTTCATGGATCGATTCTGCTTTTGCCTCTGTTTTGAGGGACATGGGGTTTTCCATTACCCATAGGTTAAAAATTCTACCCTAAAGTAAAACAATTAAACAAATGGAGTTCTTCATGCGAAGTAAGAGCAGCCCGCTCATGTTCCCGCTATCGGGTATCAAGATCGTCGAGTTCGAGGGGATCGGCCCAGGGCCCTTAGCTGGGTTCATGTTGATGCAGATGGGCGCTGACGTTACTGTGGTCGGGCGGCCAGGTGCGAGCGCATTGCCTGATGAGCTCACTCCGAAGGACGGGGCGCTCTTGTCGCGCGGCAAACGACGCGTCACATTGAATCTCAAGAACGACGAGGACAAGGCGCGGGCGCTGGACATGGTCGCGCAAAGCGACGGGTTGATTGAGGGCAACCGCCCGGGTGTGATGGAGCGCCTGGGTTTGGGTCCCGATGTATGTGGTGAATACAACCCGCGGCTTGTGTATGGGCGCATGACGGGCTGGGGGCAGGATGGGCCGCTGGCTCAGGCCGCCGGGCACGACATGAACTATGTCGCTCTCACTGGGCTCATGTCGATCACCGAGCAACCGGGACACCCTCCCATGCTTCCACCCACAGTGGTTGGGGATGCTGCCGGCGCCCTCGGGTTTGCATTTGGCATGGTGTCGGCGTTGCTAGGCGCGCGGGATAAGGGCCAGGGCTGCGTGGTTGACGGCGCCATCATTGATGTGTTGGCAATGCTGTCGCCGCTCGTGCAACTGATTCGTCAAGGTGGCGGATTGGAAGGCAGCGAACCCAGTGTCTTCCATGACTCACCCTTCTACGACCGCTATCTGTGCAGCGATGGGCGATACATCACGGTCGGTGCAATCGAGCCACAGTTCTATGCATTGCTGTTGACGCAATTGCAGCTGACGGATGTCGACCCCGCACGGCAAATGGACAAGACTTTGTGGCCGTCTCTCAAGGCGCGGATTGCGCAGCGCTTTGCTTCCCAACCTAGTACGTACTGGAATGCACTGATGGAAGGCACTGACAGTTGCTTTGCGCCGGTGCTCACCATGGCCGAAGCCGCCGCTCATCCCCACAACGTGGCTCGTGGTTTGTACAGCGTGACTGAGCAGGGCGATATTGAGACTGCGCGGGGCATGCGATTCCTGCCGCTTTGCTGAGCCGCGAATGTGATACCAAGGGTAATCCCTGGCAAGCAGTTGAGAATTTTACTGTACAGTAAAAACATCTTACGCAAAGTAATTTATTTGACTTTCATGGATCAAGAAGATCCGCCACGGAGAAATGCGATGGAAGATATCTATGTGGTTGGTGTGGGGATGACGCCATTCGGACGGCATCTGGACAAAGACATCAAGGCGCTCACACGCGAGGCCACGGCGGCTGCTTTGGCGGACGCGGGATTGGAAAAAGAAGACTTGGAAGCGGCCTTTTTTGGGAACACTTCCCAGGGGCATATGGATGGCCAGCACATGATTCGTGGGCAAATTGCGCTGCGGGCCATGGGGATTGGGCGCATTCCGGTGGTGAACGTCGAAAACGCTTGTGCAAGCGGCTCGTCGGCGTTCGTTCTAGCCTGCAATCACCTCAAGTCGGGTGCTGGCGATGTCGCTTTGGCTGTTGGTGCAGAGAAGATGTTCTCATCCGACAAGCTCAAGATGTTCTCGGTGTTTGACAGTGCCTGGGATCTCTCGCGTGCAGAAGAGATTCGTGGGGAGTTGATGAAGATGGGGCGCGACGTGGCGGTGCCCGAGGGGAGTACCTCACCCAGGCCGTACAGCGTTTTCATGGACGTGTATGCGGCGTTTGCACGATCGCACATGCGCACTTTCGGGACGACGCAGCGCCAGTTAGCCGCCGTTTCATCCAAGAACCACGCGCACTCCATGCACAACCCGCTGTCGCAGTACCGGATGGCTTACAGCATCGAAGAGGTGCTCGCCGCGCCGCCGATCACCTACCCATTGACTCTGCCCATGTGCTCCCCGGTGTCTGATGGCGCAGCAGCAGCCATCATTTGCACACGCTCGGCGCTTATGCGCTTGAACATCGATGAAAAGCGTGCCATCAAGGTGTTGGCGGCAGTAGTGCAAAGCGGTTCCGACCGGAGCGAAGACGACTACACCAACCACTGCACAGCACTGGCTTCGCGCAGGGCATATGAACTGGCAGGTGTTGGCCCAGCAGATATCTCGGTGGCCGAGGTGCACGATGCCACGGCCATGGGTGAAATCATTCAGACAGAAAACCTCGGTTTCTGTGAGTTCGGCATGGGCGGTGTGATTGCCGAGCGGGGTGATACCCGGATTGGTGGCCGCATTCCCGTTAATCCGTCCGGCGGCCTGGAGTCTAAGGGGCACCCTGTTGGGGCCACCGGTATTGCCCAAGTCCATGAGTTGGTAACTCAGCTTCGCGGGGAAGCCGGACTGCGGCAGGTGACTGACGCAAGGATTGCGCTGGCAGAAAACGGTGGCGGTCTTGAGGGCATTGAAGAAGCTGTTGCCTGTATCACCATCTTGGCGCGCTGAGCGCTGCACTCAATAAGAGACAAGAGAAACAGTATGGATGTCAAAAATACCATTGCCTTCGTCACAGGAGCTGCTTCAGGCCTGGGGCTCGCCACTTGCAAGGCATTGCTTGCGGCCGGAGCGAGCGTCATGGCGGTTGATCTGGACGAAGAGCGCCTTGCGAGCGAGGTGCTGCCGATGGGCGAGCGCGTGCGAATCCAGAAGGTTGATGTTTCGGACGAGGCCAGTGTGAAGGCTGGCGTAGACGCGGCAGTGGCGGAATTTGGTGCGCTGCATGTGGCGGTAAATTGCGCGGGAATTCTGGGTCCCTGCAAGACGCTTTCAAAGGGCGAGTTATTCCCGATGGATCTTTGGAACCGGGTGATCGCCATCAACCTGACCGGGACATTCAACGTGGTGCGCTATGCGTCGTTGGCCATGTCGCAGAACGAGCCCAATGTCGACGGTGAACGGGGGGTCATCGTGAACACGTCATCTGGTGCTGCGTGGCAGGGTCAAGTGGGCCAGGCCGCATATAGCGCCAGCAAAGCGGCGGTCATTGGAATGACGCTTCCGGTGGCGCGGGATCTTGCGCAACACGGAATCCGAGTGGTGGCCGTGGCGCCTGGTCTGTTTGAGACCGCCATGTCTGCAGGCATGCCAACGAAGGTGTCGCAAAACATTATTGACAACGTCATCCTCTTTCCTCATCGCATGGGGCAGGCACAAGAGTTCGGTGGACTGGTTCGGCACGTTGTGGAAAACGCCTATTTGAATGCCACCACGATCAGCCTGGATGCGGGTGTCCGTTGTTAGTCGTGGTCCATTGATCGCTGCGAGCATTCCCGCAAATGGATGCGTAGACCCTGCAAAGGTCTTATGAAGGAAATTCGATGGACAAAGCCAAGAATTCAGAGTGGAGGTACCAATGAATGCAGCCATTCAAAGCCAGCGGGAAGGCGTGGTGCTGACAGCCCAGAATCTGCTGCTGCAGTTCGGTGGAGTTGTGGCGCTGAATGATGTTTCGATTGATGTGCGCAAGGACGAGCTGCTGGCAATCATCGGGCCGAACGGAGCGGGAAAGTCTTCTCTGATGAACTGCCTGAGCGGGTTCTACCGCCCCAAGAAAGGCGAGATATCCCTGGCCGGGCACAACGTGCGCGACATGGCGGTTCACGACGTGGCGGCACAGGGCCTAGCGCGCACCTTTCAAGGTACGCACATTTTTTCGGGCATGACCGTTATCGAGAACCTGATGGTGGGGCGCCACATGCACATGCGGGCCAATCTCGTGCAGTCATTTTTCCATTTCGGCCCGGCAAAACGGGAAGAAGTTTTGCATCGGGAGGTGGTGGAAGAAATCATTGAATTTCTTGAAATTGAATCCATCCGGCATGCGCCGGTGGGCAGCCTCGGTTATGGGCTTCGCAAGCGCGTGGACTTGGGGCGCGCACTGGCCCAAGACCCGAAGATTCTGTTGATGGATGAGCCTATGGCCGGTATGAATACTGAAGAGAAAGAAGACTTGGCACGTTTCATTCTGGATGTGCGCGAGGCAAAGCGCATTCCTATTGTTTTGGTGGAGCACGACATGGGTGTGGTGATGGACCTGGCTGACCGCATCGCTGTGCTGGACTTTGGACGCAAGATCGCCGATGGAACGCCCAAGGAGATCCAGGCTAATCCCGCAGTGCTTAAAGCCTATCTTGGGGAGGGCGTCCAATGAAACTCGAAATCGCGACCCTTCCCCAGTTGCTGCGCAAGCATGCGCATGCTAACCCCAACCGTCTTTCCCAGCGCCATAAGCAGCGCGGCATTTGGCGGGAGTACAGCTTTGCGGATGTGCAGCGCAACGTTCGAGAGATTGCGCTGGGCATGCACCAAGCAGGCGTCAAAGCGGGTGAGACCATTGCCATCATTGGTGAGAATGAGCCGCAGCATTACTGGGCCGAGTATGCCGCGCATGCACTGGGATGCAAAGTTGTATCCATGTACCCGGACCTCACTTCGGAGGAGGTGGCCTATCTTTTGGACGACAGCGAAGCAGTCATCTTGTTCGCGCAGGACCAAGAGCAGGTTGACAAGGGCCTGGATGTCCGGAACAAGACGTTGAAGATGCGCCACATTGTGTATTGGGATGAAACGGGTATGTGGTCGTATAACGACCCCATCCTGCAAACCTTCGATGGCATGCAGCGGCAAGGGCGTGAAATCCATCAACGTAACGGAAAGATGTACGACGCGCTAGTGGATGCGGGAGCCCCCGATGACATAGCGGTTCTTTCTTACACTTCCGGCACGACGGGGCAGCCCAAGGGCGTGATCCTCACGCATCGCTTTTTGATCGACAACGCCCAGCGCTTGATCGATTCCATGGATGTGAAGCCGGGTATGGAATACCTGAGTTACATCGCGCCATCCTGGGCCACTGAACAAATATATGGCATCACCATGGGATTGGGATTGCCCATGGTAGTGAACTTCCCCGAGGGCCCGGAGCAGGTGTTGTCCAACATTCGGGAATTGGCGGTGGAAGGTATGACATTTGCTCCGCGCCAGTGGGAAAGCATGGCGTCCTCTGTGCAGGCGCACATGCTCGACGCAGGACCCATTCGACGAGGTGTCTACGAGTGGGGCATGAAGATCGGTCACACCGTTAATGTGGGGCGCTTGGATGGAAAACCCGTTGGCCTGCTGGACCGGTTGCTGTTTCCTATCGCCAATGCACTGGTTCTGCGCCCGTTGCGAGATCTGCTCGGCCTGACCCGGCTGCGCTGTGCCAGCTGCGGTGGTGCCACCATGGCACCGGATGTGTTTCGCATGTTCCATGCCATGGGTATACCTCTGCGCAACATCTATGGCTCCACCGAAACCGGGTTGCTGACATGCCACCAGGGTGACCGATTTGATCTGGAGACCGTAGGGCACTGGATGAAGGCGCATCCAGAGGCGGGCCCACCATTGGAATGGCGCTTGAGTGCGGACGGAGAGCTGCAGATTCGTGGCGGAAGCCCGTTTCTGGGCTACTACCGCAGAGAGGGTTCCGTAGAGTCGAAGGTGAAAGATGGCTGGTTCTACACGGGCGATGCCGTAACGAAAACTGAGCTAGGCGAGCTCGTGTTCCTGGAGCGGTTGTCGGACCTCAAGCGTTTGCGCAGCGGAGAAACCTTCCCGCCGCAGTTCGTCGAGACCCGCCTTCGGTTCAGTCCCTTCATCAAGGACATCATGACGGTGGGAGACGAGACGAGGGACTTCGTGGCCGCTCTCATCAATATCGACATGGCTGTTCTGTCGCGGTGGGCAGAAGACAAGCGGATCGGATTTTCAACCTTTACCGATTTGTCACAGCGGCCAGAGGTCGCAGAGTTGATCAGTCAGGAAATTACCCGTGTGAATCAGTTTTTGCCGGCGCATGCGCGGGTCAAGCGATTCGCCAATTTTCCAAAAGAGCTTGATCCGGACGAGGGCGAACTAACACGTTCGAGAAAGCTGCGGCGCGAATTCCTGGAGGTGCGATACGCCACGCTGATCAACGGTTTATATGACGGCTTGCACGCCGTGCGTATCGATATTCCTGTGACCTACCAGGACGGTCGGCGCGGCAATTTCGAGGCTCTGGTGTCCATCCATGACACGGACGCCGCAGGGTCAGACCACCTGGGCGCAGCCCGAAGCAGAGGACGGAAATGATCGATTTTATTAACTACCTGATAAACGGTGCGCTGTCAGGGCTTCTGTATGCGTTGATCGCCATGGGTTTCGTCGTGATCTATCGCGCGTCAAAGGTGTTCAACTTTGCACAAGGTGAGTTGGTGGTCTTTGGCGGCTACATGGTGTGGTGGACGATTATTCAGATGGGTCTACCGCTGTGGGTCGGATTGCCCGTGGCATTCGTTAGTGCTGCAATTTTTGGTTTCATGATTGAGCGGATATTTTTTGCCCGTCTGGTTGGGGAATCCGTCTTCTCGATGGTCATGGTGACGATCGGTCTCTTGATTCTGATCCGAGGCGTTGTGTTGGTGCTTTTTGGTCCACAGGTGCGTGCTTTTCCGATCATCTTTCCTCTGGATCCGATCATCGTTGGCGATCTCATCGTCTCCCGTTCGATGCTCTACGGTGGAATTATGACCATCTTCATCGGCGTTGGCCTCTCCTGGTTTTTCAACCGGACAAGGGCTGGCTTGACCATGACGGCCGTGGCGGAAGACCACCAGGTGGCCATGTCCATGGGCATCTCGGTGCAGCGTTCCATTGCCTTTGCGTGGGTGCTGGGATCCGTGCTTTCCACACTGGGGGCGATAGTGCATTTGAGTGGCCGCTCCATCAACATGATGAGCTCCGACATCGGCCTGGCTGCCTTGCCGGTGGCCTTGCTGGCTGGGTTGGAGTCCCTCGCAGGTTTGCTGATCGCCGGTGTTTTGGTGGGTGTGATTCAGGGTTTGGCTTCGGCCTATCTCGATCCCCTGGTGGGGGGAGCGCTGGGCTCCGTCTTTCCTTTCATCATCATGCTGGTGGTGTTGTTAATTCGTCCCACCGGCATGTTCGGGTGGAAAACCATTGAGAGGGTATGAGCATGGATCCCGCAGGTGTATTCGCGACTTCTTTCGCCAAAGACCAAGCACTAATTCGCACGCGCAGCCAGGCGGTGGCATTGGGCCTGTTTGTTATAGCGTTGTTTGCGCTGCCCCTGATCAGCGAGGTCCGCTGGGTGGCGATCATGACCTCTATGCTGATTACTGCAGTGGTGGTCATGGGGCTGCAGATCAATACTGGTCTAGCGGGTCAGATCAATTTGGGTCAAGCTGCGTTCATGGGGGTTGGTGCGTATGCAACAGCGCTCCTAGCGACGAAAGGCCACCTGCCTTTCTGGCTGGCTTTGCCCATCGGCGGGCTGTGCGCGGCGCTTTTTGGGCTGGTGTTTGGATTAACCGCAATGCGCATAAAGGGTTTTTACCTTGCCTTGACCACGATTGCTGCGCAGATTTTGTTCCACTTCTTTGTGCTCAACCTGCCTGCCAAGTGGCTGGGGGGATCTAACGGCATCACTCTGGAACCAGCACAGCTCCTTGGTTTCGTTTTCAACACCGATACCCGCATTTACTACCTGTGTCTGGTAGTGGCCTTCATCATGATTGCGGGCGCCTACGGCGTCGCACGCAGCCGCCATGGTCGAATTTTTGCGGCAGTGCGCGATGACGACGTGGCCTCAGGAATGATGGGCATCAATGTCGTGCGCACCAAGGTACTTGCCTTCTTGCTGGGTGCGTTTTACGCGGGCATCGGTGGAGGGCTCTGGGCTTACTACGTCAGGTTCGTGGCGATTGACCAGTTCACCCTGATCCACTCGATATGGTTCATCGCGATGATCATTGTGGGTGGCATGGGGTCGGTGACGGGCGCGCTGATCGGCGTGTTTGTTATCCGTACTGCCCAGGAGACGATCACCATCGTGGGCCCTTCACTGGTCGAGAACTTTTCCTTCCTGAGCGGAGATGTTGTTTTCGCAGTGATGAATATTTTCCTGGGTGGAGTCATCGCGGCCTTTCTGATCTTTGAGCCACGCGGTCTGATGCACCGGTGGAACATCGTCAAGCGGTCTTATCGCATGTGGCCTTACCCATATTGACCGCAATCCTGTTTTCTGCAGCCACCTTAGGCGCTGGGAAGGGCTGCTCCAATGCAAAGCGCTACTACAAAAGGAGACTTTTTTTATGAAAACGAATCGAGCAAAGTTGTCGGCAATGGTCAAACTGGGGCAACGCGGCGCTTTACTGGCGTCAGCCTTGTGCCTTGGCGGCATGGCACAAGCTCAGACTACTTACAACGTGGCTGGCCTGGCTGACTTCACCGGACCTTTCGCAGACATCATGAAAGATATGACGGGATGCCGCCGTGCGGTGCTCGACTGGTGGAGCGAAGAGGTCGGTAAAGCGCAGGGCGTCGCATTGCGAATCAAGGATTTCGACACCCGCTATGACGTCGCCCAAGTGGCCAGCCTCTGGCCAGGCATCAAGTCCGAGCTCAACCCGGTGGCTGTTCTGGGTGTGGGCGGTGCAGATACCAATGCGCTGCAGCAGCGCTTGCCTAGTGACAAGGTGCCTCTTGTCCAGTCGACAGCAGGATATGGATTTGCTTGGAAGGGTGATAACTGGGTGTTCAATGCCCGTGCCACTTACCCGCACGAAGCGGCTGCGTTTTATGTGTGGATGCAGAAGAAGTCGGGTTCGTCTGCTCCTCTCAAGGTGGGGGTGATTTCATCGGAAGTATCGCCGGCCTACGTGGACATCCACAAAGGTGTCGAGAAGTTCGCTAAGGACAATCCGAAGATCATTGAAGTCGTTGAAACGATTTATACCGAAGCACAGCCGACCGACCTTACCCAGCAGGTCAGCCGCCTGGTCCGCAAGGGGGCCACGGTACTGCAGGTGTTCAACAATACAGCATCGGTAGTGGCGACACGGCGCGCCCTGCAAAGCCTTGGAAAAACCAATATTCCGATAGTGGTTAGCGCTCATAACGGGTTGCTTTCGTCGGGGAAAGCGCTGGGTGACCTGAGCCAAATGGATGGAAACTATGAGGTCTATGGCATGGCCATGGCCGCCGAAGGCGCAACACCGGCACGGGACTTCTTCGAGAAACTGCGCAGCCAATACAAGTTGCAAGCCGCCTATAACTCTGCCTGCATTATGGGCATGAGCCAAGCGATGTTGACGGTTCGTGCCGTTGAAAATGTTGTCAAGGTCAAAGGTGCTGGCGGTGTGACGGGCGAAGAGGTTCGCGCTGCACTGCTGTCCACCCCCATGCCTACCGAGCGCAGTTTTGGCTTGTTGCCCAATATCAAGTTCAACAATGATGCGCCGTTCCCGACCTCGGGCACAGCCGTCAACATCGGCACCGTCGAAAAGGGAAAGTACAAACTTCTCGAGCAGAACGTTCCGGTTCCTGTGTTGAACAAGTGGTAATTGCAAATCGGCCTGGGTCTCGGGCCACCGAGACCCAGGCCACATCATCTGGAGCTACCCGTGCTTGAACTGAACAACGTTGAAGTCCTCTACAGCGACGTCATTCTTGCTGTCAAAGGCATTACCGCCAAAGTCCCCGCTGGACAGTGCGTGACCTTGCTGGGCGCCAATGGCGCTGGCAAGAGCACCACGCTCAAGGCCATCTCCAACCTGGTCAGGACAGAGGATGGTCGTGTGACGGCGGGGAGTATTCAATTTGATGGTGCGGACATCACCGGTGCCAACCCCGTCGATGTCGTTCGCAAGGGGTTGGTACATGTCATGGAAGGGCGCAAGGTTCTCCGCCACATGACAGTGGAGCAGAACCTGGTGGTGGGCGGTCATATGGGCAGCGCTGGCGATGCCAAGGAAATGCTTGATGAGGTGTATAGCCGCATCAAGCGTCTGAAAGCCTTGCGTACTCGCACAGCAGGTTACCTGTCGGGCGGCGAGCAGCAATTGCTGGTAATTGGACGGGCCCTGATGGCCAAGCCTAAGTTGGTGATGATCGACGAGCCTTCGCTCGGCTTGGCTCCGCTGATGGTCGATGAGGTCTATGGTTTGCTGAGTGACCTCAAGACCAGCGGTCTGACTCTGCTGATCGTGGAGCAAAACACCCGCGTCGCTCTGGATTTAGCCGACTACGGCTATGTGATGGAGAGCGGACGGATCGTGTTAGAGGGCCCCTCCAACAGCTTAAAGACCAACGAGGACGTTCGAGAGTTCTACCTCGGCCTGACGGTCGATGGGGAGCGCAAGAGTTTCCGCGACATGAAACATTACCGCCGCCGCAAGCGCTGGCTGGGTTGACCGCATTGGGTCAGTCGTTTTCCAAGTTTTCAAGGATGGGTTTATGAGCATCGTTTCCAATGCATTGCTGAGCGAACAAGAAGTCATTATTCGGGAGTCTGCCCGGCGTGTCGCGACTGAAGTGGTGGGTAGCACGGCCGCCGAACGTGATCGCACGGGGGCTTGGCCACACGACGAAATCAAGGCAGTTGCCGACGTAGGCTTCATGGGCATGCTCGCCCCGCCAGCATACGGCGGTTCCGGGCTTTCATTCGTGGAGTATTGCCTGGCTATTGAAGAATTCGCAGCGGCCGATGGTGGCTTCGCCACCATGATGCACGTCCACAACTCAGCTGCGCACGTGTTACGTAGTTTTGGAACCGAACAACAGATGGCCCGCCATCTGCCGGATCTGGCCAGTGGCAAGCGCATTGGTGCCTTTTTATTGTCAGAGCCCCATGCAGGCTCGGATACCGCAGCCATCCGGACCACGGCTAAGCGGGACGGCGACGTTTATGTGATCAATGGCAGCAAACAATGGATTTCCAATGGCAGTGAAGCGGGCTTTGCGCTCGTCGTGGCAGCAACTGCGGAACCAGGTGCCCGTCACCGCTTCAGCCTGTTCATCGCGGACCCCGAAGATCCAGGCTACCAATGCTTGCGTATCGAAAGGAAGCTGGGCCAGCACACGGCCCACACGGCTCAGATTCAGCTGGACAACATGCGTGTTCCAGTTCAGAACATGATCGGTGAGGAAGGGCGCGGGTATGGCAAAGCACTATCGCTGTTGTCCGATGGGCGCATCGCAATCGCCGCCCTGGCCATCGGCATTGCCCGTGCAGCGCTGGAGGCAGCCATCCGCTACGCCAAAGAGCGCGAGGCCTATGGCAAGCCACTCACCGAACTGCAGGCCATTAGCTTTGATTTGGCGGAAATGGCCATGCAGGTTGAGGTGGCGCACCAGTACATGCTGTATGCAGCTCGTCTTACGGATGCGGGCCTGCCAACCAGTAAGGAGGCCTCCGTTGCTAAACTCTATGCCAGCGAAATGGCTGAAAAGGTTTGCTCTGCGGCGCTGCAAGTGCATGGTGGCTACGGGTATGTCAACGACTTCCCGGTCGAGCGCTATTATCGCGATGTGCGCGTTACAAAGATCTACGAAGGCACTAGTCACATTCAAAAGTTGATCATTGCGCGCAGTATCTTGGCTGGCTGATGAGCACGGCCTTTCTCCGCAGGCCTATCGGCGAAAGCAGTTCGATACACTTTGCCTCAGTTAGCGATACGAATGCCCTCAAGGAAAACAACACCAATGAGTACGCCAATTGAGGCAAAGCCCAAGTCACTGACACGCAATGCTGCCAAAAGATCGGGCAAGGGCGCAAAATGGAACAATGCGGTCAGCGGCGCGGATGAGCAGTACCAGCTCAAAAAGCAAGCTGTCATTGCGGAAGCTTCGCGCGCATTTGGCCGCCATGGGTACAAGAATGTGTCCTTGGACGAGATTGCAAAAACGCTCAACGTCACCAAGCCTGCCCTCTACTACTACTTCAAGAACAAGCAGGAACTTGTCTACGAATGCCACGAGCTCGCCATGCATTTGGGAGATCGCGTCTTGCAAGACGCGATCGCTTCGGAAAATACTGGTTTCGGTCGGATCTCGGTCTTCATTAAGAACTACATCTCGTTGCTAACGGATGAAATGGGCGCACCGGCGATCCTCCAGGATTTCTCCGGTATGACTGTGGCGGATCAGAAAAAAATCACTTTGCGTCGGCGAAAGTTTGATCAAGAGCTGCGCAAAGTGCTCGAGGGGGGTGTTCAGGATGGTTCCATTGCCCCGTGCAACGTGAAATTGGCGGTGTTCTGGTTCATGGGCGCTGTTAGCTCGATTACCCAATGGATGCATATCGATGGCAGCCTTGGAAGCGACGAAGTGGCCGATATTTTTATCGGTTTTCTTGCGCATGGTATTCGTCCCAGTCAAGCGTGAATCTGGCGCAACAGGCTTGGGCTTCCGGTTGTGTTCTTCGCAGTGAGGCAATTCTGGCGGACATCGTCGTGCATGGCGGAAACCGGTGCTGGAATCAGGTCTTCAGGCTTGATCAGGATGGCAAGGTGGTCGAGTTCTTCGAGGCAGCCAATGCGAGTCTTTCTGCTTCGACGATGGGATGCTGAGAAGCTGGTCGGCCCACACGGGAATCCAAGGCGGCTTTCAAGGCGTGTGCGATGGCCCAATGAATTAGTGGGCAGTGACGCATTCAATGAATGGAGAGCACCACAATTGCGCTCAGGAATAGGCCCCGGATTGCGCGCGCAGGAGGTGGCTACGCACCAAATCCAGCCCGCCGGGTCCGCTGAGAACATCCAGTGGACGACGATGACCAAATGTCGGTGCCAATTCCAACAGCCATTGGTCAAGCCAAGCCCGCGCGTCAAAACCTACTGGTGTTCCTGATTCATCAACCATACGCTGAACAAGTGCGGAGAGGGTAGCGATATCGTCTTCGAGGGCCATGGCCCATTCTGATCTGCACGCCAGATGAATGCAATGCACACGTCCGGGCAAGGTATCTTGAATTGAAGGGAGTTCCCCGCCCTACCACCGCCTGCATGACGAACATGGAGGCGATGAACTGCAGTGGGCGATTCAGCGAATTGCTCGCTTGCTTTGGGCGGACATATGAAAACTGCCTTGGTCTTCGGCTGGGGTGCAAGAGTGTGGGGGGTATTTTGGACGTGCGAGCACCGCGCGTGCTGCTGCAACTATCGCGGCTGAGTGTTGGCGCCGATTCAAAATTGAGCCACCGTGCCGATTGAATTTTGAGCCAGGGCTAATGGCCAACCTGTGAAGGTCGGCTGTGGATAAGTGTAGTGCCTTGGGTCGGTTTTGGTCTCCTTGGTGATCGAGCTCGGTGGTCGTCCGTTGAGGGTAAGCCGCGCAGGGCGAAGCCCGTAGCGGCTTGCCCTTGAGCCGCTCAGAACGGCTCAGCCTTCTTGGCCTGTTCGCGTGCCTTGATGCGTTTCTTGGCCACGGCTGTGCTGTGCATGAACCTGTGGGACTCGTTGCCCGTCTCGACGATGTGGCAGTGGTGCGTGAGTCGATCCAGCAGTGCCGTGGTCATCTTGGCATCGCCGAACACGCTGGACCATTCCTTGAAGTCCAGGTTGGTGGTGATCATCACGCTGGTCTGCTCGTAGAGCTTGCTCAGCAGGTGGAACAGCAAGGCGCCGCCTGCCTGGCTGAAGGGCAGGTAGCCCAGCTCATCAAGGATGACCAGGTCCATGCGCTGCAAGCTCGCTGCGATGCGGCCTGCCTTGCCTTGGGCCTTCTCCTGCTCCAGTGCGTTGACCAGGTCCACCGTGGAGTAAAACCGCACGCGTGAGCCATGGCGCGTGATGCCCGCCACGCCGATGGCCGTGGCCAGATGCGTCTTGCCCGTGCCGGGGCCACCCACCAGCACCACGTTGTGCGCCTGCTCGGTGAACGCCATGCTGGCCAACTGCTCGATGAGCTTTTTGTCCACGGGCGAGCATTCGAAGTCGAAGCCCGCCAGGTCGCGGTGCACGGGGAACTTCGCCGTGTGCATCTGGTAGCTCACTGAGCGCATGGCTCTGTCCGTGACTTCCGCTTGCAGCAGGTGCTCCAGCAGCCAGCGCGAGCTCTCCAGCGTGGCGTGGCCGCCTTGCTTGACCAGGTCCTCCCAGGCCCCGGCCATGCCGTACAGGCGCAGCTCTTTGAACTCCTTGTCCAGCTCACGCATGATCGGCCTCCTGCATGTCGCTGCCAGCGCGCAGGCTGTCATAGCGCGCCGTGTCGGCCAGGGGTGTCTGGCTCACTTGCAGGTTGGTCGCAACCGTCTCGGGCAGGGGCTGCGCTTGCAGGCGGCCGAGCACGTTGATGACGTGCTCGGTGCTCACCCGCCCCGATGGCGGCGCACTCTCCAGGGCCAACTCCACCGCCACCAGCACGGCGTCCAGCCCTTGCTTGGGCACCTCGGCCAGTACCTGCGCCATCACCCTGTCGCCCCCCTCCTGGTGCAGCAAGCCTTTGCGCATGCGCTGCAATGGCTCGGGCAGGTCTGCAAAGGGCGCGCCGTTGCGCAGCGCGCCCGGCTTGCGCTCGATCAGCGGCACGTAATGCTGCCAGTCGTAGCGGGTCTGGTTGCGATCGCTCAGGCGCTCGTGCGTGGCCACCATAGCATCGCCGGCCACCACCACGATCTGCGCCGGGTACAGGTGTGTGCTGACCATTTGCCCCGCCCATTCGCAGGGCACCGAGTAGCGGTTGCGCGCCACCGTCACCAGGCAGGTGCTGCTCACCTTGGCCGGGTTCTCAACATAGCCATCAAAGGCCACCGGCATCGGCATCAGGTGGCTTTGCTCCAGCTCCAGCATCTCGGCGATGCTGAACGCTTTGTGCTGCGGGTGGCGCAGCTCTCGCCACAGAGCCCGGCAGCGCTCGCCCAGCCACGCATTGAGCTCGGTAAAGCTGCCAAAGCGCCGTTGCCCCGCCTCCACCCAGATGCGACGGCGGCTGTCTTGCACATCCTTCTCCACGCGCCCCTTCTCCCAGCCGCTGGCACGGTTGCAAAAATCAGGGTCGAACAGATAGTGCGCGCACATGGCTGCAAAGCGCGCATTGACCACGCGGCCTTTGCCCTTCTTGACTTTGTCGACCGCCGTCTTCATGTTGTCGTAGATGCCACGGCGTGCCACGCCACCCAGCGCTGCAAAGCTGCGGGTGTGCGCATCGAACAGCATCTCGTGGCCTTGGCTGGGGTAGGCCACCAGCCAGAAGGCCCCACTGGCACACAGCTTCATGTGCGAGACCTGCATGCGGTAGTACACCCCGCCCACCAGCAAGCCGTCTTCGCTCCAGTCGAACTGGAAGGCCTCGCCAAGCTCGAAAGTCAATGGCACGAAGGCCTTGCAGGCCGCCTGTTGGCCTTCACCTTGGCGCCACTTGCGGATGAAGTCCGTCACCCGCGTGTAGCCACCTTCGTAGCCCGCTGCCTTGATCTGCGTGAACAAGGCCTTGGCCGTGCGCCGCTCCTTCTTGGGCCGCTTGGCATCGGCCTTCAAGGCTTGCTTGAGCTCCGCCTCGTGCGCCGACAGCTTGGTCGCCTTCGCCGCCTCCCGGCGGTACTTGGGCTCGACCGGCTGCGCCTCGTCCAGCCACTTGGCCACCGTGTTGCGCGACAGGCCCGTGGCCCTCGATATCTCCCGCTTCGTCTTCTTGTCCCGGCGGTGCATCCGCCGTATCTTGCCAATCATGTCCATGGTGATCACCCTCTTCATTCCCTTGCTGCACAAAACAGCAGGGTAGGTAAAACACCTGGCTCAGTTTTAGGTCGGCATCACACCAAAAAGTGGCTCAGTTTTCGGTCGGCGTCAACAGATCGGGGTGTCAAAGAGGGCTTCTTCCATCGCCAGATCCGACAAGGTAAACCACTGCTGCATGCAGTGGATGCGCAGCATGGTCTCCAGGGCAAAGGGTGGGCGGCCGTTCTTGCCCTCGGGGTAGTACGGGGCAATGACATCGATCAATGCAGCCCAGGGAACCACCCGATCCATCTGGACCAGCAGTTCCTGTTTGCGGGTCTTCTTGGTGCTCAGATTCAGGTCAAGGCTGCTTTGCTTCATGGCCTGTGAGGATGCCATTGCATGCTGACATGTACCAAACACTGCGGGGGGTTTTGCAGGATTTCCCTAGATGCTTGTTTACGACTTTAATTGCGTGTTTACGACTTTAATTACCCAGAATACCGACGATGGGCCGCTATCTCCTGCGCAGATATCGGTGCTTCAGGCAGTGGCCAATGAGGATCTGCCGAAGGGGGCAGTTGTTCGCATAAGCAGTCTTTTTGCTGGAGGATGACATGCCGAAAAAGCACACCACCAACCCTTTGCTGATAGCCCGCGTCGGCTGGAGCAATGGCTCCCAGACGGTAGTGTTGCCGCCCGGATTCAGGTTTGCCGATTCCGTCCGTGAGGTGTTCATCCGCCGCGATGGCGAGAGGCTGGTGTTGACCCCGCGTCCAACCGATTGGTCTGACTTCTTTGCTTCGGGGGTGAAGACCTCGGCCGACTTCATGGCGGTGCGCGAACGCTTGCCAAATTCAGGAACGTGTGGTTTGACGTCCAGCCTGTTGAGCCCGAGGTAGTGCGTGGATTCACGACTCCTTGTCGTTCATGCGTCCGTCCGAACCGCTTCCGGTGACAGGTACCCTTGGGGCTTTATCTACAGGCTGCAGAGCTATCTTTACGACCCACAGTGCATGAGTCAAATTTGTAGAAAATTCCCACAATCGAAAAATAATTGTTGAAATCTAATTTTTATACATGAAAAAGTCCATAACTTTAGTCAATTAAGGAGCTCCAAAGAGGGCGCCCCAGCCTCACTCCACTGTCACCGATTTCGCGAGGTTGCGGGGTTTGTCCACATCCGTCCCCCGCGCGCAGGCCGTGTGGTACGCCAGCAGCTGCAGCGGCACCACGTGCAGCAGCGGGCTGAGTGCGCCGTAGTGCTCGGGCATGCGGATCACGTGGATGCCTTCGCTGCTTTCGATGTGGGTGTCGCCGTCGGCCAGCACGTACAGCACGCCTGCGCGGGCGCGGACTTCCTGCATGTTGCTCTTGAGCTTTTCCAATAGCGCGTCGTTGGGCGCGACGGTGACCACCGGCATGGCGCTGGTCACCAGGGCCAGGGGGCCGTGCTTGAGTTCGCCCGCCGGGTAGGCCTCGGCGTGGATGTAGCTGATTTCCTTGAGCTTCAAGGCGCCTTCCAGCGCGATGGGGTAGTGCAGGCCTCGGCCCAGGAAGAGTGCGTTTTCCATGCGCGCAAAGTCTTCGGCCCAGCTGATGAGCTGGGGTTCGAGCGCAAGCACGGCCTGCAGGGCCACGGGCAGGTGGCGCATGGCCTTGAGGTGGGCGGCTTCCTGCGCTTCAGAGAGGCGGCCTTTGCTTTGCGCCAGGGCCAACGTCAGCAAGAAGAGGCCAGCGAGCTGCGTGGTGAAGGCCTTGGTACTGGCCACGCCGATCTCGACACCTGCGCGGGTGATGTAGGCCAGCTTGCATTCGCGCACCATGGCGCTGGTGGCCACGTTGCAGATGGTCAGCGTGTGCTGCATGCCCAAACTCTGTGCGTGGCGCAGCGCGGCCAGCGTGTCGGCGGTTTCGCCGCTCTGGGTGATGGTGACGACCAGGGTGCGCGGGTTGGGCACGCTGGTGCGGTAGCGGTACTCGCTGGCCACCTCGACCTGGGTGGGAATGCCCGCGATTTCTTCGAGCCAGTATTTGGCGGTGCAGCCGCTGTAGTAGCTGGTGCCACAGGCCAGGATGAGGACGTTGTCGATCTCCTTGAACACACGCCAGGCGGCCGCACCGGGCTGGCCGTGTTGGCCCGCGCCGTCGAACAGCTCGGGCACGATGCCTTCCACGCCTTCGAGCGTGTCGGCAATGGCGCGCGGCTGCTCGAAGATTTCCTTTTGCATGTAGTGGCGGTAGGGGCCCAGCTCGGCCGCGCCGCTGTGGGCCAGCACGGTGCGCACGGGGCGCTGCGCAGTAGTCAGCGCGGCGCCATCCTGGCCCACGATCCAGTAGCGGCCCAGTTGCAGGTCTACCAGATCGCCCTCTTCCAGGTAGACGATCTGGTCCGTCACGCCCGCCAGGGCCATGGCGTCGCTGGCCAGAAAGTGCTCGCGCGACGACGACGCCGCCGCGCTGCCCGCAGCGTCCTTGCCCACACCCAGAATCAGTGGCGACCCTGCACGCGCGCCCACCACGCGGTGGGGTTCGTCCTTGTGGATCACGGCGATGGCGTAGGCACCGTGCAGCTCAGCCACCGTGGCCTGCACGGCCTCGAACAGGTCGCCGCTGTAGTGGCTGTCCACCAGGTGGGCGATGACCTCGGTGTCGGTCTGGCTGGCAAACACGTAGCCGCGTGCCTGCAAAGCGCGGCGCAGCTCTTCGTGGTTTTCAATGATGCCGTTGTGCACCAGGGCCACGCGGCCCGCCTGCCGGGCGGCGGCGTCTGCGCCCAGGCCATGACTGAAGTGCGGGTGGGCGTTGTGAACGGCTGGGGCGCCATGGGTGGCCCAGCGGGTGTGGGCGATGCCGGTGGCGCCATCGACATGCTCGGCCTGCACCTGCTCCAGCAGTTCGGCCACGCGGGCGGTGCTGCGGGCGCGCTGCAGCCCCCCGCGCTCGGTGCCGTGGCGCGATGCGTCGATGCTGGCGCCGTGCACGGCCACGCCGCAGGAGTCATACCCCCGGTACTCCAGCCGCTGCAGGCCCTGCACGAGGATGGGAACGATGTTGCGCGTGGAGACTGCGCCGACGATGCCGCACATGGTGGTTGCCTTGGTGTGAAAACGATGGGGTGATCGTATGCAGCCCAAAAAGAAATGTTTGATTTATATTTGCGTAAATTTGAATTTAAATTTCACCATTCACATCGAATGAAATTTAAGTTCATAAAATCAGAAATGTCGGAACAAATCACACTCGACGCCATCGACCTCCAGCTGCTCAACCTGCTGCAGACCGATGCCGCACAAAGCAACCAGGCGCTGGCCGAGCAGGTGCATGTGTCGCCCCCCACCTGCCTGCGCCGCGTCAAGCGCCTGCAGGATGCGGGGCTGATCGAGCGGCAGGTGGCCATCCTGCAGCCGGACCGGCTAGCCGCTATCCAGGGCCATGGCCTGGCCTGCATCGTCGAAGTGTCGCTGGACCGCCAGGGCGCCGAGCAGCTGGACGCCTTCGAGGCGCGCGCGGCGGCCGACGACGCCGTGCAGCAATGCTGGCGCGTGTCGCCGGGCCCGGACTTTGTGCTGGTGGTGCACACGCGCGACATGCCGGGATACCTCGCGCTGTCGCAGCGGCTGTTCACCGGCGATGCCAACGTGCGCAACGTGAAGGCTTTCTTTGCCACACGGCGCGCAAAATTCGATACAAAAGTGCCTCTTGCGCTCGACTGACAAGCGCTGATTGCTATCAAATTTGATAGATTGGAGCCCCACCGGAGGGCGCTGCCCCGGATGGTCATTTCTTGCTGGCATCGCCCGGATGTGCGTTGTAAGCTCCCCCGCATCTTTGACCTTTGCCCGCGAAAGCGCCCCCAGGCATCCCCTGGCGGCACGCCCGGGCCCACCCGCAGACCGATGCCAACCTCCCGACGCCAGATGCCCCGCCGCATCTACCCGCTGCGCATACTGGGCATGGGGCTGGGCGGCATGGTGGTGGGCGTGGTGCTGTGGGAGCGCCAGGCCTCGGCTCTGGCCTGGCTGTGCATGGCGCTGCCCGCGTTTGTCTGGCCCCATGTGGCCTACCTGCTCACACAGCGCAGTGCCGACCCCTACCACGCTGAAACCCGCAACCTGCTCATCGACTCGGCCATGGCCGCAGCGTTTGTGCCGCTCATGCATTTCAACCTGCTGCCCAGCGTACTGCTGGTCACATTGACGCTGGTGGACAAGATCACCACCGGCATCCGGGGGCTGTGGGCGCGCGCCCTGGTGGTGATGCTGGTGGCCGGTGCTGCCAGCACCCTGCTCACGGGCATGCACTGGGCGCCCCAGACATCCATGCTGGTGATGGTGGCCTGCCTGCCCGTGATGGTGCTGCACACGCTGTCCGTCAGCGTCGTGAGCTACCACCTCATCCGCAAGGCCACACACAACAACCAGATGCTCGACGAACTGCGGCGCGTGGATGCGCTCACCGGCCTGTTCGGCCGGGGCCACTGGCAGGAACAGGCCGAGGCCGCGCTGCGCCGCCACCACACCACCGACGAACCCGCCTGCATGCTGATGCTGGACATCGACCATTTCAAGAGCATCAACGACCTGCACGGCCACACCGTGGGCGATGAGGTCATCCGCGCCCTGGCCCATGTGGTGCGCGGCCATGTGCGCGCGGGCGACTGCGCGGGGCGCTTTGGCGGCGATGAATTCGCCATCGTGCTGCCCGGCATGCACGCCCGCGATGCGCTGGCCATTGCCCAGCGCATCCGCGAGCAGACCGAGTGTGTGCGGCTGCGCCACCTGCCCGATCTGCGCATCACCAGCAGCATTGGCGTGGCCCCGGCCGACCACCGCCACAGCAACCTGCGCGCCTGGGTCGATGCAGCCGATGCGGCGCTGTATGCCGCCAAGCATGGAGGGCGCAACCGCGTGTCGGGCTACATCGAGCCGGCACTGGCGCCGGCGGTATAGGCAGGCTTTTCTATTGCGCCCCCGGCGCTGGGGCGGCCCCGTCAGCCACAGGCCACATCACCCGCACCGTGCAGCCCGCCCCCGGCGCCGCCGTGGCAGCCACCGCCGCACCATGGCGCTGGGCAATGGCACGGCACAGCGCCAGCCCCGTGCCCACGCCCTCGAACTCTGCCTCGCGGTGCAGGCGCTGGAACACGCCGAACAAGCTGCCCGCGCGCGCCGGGTCAAAGCCCACACCGTTGTCCTGCACCGTGAAGGCGACCTGGCCCGTTGAGGCTGCATCCGCCGCCACCGTGATGCACGACTGGGCCACGGGGCGTGTGAACTTGAGGGCGTTGCCCAGCAGTTGCACCAGCAGATCCTGCAGCAGCACGGGGTCAGCCTGCAGCGTGGGCAAGTCAGCAGCCACGCGCCATTCCACGGCACGCCCTGCTTCGGCCGAGGCCAGTATGGTGCGCGCTCCGGCAATGGCATCGGCCAGTCGCACAGGCTGCAGGCGCAGCGGCGCACGGCTGGCGCGCACCAGGGCTTGCAGCCCGTCGATCATGAGCCCCATGCGGCGGGCGGACTGGTCCATGGTGGCGAGGAAGCCCAGGGCCTCTTGCACCTCGGCGCCCTGCACCACCTCGGGCGGCAAGTCGCCCAGCACCTCGCGCACCAGCGTGCCGTACGACGTCACATGCCGCAGCGGCGCACGCAGGTCGTGCGAGACGGCGCGCAAGAACTCCTCCTGCGCAGCCGCCATGTCGGCCACCTGCTGCTGGCTGCGGGCCAAGTCGGCGCGCAGTTGCTGCAGTTCGTGATCGATGCCGGTGCCTGACTCGTTCATGGCTTGGCTTGTTTGGCGGGGCGATTCCAGTTGGCAATGCTCACCTGCTTGCCCCGCGCCACGCTCAGCGCGCCGGGCGCCGTGCTCTTGGTGATGGTGCTGCCGCCGCCCACCGTGCCGCCTGCGCCAATGGTCACGGGCGCTACCAGCACGCAGTTGCTACCCACATGCACGTCGGCCTCGATCACCGTGCGGTGCTTGTTGGCGCCATCGTAGTTGGCGGTGATGCTGCCTGCGCCGTAGTTCACACGCTCGCCCACCGTAGCGTCGCCGAGGTAGGCCAGGTGGTTGGCCTTGGCGCCATCGGCCAGCGTGCTGTTCTTCACTTCCACAAAATTGCCGATGTGCACCTCGCGGCCCAGCTCCGCGCCGGGGCGCAGGCGGGCAAAGGGGCCAATCAGCGCGCCCTCGCCCACGGTGGCGCCGGCTTTTTCGCCGTCGATGTGGGTGTAGGGGTGGATCACCGCGCCCGCTGCGATGCGCGCGTTGGCGATACAGCAGTTCGCGCCAATGCTCACGCCATCGCCCAGCTCCACACGGCCGGTGAAGACGCAGTTCACATCAATCTCCACGTCCTGGTCGCAGACCAGCTCGCCACGCACGCCGGTGCGGGTGTCGTCGCGCAGGTCAAAGCGGGCCGGGTCGGCCAGGCGCACGCCCTGCTCCATCAAGGCACGGGCCTGGCGCAGCTGGTGGGCACGCTCCAGCTCGGCCAGTTGCAGGGGGCTGTTGACGCCCGCCACCTGCAGCGCGTCGGTGATGCGGTGGGCCACCACGGGCACGCCGTCGGCCACGGCCATGGCGACCACGTCGGTGAGGTAGTACTCGCCCTGCGCGTTGTTGTTGGTCAGCCGCGCCAGCCAGGGCGTGAGCAGCCGCGCGGGCACGGCCATGATGCCGCTGTAGACCTCGGTGATGGCGCGCTGGGCCTCGGTGGCGTCCTTGTGCTCGACGATGCCTTGCACCGCACCGTGGGCGTTGCGCACGATGCGGCCGTAGCCGGTGGGGTCGGGCAGGGTCACCGTCAGCAGTGCCAGCCGTTCACCGCCGCTCGCGGCCACCAGGGCGCGCAGGGTGTCGGCGTGCGTCAGCGGCACATCGCCCGACAGCACCACGGCCGTGCCGTCGTCCCGCAGGTGGGGCACGGTTTGCTGCACGGCATGGCCGGTGCCCAGCTGGGGTTCCTGGCGCACAAATTTCAGGTCAAAACTGCTGTCTGCGCGCGCTGCGCCTGCGCAAGCAGCTTCTACTTCTGTAGCACCATGGCCCGTGATGACGATGGCGCTGCGGGCCTGCAGATGCGCAGCCTGGTCCAGCACGTGGTGCAGCAGGGGCCGCCCGGCCAGGCGCTGCAGCACTTTGGGGAGGCGGCTTTTCATGCGCGTGCCTTTGCCGGCCGCCATGATGAGGATGTCGATTGGGGTCATGGAAAAAGAGGTGGTTTGCGCGGCAGAAAAACCCGGCGCGCGGGCATGGCGTGGATTATCGGCTGCCGCCCACAGGTCGCAAAATGCTATTCAATTCATAGCTATCCACACATACGGGACAGGCGCAAAGGGCCTACTAGACCAAACTCTTTGCGCATCCACCGCGCTACAGCAGCGGCATCAGCCGGGGCGGCGTGTCGTAGTACTCGGCAATGCGCGCCAGCGCGCGGGTGTTGAGCAGGCGCAGCCGCCCGTTTTTCAGCTCGTGCAGGCCCAGCAGGGCCAGGCGCCGCAGCGTCTTGTTGGTGTGAACCAGCGACAGCCCGAGCGCGTCGGCAATGTGCTGCTGGTTGAGCGGGAACGCTACCGAGCCGTCCTCCACCAACCCGATGCGATCGAGCCGCCGGTACAGGTGCATCAGTAGCATGGCCACGCGCTCGGTGGCGTTGCGGCGGCCCGCAGTGAGCAGGTTGTCGTCCACATGGCCCTCCTCGTGCGCCGACAGCCAGGTGATGTCGTAGCCCAGGCGCGGGTGCTCGCGGAACAGCGCCCACAGGCTGTCGTTCTGGAACACGCACAGCGAACAGTCGGTCAGCGCCTCGATGCCGTGGGCCGACACCTCGCCAAACTCCTGCTGCAGCCCGACCAGATCGCCGGGCAGCAAGAAGTTGAGGATCTGGCGGCGCCCGTCGCTGAGCGTCTTGTAGCGAAACGCCCAGCCCGAATACAGCGTGAACAGCTTGGCGTTGGTCTGGTTCTCGCGCACCAGCGCGCCGCCCGCCTCCACCGCCAGGCTCTCGCTGCGAAAGCCCTGGATGAAGTCCAGCACCTCGGGCTTCACGGCGGTGAAGGCCCCGGTCTTGCGCAACCGGCAATTGCCGCAGGCCGGGGGGCAGACGTTGGCGGGCAAGGTGACGTTCATGAGGCAGCGATTCTAGGGATGGATGGCACCGACACACACCGTGTTGCAACCGCGCAGCAGACTGGGCGGCGCCACTGGCGCTGCTATGTCTTTTGACATTGCGCAGGCACCTGGAGCCCCCTACATTGGACTGCATCTATGAATCTATCCCCAGCCCTCTACGAGGTGCTCTACGTGAGCACCATCGCCCCCGAGCAACCCCTGAGCGTGGTGGCTGAAATTGCCGGGAGTGCACGCCAGGTCAACGTGGAGCTGGACGTGACGGGCCTGCTGATCTTTGACGGGCAGCGTTTTTGCCAGCAGCTGGAGGGCCCGCAAAAAGCCGTGCTCAAGCTCATTGAGCGCATCCGCAACGACCCCCGCCACATCAACATCGAGGTGTTGCACCACGGCCCGCTGGCGGGGCGGCGGTTTCAGCACTTCAGCCTGGCATTCAGCACCGTGGAAGACGTGGAGGCGCTGGCCCGCATGGAGCTGCTGGACGGCGAGGCAGCCATCGCCGCATTCGAGGCGGTGCGGGGCGAGCTGGTGCTCTGACCTGCGGCCTGAGCGCCCCAAAACGATCAGGCGGCCTCGGCCCAGCGCCGCAGCACCAGCGTGGCGTTCACCCCGCCAAAACCAAAGCCGTTGACCATAGCGTGTGTGAGCGCCATGCGGCGCGGCGCCAGCGCCACCAGGTCCAGCCCCTGCGCCAGTTCGTCGGGTTCGTGCAGGTTCAGCGTGCCCGGCACCACCTGGTCGCGCAGCGCCAGCACCGTGAAGATGGTGGCCACCGCACCCGCTGCGCCCAGCAGGTGGCCCGTGGCCGACTTGGTGGAGACGATGGCGGGCCCCGCGCCCGTGCCGAACACGCGGCGGATGGCGGCCAGCTCACCCCGGTCGCCCACCGGGGTGGACGTGGCATGCGCGTTGAGGTGCTGTATCTCGCTGGGCTGCAGGCCCGCCTGCGCCAGCGCGGCGGCCATGCTGCGCGCAGCCCCGTCGCCATCCTCGGGGCCCGAGGTGATGTGGTGCGCGTCGGCCGAGGTGCCATAGCCCACCAGCTCGGCCAGCGGCTGGGCGCCACGCGCCAGCGCATGCTCCAGCGCCTCGATCACGAGCATGCCCGCGCCCTCGCCCATCACAAAACCATCGCGCTGCGCGTCAAACGGGCGCGAGGCCTGTGCGGGCGCAGCGTTGAAGCCGGTGGACAGGGTCTTGGCCGCCGCAAAACCGCCCAGGCTCACACGGTCGATGGCGGCCTCGCTGCCGCCGCACACGGCGATGTCGGCCTCGCCCGCACGGATCAGCCGGGCGGCATCACCCAGCGCCTGCACGCTGGCGGCACAGGCCGTGACCGGCGCGCCCAATGGCCCCTTGAGCCCGTGGCGGATGGACACCTGCCCCGCCGCCAGGTTGACCAGAAACGACGGAACGGTGAACGGCGACAGCCGCTGCGGCCCGCGCGTTTCGGTGGTGCGCACGGCGTCGGCAATCGCGCCAAAACCGCCAATGCCCGACGCAATGACGGTGGCTGTGCGCGCCAGTGCCGCCTCGCTGCCACCCGCAGCGGGCCAGCCCGCCTGGGCCAGCGCCTGGTCGGCAGCGCCCAGCGCAAAGGGGATGAAACGGTCCATCTTGCGCTGGTCCTTGGCCGAGACAACGGCATCCACATCCCAGCCGCCCTCGGGATCTTCCTCCAGCGGCAGCACCCGGCCGGCCACCTTGGCGGGCACCCCTTCGGTCACGGCCGCTGGCAGCAGCGTGAGGCCCGAACGGCCCGCCAGCAACCGCTGCCAGGCCAGCTCCACCTGGCAGCCCAGGGGCGAGACCAGGCCCATGCCGGTGATGACAACGCGGCGCATCAGCGGGCCATCCCAGGCAACACAAGCGCTTTGCGCGTGTGAAAAGACAAAGGGGTTGACGTCATGGAATCACCTCACGGGTTGCCGCCCTGCACCCCTGGGGCACAGGACACCAGAGGGGTGGGCATTTATGATTGGGGTCGTCATCATAAACACAAAACATTGTTTTGCGTATGACCGCAATCATTAGAAGGCCGCACCCATGAAAGTCTCCAAAGCGCAGGCCGCCGAAAACCGCCAGGGCATCCTGGACGCCGCCGCACGGCTGTACCGCGAGCGGGGCCTCACGGGCGTGGGCGTGGCCGACATCACGCGCGACGCAGGGCTGACGCATGGCGGGCTGTACCGGCATTTCGACTCCAAGGACGCCCTGGTGCGAGAGGCCTGCGCCCGCGCGTTCGACTGGTCGATTGCGCCGCTGGACGGACACACCCCCAACGCGAATGTGGCCGACCGCATCCAAAGCTACCTCTCACCCCAGCACCGCGACGCCCCCGGCAGCGGCTGCCCCGCCGCCGCCCTGGCGGTGGACGCGGCACGCGCCGGGCCCGAGTTGTCGCAGGTGTTTGCCGAAGGCATCGAGCGCAACATCCAGCGCTTTGCAAAATTGCTGGCCGACAGCGCGCCTGCCGCGCCCGCTGCCCCTGGCTCTGCACCTGCGCCTCAGGATGCCGACGAAGCAGCGGTCGCCGCAGCCACCCAGCGCGCCCGCGCCATGCAGGTGCTGGCCACCATGGTCGGCGGCCTGGTGCTGGCCCGCGCCACAGCCGCCGCACAGCCAAGGCTGTCTGAGGAGCTACTGACGACGCTGCAGAATCAGTTGATTCAGTGGCTAGAGACGCCGCCCGCCTAAAGCCAGAGGCCATTCCCAACCTGCGGCGATCCGACGGAGCGCCGCATGCACCGCTGGACAAGCGCCAGAAACCCGCAGGCAGGGCTGGCCTCGTGCCAAGTGCACACCATCTTGTGAGAGCCCGGCGCCTGCCGCGCAGATAGCCACTGGCCACCCCAGGCACCAGAGCATTGGGGCATCGCCACATGCAGCAGCACGGGATGCTCCCGCGCCTTCGCCTTCTCTTCTGGCGTCGCGCTGGAGCACTCCACTGCGCTCCCGGCCCCACACACCGACCGACCGCTGACACCAGCAGGGGGACGCTCAGTCAAGAACAGGGCAAACGCTCAGTCAAGCCGCCTAGCCCATCTGCCGCGACGATTCCACGGCCCCATCAGGCACGCATCCTGATGCTCTCAAAAGCATAGCTACTCGCGCTTTCTGGCAAAGCGGGGGAGGCCTTTTTTCCGCATAAATATGGTTTTTTCTCCCCATCTGCGCGTGCTGCTGATCACAGCCCTGGCCTGCGCTACGACCGTCCACGCCGAAGTGCTCTTCGACAACCTGGGCACGGGCGACAACATCGGCTACACGGTGCAGGTCCCCATGCGCTGGGCCAACCGGGTGCCGGTGGGCCCGGCCCCGACCCGCATCACCAGCGTCGCGCTGGACATGGTGAACGCCCACAACCCTGACACACCCTTCACCATGGAGGTCTGCGGCAGCGCCCCGGGCGATGGAGCCCCCGCCAACGACTGCCAGCCGTTCACCGCCACGGCCATGGCCCCGTCGCCGGGGCCCACCACCTTTACCGGCAGCTACACCGCGCAGGCTTCGAGCCAGGTCTGGGTGATCTTTGCGGACCCCAACGGGCCTGCAGGCAGGGGCTATCGACAAGTCAACCGCAGCAGCACCGGGGGGCACCTCTGCCGCGAGTACATGGGATGGCGGTGCTATCCCCAGTCCTGGGTGATGCAACTGCAGGGCACGCTGCTCCCCTTGGCCACCAGCGCCAGCCCTGCCACGGGTTTGTCCAACGGGGGGCTTGCTGTCCGCATCGCAGGTGCCCGCTTCACCGGCGCGACGGCCGTGGCTTTTGGCGGCACGCCTGCAGCCAGCTTCAGCGTGGACAGCGACACCCAAATCACCGCCATCACCCCCGCCCACACCCTGGGACCAGTGGCCATAGAGATCACTACGCCCGATGGCACCGCCACACTGGGGGCAGGCTTCACCTTCGTCGCACCCATTGATGGCGCCTGTGGCAGCGCCCACAACCAGCCAACATCCATCGCCCCCACAGCCAACCTGTGCAGCGCGGGCCAGGCCAGCAGCGTGCTGCTACCGCCCGGTGACCGGACGGCCTACCAATGGACCTGTGTTGGCTTGCACGGCGGAGCCACTTCGCCGCAATGCTCGGCGCCTTCGCTGCTGCCATTCATCACGCAGGCCAATCCCTCCAGCGCGGGCAGCAACGGGGGGGAACGCGTCACGCTGACAGGCCACGCCTTCAGCGGTGCGACAGCGGTCACCTTTGGCGGCGCCGCCGCAGCCCGCTTCACGGTGGACAGCGCCACACAGATCACCGCCACCACCCCAGCCCACGCGGCGGGCTTGGCCACCATCGAGGTCCTCACGCCGCACGGCACGGCGCAGCACACGGGTTTTGGCTTTGTGCAGTCGGTGAATGGCGCCTGTGGCGCGGCAGCCGGTCGCCCCATCATCACCCCCCCTACAGCCGACCTTTGCGGCGCAGGCCCGGCCAGCCCGGTGCAATCGGCTGGCGGAGGCTACACCTGGACTTGCGGGGGCGCCCAGGGCGGCAGTGACTCCGGCCTGTGCAGCGCTCCGTGGGCCGATGTTGGCACGGGCAAAGGCAGCGTACAGGTAGATGGATCAAGCGGCTGGCGGATCCAGTCTGCGGCCTTCGGCAGCAATCTCCCCGCCCCTCTGCCCACGGGTGCCCGCACCACCTCTGCCCCGCTCACACTCACCCTGGCGGGTGGCACACAGGGCGCAAGCGTCACCGTGCGCTACACCCAGCCCGTGCCGCCGGGCGCCACCTACCTGAAGTACGGCCCCAGCCCTGAAGGCCTGGGCTGCACTGGCGCCACCGCCTGTGCTCTGCCGCACTGGTACGCACTGCCGGGCGCTGTGTTTGCCCCCGATGGCCTGAGCGTGAGCTTTACCCTGACCGATGGCGGCGCAGGCGACAGCGATGGCGCCGCCAACGGCCAGATCACTGACCCGGGCTTGCCCGTCCTGCTGGCGGTCGCCCCCACTGGCGCACAGGCCATTCCTGCACTGGGGCCCTGGGCCCTGGTGCTGCTGTCCCTGTTCGCAGCAGGCATGGCACCGATTCGGAGGCGGCAATCGCTCCTGAAATAAGAGCTGCCTGCACATTCTGTGCAAGCGCCAGAGCCCAATTTCATGCCAAAAATCATCTTACACAAGGGCGCCATTGCCGCTGCACTCCTCACGGCCATGGCCTTCGCCAGGGCCGACTGGGCCCTGCCCACCGGCGCAACCGCGGACCTGGGCGAGGGCACGGCCTCCATGGGTTGTTCGGACCTCTCTGTCAATGGCGGCACGCTGGCACTGGGCGCCGGTGGTGCGCTTGTGGCGGCGCGCGATGTATCAACGTCGGCGGGGTCGTCCTTGGCCCTGAACGGAGGCCGCCTGGAACTGGCGGGCCAATGGGCGCCGACCGGCCCCGTAAGCCTTGGCGGCGGGCAGGTGTTGCGCGCCGCAAGCCCCGGCTGCCTCTTGGCTGGCCCAGCGGGTCCCCTACCGCTGGGCGGCGCAGCGGCGCCCGTGCCGGTGCCCGCGCTGAGCCCCTGGGCGCTGGCGTTGCTCACGCCGGTCGTGCTCGCGCTGGCGCGTCGGCGGCGCAGAACGCCCGCACAGCAACCTTGACCTCACCAAAATCCACCCATCCCATGCCCCGACAACTTCCCCGCTCTCTTGTCCTATGCCTTGGCTTCGTAGCCGCGCATGCTGGCGCAGCCGACATGACGTTCACGCCCGCTGCAGGAAGCGGCGTAGCCATCCATTCCGCCCCCGGTGCCCCCGCGCTGCAAGTGCTGCCGACAGGCAGCGTGCGCCTGCCCGGCCTGCCTGCGACCCCTTCCACCGGTACAACCATGGTGTGCCACGACGCCACCGGCACCCTGGGCCGATGCAACCCGCTGGCCTCCGTGGGCCCCAAAGGTGACAAGGGCGACAAAGGGGATAAGGGCGATACCGGAGCCACCGGATCAGTCGGCCCGGCCGGCGCCACAGGTCCAGCCGGAGCGACAGGGCCCACAGGAGCCACCGGCCCGGCAGGGGCTGCGGGTGTGACGGGTGCGACTGGCCCGGCGGGCCCTGCCGGGGCTACAGGCCCAGCGGGGCCCATCGGCCCGGCTGGCCCGACGGGAGCCACAGGTCCGGTGGGACCGCAGGGCGCGGTGGCGGGCGTGTCTGTTATGCGCCATGGCTGCTTTACAGTGGCAGACCCGCTCTCCAACATCGTGGCGCCAGCCACGCTGATCAGCGGCAGTGACTACACCGTGACCTCAGCGTATGGAGGGGGGCAGACGCGGTCGTATTTCATCATGTTCGACCAGCCACCAGGAGGCCTGAACTCCACCGTGATGCTGGACATCCGCAGCGGCCCGGGCCGCAGCATGACTGCCAATGTCACACGCGACTACATGATCGACCTGCTAGTGACCGTGGACGTAGCAAGCAACATCTCTGCGGGCGAAAACCTCAGCGTCTGCTTCTTGCTCTTCCGCTGAACTGCAGCAAAATCAGATTTTGCTGCTTTGGCAAGGAGAGGGCCCCAACCCCGCCCGTCTTCTGGAACGGCGGCCAGCCCCTTCTCTTACAACGGCTCAGGCGCAGCAGGCGTCGCTGGCCACAGCCACCGACGGGCTGCCGAACGCTGCGCGGCGCCACCAGGGGGTGGCGGTGCTGGCAGCTTCCACCGGGGTGCGGGTCCAGCGGTATTGCAGGCGCTGGCGGCCCACGGGTTCGACCACGGCGTGTTGGCCTGCGGCCACCCACAGGGTCTGGCCTGCATGCAGGAACACGTCACCGGCTTCGGTGCCCGTGCCGTAGGGGCCTGCATCCAGCGTGACCCAGGCCTGGCCTTCGGCGATGCGCAGGGCCATGGGTGCGCGGGGCGTCAGGCTGAGGGCCTTGCCTGGCAGCAAGGTGCTGGCACCGTGTGCGGCAGCAGCCGTGGCAGCGGTGGAAAAGAACTTGAAGGTCTGCGAGGTGGTCATGTGAATCTCCGGGTTTACCCTTGATGGACTCTATGGTGCGCCGTGCTATGCAAGGCGTCCAATGAAAACGAATGCAGCGATTGATGCTCTTCTTGCATGTCGTGCTCAAGCGGGCCTGCTTTCACGCGGAGCCGCTATCCGAAAGAGAGCAAAACGGGCGATTCCGAGCGCCAGGCGCCCCCCGGCGCTGAGCGCCTGGGCACCCGCCTGGCCCATGGCACGCCCGCCCAGGGCCAGCGCCTGCACCAGGTCCCGCAGGGGCTGGACCACGCTACATTCCCATTCAGCCCCCTGCCGCAGGGCGCGCGGGTCCTGCACAGGCACCGGGGCGCCATGCCACTGGAAGGCCACTTCTTCGCCGGGTTGGCCTGCGGGGTTCCAGGCCTCCATCACCACATGCTGGCCCGCCGCGATGTTGAGGCGGTCGCCAGCCTGCAGCATGTGGTCGGCCACGCCGGGGAGCAGATCCGCAGACAGGCCGGCGGGCAGCGGGGTGGGCATGGTCCCGCTCAGCGTGAGCCAGACCTGGCCCTGCGTGATCTCCAGCACGCTGCGCCCTTGCGGGTGCAGCGACAGGGCACGGCCGGGGGTCAGTTTCCAGCAACCGGCCGCAGAACGGCCAGCCACGGCGGCTTGCACGGATTGTTGCGATTCCAGAACGTTGCGGGCGGACATGACAGGCTCCTTCAGGTAGGGAAAACAGGTGTTTTGGAGCACGAATAGTGATCCTTGCGCCACACACAGTCCAATGAAAACGCGGTACGCTATTCATTCCGTCAACGCATGAATCAAAACCTTCCCGGAGCCCCGCCATGGCCTCTGCCGAATACTCCCCCGCCGTGCTGCGCACCCGGCCCGTGGCCACAGGCCACTGGCGTGCCTTTCTGGCCGTAGCGCGGCACCTCAACTTCCGCGCGGCGGCCGACGAGCTGGCGCTGACCCAGTCGGCCGTGAGCCGCCAGATCCAGGCGCTGGAGGAAGAAGTGGGCGTGGCCCTGTTCCTGCGCCACACGCGCGCGGTGGAGCTGACCAGTGCGGGCGCGCAGCTGCAGCGCGCGGTGGGCCCGGCGCTGGAGCGCATGGACGCCGCCGTGCGCCTGGTGCGCCAGACGGCCGGGCGCCGCAGCGTGGCGATCACCACCTGGGCGAGTTTTGCGTCCATGTGGCTGATCCCGCGCATGGAAGAGTTCCAGCGCGACAACCCGGGCATCGACATCCGCATTGATGCGAGCGACGTGCAGGTGGACCTGGAGACGTCGGACGTGGACCTGGCCCTGCGCTATGCCATGCCCGCCGGGGCCACACAGGGCGGCATCCGCCTGTTTGGCGAGCAACTGGCCGTGGTGGCGAGCCCCTGGCTGCTCAAGAGCGGCAAGCCGCTGCGCACCCCCGCCGATGTGGCGCAGTTCACCCTGATCGAGGCGGGCGACGCCCACCGCACGCACTACCTGGAGTACCTGAGCTGGCGCCGCTGGTTCGATACCCGCGACCTGACCAAGCTGCAACCCCAGCGCTGGCTGTACTTCAACTATGCCCACCAGATCGTGCAGGCCGCGCTGGCCGGCCAGGGCCTGGCGCTGGCCCGTATGCCGCTGATTGCCGATGCCCTGGCTTCGGGCGACCTGGTGGAGGTGCTGCCCGGCCACCGCATCGACTCGCCACTGTCCTATTGGCTCATGGTCGGGCCCCGCAGCGCTCAGCGGCCGGAGATCAAGGCCTTCTGCGCCTGGCTGCAGGTGCAGGCCGAGGCCACCCGCCAGGCGATTGGCGATGTGCCCGACCCGGATCTGAACGACAACCTGGACGGGGCCTGAAAAGAAAAAAGCGCCGGCCTGGGCAGGCACGGCGCTTTCGCTTCTGTTTTTATAGCATCTATCGCTTACCCAGCGCGCGGCGAAGGCCTTTTTTGCTCAAAAGAATCAGGCCAATGTGACCCGTGCGAACTTGCGCTTGCCCACCTGCACCACGTAGGTGCCAGCGGCCAGCTTCAGGCCCTTGTCGCTGACCACACTGCCATCCACGCGCACGCCGCCGCCGTCGATCAGGCGGTTGGCCTCGCTGCCCGAGGGGGCGAGGTTGGCCTGCTTGAGCAGCGCGCCAATGCCCAGCGGTGCACCCGACAGGCTCATCTCGGGGATCTCATCGGGCACACCGCCCTTGCTGCGGTTGATGAAGTCCTGCTCGGCCGCGTCGGCCGCCGCCGCGCTGTGAAAGCGCGTGGTGATTTCCTTGGCGAGCATCACCTTGGCGTCCTTGGGGTTGCGCCCACCCTCCACCTCGGCCTTGAGCGCGGCGATCTCGGCCAGGCTCTTGAACGACAGCAGGGTGAACCAGTCCCACATCAGGGTGTCGCTGATCGACAGCACCTTGGCGAACATGGTGTTGGCGTCCTCGGCAATGCCGATGTAGTTGTTCTTGGACTTGGACATCTTGTCCACACCGTCCAGGCCCACCAGCAGCGGCATTGTGAGCACACACTGCGGCTCCTGGCCATACTCTTGCTGCAAGTGGCGGCCCATGAGCAGGTTGAACTTCTGGTCCGTTCCGCCCAGCTCCAGGTCGCTTTTCAGGGCCACCGAGTCGTAGCCCTGCATCAGCGGGTACAGGAACTCGTGCACCGCAATGGACTGGCCGGTGGTGAAGCGCTTGTGAAAATCATCGCGCTCCATCATGCGTGCCACGGTGTAGCGGGAGGCCAGCTGGATCATGCCGCTCGCACCCAGGGGTTCGCTCCACTCGCTGTTGTAGCGAATCTCTGTCTTGGCCGGGTCCAGCACCATGCTGGCCTGCTTGTAATAGGTCTCGGCGTTCACCTTGATCTGCTCGGGCGTGAGCGGCGGGCGCGTGCTGTTGCGGCCCGAGGGGTCGCCGATCAGGCTGGTGAAGTCGCCGATCAAGAAGATGACCTGGTGGCCCAGATCTTGCAACTGCCGCATCTTGTTCAGCACCACGGTGTGGCCGATGTGGATGTCGGGCGCGGTGGGGTCCAGGCCCAGCTTGATGCGCAGCGGCTGGCCGGTGGCCTCCGAGCGCGCCAGCTTCTTGACCCATTCGTCCTGTGGCAGCAGCTCTTGCACGCCGCGCAGCGAGATTTCGAGGGCTTGTCTTACACCATCGGAGACTGAGGTTGTTGTAACAGCAGATTGATTCATAAGGGTTTTTTGGGATGTCTAGACAGCATGCGCCGCTATACTTCAGCCCACATTGCAGAGGCGGATTCTAGTGGGCCCGCCGTTTTGACCTGTTTTTATCAACCTGTCGAATGGCTGCAGCCTGACAGTCAGTGGTCTTGGCCTCGCCCCGTATTCACACCGGGGGAACGCCATGGCGCCACTATCACCCTGGGGATAGACCTTTGATTCACGGCCTCACTACGGTCCGCACCGCCAGCACCGCTTTGCTTGACCGACTGTCCCGCACGATCCAACAGCACCCCAAACGCATCACCGCCGCCGTTGCCGCCGTCCTGCTGACCGGTGGTGGCGGGGCTTTCGCCGTGGCATCCTTCGCGCCCGATCCGGCAGAGCTGCCGGTGCGCATGGTGAGCTACCCCGTCGAATCGCTGGCCGAGAACCTCGTGCTGGGCGAGCTGGACGCCCCGGGCTTCTCGCTGTTCCGTTCCGAACAGGTGCGGTCCAGCGACACCCCCGAATCCTTGCTGCAGCGCCTGGGCGTGGCCGACCCGGCCGCCGCCGCCTTCATGCGTGGCGACACGCCGGTGCGCCAGAACGTGCTGGGCCGCACCGGCCGTAGCGTGTCGGCCGAAACCACCGACGACCACCGCCTGGTCCGCCTGACGGTGCGCTGGGTGCCGGACGACAGCGGCAACTTCCGCCGCCTGATCGTCGAGCGCACCAGCGACAACAAGTTTGCGACGCGCATCGAAACCGCCAAGATGACCACAAGCAGCCGGCTGTCCGGCGGCGTCATCCACAGCTCGCTGTTTGCCGCCACCGATGCGTCCAACATCCCCGACGCCGTGGCTGTGCAAGTGGCCGAGCTGTTCTCGGGCAACATCGACTTCCGCCGCTCGCTGCGCAAGGGCGACCGCTTCTCGGTGGTCTACGAAACCCTGGAAGCCGATGGCGAGCCCCTGTCCAGCGGCCGCGTGCTGAGCGCCGAATTCGTCAACAACGGCAAGACCCACCAGGCCGTCTGGTTCCAGGAATCCGGCGCCACCAAGGGCGCTTACTACACACTGAACGGCGAAAGCATGCGCCGCGCCTATCTGGCATCGCCGGTCGAGTTCTCGCGCGTGACCAGCGGCTTCAAGATGCGCCTGCACCCCATCCTGCAAACCTGGCGCGCCCACCTGGGCACTGACTTTGCAGCCCCCACAGGCACCGCCGTGCGCACGGTGGGCGATGGCACGGTGGAGTTTGCGGGTGTGCAGAACGGCTACGGCAACGTGGTCTTCATCAAGCACCGCAACCAGCACGTCACGGTGTATGCCCACCTGAGCCGCATCGACGTGCGCCAGGGCCAGTCGGTCGAACAGGGCCAGACCTTGGGCGCCGTGGGTGCCACGGGCTGGGCCACGGGGCCGCACCTGCACTTTGAATTCCGCGTCAACGGCCAGCACCAAGATCCGATGACCATCGTGGCCCAGAGCGAAGCTGCGGCACCGGTGTCGGCTGCTGGACGGCCCGCATTTGACCGCCTGGCGGCCAACATGCGCGTTCAGTTGAACGCCGCTGCGCTCATCGAGCAAGCCAGCGCGAACTGATCCCATCTCCGCTGTCCAGTCCACCGCCCGGCAGGCCATGTCCGATCTCTACATCGGCCTGATGTCGGGCACCTCGCTCGACGGAATCGACGGGGTGCTGGCCGACTTCTCCGGCCCGCGCATGCGGGTCACGCACCACGCCAGCGCTGGCTTTGCACCCGCATTGCGTGCCGAGCTGCTGGCGCTCAACACCCCCGGCGACAACGAACTGCACCGTGCAGCCCTTGCTGGCAACGCCTTGTCGCGTGCCTATGCCGAGGTGGTGCACACCCTGCTCGCTCACAGCGGCCTGCCCGCCAGCGCCATCCGGGCTGTGGGTGCCCACGGGCAAACCGTGCGCCACCGCCCCCAGGAGTTCGATGGCACCGGCTACACCCTGCAATTGCTCAGCCCCGCCCTGCTGGCCGAGCGCACAGGCATCGCGGTGGTGGCCGACCTGCGCAGCCGCGATGTGGCGGCCGGAGGCCAGGGCGCGCCGCTGGTGCCCGCCTTTCACCGGGGCGTCTTCGGACGGCCTGGCGAAACGGTGCTGGTGCTGAACATTGGCGGCATCTCCAACCTCAGCGTGCTGGGCGCAGACGGCAGCGTGCTGGGGTTTGACTGTGGCCCCGGCAATGCGCTGATGGACCACTGGTGCCAGCTGCATACCGGCCAGCCATTCGACAAGGGGGGTGCTTGGGCGGCCACCGGGCAGGTGCTGCCCGGACTGCTGGAATCGCTGATCCAGGAGCCTTTTCTGCACAAGCCGCCCCCCAAAAGCACAGGGCGCGACCTGTTCAACCCCTCCTGGCTGGCTGACCACCTGGAGCGCTTCGGGCCTGCCGCGCCTGCCGATGTGCAGGCCACATTGACGGAATTCACTGCCACCGCCTGTTCAGCAAGCGTTGATAGCTATAAAAACAATAGTGAGACCCTGGCAATCTGCGGAGGAGGTGCGCTCAACACCCAGCTGATGCGCCGCCTCCAGGCCCTGTGCCCCACGCTGCAGGTCGTGACCACCGAGGCCCTGGGGCTGCCCGCGCTGCAGGTCGAAGCCGCCGCCTTTGCCTGGCTGGCGCGCCAGGCACTGCACCAAGCTCCCGGAAACCTGCCCAGCGTGACCGGCGCAGCGGGCCCCCGCGTGCTGGGGGCGGTGTACCCCGCCTGAGCACTGCAGTACCGCAGATTCCTTGCACCCATGAAAAAACCGCCCGAGGGCGGTTTTTATCTTTGGTGCACCCGAGGCAGGGGCCTTCCGACCCGGCCCCAGGGCCCATCAGGCCGAGAAGCTGGAACCGCACCCGCAGGTGGTGGTGGCGTTGGGGTTCTTGATGACAAACTGGGCACCTTGCAGGTCTTCCTTGTAGTCGATCTCGGCACCCACCAGGTACTGGTAGCTCATCGCATCTATCAACAGCGACACGCCATTCTTGGTCATGGTGGTGTCGTCTTCGTTGGTGATCTCGTCAAACGTGAAGCCGTACTGAAAGCCGGAGCAGCCGCCACCCTGCACGAACACGCGCAGCTTCAGGTCAGGATTGCCCTCTTCGGCAATCAGGTCCGCCACCTTGGCCGCCGCACTGTCGGTGAAGAGGATGGGGGCGGGCATTTCGGTCTGGATGTTGTCGGCAACTGCGCTCATGGGGTACTCCGGGTTCGGTATTTGGGGTTAATACTACTGCAAACCGCTCGGGAATTCAGATCAGGGATTGTTTGACGCCAACTTCAGTGGGGGCTTTTCCTCCACCAGCACCGCCGTGGGGAACAACTGCCCGGCGATCACGGCCCCCTGGTGCATCTCCAACGCCTTGTAGTGCACATTGCCGGTGATCTGTGCCTTGGGCTGCAGCTCCAGCAGTTCCCCCGCATGCACGGGGCCCAGCACCTGGCCGTTGATGATCACGTGGTCGGCGTGCACAGCCCCCTCGACGCGCGCAGTTTCCGAAATCACAAGGATGCTGGGCTGCTCGGAGCCCGCCCGGATGTCGCCCACCACCTCGCCATCAATGCGCATGCCCTCGGCAAACAGCACACTGCCTTCGATTTTGGTGCCCTGCGCGACCAGGCTTTTGATGGGGGGCTGCTTTTTACGCGAAAACATGGGCAGGACTCCTGGAAAAACAAGCGGACCCCGGGGCCCACATGCGGGTGAACTGGAAAAAGCCGCCCCACGGAAAGCGGACCACTCTGCACGTGGGCGCTGCGCAAGGAAGCCGCTTGGGGGCGTAACAGCCCCCGCGCCAGGCCATTCATGGCCCTTTACTCGATCGCCATGGTCTGCATGGTGCGGACGGCAGTGCCGTCCAGCACGCGCGCGGTCACGGTTTTTACCACGGCATGGGGGGGCAGATCGAGGACGCCTTCGATGCGGCGGTACTGCTTGACCTGCAGGGGCTGCCCCTGGGGCGGCAGGGTCTGGGTCCAGGGCTTGCCGTCCTGGGTGCCCGCCAGCACCAACTCCAGGCGGCCGTTGAACTCGGGCGCATTGCGGGCCGCCTGGATGACCAGCACCTGCCAGCGCAGCTGCATCCCGCCCAGCACTTCGGCCTGCAGGGCGCGAATCGCCAGGCCATCGGTCTTGGCCGCCGGGATCAGTTTTTCAAAAAACCCCAGGTCTTCACGCAACGTACGGTTGTCGGCCTCCAACTGGCGCACCTGGGCCACCAGGCTGTCCTTGGCGGCCCGCTCAGTGGCCAGCAGGCTCTCGGCGGTGAGCGCCACCGTTTGCCGCTCCTGCCCTTCGTCACGCAGGCGGGTGATCTCGGCTTTCATCTTGAGCACCTCGTCGCGCGACACGGTGTCCAGACCCGCAATGGATTTGCCAAACTCGAACGCCCACAGCGCCACCGCCGCACAAAAGCCCAGCACCACCGCCAGGGCCAGCCAGCGAAAGGGCCAGGGTAAGGCACTGCGGATGGCCACCCGGGGGGCACTGATGGTCAGCCGACGGCGCAGCAGGCGAAAGCGCATAGGGTCAACAGGCGTGTCATGGAGATACGGCCCCAAAAGAAAAGAGCGCACCATAAACGAAAAAACCGCCCGAGGGCGGTTTTTCTCTGTAAAGCACCCCAGGGATGCTTTGCAGCAGATGCCGCACAGGGCGGCATCCGGGCAGGGCCAAGGTTTAACGCTTGGAGAACTGCTTGGCGCGGCGTGCGGAGTGCAGACCGACCTTCTTACGCTCGACTTCACGTGCGTCGCGGGTCACGAAGCCGGCTTGGCTCAGTGCGGGCTTCAGCGTTGCGTCGTAGTCGATCAGAGCACGGGTGATACCGTGGCGGGCAGCGCCAGCCTGGCCGGATTCACCACCACCGTGCACGTTGATCTGGATGTCGAAGGTTTCGACATGGTTGGTCAACGCCAGCGGTTGCTTGGCAATCATGATCGAGGTTTCACGGCCGAAATACTGTTGAATGTCTTTGCCATTCACAGTGATCTTGCCGGAACCCTTCTTCAGAAACACGCGGGCGACGCTGGACTTGCGACGGCCGGTGCCATTGTTCCATTCACCAATCATCTCAAGGCTCCTTAGATTTCCAGAGCCTTGGGCTGCTGGGCGGTGTGGGGATGCTCTGCACCACCGTACACCTTGAGTTTCTTGATCATTGCGTAACCAAGGGGGCCCTTGGGCAGCATGCCCTTGACAGCCTTTTCCAGCGCGCGGCCGGGGTGCTTGGCTTGCAGGTCGCGGAAGTTCGTGGCCGTGATACCGCCGGGGTAACCCGAGTGGCGGTAGTACACCTTGTCCAGGGACTTGGTGCCGGTGACCTTGAGCTTGGCTGCGTTGATGATGACGATGAAGTCACCGGTATCGACGTGAGGCGTGTAAATGGCCTTGTGTTTGCCGCGCAAACGGAGAGCAACTTCGCTGGCTACTCGTCCGAGGACCTTGTCGGTCGCGTCAATCACAAACCACTCGTGCACGACCTCAGCGGGCTTTGCGCTGAAAGTAGTAGTCATGAGTTTTCTCTTGATAAGAGGGTTTGGCGGGTCCTTTTCCACGGTCGGTGCTCCTCTTTCGGAAGCCTCTTAGGTGGCACTTGATCTTCGCCGCGGGACCACAAAAGCGCTGCGAAGCCCTCGATTATACGAATTTGTCCCTTGCGGGCGCAAGTGGCAAGTCCAGAGTGCCCCAGACACCTGTCAAAAATCCGCCGAGCCCCGTCAATTGGGAGTCTGGCGGCGGCGCTGCTCCTCGGCCTCGTAGCGGCGGCGGTTTTCCACGCAGATGGGCTGCCCGGCCTGCGACGGCTTCTGGCATTCCTGGTGGATGCACATGGGCCGGGAGAGGAAGTTGGCGTCGGCACAGGCCTCCTGCGGAGAAGGAATGCGCGGCGGCTGTGGCTTGGGTTTGGGCTCGGCCACCACAGGCGGCGGGGGCGGCTCGGGCTCCTCGCGCACCACAATGGGCGTGGGCACGGGCTCCGGCGCGGGGCGCTTGGCTGCACGGGGCACCACCCGGGGCGCCGATACCGCTGCGGAGGCCGGGGATGCAGCCGACGCTGCCACAGCCGCGCCTGCCGCCACCAGGCCCGCCGGGCTGGAAGCCCCTTCCATCGCAGCGGCGGCGGTTTCTGTAAGGACCACCTCTGCCGACGCTGGCACCACAGGCGGTACGGGCGGCTCGGCCATCTCGGTAATGATGTCGTCGTGGGGCGCCTTGCTGCCCTGCATCCACCGCAGGCCGGCGGCAGAGGCCACCACCACCAGCACGGCCACCACCAGCCCTGCAACCAGGGGCGATCGCCGCTTGGATCTGGCAGTTTTGCCCGCAGCGCGCACCGTGTCCCGCTCCAGCGGCAGGGCACGCGGCTCGCCCCCATGCCGACGGTGGTGGGCCGCACCATCCTGGCGCGAATCATCGGCCGCCACGGTGTCGCCTGCGTCGATGAACACCGTGTCCCCCGGATCGGCAAACACCGTGTCAGGGCCGCCCAGCATGACCGTGTCGGCGCCCGGGTCCGTCGCGGGTCGGCCCACACCGCTGTCCACCACCACAGGGGCAGCCGCTTCGGAGGCCTCTGCACGTTTCGCCTGGGCCTGCATCTCGGCCACGATGCGCGGTGCCGAGGTCACGTCCACCGTGGGCGTGAGCAGGCCGGGGCCGGGCTGGTCAGCAGGCTCCACCCAGATGTCGCCCAGTTCGGCGCGGAAATCAAAATGCTGGACATCGTCCGGCGGCGACGTCATCTCCATGGCCTGGAGAAAAGCGTCGATGCTCTGCGGCCGGTCTTCGGGCCGCAGTGCCAGTGCCTGGGCAATCGCGGCCACAAAAGGCGCTGAATACTCCACGCCAAACTGCCGCTTGACGGTCTTGGCGATGCGAGGGAACGACACCATGCGGTCGCGGATGGACCGCAACGTGGCAGGCAGCGGGGTGTCGTTGGCCAGGCAGCCGTGCATCACGGCCGCCAGCGAGTACAGATCGCTCCACGGCCCCTGGCGCAGTTCCTCGTCGCCGTCGGAATACTGCTCGATCGGTGCGTAGTTCACCTTGAGCACGGCCGTGTGCTTGCGGTCCTGGTCGTTGATGGCGTGCCGGGCGGCGCCCAGGTCCAGCAGCACCGGCGGCCCGTTGTCCTGCAGAAAGATGTTGTCGGGCGAGATGTCGCGGTGCAGCGTGTTCCCGTCGTGCAGCACCCGCAGGGCGTCCAGCACCGACCACAGCAGCTTGCGCAGCCAGACTTCGGGCGGGGGCGTGCGCATCTGGGCGCGTGCCTGCTTGAAGGTCATGCCACTGTAGAGCGGCATCACCATATAGGCCGTGTTGTTGGCTTCCCAGAACCGGAACACCTTGACCAGTGACGGATGGTCGAACTGGGCCAGCAGGCGGGCCTCGCCCACAAACGAGGCCAGGCCGGTGTGGAAGGTCTGCTGGTCGGACGAGGACCGCACCCACAGCGACTGCCCTTCGGAGCGCCCGGCCAGGGCCGAGGGCATGTATTCCTTGATCGCCACCGCCCGGTGCAGGGAATGGTCGAACGCCTTGTAGACCATGCCAAACCCCCCTACCCCGAGGAGCGCCAGGATCTCGAATTCGGCCAGCCGGGTGCCGGGAGGCAGCGCATCGACATGGCTGACTCCAGTGGCGGGGGCTTGGCGGAGGCTTTCGGTCATGGTCAAAGGACGTGGCGTGCTTGCTGTGTCGAAGGCGGTTCAAGAGCGCAACGGAGCGCCAGCACCGCCGCAGGCGCGATCATGCGGCATGGCAGGGGGCGATTTCGAAACAAATGGCTAACAAATGCCGACCTGTCTGCCAAAAACATCACGCTCGTGGCCAACCGGCGGTTCGGATTGTGCCGTGGCCCGGAAAGATACACCCAAGCAGACCCCATGGCACCCCGCGCTGGCCGGTGGCACCACAAAAAAGGCCCGCCGGGGGGCGCACTCGTTACCATTGGGCCATGTTCAGTTATCGCCACGCCTTCCACGCGGGCAACCATGCCGATGTGCTCAAGCACACGGTTTTGATTGCCGCCTTGCAACACCTTACCGAAAAAGACGCGGCCCTGACCGTGCTGGACACCCATGCAGGCGCCGGCCTGTACCGGCTGGACGGGGACTACGCCAGCACCAGCGGCGAAGCCGCCGACGGCATCGCCCGCCTGTTCGCCCCCACCACGCCCGCCCTCGCCCCGGCCCTGCAGGCCTATGTGGACATGGTGAACGCCTTCAACCAGGGCAACACCCTGCGGGTCTACCCCGGCTCGCCCTTCATCACCCAGCGTTTGCTGCGCAGCCACGACAAGCTCAAGCTGTTCGAGCTGCACCCGACCGACCTGCGCTCCCTGGCGGGCAATGTCGCCCAGCTCGAAGCCGGCCGCCAGGTGGCCGTGCTGCATGAAGACGGGTTTGAAGGCATCAAGAAATTTTTGCCCCCACCGGCCCGTCGCGCGCTTGTGCTGTGCGATCCCAGCTATGAAATCAAGAGCGACTACGCCAAGGTGCTCGACATGGCGGCCGACTCGCTCAAGCGTTTTGCCACGGGCACCTATGCGTTCTGGTACCCCATCATCCCGCGCCCCGAGGCACACGACCTGCCCCGCCGCCTCAAGACGCTGGCCACCAAGGCAGGCAAAAGCTGGCTGCACGCCACACTCACGGTGAAAAACAGCAAGCTCGTCGAAACGGCTGCGGGTGAAGTCAAGCGCCCCGGCCTGCCTGCCAGCGGCATGTTCCTGATCAACCCGCCCTACACGCTCAAGGCCGCCCTGAAGACCGCACTGCCGCAGATGGCCGAAGTGCTGGCGCAGGACAAACACGCCACACACACCCTCGAATCCGGCGGCTGAAGCGCCCCACCCTGCGGCACTGGCGCTGCGCGCCCCGGCCCGAAAAGCCATGGGTCGCGAAACTGCCGCCCTGAATGCCCGTCCCTGTTCAAGGCGCCGCCGGGCAATCCTTCTCGTCCTCGTCCAACGCAAACAGCTCCACCGGCTTGAGCCCCAGGCCGATCATGCCCAAAGCCTCGGCCGCACCCCGGCTGAGGTCGATCACCCGGTTGCGGACATGGGGGCCCCGGTCGTTGATGCGCACCACCACCGTGCGCCCCGTGGCCTGGCTGCGCACGCAGACCCGCGAGCCAAACGGCAGTGTGGGATGCGCCGCCGTGAGCGCACGCATGTCAAAACGCTCCCCGCTGGCCGTGCGCCGCCGATGAAACTGCGCCCCGTACCACGAGGCCAGCCCCACCTCGTCGGCCGTGACCAGCCCCAGGGACGACGCCTCCCCCCCCGGGGGCGGCGGTGGCGGCGGGGGGTCGATCAGCATCGCCTCGCCCGGCACCGTCAACAGGTGGGGGGCCAGCGCATCGGCCTCGGCCGACAACCCCTGGGCCAGTGCGGGGACTGCCGCCAGAGCCCACAGCAACCCCACCCACACCGCATGCCTGGCAAGCCCCGGCAGGGCCCCACGGCAGGCGGGCCGCAACGGGCCGCGCCCAACCATCAGATCCCCAGGCGGCGACAGATCTCCAGCGTCGCGGCGCTTTGGTTCATGGTGTAGAAGTGCAAGGCAGGCACGCCCGCGCTGCGCAGCTGGTCGCACAGGTCGGTCACCACATCCAGGCCAAAGGCCTTGATGCTGGCCGTGTCGTCGCCAAACCCCTGCAGGCGCAGGCGGATCCAGCGCGGGATCTCGGCGCCGCAGGCATCCGAGAAGCGCATGAGCTGCGTGGAGCTGCCAATGGGCATGATTCCCGGCACCACAGGCACATTGGCGCCCAGGCGCTGCGTGTCTTCGATAAAACGGAAGTACGCGTCGCTGTTGTAGAAGTACTGGGTGATGGCCGAGTCGGCCCCGGCCTGCACCTTGGCCACATAGGCCTTGAGGTCGGCCTCGGGCGAGCGTGCCTGGGGGTGCACCTCGGGGTAGGCCGCCACCTCGATGTGGAAGTCGCGCCCCGTCTCGGCCCGGATGAAGGCCACCAGGTCGCTCGCGTACTGGAACTCGCCGCCCGCGCCATAGCCGCTGGGCAGATCACCGCGCAGCGCCACCAGGCGTTTGACGCCCATCGCCTTGAGTGTGGCCAACTGCTCGCGCACCGACTGCCGCGTGGCGCCGATGCAGGAGAAATGCGACGCCGCGCCCACGCCCTCGGCCAGGATCTCGCGCACGGTGCCAAAGGTGCCTTCTTGTGTGGAGCCACCGGCGCCATAGGTCACCGAGCAGAAGTCCGGGTGCAGCGCGTACAGCTGCTGGCGGGCCACGCGCAGCTTGTCGGCGCCTTCGGGTGTCTTGGGCGGGAAGAACTCAAAACTCACAGGGAAACCGGTGCCCTGTGCATTGGCAGCATTCATGCAGCCCTCCTTGCATGGATAAAAAATTCACGGTTGCCGTCACCGCCCTGGATGGGGCTGTCCAGCCATGCCAACACGGCCAGGCCCACGGTGGCGCAGCAGTCGCGGATGCGCTGCTCGACCACGGCGTACAAGGCCTCGTCGCGCACGATACCGCCCTTGCCCACCTGGCCGGGCTGCAGCTCGAACTGCGGCTTGACCAGCATGACCAGATCGCCCTGCGGCGCCAGCAGCGGCACCAGCGCGGGCAGCACCAGCGTGAGCGAGATGAACGACAGGTCACCCGTCACCAGGCCAAACACGGGCGTGATGTCCACGTCGGCACGGTCCGCGCGGCGGCGGCGCTCCACCGGCAGCGTGCCCTGCGCGCGGGCCTTGGCCAGCTCGGCGCGCTCGGACTTGAAGGCTTCGATGTCTTTTTCCTTGGCATCGTCGCTGTCGTCGTAGTCCTCGTCCACCTGGCCGCCATTGCGCATCCAGCTGTAGGGGGCTTCGGGCTGGGTCTCGTTGTCTTCTTCCAGCTCGATGACTTCCGAGAGCGCCAGTTCACAGGCCTGCTGCAGCGCTTCGGCCGTCAGCGAGCGCGCGTTCACGCCCTCGACACACACCACCCGCGGGTCGCTCCTCAGCCGCTCGTGCAGCTGGTCGTGGCCCACGTCCACGCCGATCACCTGCGCCGCGCCGCGCTGCAGCAGGCAGTCGGTGAAGCCGCCGGTGCTCTGCCCAACGTCCAGGCAGCGCAGCCCCTGCACCTTCAGGCCCAGGGCATCGAGCGCGCCTTCGAGCTTGAGCCCGCCGCGCGAGATGTACTTGGCCTCGGCGCTGTCGAGCAGCTGCACCTCGGCAATCGCCGGGATGTCGTCGCCATTTTTGGCCACCTTCTGCCAGGGCGCGAGCGGCGACAGGCGCCATTCGACACCCGACGCAATCAGGCGCTGGGCCTGCGAGCGGGTGGCGGCATGCCCCCGCTCCACCAAAAACACATCTGCGCGCATGGCGCCCATCCTTTTTATGAGTAAAACCAGCCGCTACCGCGCGACCATCATGCCTTGATAGCTATCATTTGAATAGCAATCAAGCTATAGACACCAGGCGCGCAAGCGCCGCTGCCCGGCCCCAGAACAGCAATGCTGCCCCGGGGGGAAGGGGGAGCCGCCCCCTTCCGCGCATCAATAACGGTAGGTATCAGGCTTGTAAGGGCCTTGCTTGGGCACGCCGATGTAGGCGGCCTGGTCGTCGCTCAGCTCGGTCAGCATGGCGCCCACCTTCTTCAGGTGCAGGCGCGCCACCTTTTCATCGAGGTGCTTGGGCAGCACATAGACCTTGCCGTTTTCGTAGTAGTCGCTGTGCGTGAACAGCTCGATCTGGGCAATGGTCTGGTTGGCGAACGAGTTGGACATCACGAAGCTGGGGTGGCCCGTGCCGCAGCCCAGGTTCACCAGGCGGCCCTTGGCCAGCAGGATGATGCGCTTGCCATCGGGGAAGATCACATGGTCCACCTGGGGCTTGATCTCTTCCCACTGGCAGTTTTCTTCCAGCTTTGCGACCTGGATCTCGTTGTCGAAGTGGCCGATGTTGCAGACGATGGACTGGTCCTTCATCGCTGCCATGTGTTCGTAGGTGATCACATCGCGGTTGCCGGTGGTGGTCACGAAGATGTCGGCCTTGTCGGCAGCCCATTCCATGGTCACGACCTTGAAGCCTTCCATCGCGGCCTGCAGGGCGTTGATGGGGTCGATCTCGGTCACCCACACCTGGGCGCTCAGGGCGCGCAGGGCCTGGGCGCTGCCCTTGCCCACGTCGCCATAGCCCGCCACCACGGCCACCTTGCCCGCGATCATCACGTCGGTGGCGCGCTTGATGCCGTCCACCAGCGATTCGCGGCAGCCATACAGGTTGTCGAACTTGCTCTTGGTCACCGAATCGTTCACGTTGATCGCGCGGAACATCAGCGTGCCCTTGGCCGACATTTCCTTCAGGCGGTGCACACCGGTGGTGGTCTCTTCGGTCACACCGATGATGTCTGCGCTCTTGCGGCTGTACCAGGTGCTGTCTTCGGCCAGCTTGGCCTTGATGGCGGCGAACAGGATGCGCTCTTCTTCGCTGCCGGGGTTGGCCAGCACGGAGGCGTCCTTCTCGGCCTTCTTGCCCAGGTGCATCAGCAGCGTGGCATCGCCGCCGTCGTCCAGGATCAGGTTGGGGCCTTCGCCTGCGGTGCCCTTGGGGCCAAAGTCAAAAATGCGGTGGGTGTAGTCCCAGTACTCGGCCAGGGTCTCACCCTTGATGGCGAACACGGGCGTGCCCGTGGCGGCAATGGCGGCGGCAGCGTGGTCCTGGGTGGAGAAGATGTTGCACGAAGCCCAGCGCACATCGGCGCCCAGGGCCTGCAGCGTTTCGATCAGCACGGCGGTCTGGATCGTCATGTGCAGGCTGCCGGTGATGCGGGCGCCCTTGAGCGACTGCTTGGCGGCGAACTCTTCGCGGATGGCCATCAGGCCGGGCATCTCGGTTTCGGCGATGCGGATTTCTTTGCGACCCCAATCGGCCAGGCCGATGTCGGCAATGATGCAGTCGGTGTTGACCGGGGCGTTGACGCGTGCGTTCATGGTGGTGTGCTCCAAAGCATGTTTGAAAAACCACTGGTCGGGGGAGTGACAAGGCTCACCACACGAGAAGTGGATGAGCGTCGTTGCGGGTAGATGGTTCCGAGCCTCACGCCCCGCCTGTGCTGGGGACGCTGCAACGCTCCTCGGATCGGCGGATTATAAAAGCAAGTGCCCGGCGGGGAAACATCCCCGGGCTGCGGGTGGGGCCGCCCGGCGCCTGCCCGCCCGCGCCTGCGGGCTTGCCAGCCCCATGTCACCTGCGCGGCTGCCGGGGCCGGCAGAGCCCCCGACACTGGCGCTCTTTCAAAAGACCCATCGAGGAGCACAGCATGGACCCCAAGGACAAGGTCGTCATCGTCACCGGCGGCGCCAGCGGCATCGGCCGCAGCATCGCGCGGCGGTTTGCGCAGGAGGGCGCGCGCGCCGTGGTCGTGGCCGACCTGCACCTGGAGCCCGCCCAGGCCGTGGCGGCAGAGTTCGGCGGCCTGGCCGTGCGCTGCGATGTGTCGAAAGAGGCCGACATCCAGGCCCTGGTGGCCACCACACGCGAACGCTTTGGCCGCGTGGACGCCTACATCTCCAACGCGGGCATCCTGGGCCGTCCGGGCGGTATCGAACTCGAAGACCCGCTGTGGGACGCCATGTGGAACATCCACGGCATGGCCCATGTGTGGGCCGCGCGCGCCGTGGTGCCCGAGATGGTGGAGCGCGGCGAGGGCTTCTTCATGGTCACCGCCTCGGCCGCCGGGCTGCTGACCATTGTCGAATCCGCCCCCTACGCCGTCACCAAACACGCCGCCGTGGCCTTTGCCGAGTGGCTGCGCATCGCCTACGGCCGCAAGGGCGTGGGCGTGGCCTGCCTGTGCCCGCAGTCGGTGCAGACCGCCATGGTCACGGGGGACGGCGGCTCGGCCTCGCACGACGGCATCCTGCCACCCGAGCAGGTGGCAGGCGATGTGCTGGCGGCCATGCAAGACGGCCGCTTCCTGGTGCTGCCCCACCCCGAGGTGGCGCAATACTTCCGCAACAAGGGGCAGGACTACGAACGCTGGATCGGCGGCATGCAGAAGATGTACGCCCGCCACACGCAGGCCACCGCAGGCTGAGACCTGCTGCGGGGATTCCAGAGCGCCCGCCCGGTAAAATCCCGCGATTCGGCGCTCCGCGCCTGTCGCGCCCACTGCCGCAGCCCTTGCCGCAGCGGGCCCTAGCCTCTTGGAATCCCCCCGTGTCCTACGCCCCCGAAACCCGGCGCCGCCGCACCTTCGCCATCATTTCCCACCCCGACGCCGGTAAAACGACGCTGACGGAAAAGCTGCTGCTGTTCTCGGGCGCGATCCAGATCGCGGGCGCCGTGAAGGGCCGCAAGGCCAGCCGCCATGCCACGTCCGACTGGATGGAAATCGAAAAGCAGCGCGGCATCTCGGTGGCCTCGTCGGTGATGCAGATGCTGTACCGCGAGCATGTCATCAACCTGCTCGACACACCCGGCCACAAGGACTTCTCGGAAGACACCTACCGCGTGCTCACCGCCGTGGACTCGGCCCTGATGGTGATCGACGCCGCCAACGGTGTGGAAGCACAGACCCGCCGCCTGATCGAGGTCTGCCGCCAGCGCGACACGCCCATCATCACCTTCGTCAACAAGATGGACCGGGAAGTGCGCGACCCGCTGGACATCATGGACGAGGTCGAGCGCGAGCTGGGCATGCCCTGCTGCCCCATGACCTGGCCCGTGGGCCAGGGCAAGGCCTTCGGCGGCATCATCAACCTGCGCACCAAGACGATGACGGTGTTCGAGTCCGGCAGCGAACGTCGCCCGCAGGACTTTGAATCCATCCCGCTCACCGACGTGGACACACTGCGCGCTCGCTTCGGCGCAGAGTTCGACGCCGCCATGGACAGCATGGAGCTGGCCACCGGCGCATCGCCCGAGTGGAACCATGAGGCCTTCCTGGCCGGCAAGCTGACCCCCGTGTTCTTCGGCTCCGGCGTGAACAACTTCGGGGTGATGGAAGTGCTGGATGCCCTGGTGGACATGGCCCCGCCCCCCGGCCCGCGCGTGAGCACGCTCGAAGTCAACAAACAGCCCGTCGTGAAGACCATCCAGCCCGAGGACGAAGGCTTCTCTGGCGTGGTGTTCAAGGTGCAGGCCAACATGGACGCCAACCACCGCGACCGCATCGCTTTCGTGCGCGTGGCGTCTGGCAAGTACATGCCGGGCATGAAGCTCAAGGTGCAGCGCACCGCCAAGGAGCTGCGCCCCACCTCGGTCGTGACCTTCATGTCTCAGCGCCGCGAGGCCGTGGAAGAAGCCTATGCGGGCGACATCATCGGCTTCACTACCCACGGCGGCGTGCAACTGGGCGACACCATCACCGATGGCGCCAACCTGCAGTTCACCGGCCTACCCTTCTTCGCGCCCGAAATGTTCATGACCGTGGTGCTCAAGAACCCGCTGCGCACCAAACAGCTGCAGCAGGGCCTGGCCCAGCTGGGCGAGGAAGGCGCGATCCAGGTCTTCAAGCCCGACGCCGGCGGTAACATGCTGCTGGGCGCCGTGGGCCAGTTGCAGTTTGAAGTGGTGCAGCACCGCCTGAAGGCCGAGTACGACGCCGACGTGCGGCTGGAAGGCTGCCAGTACACGGGCGCACGATGGATCACGGCAGACACGGCCGCCGACCTGCGCGCCTTCACCGACGCCTACCCGCTGCGCCTGGCGCACGATGCGGCGGATACGCTGGCGTACCTGTGCACCTCGCCGTACGACGTGCGGCTGGCGCAGGAGCGGTTTCCCAAGATCCACTTCCATCCGCTGCGGGAGCATGCGGGGTTGGCGCTGCAGGGAGCTTGAAACAAAGCCTCTTAATTGCCGACAACCTTCTAAAACTGTAAAGAGCGCAGCAACTACGCTAAAGCTGCTTCGCTGTATTGTTGACATCCGAAACTCATCTCACCAGCTGCGCATGGAACAACACATCCTGAGACCTCCTCCCGCATCGATCACTGTGATCTGCCCGATGAAGAATGAGGCTGTCAACTTACCCGCATTTTTTGCGCGCCTCGTCCCCGTTATCGAGTCGATCGCCTCCACCTATGAAATCCTGTGTGTCAACGATGGAAGCGATGATGACACCCTGGCCACACTGCTTCTTGAGCGGGAAAAGAATCCCCATGTACGCATCGCCGATCTTTCTAGAAATTTCGGGAAAGAGGCTGCCCTGACGTGCGGCATAGAGCTTGCGCAGGGCGAGATTGTCGTCCCCATGGACGCTGATCTGCAGCACCCACCAGAAACCATTGTCGAGATGGTTCAACGTTGGCGTGAGGGCTACGACGTAGTGTTAGCCAAACGAAAGAACCGAGAAACAGAAGGCTGGTTACGCCGCAAAACAGCAAAATGGTTCTATTCGATGCAAAACGAAATCTCCGAGGTAGAAATACCCGCTGATGTCGGAGACTTCCGCTTGATGGACCGCAAAGTCATTGATGCGCTCAAGCGGCTGCCAGAACGCCGCCGTTTCATGAAAGGTCTCTTCGCCTGGGTCGGATTTCCCCACACCACAGTGACGTTCGTTTGTGAGCCACGCTTGGCCGGCAATAGCAAGTTCTCAGGATGGCGCCTGTGGAACTTTGCGTTGGAAGGCATTACATCCTTCTCCACAGTCCCGCTGCGTGTCTGGACCTATATTGGATCAGGAATTTCAGCTTTAGCATTCATTTCGGCCATTTTTCTGATTATCAAGACATTAATTTTCGGCCGTGATGTACCTGGCTACGCATCCCTAATAACGTCCTCCTTGTTCCTGGGGGGGTTGCAGCTCGCAGGCCTTGGAATTTTAGGTGAATATATTGGACGAATCTATGGAGAGGTGAAGCAGCGACCTATTTACGTCATTCGTGATTTTTATGACTTTCCGAGCCGACCCTAACTCATTGCCGAGCAAGCTGGCAAAATTCTCCGGCATCGGACTGATCAACACACTACTCCACACGAGCGTCGTTGTATCGCTGATTGAGCTTCTTCACGCGCACCCAGTTGCAGCCAATGCGACGGCTTTCATTGTTGCGAATCTATTCTCCTATTGGGCCAACCGCCGTTGGAATTTCAAGGCAGCAGGATCTGTCCAACAATATGGTCGTTTTCTAATAGTTTCTCTTGTGGGCTTAGGGCTAACAATCCTAGTCAGCAGCCTTGCCGCCTGGGCAGGCTGGCACTACCTTGTAGGCCTAGGGTTGGTATTCATTGCACTACCTGCATTTACATTTGCGCTCCACTACAAATGGACATTCAGGCCCTGACTAGCGCCAGACTTCGCATGCACAACTGCGTTATGCAGCTTTGCAAGCATGAATATCTGGCCGTCTCTTTTTTCTTAGTCGCGCTAACACTGCTTATCCATGGTAAGGCTCTCAACGGATCTTGGCGGTGGGACGACGGCGCGCACCTCAATTTTGCCGAGGCCGTTTCACCTTGGCAGTACTTTTTCATCCCCAAGATCGCACAAACATTTTCAGGAGCTAATGTCTCGCCCTGGAACGCACTTTTCTACGACATAAATCTGAGCCTTTTCGGCATGGAGACAACAGGCCACTATGCTCACTTGTTGTTGGTCGTGGCAGCAGGTGCCATCCTTTTCTATGCCGTATTGAGGCAGTGGCTGGCACCTTTGCCAGCAGCAGTGGGCGCTATGGCTTTGCTGCTGGGCAAGCCGACTTTCCATATTGCAGCAGGCCTCATGCATGGTCACTACGCGACAGGCTTCGCATTCACAATGCTCGCGATATTAGGCTGGGCGCGCTACCTCAGGGACGGTCAAAAAATCTGGTGGATTGTCTCGGTTCTGAGCTACTTATTAGCTACGACCTGCAAAGAAGTCTATGTGCCACTGGTCCTGCTGCTGTTTTTTTTGCCGGTGGGTACCTGGAGCCAACGGGCCCGAGCACTGCTGCCATTTATTTTGGTCGCTGCACTCTACACTGGCTGGCGGTACTGGTTGCTGGGTCGGCTAGTCGGCGGGTACAGTCAAGGCAGTTTCGACGCCCATGCGGCTGCTAATCAATTCCTGAGAATTCCTCACCTGCTGATTGGCTCAGGCCCAGAAAGCATTATTTTACTGACCGTACTTATAGCCCTCCTGTTGTGGGCCAACGCCCAAAAGTACTTGAACAGGTTTCTGATCGCAGTGACCTTCATTCTAATATTTTTACCACTTTTACCACTCACAGCTTTCCCGGGCATTAACGCGCCGGATCGTTACCTGTTCGTGCCGTGGATCGCGTTTTCGGCACTCCTCGCCACAATATTGCCGCGCAATTCGTTCACCCCTACCTCGCTAATAATCACCACGCTGACGCTTGTCACGCTGATTTGCTTACACGCACAAGAACGGCAAGCTTTGAAACCGAATTTAGTCTACTGGGACACGCTATACCGCTTTGCACTCTCTGCCGACAAAAAACGTCAAGCCATCTTTGTAGCTACTGAGTTCGGAGGCTCTGACGATGGATACAAACGTTTAGTTCTCACCGGTGCGCGAAGTACTGCGGACCGACTCACCCCCCGAGCACAAGCCGGTAGATTGCGAATCGTGGATGAGTCAGGCCGCGGCCTGTATCGTGTGCAAGCAACAGGCATGCAATTGTTCGAATACAGCGATGAGCATATGCAGCCCATGTCATCCCAAAGAATCGCAGAGAAATTGCCAGGTCTCCCACGTATGGAGCAGCCCAAGGGCATCCCATTGAAAGTAGATGTAGTATTTGCGTCGGGAATGCTAAATTGGGATTTTGGTCCATATGAGGGTGACTATCTGATACACCACCAACCTCGTGCATCCGCGCCTCACACATACACACTTTCCAACAAGGGGAAGACGCCCTGGATTGAGAATCATCCGCTCAGATTCTCATTTTGTCGTGGCGATATCGCTGATGATTTTGATGCATGCTCACCCGTGCTCGAGTTCAATTTCGAATCAAGCAAGACGGGATCTTGGCAAGGCATTGTCCTGCCTAGTGCGGTCAACTAGCTGACTCGCCTTTTGCTCCGAGAAAAATAAATGTCTTTCTACCTCACCTGCCTGACTCTTCTATGCGTCCTTGGAATTTCAATCGGACAAGTGCTTTTTAAGCAGGCGGCATCATCCATCAAGGACGCCACACATTGGCAAGACTGGGTGCTAAATGGGTGGCTTCTCACCGCACTGATACTCTATGGCATTACCACTTTGGCATGGGTCTGGGTTCTCAGACAGGCACCATTGCGCTTAGCCTACCCGTTGATGGGGCTTGCATTCTTGATCGTACCCTGCTTGGAATGGCTTTTTCTTGGGGCACCGCTACATGCCTTGACTCTGGCTGGAGGAGTCTTGATTCTGTTAGGCATCGCCCTCGTCTCGCAATCAGTTTGACGGAGTCACCATGCGAATTGCCGTTGCCATCCCTTGCTACCAAGTCACCCAGCATATCCTGGGCGTACTGGATGCCATCGGACCTGAGGTGGAAGTCATATATGCCGTTGACGATGCTTGTCCTGCAGGTAGCGGACGATTTATCGAAACTCACGCTAGAGATTCTCGGGTGCGCGTCCTATACCACTCTCAAAATTTAGGGGTAGGTGGTGCAGTGATTACTGCATACAGGGCAGCTGCGGCGGATGGAATGGATATTGTTGTAAAAATTGATGGAGATGGTCAAATGAACCCATCTCTTCTACCTCAATTCATCCGGCCCTTGATAAATGGAAAAGCGGATTACACAAAGGGAAATCGATTCTACCGACCAGAATCTGTGCAGAGTATGCCAACGATCCGTCTGCTGGGCAACGCGACACTGTCTTTTATCACAAAATTCAGCTGCGGTTACTGGAATTTGATGGATCCAACAAACGGCTATACGGCAATACGTACATGCGTGCTTGCCGCCTTGCCATTGGATAAGGTGGAGCAGCGCTATTTCTTCGAGACGGATATGCTTTTTCGACTCAATACGCTGCGCGCAGTGGTAAAGGACATTCCAATGGACGCGGTGTATGCGGACGAGGAGTCCAACCTCAGAATTGGGAAGGTGTTGCCAGAGTTTTCCCGAAAGCACTGCTCTAGACTATTGCGGCGCTACGTTTACAGCTACCTCATTCGGGATTTCAACATTGGGACACTTTACAGCCTGTGCGGCGCCGTAATGTTAATAGCAGGCTCACTATTTGGGGTAGCCCATTGGATCAGCAGCGCGACCACTGGCCAGCCCGCTACCAGCGGCACAGTGATGCTTGCAGCATTGCCCACGTTAATAGGCATTCAGTGTCTGATCGCATTTCTGCACTACGACGTCAGTAACGTCCCGAGCGAGCCGATCAGCCAAGCGATGTAACGGCGTGCACAGCACGGCTCTATTCATTGAGGCGCGGCAGGCGAACTGCGGTTGAGCTGCTTACGAGTGGGGGCTCCCAAACTTTTATCGATCATCTTTCGTCCCCATAAATGCAGCGGGCGCTCAAGAAAATAATGATACACCAAACAAATGCCTACCAGTGCGGTAAGCATGCACAAATACATTATTTTCTTATGTATGTTTTCGGGATTTATACTACCAAAGACCGCAGAGCTTAAAGAAAACACAAGAGGGTGAGACAGATAAATTGCATAAGAAATCCCTCCCGCAGCCAAGGCTAGAGAATTCCATCGAGAAGAATTTCTCCTGGGAAGCAGCAAAATAAGGCCCAGCAAGCTACAAGCAGCGGCCCCAACGAGCACAACCCGATCAGGGTAATGATAAAAGACCTCAAGTCCCCCCGGATGCCTTGCAAAAAATTGATGGTATGCGGCACTCACAATAGATAGCGCCAACACCGCTGCCAGCCACCCCGCACGGCTCTGCGCGGTATTTTTTTCAATGCACCTATAAACCATGAAGCCACCCAAGAACTCTAGCAGCAATGGTGATGCCCAGAACCGCATAGCAGAGGTGCTGACAAATACGTTCTCGGGCTCAAACCGATGCTGAAGGGTCATTAAAAGCGTGTATCCAGCAACACCGAGAAAGACAATTTTTACGGCCAAATCTCTGTACTGCACCTTCAAAAGAACCAGAGCACTCATAATTCCATAAAAATACAACTCAAAAGTCAGTGTCCACAAAACAGCCGTGACTAGGTTTTGCGGCGGTGCCAAGAATAGAAAAAAAGAATTAAACAGGTCCTTGTCAGAACCCAACTGTCCTGTAAACGCAAGCCAGCAGCAGTACATTAGAAAAATGGGCCACCACCCCAGATAAATTCTCACCAACCTGTGCGCAAAAAACTGGAGTGCCTCACGCCGACCCGTAGCAAACTGATTCAGCACTATGGCCATCACGCAACCACTTATGACAAAAAATATATCAACACCGACAAAGCCCCATGCAAAGAAGGCGCGAATATATTCATTCATATCTGGCAGCTGCGGCCAACCCTGCGCGTGATAAACAACAACCCACATCGCAGCAAAAAACCTAAGCACTTGAATTGACTGAATCACTTAATCTTTCTTTTATTTCATCAAAAGAATTAATGAGAACCACAAAAATAATCTCACCTTTGCAAGCGGCCACCCCTTAAAGAAAAATAATCCACTGCCCTCTCGCAGCACCGCCCATCTCATGCACATAATGAGCCGAGCACATCATTTCGAGATAACTCGTATGAGCCATTGCCCCGACTTCATACCTATTAAAAACCTTGTGCCTAATGACCAGCGCTTGGGACTACTGACCGACATCGACGACACCATAACCCGTGACGGAGATATCGCGCCTGAGGCGCTCACGGCCTTGACCGACCTAAGGGCATCAGGCCTGCATCTCATTCCCATTACAGGACGCCCTGTGGGATGGAGCGCGCCTTTCGCGCTGACATGGCCTGTCGACGCCATCGTGGCCGAAAACGGTGCTGTCGCCCTCATACGCCAGCCCGACGGCTCACTGGCCAAACTGTATCAACAGGACGACGCCACGCGCGCTGCCAATTTTGCCCGTATGCAGCAGGTACTGGTGGATATTGAAGCAACAATACCCGGCGCCAGACGTGCCACCGACTCCGCAGGCCGCGAGTGCGACATCGCTATCGACCACAGCGAATTCACCCAAATGCCGCAAGCTGACATCGACAGTTGTGTAGCGCTGATGCAAGCGGCCGGGATGAACGCCACCGTGAGCAGTATTCACATTAATGGCTGGTACGGCACGCATAACAAGCTGGAGGGAGCACGCTGGATCGTGCGCGAGTTGTTCGGGCGCGACCTTGATGCAGAGATCGACCGCTGGGTCTACGTGGGCGACTCCACGAACGACCAGCTCATGTTCGAGCGTTTTCCGTACAGCGTGGGCGTGGCCAACATCGCGCGGTTTGTGCCGCAGCTCACGCATCTACCGCGTTATGTGACGCAGGGCGAACGGGGCGCGGGGTTTGCGGAAGTGGCGCGGGCTATTCTGGCGGGCCGGTAGCGCGGCGGACGTAGCTGGGCCGCCACTCACGGGAAGAATCCCATTCAAAACAGGGCCCTGCGCGCAATAGGCATACGTTATTAGCTACATATTTAATAGCAAATAACGCAACCGTATCGTGAGACAACCGCAGCTACGCCTTGAGAAATATCTCCGTATCCGGCGCAAAACACGCATGCAGCGGCAGCAGCGCCCCTCCCAGCGCCCGCGCGTCGGAGCCCATGGTGCCCAGCTCCAGCCGGGGCGGCTGGTGCAGGCCTTCCCAGTTGTAGTCGGCCAGCGCGTGGCGCGCGCCCTCGCACAAGGCCTGCAGCAGTTCGGGGACTGCGGCGCCATCAACCACCACGGCGTCCAGATCCAAAAACGCAGTGGCCGAGACGATGCAGTGCGCCAAACCCGCTGCCGCGCGCGCGATCCAGCCCCGGCTGTGCTCCAGCCACGGGGCCTGCAGCACGCGCTTGTCGTAGGCGGCCATGGGGTCGAGGCCGTGCTCGCGAAAGCGCTGCTCCAGCTCCCACAGCGAGGCCTGGCTGATGAGCTGCGCGGGCGCCTGGCCCGGCTGGGCGGGTGACAGCGGCAGCGAGGCCACGGCGCCTGCGTTTCCGTGCAGGCCCCGGTGCAGGTGCGAGTTGATGACCAGCCCGCCGCCGACAAAGGTGTCCATGAACAGGTACAAAAAGCTAGGGATGTCACGCCCGCGCCCCTGCAGCAGCTCGGCCACGCAGGCGGCCGACGTGTCTTTGGCAAAGCTCACGGGCAGTTCGGTCATCTGCTGCACCTGCTCGGCCAGGTCGATGTTGTTCCAGGCTTCGGACTGCGCCTCGGTCAGCCCCAGCATGCGGTGCCAGCCGCCCAACTGGAACGGCGCTGCCACGCCCACCCCCACCACCCGCGAGCGCAGCGGGCCCAGGCCGTCGAGCAACTGGTTGAGGTGCGTGCGGATAGCGGGTAGCAGCACGTCGATGTCGGGGAAGGCGTAGTCGAGCACGATGCGCTCGCGCACATGGCCGGTGAAGTCCACCAGAAGCCAGTCGGCGCTGCGGCGACCGATCTTGATGCCGATGGCAAACGCGCCGTCGGGGTTCAGGCCAATCGGCACCGAGGGCTGGCCCACGCGGCCGCGCACGGGGGCTTCGCGGCGCAGCAGCTGATCTTCGTCGAGCCGCGCGGTGATCAGGCCGATGGTCTGCGCCGTGAGGCCGGTGACGCGCGCCATCTCGGCCTTGGCCAGGCTGCCGTGGGTGCGCAGCGCCTGCAGCACCACGCGCTCATTGAACTGGCGCAGCCCTACGTGATTGGAGCCGCGCTGGCGCAGCAGCGCGGGGCTGGCGGCGGCGTTGTCAAGGGCGGGTGGAGATGCGTCGGTGTCCAGCATGGTGATGAAACGGTCAGGCGGTCAGAGTTTCGCCGATGACGCCCTTGCGCAGCAGGAAGTTGCCCCAGGGCTGCAGCTCGCCCGTCACCACAATGGCATAGGCCTTTTTGACGCGTTCATAGAACGCAAAACGCTCCACGCCCTCGGCCTGCGCGCTGGCCACGCCCTCGCGCGCCAGCACCTGCAGGGTTTCGCGCTGGAGCGCCGAGCGGTAGGGCGCCTCGGTGCCGCCCACCTGCATGTAGGCCACGGGGTGTGCCACGTCCTGCGCAAGGGGCAGCACGCTGGCCACAGCCTCGATTGCACGCGCCATGCCGATGCCGGGCAGGCGCAGCACCGGTTTGCCCACGCCCAGACTCATGGCGGTGAAGTTGGCGTCGGCCAGCACGATGGCGTCGTCATGGCCCATTTCGGCCAGCACCTTGAGCAGGTCGGGGGTCAGCAGCGGATCAATGTTCTTCAGCATGGGGGCGTTTCAGGCGAGGCATTCGGCGGGCAAATCGGACGCAGCCATGGCCCCCGTCATCACGGCCACGGTGTCGCTCATGCTGATCTTTTTCGGGTTGACCACCGCCGCACGCTTGCCCAGGCGGGCGATGTGGATGCGGTCGGCGATCTCGAACACATGGGGCATGTTGTGGCTGATGAGGATCACGGGCAGGCCCTTGTCGCGCACGCGGCGGATCAGCTCCAGCACCATGTTGCCCTCCTTCACGCCCAGGGCCGCGGTGGGCTCGTCCATGATGACGACATGGCGCGCAAACGCTGCGGCGCGCGCCACGGCCACGCACTGGCGCTGGCCGCCCGACAGGGTTTCCACCGCCTGCGTCATGGAGCGGATGCCCACCTTCAGCTCGGCCATGCGGGCCACGCTTTCTTCGAGCATCTTCTTCTTGTCGAGCATGCGCAGCGCGCTGCCCAGTAGACCAGGGCGGCGCAATTCGCGGCCCAGGAACAGGTTTTCGGCAATCGTCATGGCTGGGGCCACGGCCAGGTCCTGGTACACGGTTTCGATGCCCGCGCGGCGCGCGTCGATGGGGCTCTTGAACTGGATGCGCTGGCCGTCGAGCAGTATCTCGCCTTCGTCGGGCACCGTGGCGCCCGACAGCGCCTTGATCAGGCTGGACTTGCCCGCGCCGTTGTCGCCGATCACGGCCAGGATTTCGCCAGCGCGCAGTTCAAAGTCGGCGCCATCCAGCGCAGTGACCTGCCCGTAGCGCTTGACCAGGCCCTTGGCCTGCATGACCAGCGGGGCGTTCGCTGCCTGGGTCGTTGTGTGGGTGGAGTTGCTCATGATCAACGCACTCCTTTGCGCGAGAGTTGGTCGGTGGCCACGGCCAGGATCACGAGGATGCCGGTGACCAGAATTTGGTACACCGACGACACCCCCATCAGCGTGAGCCCGTTGCGGAACACGCCCACAATGAGCGCCCCCACCAGCGTGCCCAGGATGACGCCGCGCCCGCCAAACAGGCTGGTGCCGCCCAGCACCACGGCGCTGATGGCATCGAGGTTTTCGGTCTGGCCCGCATTGGGGTCGCCCGCGCCGGTGCGTGCCACCGACAGCACCGACGCGATGCCGTAGAAAAGGCCCGCCAAAACGTATACACCCAGCAGCACCTTGTCGGTGGCGATGCCAGTGAGGCGCGTGGCCTCGGGGCTGTTGCCCACGGCGTACACATGGCGGCCCGGCGCGGTCTCGCGCAGCGCAAACCAGGTGACGAGGTACAGCACCAGCATCAGCACCGCGCCCCACACGATGGCGGTCTGCCCCAGCTGGAAGGTGTTGCCCAGTGCGGTCATGCCCGCAGGGATGTCGGTGATGGTCTGCGCGCCCGAATACAGCTGCGTGGCGGCGAACGCGATGTTGAGCGTGCCCAGGGTCACGATGAAGGGAGGCAGCTTGATCTTGGTGACCAAGAGGCCGTTGACCAAGCCGAACAGCATGGTCACGGCCATACCGCATGCAATTGCCACGGGGGCCGAGAGGCCGTAGTCAGCAGCCATCTTGGTCATCACGATGCCGCCCAGCGCCATCACCATGCCACACGACAGATCAATGCCGGCCGTGAGGATGACCAGCGTCTGACCGATGGCGATGACTGCCACCACCATGACCTGCTGCAGGATGAGCGCGAAGTTCTGCGCCGACAGAAAACGCTCGCTCTGCGTGGCAAAAAAGGCGCACGCCAGGATCAGCGCGATGAACGGCCCCAGCGTGGCCAGGGGCGGTAGTTTGGAAGCGGTCGAGGACATGGCGGCTCCGTGCGGGTGGATGAGGAGACTCTCAGAGAGAAGACGTTTTTTCAGAGCTGCTCGCAAAACTCAGCGAAGCGGTTCTGGCTCGGCGCTGCGTCGCAAGCAGTACGACACGACGCAGCAACGACGCCAGAAGAGTTTTTCGAACGGCTCTTACTTGGCGCCCCAGCACAGGTCGGTGCCGGTCTTCACATCCTTGCTGTCCACGCCCGCCATGGGCTTGGCAGCGATCAGCGTCACGCCGGTGTCGGTGTAGCCGCTGACCTTCTTGCCGGTCTTGGCGTATTCCACGCCTGCCGCCACGCCCATGGCGGCCATGCGCAGCGGGTACTGCTGGCTGGTGGCGGCGATCACGCCCTTGCCCACATCGGCAATGCCTGCGCAGCCACCGTCCACCGAGACGATGAGCACGTTCTTCTCCTTGCCTGCGGCCTTGAGCGCGTTGTAGGCACCGGCGGCGGCGGGCTCGTTGATGGTGTAGACGATGTTGATGTCGGGGTTCTTCTGCAGGCAGTTTTCCATGCCGGTCTGGCCCTTGGCGCGGTCGCCAAAGCTGTCGGCCATGCAGACCACTTCGGCGGGGCGCGACAGCTCGTTGCTCTTGGCATCGTGGGCCTGCAGGCCAAAGCCCTTCAAGAATCCGTTGTGCCGCTGCGCGCCCACCGGGTGGCCGGGGAAAAGATCCAGCGTGGCGATGACGGGCTTCTTGCCCGCAGCGGCGGCCTTGGCGTACTGGCCGATCAGCTCACCCGCCTTGTAGTTGTCGGTGGCAAACAGCGCGTCCGTCGCATCCATGGGCTCGGTGGGGCTGTCGAGTGCAATCACCATCACGCCGCGTGCCTGCGCCTTCTTGATGGCGGGCACGATCGCCTTGGCATCGCTGGGGGTGATGAGGATGGTCTTGGCGCCTGCGGCGATCAGGTTCTCCATGGCCGTGACCTGGCCCGCGTTGTCGCCGTCGGTCTTGCCTGCCGCCGACACCAGCTTGGCGCCCAGCTTCTTGGCCTCGGCCGTGGCGCCCTCTTTCATTTTCACGAAGAAGGGGTTGGTCTCGGTCTTGGTGATGAGGCCGATGACGGGCTCGGACGTTTGTGCCTGGGCCAGGCCACAGGCCAGGGCGCCGGTAAGGGCAAGGGCAGAAAGCGCGAAAGCGGGGTTGCGTTGCATGGCGTTGTCTCCGGGTGTTGGGATGGCAGATTCCTGTCGGCCCCGTGCTGCGCGGCTGGCAGGTGAACCACTCTTGTCGGGTGGATGGGATCGAACTATAGTGGCCGACAAGTTAATAAATCAAGTGGATTTACTTATGGTTTTCCCTATCCAGCCCGCCGGTTCTGCCCCCGCCTCCAGCGCACCCACCGCCCCGCCGCTGCGCGTGGCCACGGCGGGTGAGGCCTTGTTCGACCTGATCGAAGAGCCGGACGGCCGCCTGAAACCCTGTGCGGGCGGCGCGGTCTACAACCTCACCCGCGCGCTGGGCCTGCAGGGCGTGGGCACGCAGTACCTCAACCCGCTATCAGGCGACATGCTGGGGCGGCAATTGGCGCGCGGGCTGCACGATGCGGGCGTGGTCCTGGCAGCGCCTACGCCGGTGCGCGCGCCCAGTGCGCTGGCGCTGGCCGCGTTGGACGGCGAGGGCAAGGCCAGCTACAGCTTCTACCGCGAGGGGGTGGCCGACCGCCAGGTGACGGCCGCAGCGCTGACGGCCGCCTGCGCTGCGCTGCCTGAGCTGCAGGTAGTGGCCACCGGCTGCCTGGCGCTGGTGGCGCAGGACGCCGCCATCTACCAGCCCTGGCTGGCAGCACAGCGCGCAGCGGGCCGCATGGTGGTGGTGGACGCCAACCTGCGCCTGTCGGCCGTGGACGATGCCGATGCGGACGCCTACCGCGCCAATGTGATGGCCGCCCTGCAGCACGCCCACCTCATCAAGGTGAGTGACGACGACCTGGAAGCGCTGGCCGTTCCGGGAACCACTGCGCTGGAGCGCGCCCACTATTTGCAGCAGCAAACACAGGCGCAATGGCTTGCCCTGACCCTGGGGCCAGAAGGCGCCTGGCTGCTGCAGCGTAATGGGCAGGCCGTGCATGCGCGCGAAGAGGTGCCGATCACGGTGGTGGACACGGTGGGGGCGGGCGACTGTTTTCTGGCGGGGTTGATCACCGCCTTGCTGGCCGGGCCCGAGCGGGGGGAGGAAGCGCTGGCCCTGCGCGCGGGGGGCATCACGGCGCCCACCACGGAAGCCCGGCTGCGCACCGTGCTGCACCACGCGCTGGCGAGTGCCAGCCATTGCGTAGAGCGGGCGGGCTGCACGCCACCGCGCTACGAAGAAGTGCGAGAAAGGCTGGCGCTGCGGTGCTCAACGACCGCAGCGGGCCGGTAGCCCTTACTCAGCGGATTTGGCCGCCGGTTTGCGGGCCCGGCTGCGGGGACGGGCAGCAGGGGCCTTGGCGGGCGTGGCGCCTTCTGCCTCCGCAGCAGAGGCCTCGGGCGCGGCGGCGGGAGGTTCGGCATGGACCGCTTCACCCACATCCTCCCCAGCACGCGCACCGCGTGCACGGGGCGTGGCGGCCTTGCGGGTGCTGGCGCCCGACTTTGCGCTGTCTCCACTACGTGCACGACTGCGGCGAGGGGCTGCGGCTTCAGAGAGGTCGGCCTCGGTGGATGCGCTGACCTCCGGGGTGTCCGCGCCCTCTTCCGCTTCGGGGCGCAGCGCTTGCGGCGCGCTGGTGTCGATCACCGGCTCTGGCAGCACCGCTTCAGGAGCAACGGGCTGGCTGAAATAGCGGCTGGCCGGGCGCTCAGCGGGGGCCTCGACCTGCTCGGCCTCAAAGTGTTCATTGCGCTGCGTGGGGCGCGTTTCTGCACGATCTGCGCGGTCCGCCCCGTCACCACGGCGCCCTCGGCTGCGGCCCTGTGCGCCCTGCCCTTCGCTGTTGTCAGAACGCAGATCGGGTGCCGTCGCTACCGCATGGAAATCGTGCCGCGTCGCCCCGCCCTGGCCGGTGCGCTCATTGGTGCGCTCACCGGTGCCTTCAGTCCGTGCGGGCGCGACTGGGGCGCTCGGCCCACCATGGCTGCGGTACACGTACGCGCCCGATTTTTCATCGCGCCCAAACTCCAGCAGCCCACGCGCCTGCGCTTCTTCGAGCAGGTTGCCAAAGGTGCGGAAGCCATAACGTCCTTCACTGAAATCGGGCTTGCGGCGCTTGATGGCCTCCTTGAGCACCGAGGCCCAGATCTTGCCCGTGTCGCCCCGCTCCAGCAGCAGGGCCTCGAAGGTTTCGGCCGCCAGCTCCACGCCCTGGGTACGGCGTGCGTCCTGGCTTTCCTTGCGGCTGCGTTCTTCTTCGGGGCTGCGACGGGGTGCGGGTGGCGGGTTGCTACCAGGGCTTTGGCGGCGGGCCTGCGCGCGCTGGTTTTCGCGCACCAGGTCGTCATAGAAGATGAACTCGTCGCAGTTGGCAATCAGCAAGTCGGACGTGGACTGCTTCACGCCCACGCCGATGACCTGCTTGTTGTTCTCGCGCAGCTTGGACACGAGCGGCGAGAAGTCCGAGTCGCCGCTGATGATGACGAAGGTGTTGACGTGCGACTTGGTGTAGCAAAGGTCCAGCGCGTCCACCACCAGGCGGATGTCGGCCGAATTTTTGCCCGACTGGCGCACGTGTGGGATTTCGATCAGCTCGAAATTCGCCTCGTGCATGGTGGCCTTGAAGCCCTTGTAGCGCTCCCAGTCGCAATAGGCCTTCTTGACCACGATGGAGCCCTTGAGCAGCAGGCGCTCCAGGATGGGCTTGATGTCGAACTTTTCGTACTGCGCATCGCGCACGCCCAGGGCGACGTTTTCAAAGTCGCAGAACAGGGCCATGCTGATGCTGTCGGAGGGGGATGCCATATCGTGTGTGAGTTCCGTTCAATGCTGCGGATCATCACACGGAACGCATTGCCCCCTCCGAAGGGCGTGGCCTCAGGTGGGTTTGGCCAAGCCCAGTTTCTCGACCAACGCCTTCTCGCGGGTGAAGGTGTCCTGCGCAAACTTCTTGTACGCCGACGTGCTCATGTACATGGGCACCATGTCGTAGCGGGCGAGGGCCGTCTTGTAGCTGTCCTGCTCCATGGCCTGCTTGAAGGCGTCGTGCAGGCGCTTGACCACCGCGTCGGGAGTGCCCTTGGGCGCGCCGATGCCAAAGGGCGAGTTCTGCACCAGGTTCAGGCCCAGTTCTTTGAGCGTCGGCGCATCGGGGAACTTGGCCAGGCGCTCGGCGCCCCAGGTGTTGATCACGCGCAGCTTGCCGGCCTCGACCTGCGGCGCAAAGCCGGTGGAGTCGGCCGCCGCCATGATCTGCCCGCCCAGGATGGACTGCATGAGGTCGGCGCTGCCCTTGTAGGGCACGTGCAGCAGCTCCAGGCCCAGCTGCTGGGCGATGAGTTCCATCGTCAGGTGCGGGCTGGTCATGGTGCCGGTGGAGCCATAGCTCAGCTTGCCCGGGTTGGCCTTGGCCCAGGCCACAAAGTGTGTCCACGTCTTGAGTGGGGAGTCGGCAGGCACCACCAGGCCGAATGCATAGCCGGTGACGTTGAGCACGTAGCTGATGTCCTTGACCGGGTCCCAGTTGATCTTGGTGGTGTAAGGCAGGCGGAACACGCCCAGCGGAATCTGCGCCACCGTGTAGCCGTCGGCTGGAGAAGTTTGCAGCTGCTGTGCGGGCAATGTGCCGCCCGCGCCGGGCTTGTTCTCCACGATCACGGGCTGGCCCAGGATCTTGCTGGCGTTGTCGGCCAGGGACCGCATGGTGATGTCGGTGGGGCCACCGGCCGGGAAGGCGATGACCAGCTTGATGGGCTTGTTCGGAAAGCTCTGGGCCTGTGCCAGGAATGCGGGGGCGGCGAGGCTGGCGGCTCCCCATTGGATGATCTGGCGACGTTGCATGGCAGGCTCCTGAAAAAGCAAAACAAAGACTTCGCCATTGGACTGCAGCCCGTATCGCGAGGGCATGCGGAAACCCCCTAGCCGATGTCACCAAGGCGCCAGCGCGCAGCCCTTGCGCCAGTGCACCGACGGGGACGCATCACGCCTTGTAGGTGGACAGCAGGATGCTGGTTTCGGTGTTGGCAATGCCGGGCGTGAGGCGGATGCGGCCCAGGGCCGCGTCAAACGCCTCCAGGCTCTCGGCACGCACCTCGGCCACGATGTCCCAGCGGCCGTTGGTGGTGTGCAGCGTGCCCACCGTGGGCTCGCCGCGCAGTGCGCGGATCACGGCGGGGGCTGCGTTGCCTTCCACCGCAATGCTCATCCAGGCGCGGATGCGCTGGGGCTCCGAATCGGGCCGCAGGCGCACGGTGTAGCCGGTGATGACGCCGCTCTCCTCCATCTTGTGCAGGCGGTTTTGCACCGTGCCGCGCGACACGCGCAGCTTTTGCGCGAGGGTGGCCACGGGCGTGCGGGCATCAGCGCGCAGGATGCTGAGGATTTCTCGGTCGGTGTCGTCAAGCTTGCTCATGCTGATTTAGGAAGGTGGCAGATCGGCAATTTTTAGCGCATTTTGAACAATCCTGGCGCTATTGAATAGCACTGGCTGTTCAGAAAATAGGGCCATCTCTTCTTTCACCCGCTCTTTTTTGCTGCGCCCTGCCCTACCATGCCCGCCTCTGCCCAAGCCCCCAGCGCCGTTGTCATGGTGCGCCCCCACCACTTCCACCCCAACCCCGAAACCGCCGGAGACAACAGCTTTCAGGCCCGCGCCACCGGCCTGGCCGCTGATGACATTGCGCGCCAGGCGTGGGACGAAGTCACGGCCGCCGCTGCGGCGCTGGAGGCCGCTGGGCTGCGTGTGCACCTGTTCGACGACCGGGGCGAGCGCCACACGCCCGATGCGGTGTTCCCCAACAACTGGTTCTCCACCCACGCGGGCGGGCATGTGGCCATCTATCCGATGTATGCGCAGAACCGACGCCGCGAGCGGCGCAGCGATGTGATTGAGCTGCTCAAGGCCGAGTACCGCGTGCAGGACGTGATCGACTACTCGGGGCTGGAAGCCGATGGCATGTTTCTGGAAGGCACGGGCGCGATGGTGCTCGACCACATCCACCGCATCGCCTACACCGCGCAATCCCACCGCGCCGACCCCGTGGCGCTGGAGCGCTTTTGCACCCACTTCAACTACGAGCCCATGGCCTTTGCCACTGCCGATGCCCAGGGCCACCCTTGTTATCACACCAACGTGATGCTGTGCGTGGGCACCGACTTTGCGCTGGGCGGCTTTGACCTGATCACCGACCCCGCGCGGCGCCACGCCGTGTGTGCGCGGCTGCGCGAGACGGGGCGGGAGCTGATCGAACTGAGCCCCTGGCAGATCCGCGAATTCGCAGGCAATGCGCTGGAGCTGCAGGGCACACAAGGCCGGGTGCTGGCGATGTCGGCGCGTGCAGCCGCCAGCCTGTCGCCCACGCAGAAGGCGGTGATCGAACACAGCGCCACGCTGCTGCCGCTGGCCGTGCCCACCATCGAGCTGGCAGGCGGGTCGGTGCGCTGCATGCTGGCAGGCATCCACCTGGCACGGCGTGAAATTTCTCAAACAAAAAAGGCCGTTACCGCCTGATGGGCATGCCTTTATAGCTACATTTTTAATAGCAACCAACAATCCCTGCCTATGGCTGCTCCACATCCAGCCGCGCATCACAGCCGATGCCCGACGCGATCCAGCGCCGCGCCAGGGCCGACATCGCACGCACCGCCCAGGGCTGGGTGAGCCCCGTCACGCCGCCCGGGTCGGCCACCATGCCACACCAGTAGCGCTGATCCGCATCGCTCCAGCGCAGGGCCACACAGGCGCCCTTGCGGCGCCGCGACACCAGCACGCCCAGCGGGCAGGGTTCGGCCAGGCAGCACAGGCCACAACCGTTGCAGGGTGCGCCTTCGGCAGGCTTGGTCGGTGCTTCGGGGTGCAGCCACACCACGGTGGACGGGACAGGGGGTTGTGCGGGCATAGGCGGCGGCGGATGGAGCGCAGCACGGGCACAGCGCCGCGCGCGCACCACCCCATTGTGCCGCTCGGAGGCTTCTGCACACACCGGTATCGCGTGGCATGTGGGCGTGCGGAGCCCCCCCAGGGTTACCCGCAGGGCCCACCGCCGCCAGCACAAAAAAAGCCCCTGCCGCTCTCGCAGCAGGGACTGAACCGGCCGCAAGGGCCGGGGAGGGAGGCACGCAATGGGAGAGTCGAAATGCAGGCTCAGCAGCCCAGGGGGCGGTTGGGGCGCATCGGCACGATGCCGCTCACACGCAGTGTGGCGCCGGAGCCATCGGTGGCCGTCAGCGTCTTGCCGGTGAACCGCACCTGATCGCTCTCGCGCACCACGGCGGTGTCGGTGGCTTCGCCGCTTGCGTATTCCTTGCCGTCAAATGTCAGGAACACCTGGTGCAGGCTGGTGGCATCGGGGCGGTAACGAATGTCGCCAAAAGCCGTGGCGGATGAGCCCACCTTGTTGGCACCGTCAAAGCGGAAGGTGCACAGCTCTGGCACCGAGCCGATGGGGTTTTTCTTGTCCACCTCGGTGAGGTTGAGCGCGCCGTTGCCGTACACGCCGTTCAGCCCGTCGAGGGTCGCGCCACTCACGGTCAGCACACCGGGCTCGTTGCTGGGGGTGGGGTCATCGTCATTGCCGCCGCCACAGGCGACCAGCAACACGGAGGTGGCCGCGAGGGCGGTACAGGTCTTGAAGAAATGGAGCGTATTCATGGCGATGGGCGTCCTTGGATGTGGATGGAAGCTGGGGAGCGAATCCCCTGCAACCCATCGTAGGAAGCCCACCCCACAGGCGGCGTGCGCCATGTTCCGCGCTGCGCGTAGGACGGGGGCCGACGAGGCTGTGCGCTCGTCGCCCCCTGCGCTCAGCGCCTCAGCGCCTCAGCGCCTCAGCGCGCCAGCACCGGCGCCAGCGCCTTGCCCGTGTGCGTGCCTGCGGCCACCACATCCTCGGGCGTGGCCGCCGCCACGATGCGCCCGCCTGCGTTGCCACCTTCCGGCCCCAGGTCCAGAATCCAGTCGGCCTCGGCGATCACATCCAGGTCGTGCTCGATCACGATCACGCTGTGGCCGCCGTCCACCAGGCGGTGCAGCACGCGGATGAGCTTGTCCACATCGGCCATGTGCAGGCCCACGGTGGGCTCGTCCAGCACATACAGCGTGTGTGGCGCCTTCTGGCCCCGGCGGCCCACCTCGTCGCGCACCTTGGTCAGCTCGGTCACCAGCTTGATGCGCTGCGCTTCGCCTCCGGACAGCGTGGGCGACGGCTGGCCCAGCGTGAGGTAGCCCAGACCCACGTCTTTGAGCAGTTGCAGCGGGTGCGCAATGCTGGGCATGGTGGCGAAGAAGTCCACGGCTTCGTCCACCTCCATCTGCAGCACGTCGCCGATGCTCTTGCCACGCCAGGTCACGGCCAAAGTTTCGGGGTTGAAGCGCGCACCGTGGCAGGTCTCGCAGGGCACCTTCACATCGGGCAAAAAGCTCATCTCGATGGTGCGCACGCCCGCGCCTTCGCAGCTGGGGCAACGGCCTTCGCCGGTGTTGAAGCTGAAGCGCCCGGCCGCATAGCCGCGCGCCTTGGCCTCCAGCGTTTCAGCGAACAGCTTGCGGATGGTGTCCCAGAAGCCGATGTAGGTGGCAGGGCACGAACGCGGCGTTTTGCCGATGGGCGTCTGGTCCACTTCGAGCACACGGTCGATGCTCTCGAAGCCCGACAGGCCCGTGCAACCGACCAAGGGCGGCGCCTTACCCGCGTCCATCGCATCGCGTCCGGCTTTGGTACTGCGCTGCTGCACCCAGGCCTGCACGTTGGCGAGCAGCACATCGCGCGCCAGGGTGGACTTGCCCGAGCCGCTCACACCCGTCACCGCCACCAGGCGGTGCAGTGGCACGGTGGCCGTCACGTTCTGCAGGTTGTGCAGCTGCGCGCCATGCACGGTGAGCCAGCGCATCGCAGCGCGCTCCTTGGCCTCGGTGAGTGCATCGGCGGCTAGCGCAGCGGCCTGGGCAGCGCGCTTCTTCACCGCCGCGCTTTGTCGGCCAGTGGGCGCTGCCGCCTCGGCCTGAGCGAAGGCGGCTGTGGCCTCGGCGCTGACCTCGCCCGCCACCATGCTGCGGCGCAATTGCAGCGGGTGTTTCATCGCGTGCAGCAGGTAGCGGCCGGTTTGCGAATCTTCGGCAGCCGTGAGGTCGCTCACCGAGCCCTGCGCCACCAGGCGTCCGCCGCGCTTGCCGGCGCTGGGGCCAATGTCGATGATGTGGTCGGCGCGGCGGATGGTGTCTTCGTCGTGCTCCACCACCACCAGCGTGTTGCCCTTGTCGCCCAGCTTGTGCAGGGCGTTCAGCAAAATCTGATTGTCGCGCGCGTGCAGGCCGATGGTGGGCTCATCGAGCACGTAGCACACGCCCTGCAGGTTGCTGCCGAGCTGCGCGGCCAGACGGATGCGCTGCGCCTCGCCACCACTGAGCGTGGGCGCGCCCCGGTCCAGCGTGAGGTAGCCCAGGCCCACTTCTTCGAGGAATTCGAGGCGGCTCTGGATCTCGGGCACCAGGTCGCGGGCAATGTCGGCCTCGCGGGCTGTCATGCCACCTTCCACGCGCAGGGTCTCCACCCAGCGGCGCACGTCCGTGACGGACAGCGCGGCAATGTCGGTGATGCCCACGCCCGCAAACTGCACAGCGCGGGCCGTGGCGTTCAGGCGCGTGCCGCTGCAGGTCGGGCAGGCCGTGTCGGCCAGATCTTCCACCTCGGGCTCGGCAAAGGTCTGCTCGCGGCCTTTTTCCTTGTCGTCCTGCACCGAGTCGTCAAACACCTTGCGCTGGTCCTTGGTGAGCTTGACGCCCGTGCCCACGCAGTCGGAGCACCAGCCGTGTTTGCTGTTGTAGCTGAAAAGGCGCGGGTCCAGCTCGGCATAGCTGGTGGCGCACACGGGGCAGGCACGCTTGGTGGAGAACGCCTGCAGCTGGCCAATGCCCGCCGTGGGCTGGCCGCACTCCATGGCTTCGCGCAGGCCTGCGATGCCTGAGAGGACATGCACCACGCCCTTGCCGTGCGTGAGTGCGTCGGCCAGTGCGGTGCGCAGCGCCGCCTCGTTCTCGGGCGACACATCGAGGCTGGCCACGGGCAGCTCGATGGTGTGTTCCTTGAAGCGGTCGATGCGCGGGAAGTTGGTGGTGGGCAGGAAGTTGCCATCCACGCGCAGGTGCGTGTAGCCACGCGGGCGGGCCCAGTCAGCCAGCTCGGTGTAGACGCCCTTGCGGTTCATCACCAGCGGCGCGAGCAGGCCGATGTGCTGGCCACGGAACTGGGTGAGCAGCTGGGCGGCAATGCTCTCAGGCGTTTGCGGCTGCACAGCGGCGCCGTCTTTCACGCAGTGCTGCGTACCGAGCTTGACGTACAGCAGGCGCAAAAAGTGCCACACCTCGGTGGTCGTGCCCACGGTGGACTTGCGCCCGCCGCGCGAGAGGCGCTGCTCGATGGCGACGGTGGGCGGGATGCCATACACCGCATCCACCTCGGGCCTGCCTGCGGGCTGCACGATGGAGCGCGCATAGGCGTTGAGCGATTCGAGGTAGCGGCGCTGGCCTTCATTGAACAGGATGTCGAACGCGAGCGTGGACTTGCCCGAGCCGCTCACGCCGGTCACCACATTGAACTTGCCGCGCGGAATGTCCACGCTCAGGTTCTTGAGGTTGTGCTCCTTGGCGTTGACGATTTCAATGGCATTTTTGGCCTCCTGCGCGCTTCCATCTTGCCCCGACAGCTCTCTTTTTCGTAGCAACGCCGCTTTTTCGTGCACCGAATGGCCGCCCACGCCCAGCGCCAGTTCGTAGTCGCGCAGCGCCTGCCCGGTGTGCGAGGTGGCGTGCTGGCGCACGTCCTCGGGCGTGCCCTCGGCCACGATCAGGCCGCCTGCATAGCCGCCCTCCGGCCCCAGATCGATGAGCCAGTCGCTCGCGCGGATCACGTCCAGGTTGTGCTCGATGACGATGAGCGAATGCCCCGCATCGATGAGCTTGCGCAGCGCACGCATGAGCTTGGCAATGTCATCAAAGTGCAGGCCGGTGGTGGGCTCGTCGAACAGGAATAGCGTGCCTTTGCGTGCGACGGCCTGGCGGGATTTGGAGGCTGTCTTCGCCGCCTCGGCCAGGAAGCCTGCCAGCTTGAGCCGCTGCGCCTCACCGCCAGACAAGGTCGGCACCGGCTGGCCCAGCGCCACGTATTCGAGCCCCACATCCACGATGGGCTGCAGCGCGCGGATCACGTCGCGGTCGTTGGCAAACAGGGTCGCAGCCTCGGCCACGGTGAGGGCCAGCACGTCGGCCACGTTCAGCGTCTTGCCGCCGCGCTCGATGGTGATCTCCAGAATCTCGGGCCGGTAGCGCTTGCCGTCGCAGTCCGGGCAGCGCAGGTACACGTCGCTCAGGAACTGCATCTCCACATGCTCAAAGCCCGAGCCGCCGCAGGTGGGGCAGCGCCCGTCGCCGCTGTTGAAGCTGAACTTGGCGGCGGTGTAGCTGCGCTGCTTGGACAGCGGTGCCACGGCAAAGAGTTCGCGGATGCTGTCCCACGCGCCCACATAGCTCACGGGGTTGGAACGCGCGGTCTTGCCGATGGGCGACTGGTCCACAAACACCACGTCCGACAGGTGGTCGGCGCCCAGCATGCGGTCGTGCGCGCCAGGGCTGTCGGTGGCCTTACCAAAGTGGCGCAGCAACGCGGGGGCCAGCACGTCCTGGATCAGGCTGGACTTGCCCGAGCCGCTCACGCCCGTCACGGTGACCAGGCGCTGCAGCGGAAACTCCACCGTCACATCCTGCAGGTTGTGCTCGCGCGCGCCCTCCAGGATGAGGCGCGGGGTCGATTCCGTCACCATGCGCTTGAAGCCGAAGCCCACATGCTTGCGCCCGCCCAGGTAGGCGCCGGTGAGCGTGTCGGCCTGGCGCAGGTCGGTTGTCGTGCCGTCAAAAACAATCTGCCCGCCCAGGCGGCCCGGGCCGGGGCCCATGTCGATCATGCGGTCGGCCGCGAGCATCACGGCCGGGTCATGCTCGACTACCACCAGTGTGTTGCCCGCATCGCGCAGGCGCAGCATGGCCTCGGTGATGCGGTGCATGTCGCGCGGGTGCAGGCCGATGCTGGGTTCATCCAGCACAAACAGGGTGTTGACGAGGCTGGTGCCCAGGGCCGTGGTGAGATTGATGCGCTGCACTTCGCCGCCACTGAGCGTGCGGCTTTGGCGGTCGAGCGTGAGGTAGCCGATGCCCACGTCGCACAGGTATTGCAGGCGTGTGGTGATTTCTTCGTGCAACAACTTCAGCGCCTGGGCATCGCCGCCCTTGGCATCGTCACCCACCGGCAACTGCATGCGGTCGAAGAACCGACGCAGGCGGTCGATGGGCAGCAGCATCAGGTCGTGCAGACACAGGCCGGGCAGCGCTTCGAGCTGCTCGCGCGACCATTGCACGCCCTCTGGCATGAAACGCTTGCCGGGCTCCAGCACCGCGTCGGCGTCTTCCTTGCGACCGATGCGCCAGAGCAGGCTTTCCGTCTTGAGCCGCGCACCCGCGCAAGTGGGACACGGCGTGTAGCTGCGGTACTTGGACAAGAGCACACGGATGTGCATCTTGTAGGCCTTGCTCTCCAGGTACTCGAAGAAGCGCTTGATGCCGTACCACTGCTTGCTCCACTGCCCGTCCTTGTAGCCAGGGGCGCCGCCAATCACCCATTTCTTCTGGTCGTCGGTGAGCTTGTACCAGGGCGTGTCGCGCGGGATGCCTGCGGCCTCGGCGTGGCGCATGAGGTCGTCCTGCGCCTCCTGCCACGCGGGGGTCTGGATGGTCTTGATGGCGCCCGCGCGCAGCGTGAGCTTGTCGTTGGGGATGACGAGGCCGTAGTCCACCCCGATCACGCGGCCAAAGCCCCGGCAGCTGTCGCACGCGCCCACGGCGGAGTTGAACGAGAACATCGAGGGGATGGGGTCGCTGTAGCGCAGGTCACTGTCCGGGCAATGCAGGCCGGTCGAAAAGCGCCAAAGTTCCGGTTCGCCCTCGTCCACCAGCCGGTACACATTCAGCCGCCCCGTACCGCGCTTGAGCGCGACCTCAATGGCCTCGATCACCCGCGCCTTCTCGGCGTTGCCCAGGCGGAAACGGTCGGCCACCACGTCCAGCACCTTGCGCGGGCCGGTGGGCGTGGCCACCTCTCGCTCGGCCTGCACCTTGGTGAAGCCGCTGGCGGACAGCCATTGCTCGACCTGCTCGGCGCTGGTGTTGGCAGGCAACTCCACGGGGAAGGTCAGGACGATGCGCGGGTCGCCCGCTGCGGCGCTGCGCTGCTGCAGCTCGGCATAAATGGTCTCGGGCGAGTCGTGCCGCACGGGCTGCGCCGTCTGCTTGTCAAAGAGCTGGCCCGCACGCGCGAACAGCAGCTTCAGGTGGTCGTTCAGCTCCGTCATCGTGCCCACGGTGGAGCGGCTGGAGCGCACGGGGTTGGTCTGGTCGATGGCAATGGCGGGGGGCACGCCCTCGACCTTGTCCACGGCGGGCTTGTCCATGCGGTCGAGGAACTGGCGCGCGTAGGCGCTGAAGGTCTCCACATACCGGCGCTGGCCCTCGGCGTACAGCGTGTCGAACACCAGGCTGGATTTGCCCGAGCCGCTCGGCCCCGTGACCACCGTGAGTTCGCCGGTGCGGATGTCCAGGTCCAGGTTCTTGAGGTTGTGCTGGCGTGCGCCACGGATGCGGATCTGTCCCTGGGTCATGGAGGCGGTCTTTCGGGTGTGAGGCAGAACATTCTAGGGACGCCCGGAGCCCCGCGTATGCGCCAGGCGATTACCCCCGCAGGGCAGTGCGACGGGGTTTGACAAGGCACAAAAACCCACGCTGCAAAGGGTATTTCACTCGGACAAACCCCTTTGGCGCCCCGGGGGCATGCGTATAGACTGCCCCTTCACCGCGACAACAAGACACCAGCAAGAGGAGACAGCCATGAAGCAATGGCAAACACTGTGGGCCGGCCTGGCCCTGGCCCTTTCCGTGGGCAGCACCAGCCACGCCCAGATCCTGATCGGCCAGACCGCCGGGTTTTCCGGCCAGGTGGCGGCCGGGGTGAAGGAGACCACCGACGGTGCCCGGCTGTACATCGACGCCATCAACGCCAAAGGCGGTGTCAACGGTCAGAAAATCGAGCTGATCTCCCTGGACGACAAGTTCGACCCCAAGCTGGCAGCGGAAAACGCGCGCACGCTGATTGAAGACAAGAACGTCTCTGCCCTGTTCCTCAACCGGGGCACACCCCACACCGAAGCCATCCTGCCGCTGCTGGACAAACACGGCGTGGTGCTGGTGGCACCGTCCACGGGCGCCATGGTGCTGCACCAGCCCGTGCGCAAATACATCTTCAATGTGCGCGCCACCTACCAGCGCGAGGCGGAAAAGGCGATCACCCACCTGGCCTCCATGGGCATCAGCCGCGTGGCGCTGGTGTATGCGGACGACAGCTTTGGCGCCGACGGCATCCAGGGCGCACAGAAGGGCCTGGCGGCCGCCAAGCTGACCGCCGCGGTGTCCGAAAAGTTCGACCGCGCCAAGCCCGACTTCGCCCCCATTGCCGCCAAGGTGGCCAAAGCCGATGCGCAGGCGGTGCTGATGGTGGCCTCGGGCTCTGCGGTGGTGGACGCCACCAACGCCCTGCGCACAGCGGGTTCGGCCGCGCAGATCGTGACGCTGTCCAACAACGCCTCCAGCGGCTTCATCAAGAGCCTGGGTGCCAACGCCCGGGGCGTGATCGTGACCCAGGTGTTCCCCAACGAGCGGGCCGTGACCTACCCGATGGTGAAGGAAGCCCAGGAGCTGGCCAAAACCAAGGGGCTCAACGAGATCAGCCCCGCCATGCTGGAAGGCTTTGCCGCCGCCAAGGTGCTGGTGGAAGGCCTCAAGCGCGCAGGCCCCAAGCCCACCCGCGACAAGATCCAGACCGCGCTGGAAAGCATCAAGAAGCTGGACCTGGGCGGGCTGGAGGTGAACTTCAGCCCCGAGGACCATACCGGACTGGACTTTGCCGACCTGTCCATCATCGGCACGGACGGGCGCTTCCGCCGCTGAGCGCCTGGGCGCTAGGTCTACGCGTTTTTACAGTTGTCCCGCGCGGGGGCGTCCCTACACTCGGGCGCTCCACACGCAGGAGACAACCCCATGAAGAAAACTGGCCTGGCCGGCGCGCTCTGCGCCCTGGCCGCCACCCTGGGCATCGGTTCCGCCCACGCACAGATCCTGATTGGCCAGACGGTGGGCATCACCGGCTCGGCCGCAGCCACGGTGGCCGAGTCCATGCAGGGCGCCGCCCTCTACATCGACCACATCAATGCCAAAGGCGGCGTGGGCGGCCAGAAGGTCGAGGTGGTTTCGCTGGACGACAAGTTCGACCCCAAGCTCACGCTGCAGAACACCAAGACACTGATAGAAGAAAAGGGCGTGATCGGCCTGTTCATGACACGCGGCACGCCCCACACGCAGGGCATCATGCCGCTGCTGGAGCAGCACGGCGTGCCGCTGGTCGGCCCTTCCACCGGGGCCATGGTGCTGCACCAGCCGGTGCCCAAGTACATCTTCAACGTACGGGCGCCCTACCAACGCGAGGTAGAAAAGGCCATCACCCACCTCAACACCCTGGGCATCAAACGCATCGGTGTGGTGCATGTGGACGACACCTTTGGTGCGGATGGCCTTGCGGGTGCGCAGTCCGGCTTCAAGGCCAACCAGCTGGACGCCCTCTTCATCGAAAAGTTTGACCGCGCCAAGCCCGACTACAGCGCGATCGCACCCCGGGTGGCACAAAAGCAGCCGCAGGCCGTTGTTTTCATCGGCACCGGTGCGGCGGTGGTAGATGGCATCAAGGCCTTGCGTGCCGCAGGCGTCAACGGGCAGATCGTGACGCTGTCCAACAACGCATCGGGCGGCTTCGTGAAACTGCTGGGCGACCAGGCGCGGGGTGTGGTGGTCACCCAGGTGTTCCCTTCTGAGCGCTCACTCAACTACCCCGTCGTCAAGGAGGCCATGGAACTGGCGCGCGCCAAGAAGATTGCGGACCTCACCCCCGCCATGGTGGAAGGTTTTGTCAGCGCCAAGGTGCTTGTGGAAGGACTCAAGCGCGCAGGCCCCAAGCCAGACCGCGCCAAGCTGCATGCGGGGCTGGAGAGCATCAAGAAGTGGGACCTGGGCGGGGTAGAGCTGAGCTACAGCCCCACCGACCACAGTGGCCTGGTGTTTGCCGATCTTTCCATCATCGGCAGTGATGGCCGCTTCAAGCGCTGAGGCACCAAGCCGCTGACGCGCCAAAACACGGCGCAGCGGCGCCACCAAAAAAGAAGCCCGGGGCGAATGCACCGGGCTTTTTTGTGTCCCGTCATGGCTGGTTGACAGGCGCCACACAGGCACCTGCAGGCCATGCGGCGGAACGCTTACTGTGCGCTGGCAGGAGCAGCTGGAGCAGCAGGCGCCGCAGCGGGAGCTGCCACCGGCGCAGATGCAGGTGCGGCCGCACTGGCAGGGGCCTCTGGCGCGTGCACGGCATCGGCGCCGTGTTTTTCACCGCCCATGTCGGCCTTGTCGCCCGCCACGATGATCACGTACATCGACAGCGCTGCGAACAGAACGAAGCCAACAACAATCTTCCACATAACAATCTCCTTGGGTCCTTGGGAATGGGTTTGTTCAATCAAGGGGCCTGCTGACACGCAGGGTTATCGGTTGTACTGGTGCGCGGCACAAGCCCCTTGATGGAACACAGGGCCCGCCCCTTGCGGGTTGGGCCCTGCACACCGGTCGGTGCCGATCGGCAACCCCACAGGGTCACCGGTCGGGCATCACGAATCAGTCGTTGGCGTAGATGTCCACGTCCTTGGTTTCCTTGATGAACAGGCCACCAATCACCACCGTGGCACCGGCGATGATGATGGGGTACCACAGGCCGTTGTACATGTTGCCGGTCTGGGCCACGATGGCGAACGCCGTGGTGGGCAGCAGGCCGCCAAACCAGCCGTTACCAATGTGGTACGGCAGGGACATGGACGTGTAGCGGATGCGGGTCGGGAACATTTCCACCAGCATGGCGGCAATCGGGCCGTACACCATGGTCACCAGCAGCACCAGGTAGACCAGGATCGCGATGACCATGACCTTGTCGATGCGGGCGGGGTCCGCCTTGGTGGGGTAGCCAGCGGCCTTCAGAGCATCGGCCACGGCCTTCTTGAACTCGCCGTCCTTCTTCTTGGCTTCGTCAGCGGGCAGGCCCTTGCTGCTGTAGCCGGTGATGGCGGTTTCGCCGATCTTGATCACAGCAGGGGTGCCTGCTGCGGCAGGGGCGTTCTCGTAGCTCACCGAAGCGCCGGCCAGCACCTGCTTGGCGATGTCGCACGAGCTGGTGAACTTGACGGTGCCGGTGGGGTTGAACTGGAACGAGCACTCGTTGGCGTCTGCCACCACGACAACCTTGTTCTTGGCCTGGGCTTCAGCCAGGGCGGGGTTGGCCGCCTTGGTGAGTGCGCCGAACACGGGGAAGTAGGTCAGCGCGGCCAGCAAGCAGCCTGCCAGGATGATGGGCTTGCGGCCGATCTTGTCAGACAGCGAACCGAACACGATGAAGAAAGGCGTACCGATCAACAGCGAGATGGCCACGAAGATGTTGGCCGTCGCGCCGTCCACCTTCAGCGCTTGCGTCAGGAAGAACAGTGCATAGAACTGGCCCGAATACCACACCACAGCCTGGCCAGCCGTCAGGCCCACCAGTGCCAGGATCACGATCTTGAGGTTCTTCCACTCGCCGAAGGATTCCTTCAGTGGGGCCTTGGAGGTCTTGCCCTCGGCCTTCATCTTCTGGAATGCAGGCGATTCGTTCATGGCCAGGCGAATCCACACAGAGATGGCCAGCAGCACGATGGACACGATGAACGGAACGCGCCAGCCCCAGTCTGCAAAAGCCTCTTCACCCACAATGGTGCGGGTGCCCAGGATCACCATCAGCGACAGGAACAGGCCCAGCGTTGCGGTGGTCTGAATCCAGGCGGTGTAGGCACCACGGCGGCCGTGCGGAGCATGCTCGGCCACATAGGTGGCGGCGCCGCCGTACTCACCGCCCAGGGCCAGGCCCTGCAGCAGACGCAGCACAATCAGGATGATGGGAGCGGCCACACCAATCGACGCATAGGTCGGCAGGATACCCACGATGAACGTGGACAGGCCCATGATCAGGATGGTGACCAGGAAGGTGTACTTGCGGCCGATCATGTCGCCCAGGCGGCCGAAGAAGATGGCGCCGAAGGGGCGAACAATGAAGCCCGCGGCAAACGCCAGCAGCGCGAAGATGAACGCCGAGCCGGCATCCAGACCGCTGAAGAACTGCTTGGCAATGATGGCCGCGAGCGAGCCGTAGAGGTAAAAGTCGTACCACTCGAAAACAGTGCCGAGCGACGAAGCGAAGATGACCTTCCGCTCTTCGGGCGTCATCGGCCGCGGTGCGGGATGGACTGTAGCCATGGTGAATGTCTCCTGTTGGTTATTCAGACCGCGCTGCGGCGGGCTGTACGCATTCTTGGAGATTGCACTGACCACGCTCTGACGCGAAACCAACAAGAGCTTTCATCAAACTGACCGCTCTCTGACAACTTAGGGTGAAACCCGCAGCACCCCTTTCAGCATCCGGAAACAGCTCAGGACTTCGCGGGTAAACCCGATGGAAGCTGGCTGACAGCATCCCAGCCCGGGCCATCGAACCATGTGTCTCCATCGAGGTAGGCACGCAGCATGGGCAGGCTGTCGAGCCCCCAGAAAATCTTGCCGTCCACCGCAAACGCAGGCACGCCAAACACACCCGCCGCCTGCGCGGCCTCGGTGTTGGCGCGCAGCAGCGCCTTGGGGCCGTCGCTGTGCATGTCCTGCCCTGGGCGGATCTGCTCGGCCAGCTCGGCCGCCAATGCAGCCAGGCGCTCAGCATCCAGCGCATCGTGCCCGCCCTGCCACACGTGGCGCAGCACGGTGCCCGCCACAAAGCGGTTGATGCGGCCATCGTCGCTGCAGGCCAGCGCCTGGCGCAGCAACGGCAGCGGATTGAACGGGTGGCGCGCGGGCATCGAGAGCGGCGTGCCCTGGGCGTGGCCCAGCCAGGTCACGTGGCGGTAGGTCCAGGCGCGCTTGGGCGCAATGCCCGCCGGGCCGGGATTGCTGTGCTGCTGCAGCAGTGCGCCCAGCAGCACGGGCTGGTAGGCCACGCTGTAGCTCAGGCCCTCCAGCACCTCGGGCAGGCGTTCAAACGCCAGCCAGGCATAGGGCGAGACAAAGTCCAGGTAGAAGGTGATGTGCTTCATGTCAACTCTCCATGCCATCGCACGGCGACCCACCGTGCGGAAACCGTGTGCGTCCCGGGCGGGGGCAACCGCGCAGGGGCCACCCCGCCGCACTGGCTGCGCCCACCTGCCCGCATCGCGCAGCCATGCAAAAGCGGGAGGACGCGGCGCAACCGCTCAAGGGGATGTCTCAAGGCCAATGCCTGCACGGCCGAGCAGCTGCACCCAGATGCCCCGGCGCAGGTTGCCATCGGCGCGCGACCAGAGGCGGATCTCGTCCAGCGTGCGAAAGCAGCCTTCGCAGTGGCTGCGGTCGGGGGACATGCGGCACACCGAGATGCAGGGAGAGGGCACGGGCTCGGCATTTTCATGGTCAAAATGGCCGTCTGCGCGCAACTGAATTGCCTTGGCAGCTAGCAAATCAATAGCATTCATGCCGCGACCGGTGCCTGGACCACATCCACCACCGGGGCGCCCGTCAGGCGCTGCAGATCGCTGGGGTGCAGTGCAAACACACCGTGCGGGTGCCCTGCGGCGGCCCACACCACTTCAAAGCGCAGCAGGTCCTGGTCGATGAGCGTGACAGGAGGCGTGGAGTGCGCCACGGGCGATACGCCGCCGATGGAAAAGCCCGTGCGGCTCTTCACAAAGTCGGCATCGGCGCGGCCGATCTTGCCGCCCACATGGGCCTCCACCTTTTTCTCGTCCACCCGCCGGTCGCCCGAGGTGACCACCAGCACGGCCACGTCGTCGCTCTTGCGGCGGAAGATGATGCTCTTGGCAATCTGTCCCACGGCAATGCCCAGCGCATCTGCCGCCTGCTGCGCGGTGCGCGCGGCGTCGTCCAGCATCTGCGGGCGGTGGGGGTGGCCCAGGGATTCGAGCGCTGCAGCCACGCGCTGCACGCCCTCGGGCAGGTTTTTCAGTTCAGCTCCACACATCGTTTTTCACTCCGAAATCACAGTCGTCTCGGGTATTTTGACCGCATGGCGCCAGCCCCGGCCCCTGCGCCTGTGAAACGGGCCCAGCGAAGCCATAGGGCGTGCCCCTTCCGCACGGGGAGAAGGGGGCAGAGATGCGTCAGCGTCTCAACAACAGCAGCCCCTCACCCCGCACGCTTGGTCAACAGCGCGTTGGCAGCACGGGAGTTGGGCTTGCGATCCAGAAAACCGCTGATGTACGCGCCTGCATCGATGAGCTTGTCGAGGTCAATGCCCGTCTCGATGCCCATGCCCTGCAGCATGTAGACCACGTCTTCCGTCGCCACATTGCCCGTGGCGCCCTTGGCATAGGGGCAACCACCCAGGCCAGCCACGGACGACTGGAAATTCCACACGCCCAACTCCATCGCGGCCAGCGTGTTCGACAGCGCCTGGCCGTAGGTGTCGTGGAAGTGGCCCGAGACTTCATCGATACCAAAGTGCTGCAGCGTCGCCTCCAGCGCCTTTTGCACCTTGCGCGGCGTGCCAACGCCAATGGTGTCGGCCACGTCCACACGCTGTACGCCAATGCCCTTGAGCAGGCCCGCCAGATAGGCCACACGCTCTGGGGCAATGTCACCCTCGTACGGGCAGCCCACAGTGCAGCTCATGGCTCCGCGCACGCGGATGCCTGCGGCCAACGCGGCCTCTACCACTGGGGCAAAGCGCTCAATGCTTTCGGCAATGCTGCAGTTGATGTTGCGCTGGCTGAAGGCCTCGCTGGCGGAGCCGAAGACGACGATCTCGTCGGGCTTGTCCAGCAAGGCGGCCTCAAAGCCCTTGAGGTTGGGCGTGAGCACCGAATACGCGACGCTGCTCTGGCGGGTGATGCCCGCCATCACCTCATGGTTGTCAGCCATCTGCGGCACCCACTTGGGGCTGACGTAGCTGGTGACTTCGATCTCTTTCAGGCCCGCCTGTTGCAGGCGGTGCACCAGCTCGATCTTGACGGCGGCGGGCACCGGGGTCTTTTCGTTCTGCAGGCCGTCGCGGGGGCCAACGTCGATGAGGCGGACGCGGGAGGGGATGCTCATGGGGCTACCAAGGGTGGACAAGGAATCTCGCCATTGTCTCGCCAGCGCCGCTGCAGGGCCACCCCATATCGTGCCAGACCACTCGCCGGACGCGCCATCAGCCGCTCTGCGCCTCAGCGTCTTCCACCTCTTGCCGCAGCAAGGCCACCATGGCCTGCGCCGCCAGCGACAGCGGCCGCCCGCGCAGGGTGATCAGCCCGATGGGCCGGTGCAGCACGGGCGCCTTGAGCGGACGCGTGACCACCTCGGGCCTGCGCACTACTTGAGCAGCCAGCTCAGGCAGCGCGCTCACCCCCAGCCCCGCCGCCACCATGGCCGCAATGGTGGCCAGGTGCTCCACCTCGTAGTGGGGTTCAAAACGGATGCGGTGCGTCAGCAACGCCTCTTGCGCGTACTGCCGCACGCTGGTGCCTGCGGGCATGGAGATGTGGGGCAGCTCGGCCACATCGGCCCAGGCCACGGCGCCCCGTACACGGGCCAGCGGGTGCGTGCGCGGCAGCAGCAGCACGAATCGGTCGGACACCAGCGGGGTGTAGTCCAGGTCCGCATAGGCGGGGTTGGCGGCCGTGAGGGCAAAGTCCACCCGCCCGGCGCGCACCATGTCAAACGCAGGGCCCGCCAGGCTGTCGATCAGCTCCATCTGCACGCCCGGGTGCTGCGCGGCAAACCGGGCAAACGCGCGGGGCACGGCCCCGGCCGCCAGCGACGGCAGCGCCGCCAGCGCAACGCGGCCCACCTGCAGCTGCGCCACTTCCTGCACGCGGCGCACTGTTTCTTCCATCTGGTGGCGCAGGAACCGCGCCTGCTCGGCAAACACCTCACCCGCCAGCGTGAGCTGCACGGTGCGCGTGGTGCGCTCGAACAGGCGCACGTCCAGCATCTCCTCCAGCCGCGCCACGGTGCCGGACACCGCCGACTGCGACAGGTGCATCTGCAAGGCCGTGCGCCGAAAGCTCAGCGTCTCGGCCAGCGACAGGAACACATCCACCTCGCGGGCGGACCAATTGATCTTCATGGCCGATCAGTCTATCGAAAAAGACGTCTGGACCGCGCAATGAACGCTCCCTAGACTGCATTGCACGCAAGCACGCTCAGCAAGGAACAGGAGACACGATGGAAACAAGTTCGCCTCGCAACGCACGCACCGTGGTGGTGGGCGGAGGCACCATGGGGGCCGATGTGGCCGTGGTTCTGGCGCGCGGGGGCGCCCACGTGACGGTGGTAGACCCGCACACCGACCGCCGCAACCGGCTGCTGCCCCACATTGCCCAGGAGCTGGCCGCCGCCGGCCAGGCCACCCACGCCGGCCCGGTGCAGGTGTGCGCTGCGCTGCAAGAGGTGGACTGGACCGGCGTGGTGCTGGTGGTCGAATGCATCACCGAGCAGCTGGCCGCCAAGCAGCAACTGTTTACCGAGCTGGAAGCCATCGCGCCCGCCAACGCCGTGCTGGCCAGCAACAGCTCGGGCTTTCCCATCAGCGCCATTGCCCAGGGCCTGGCCACGGCGCAGCGCATGCTGGGCCTGCACTTCTTCATGCCTGCCCACCTGGTGCCGCTGGTGGAAGTGGTGCTGGGCGAGCGCAGCGACCCGGCCCTGGGCACCTGGCTGCATGCCTTCATGCGCGGCTGCGGCAGCGTGCCGGTGCTGGTGAAGAAAGACAAGCCGGGCTTTCTGGCCAACCGCATGCAGCACGCACTGTCGCGCGAAGCGTTTGCGCTCATCGACGAAGGCATTGCCTCGCCCGAAGACGTGGACGCCGCCGTGCGCTTTGGCTTTGGCTTCCGCTTTCTGGCGGCAGGGCCGGTGCTGCAGCGCGACCATGCGGGCATTGAGGTGCACACCGCCGCCGCGGCCACTATGTACCCAACCCTCTCCAACACCGACATACCCGCCCAGGCCCTGCGCGACAAGGTGGCCCAGAGCCAGCTCGGCATGAAGACGGGCAAGGGGTTTTTCGATTGGCCCGAAGACCGCAAGCAGGCCGAGCGCGCGCGCTATGACACGCTGCTGCGTCAGGGCTTGGCGCTGTTGGCCAGCGAGCTGCCCACCATCGAGCCCCCTGCCGACGCGGCCCCCCATACCGGAGATCGTTCATGACTGCATCGCCCGCATCACCCGCTATGGCCAGCCAGTGGGCCGACCCGCTGATCGTGACCGTGGCCCCCAACGGCGCGTACAAGCAGCCCGCTGACCACCCGGCCGTGCCCATCACCCCCGCCACGCTGGCGACCACGGCCAAGGCCTGCCTGGATGCGGGCGCAACCATGCTGCACATGCACATCCGCGATGCGCAAGGCCGCCACAGCCTGGATGTGGAGGGCTACCGCGAGGCCCAGCGCGTGGTGCGCCAGGCAGTGGGCGATGCCATGGTCATCCAGATCACCAGCGAAGCCGCAGGCGTCTACCAGGCCCCAGCGCAGATCGCCATGGTCGAGGCTTTGCAGCCCGAGGCTGTCTCCATCGGCCTGCGCGAGGTGGACAAGCCCGAGATTGGCGAAGCCGGACTGCAGCGTTTCTTCAGCGGCCTGGCCCAGCGCCGCACCATGGTGCAGGTCATCCTGTACGACGTGGCCGACCTGCGCCGCTGGCAGGCCTTGCGAGCCAGTGGTGTAGTGCCGGATGCACCTTGGTTTCTGCTGTTTGTGCTGGGCCGCTACAGCGCGGGCCAGACCTCCAGCCCGCGCGACCTGCTGCCATTTTTGAACGCCCATGAGGGGAACGAGCCCTGGGCCGTGTGCGCCTTCGGTGCGGCGGAGAACGCCTGCGTGGCCGCCGCTGCCGTGTTTGGCGGCCACGCCCGCGTGGGGTTTGAAAACAACCTGCTGTGCAAGGACGGCAGCGTTGCGCCCGACAACGCCGCACTGGTGCGCCAGGCGGTGCAAGCCGCGCAAGCTTTGGGCCGCCCGCTGGCCACGGCCGCCGATATCCGCCAGCGTTTTGGCGCGGGCTGAAAACACCTACCGTTCATCAACAACAACCCGCGCCAGACGGGACGGATCCATCCCCCACAGGAGACAACATGCAACACCACCCCACGCTTTCCTCCGCGCAGCGCGCCACCCGGCGCACGCTGCTGCACGCCGCCTGCGCCGTGCCGCTGGCCTTGGGCTTGGCAGGCAAGGCCGTCGCGCAAACTGCCGCCAGCAGCTGGCCCAGCAAGACCATCCGTTTCGTGGTGCCCTACCCGCCCGGCGGACCCACCGACCTGATGGCCCGCATGCTGCAACCCGAGCTGCAAAGCCGCCTGGGCGTGCCTGTGGTGGTGGACAACAAGGGCGGTGCCGGTGGCAACACGGGCAGCGCCGAAGTGGCCAAACAGGCCCCCGCTGACGGCCACACGCTGCTGCTGGCAGCCAGCGGGCCGATGGCGGTGAACCCCTCGCTCTACGCGAGCATGCCGTTCAACCCTCTGACCGATCTGGCGCCGGTGATCCAGCTGTCGGCATTCCCGCTGGTGCTGGAAGTCCATCCTTCGCTGGGCGTCAAGACGTTTGCCGAGTTCCTGGCCCTGGCCAAGGCGGGCAAGCCGGTGCTGAGCTTTGCATCGGCCGGCAACGGCACACCGCAGCATCTGGCGGGCGAGCTGTTCAACACCATGGCGGGCGTGAAGATGGGCCACATTCCCTACCGGGGCGCAGGCCCGGCGCTCAACGACCTGATCGGTGGGCAGGTGAACGTGATGTTCGACATCGTCGGCAGCTCGCTGCCCCACATCCAGGCGGGCAAACTGATCCCGCTGGCGGTCACGTCCAGCGAGCGTGCCAAGGTCCTGCCCAACGTGCCCACCCTGGCCGAAGCCGGTATTGCGGGCTACCAGATCACGGGTTGGCACGGCATTGCCGTGCGCGCGGGCACCCCGCAAGCCACCATCGACAAACTCAATGCCACCGTGAACGCGATCTTCAAGGACCCCGCCTTCCGCACCAAATGGGAAGCCATCGGCACACCGGTGGTGGCGGGCAACGCGGCCGACTTTGGTGCGCTGATCAAGGCCGATGCGCAGCGCCTGGGCAAGCTGGTGCGCGATGCGGGCGTGACGGTGGACTGACCGCCACACCGTCCCACAGCGCGCTGGCGCAGCTCAGTAGCCGCGCCCTGGGTTGACGATACCGGCCACGGCCTCGCCCCGCTCCAGCGCCACCATCTTGCGCGCGATCTGGGCGATGCTTTCATCGCGCAACGTGCGCGCAGAGGTGTGCGGCGTGACGGTGATGCGGGGGTGCGTCCAGAACGGGTGGCCCGCAGGCAGCGGCTCGGTGCGGAACACATCCAGCGTGGCGCCCGCCACCTGGCCGCTGTCGATGGCGGCCAGCAAATCCTCGTCCACCAGATGCGCTCCGCGCGCCACGTTGATCACGTAAGCGCCAGGCTGCAGCCGGGCCAGCGTGTCCTTGTTGATCACGTCGGTGGTATCGGGCGTGAGGGGCAGCAAATTGACCAGCACGCGGCTCGCAGACAGAAAATCGTTGAACTGGCTCGCCCCTGCAAACGCGCGCACCCCCTCGATGGCCTTGGGGCTGCGGCTCCAGCCGTTGATCTGAAAATCAAACTGCGCCAGCGCCTTGGCCACGCGCTCGCCCAGCACGCCCAGGCCCATCACGCCGATGGGATAGTCGCTGCGCAGGCGCGGCTTGCGGTAGCCCCAGCGGCCCGCCGCCGTGTCGGCCTCGTAGCCGTCAAACTCGCGGAAGTGGCGGATGACCGCGTGGCACACGTATTCGGACATCTGCACGGCCATGCCCGCATCGTCCAGCCGCACCACCAGGGCCTGGGGCGGCAGGCGCAGCTTGAGCAACCCATCCACACCCGCACCAATATTAAACAGCGCCTTGAGTCCCAGTTGCTCGTCGATGAACTGCTGGGGCGGCGCCCAGACCACGGCGTAGTCGGCCTGCGGCGCGCCGGGTTGCCACACGGAAATCTCAGCGCCGGGCAGCGCAGCGGAAAAGCCCTGGAGCCAAGGCTCGGGCTTGGCATCGGTACAGCAAAAGGTGATTTTCATGGGGGCCAAGCGTAGCCGCATTGGGCACTCCGCGCTGTCACGCAAGGCATCACCCCTCTTGCTCTGAGACCGTCGAAGGGCCGCCCGAAGCCGCGCCCTGGCTTTGACAAGCTCAGCCCGAAAGGATGGTGGACGCCACCCATGCGGTACCTGCGGTGGGGTTCAAGCCTTCTCGGCCACCACCAGCTTGAGCAGCTCTGCCCCTTCGGTCACCTGGTCGCCGGGTGCGTAGAGCAGCTCCTGCACCACACCATCCGCAGGCGCTGCAATCGTGTGCTCCATCTTCATGGCTTCCATCACCGCCAGGGGCTGGCCCTTGGCCACCGTGTCGCCCGCCTTCACGGCAAACGACACCACCTTGCCGGGCATGGGGGCCGTCAGGCGACCGCCTTCGGCTGCCACTTCGCCCGCATGGGCCAGCAGGTCGATGGCGATGATCTGCGTGGCGCCGCGCGGGGTGAACACATGGTCTACCTCGCCCTGGGCGTACACCGCAGCGCGGGTGCGCTGGCCGGCAAACTGCAGCTCGATGCCATCGGCTTGCGCGGCAAACACCAGCGGCCCCGCCACAGCGGCTTCACCCTCGCCGACCGTCAGATGCAGGCTGCCGCCACGCTCGTAAGCCAGCCAGGCCTTGGCATGCTCGCCGCCAAACTCGAACTCGAAGCGGCGCTGCACCACGCCATGGGTGTGGAAGCCATCGCGGCGGCTGAACGGGTCCACGCCTTCGCTGGCGCGCTCGCGCAGCAGGGTCTGGGTCACGGCGGCCGCTGCGGCCAGCGGCAGGCCGACCGGCTCCTGGTGGAACAGCACGGCCTGCTCGCGCGGGATCAGCGCGGTGTCGAGCTTTGCGCTCGCAAACGCATCGGTGCGCGCCACGCGGCGCAGGAACTGCACGTTGGTCGCCAAGCCCACGATGTGGGTCTGCGCCAGCGCTTCATCGAGCCGCGCCAGTGCCTGCGCGCGCGTGTCGCCGTGCACGATGAGCTTGGCCACCATGGAGTCGTAGAACGGGCTGATCGCATCGCCCTGGCGCACGCCGGAGTCGACGCGCACCGCGCCGCGTTCAAACGTCACGCACTCGGGCAGCGCATACACATTCAGCGCACCGGTGGCGGGCAGGAAGTTGTTGTCGGGGTTCTCGGCGCAGATGCGCGCCTCGATGGCGTGGCCGGTGATGCGCAGGTCCTGCTGCTGCACGGGCAGCGGCTCGCCAGACGCCACACGCAGTTGCCACTCCACCAAGTCCAGGCCGGTGATGGCCTCGGTCACGGGGTGCTCCACCTGCAGGCGGGTGTTCATCTCCATGAAGTAAAACTTCATCTGGTCGGGCCGCTCGTAGCCGCCGGGTTGCTCCACGATGAACTCCACCGTGCCCGCGCCCACATAGTTCACGGCCTTGGCGGCTGCCACGGCGGCCTCACCCATCTGTGCACGCAGCGCAGGCGTCATGCCGGGGGCGGGAGCTTCTTCCAGCACCTTCTGGTGGCGGCGCTGCACCGAGCAGTCGCGCTCGAACAGGTACACGCAGTTGCCGTGCGTGTCGCCAAACACCTGGATCTCGATGTGGCGCGGGCGCTGCACATACTTTTCGACCAGCACCGCATCGTCACCAAAGCTGTTGATGGCCTCGCGCTTGCACGATTCGAGCGCGGCCGCGAAGTCCTCGCTCTTATCCACCGCACGCATGCCCTTGCCACCGCCACCCGCACTGGCCTTGATGAGCACGGGATAGCCAATGCGGTCGGCCTCGCGCTGCAGCAGGGCCGGGTCCTGGTCGCTGCCGTGGTAGCCAGGAACCAGCGGCACGCCGGCCTTTTCCATGAGCTGCTTGGACTCGGCCTTGAGCCCCATGTCCTTGATGGCCGAGGCGGGTGGGCCAATGAACACCAGGCCCGCCGCCGCGCAGGCGTGGGCGAAATCCTCGTTCTCGCTCAGGAAGCCGTAGCCTGGGTGGATGGCCTGCGCGCCCGTGGCCTTGGCGGCCTCGATGATGCGCTCCCAGCGCAGGTAGCTGTCCTTGGGCGCGCTGCCACCGATGTGCACGGCCTCGTCGCACACGGCGACATGTTTGGCGTTGGCGTCGGCATCGGAATACACGGCGACGGTTTTCACACCCAGGCGCTGGGCCGTGGCGGCGACGCGGCAGGCGATTTCGCCTCGGTTTGCAATGAGGATCTTGTTGAACATGTTTAAGCCACCTTGGCAGAACCAGAAAAGAAAGAAGACAAGCGCCGCACCACGGCGCGCAGAAACTTGAACAGCAACACCAGCAGCAGCACCGACACGGCCACCATCACCACCAGCGCCACACCAAACGCCACCGGGTACTGCGTGGCCAGCCACACCACGGCCACCACCAGGCCGTCTTCAAAGAACGACAGGCCCCAGTTGGAAAAAGGCTCGGGCGATGTGTTGACCGCCGCCCGTGTGGTCATCTTGGTGGCCAGCGCGGTGGCCGAGAGCGAGCCGCCCAACAGCCCCGCCAGCACGGCCAGTGTGGCGTTGTCGGCACCAAACACACCAAAGGCCAGGGCCGCGCCCGCAGGCACGCGGATGAAGGCGTGTACGGCGTCCCAGGCGCTGTCCACCCACGGCACCTTGTCGGCAAAAAACTCCACCAGCAGCATGAAGCCACTGACCAGCAGCACCAGCGGGTGCTGCAACACGGCCAGACCGGGCGGCAGCGGCATCCAGCCCAGCACGCCCATCATCCCCACCAGGAACACCACGGCATACAGTCGGAACCCGCTGGCCCAGCCCAGGGCGGCAGCCAATGCCAACAGGCTGGGCATATCGAGTTGGGCGGTCGCTGTGGCCGCCGCGTCGCCCACCGCGCGTGCGGTGCCACCATCCACATGCAGCCCCAGCGTGTGGAGCCACTGCACGATGTTGAACCAGAGGGTGTCCATGGCGTTGCCTGTGCCGACCGATCAGCCCAGCCAGTTGGGCTTGCGCTTGTTGAGGAAGGACTGCACGCCCTCCTTGCCTTCGTCACTGGCGCGGATGTCGGCAATGCCCTGCACTGTGGCGGCGATCAGGCCTGCGTTGATTTCGCGCTCGGCCACGTCGATGACCAGCTTCTTGCAGGCGCGCACGGCGCTGGGGCTGGCGCTGGTCAGTGCCTTGAGCAACTCATCGACCTTGGCATCGAGCTGGTCGGCGGCCACCACCTCATGCACAAAGCCGGTGCGCAGCGCATCAAACGCGCCGAAGCGCTCTGCCGTCAGAAAGTAGCGGTGCGCAGCCCGCGCGCCCATGGCACGGATCACATACGGGCTGATGGTGGCAGGGATGAGACCCAGCTTCACCTCGCTCAGGCAGAAGCCTGCGGTGTCCACGGCCACGGCCATGTCGCACGCGGCCACCAGGCCCATGCCGCCTGCGTACACATCGCCCTGCACACGCGCCACCGTGGGTTTGGGACATTCATAGATCACGCGCAGCATCTCGGCCAGCTTGCCCGCATCGGCGATGTTCTCGTCACGCGTGTAGTCGGCCATGCGGCGCATCCAGTTGAGGTTGGCGCCCGCGCAGAACGCTGGGCCCTCGGCGGCCAGCACCACGGCGCGCACATCGGGGCGGGCGCCAACGTCGGTGAAGGCGGCGGTGATTTCGGCAATGACTTCGTCGCTAAAGGCATTGCGCACCTCGGGCTGGGTGAGCGTGATGCGCGCCACCGCGCCGGTCTGGGTGATGGAAAGGTTCTGGCTGCTCATGGCTTGGACGGGTTTTGCAGAAAGTAGACGAGGTCCAGCTCCGGGCAAGGCTGGCCCAGCGCTGTCAGTGCGGCGGTGATCTGGCCACGGTGGTGCGTGCCGTGGTTGAACACATGCGCCAGCGTGGCCGCAAACGGCAGCGATGCCGCCGTGCCGCGCATGGTGGTGTAGTCGAGCGTGCCGCTCCAGCGCTCGGGCGAGAACGACGCAATCAGCGGCGCCCAACGGGCGGCCCCTTCGCGCAAGCGGGCATCGAGCTGCGCGCGGTCGGTCTCCAGCTCGGCATCCAGCGCCACCTTGGGCGAGATGCCTTCGGCGAAGCGCACGAACCACAGATGGTGCTCGCCCACCAGAAGGTGGTTGAGTGTGCCGTGAATGCTTTTGAAGAACAGACCCACATCGCGCCAGTAGTCATCCTCCGGCAGCCCCCGCACAGCGCCCAGCAGGCGCGCCGTGGCCCACACGTTGTAGCCTGCGAGCAGGTCGAAATGCGCGGTCCAGCCCGTGCTCATGGCGCAGCACGGGTGGCCAGCACCCGGCTCCAAAAAGCATCGAGCGCAGCCAATGACTTGGCACGCGCTTCAGGGTTGCCCCCCTGGTGCACACCCTCCGGCGAGGTCCCGTTGGGCACATCCGCACGCAGGCGCACCGGGGCGGTGCCGGCAAAGCCGTGGTAGCTGTTGTCGTACACCTGCACCGTGATGTCGCCGCCACCGCCGCGCGCCTGCAGGCTGCGTGCAAAGTCCACGCAGGGCTGGGCTGGTGTCCAGTCGTCCAGGGCGCCCAGCAGCATCAGCAGCGGAGCCGCCTCCAGCACCGCCTGGCGCTTGGCCAACGGGCCACAGCCGGGGTAGAAAACGGCAGCACCGGCGATGGCGGGCTCGCCTGGCTCGGGGCGGGCGAGGCGTTGCTCCAGCAGATTCAGGGTGGTGGTCGCCCCGTTGGACCACCCCAGCACACCGATGCGCCGCGCATCCACCTGCGGCTGGGTGGCCAGCCAGGCCAGCGCAGCGCGCGCGTCCTGCACCCGCTGGGCCACATCCACACCCCGCTCGCGGTAGCGCGTCTGGCAGATTTCCCGCAGGCTGCGCGAGCCAAAGCTGTCGGGCATCAGCACCGCATAACCTGCGGCGTGCAGGCGCTCGGCCGTTTCGCGGTAGCGCTCGGCCAAGCCACCCCCTTTGGTGTACAGCCCACCACAACCGTGCAATGCGAGCACCGCCGGGCGACGCTCCGGGCCCTCGGCGGGCAACCAGTGCGCGCGCAGCACCACGCCGGAGGGCAGTGGCGGGATATCCACCCGCTGCAGCGCTGGCGCTGCATGCACGGTGACCACCGTGAATACGATGGCCATGCGCAGCAAACAACGAGAGACAAGACCCATGCTCAAGCGCTCCTGCTACTTTCGGCCACCGGTTGGCGCAAAGCCATGGCTGTCGAGAAACTCCGACACCAGCGGCTGCCACACCTGGGGAAACTGGTTGAACAGGAGGTGTCCATCGTCCCCATGGGGCGGCACCTGCACGAATTTCGCGCTGCCACCCGCCTGCACAAAGGCAGCGTGCCACTCGCGCGGCAGCTGGCGGCCAAAGAACTGATCGTTCTCGGCATAGATCCAGAGCATCGGCACGCGGGCCTGCGCACCATAGTCCCGGTAGACCTTCTCCAGGCGCGCGGAAGAACAGGGATTTTGTGGCCGCCCCACCGGGTCCCCCCCGGAGCCCCCCGCGAAGTTGATGGCCGCACCCAGACCCGACGGATTCATCGCCGCGAGTGCCACGGTGGAGGCCCCGCCAAAGGACTGCCCTACGGCCAGCACGCTGTCGGGCGCCACGTCCGACCGCTGGCGTACTGCAGCCAGCACTGCCAACGACTGGTCTGCAGCGGCTGCAAAACCTGGCGCGAAGTTGCGGCTGTTGCAAGCCCCCGTGTCTTCCACATCGGGCCCACCAGACACACCATAGCCCACGCGTGTGGGCACAGCGACAACAAAGCCACGCTGCACAAAATAACGCGATGCATCGACAAAACGCGCACGCCCCAGACGCGCACGCGCTTCAGCGCTGGTGGCACGGCCATGGTTGAGGATGGCGATGGGCGCCGGACGCGGGTTGGCATCATCGGAAAACACCGTCACACGGATGGTTTGTGCGGCCTCCTTGCCCCACGCGTCGCGCACGCGCACAGGCACGTCGATTTGCTCCTCCACCAGCCGCGCGAACGCAGCAGGGGGCAGAACCAGCAGCAGACTGGCGACGAGGCAATGCAGCAAGGCGTGGCGACGCATGGCAGGTACTCCAGGATGCCTACATCCGGAACACACCAAACTTGGTGTCTTCAATCGGCGCGTTGCGCGTGGCCGACAGGCCCAGCGCCAGCACGCGGCGGGTGTCGGCGGGGTCGATCACGCCGTCGTCCCACAGGCGGGCGGTGGCGTAGTAGGGGTGGCCCTGGTCTTCATACTGGCGGCGGATGGGGGCCTTGAAGGCTTCTTCTTCCTCCATGCTCCACTGCCCGCCCTTGGCCTCGATGCCGTCGCGCTTAACGGTGGCCAGCACGCTGGCCGCCTGCTCGCCGCCCATCACGCTGATGCGCGCGTTGGGCCACATCCACAGGAATCGGGGCGAGTACGCACGGCCGCACATGCCGTAGTTGCCCGCACCAAAGCTGCCGCCGATGATGATGGTGAACTTGGGCACGCTGGCCGTGGCCACGGCCGTGACCAGCTTGGCCCCGTGGCGGGCGATGCCTTCATTTTCGTACTTGCGGCCCACCATGAAGCCGGTGATGTTCTGCAGGAACACCAGCGGGATCTTGCGCTGGCAGCACAGCTCGATGAAGTGCGCGCCTTTTTGCGCGCTCTCGCTGAACAGAATGCCGTTGTTGGCGATGATGCCCACGGGCATGCCCTCGATGCGCGCAAAGCCACACACCAGGGTGCTGCCAAAACGGGCCTTGAACTCGTCGAACTCGCTGCCATCCACCACACGCGCAATGATCTCGCGCACATCAAAGGGCTTGCGCGTATCCACAGGGATCACGCCATACAGCTCTTCCGCTACAAACTTAGGAGCCACCGGAGTTTGATCAGCAGGCGCAGGGGCCTTGTTTTTATTCAAATTTCGCACTGCCGTGCGCGCCAGCTGCAGCGCATGCAGGTCGTTCTGCGCCAGGTGGTCGGCCACGCCCGACAGGCGGGTGTGCACGTCGCCCCCGCCCAGGTCTTCGGCGCTCACCACCTCGCCCGTGGCGGCTTTGACCAGCGGTGGGCCGCCCAAAAAGATGGTGCCCTGGTTCTTGACGATGATGGATTCGTCGCTCATCGCAGGCACGTAGGCGCCACCCGCCGTGCAGCTGCCCATCACCACCGCGATCTGCGAGATGCCCTGGGCGCTCATGTTGGCCTGGTTGAAGAAGATGCGGCCGAAGTGGTCACGGTCGGGGAACACGTCGTCCTGGTTGGGCAGGTTGGCACCGCCGGAGTCCACGAGGTAAATGCAGGGCAGGCGGTTCTGCGCGGCCACCTCTTGCGCGCGCAGGTGCTTCTTCACCGTCATGGGGTAGTAAGTGCCGCCCTTCACTGTGGCGTCGTTGCACACGATCATGCAGTCCACCCCGCTCACGCGGCCGATGCCTGCGATCAGGCCCGCGCCGGGTGCATCGTTGTTGTACATGTTGAGCGCGGCCAGCGGGGCCAGCTCCAGGAAAGGCGTGCCCGGGTCCAGCAGGTTGGCCACGCGCTCGCGCGGCAAGAGCTTGCCACGTGCAGTGTGTTTGGCTCGGGCCGCTTCGCCTCCGCCCTGGGCGATCTTGTCCTGCTGGGCGCGCAGGTCATCCACCAGCGTGCGCATGGCGGCTGCATTGGCCAGGAAGTCCGCCGAGCGGGCGTTGAGTTGGGTGTCAAGAATGGTCATACGGTCTTGCTCTTTCAAGCGGTTTTCTGTTCTTCCAGGCCCAGCTGGTCCTTCATCTCGTCGCGGATCTTGAACTTCTGGATCTTGCCCGTCACCGTCATCGGAAAGCTGGTGACAAAGCGGATGTAGCGCGGCACCTTGTAGTGCGCGATCTGGCCCTTGCAGAAGGCACGGATGTCGTCTTCCGTCGGCTTGGTGCCCGGCTTGGCGATGATCCAGGCGCAGAGTTCTTCGCCGTATTTCTGGTCGGGCACGCCCACCACCTGCACGTCCTGCACCTGCGGGTGGCGGTACAAGAATTCTTCAATCTCGCGCGGGTAGATGTTCTCGCCGCCACGGATCACCATGTCCTTGATGCGGCCGACGATGTTCACATAGCCCTCGGCGTCCATGGTGGCCAGGTCGCCGGTGTGCATCCAGCCACCTTCGTCAATCGCCTCGCGGGTCTTGGCCTCGTCGCCCCAGTAGCCGTGCATGACCGAATAGCCCTTGGTGCAGAACTCGCCGCGCTGGCCGATGGGCACCACCGCGCCGGTGTCGGGGTCCACGATCTTCACTTCCAGGTGCGGCTGCACCTGGCCCACGGTGGATACACGCTTGTCCAGCGGCGTGTCGGTGCTGCTCTGGCAGCTCACGGGGCTGGTCTCGGTCATGCCGTAGGCGATGGTGATCTCGCGCAGGTTCATCTGCTCCACCACACGCTTCATCACCTCGGTGGGGCAAGGCGATCCGGCCATGATGCCCGTGCGCAGGGTGCTGAGGTTGAACTCGGCAAAACGCGGGTGATCCAGCTCGGCGATAAACATGGTGGGCACGCCGTGCAGGCCCGTGCAGCGCTCGTCCTGCACCGTCTGCAGCACGGTGAGCTGGTCAAATCCGTCGTTGGGGTAGACGATGGTGGCGCCGTGGGTAAAGCACGCCAGGTTGCCCAGCACCATGCCAAAGCAGTGGTACAGCGGCACGGGGATGCACAGCCGGTCTGCGGGCGTGAGCTTCATGCACTCGCCGATGAAGAAGCCGTTGTTCAGGATGTTGCGGTGCGTGAGCGTGGCCCCCTTGGGAAAGCCCGTGGTGCCGCTGGTGAACTGGATGTTGATGGGGTCGGAGGCTTTGAGGGTCGCTGCGATGAGCGCCAGGCGCGGGTCGGCCGCATTGCCGCGTGCCAGCAGGTCGGTAAAGCGCAGCAGGCCGGGTTCGTCGGCGCCCCGCCCCGCTTCGTCGATCCACACCACCGTCTTCAACTGCGGCAGCTTGGCCGCGTGCAGGTGGCCCGGCTGCTGGCCCTGCCACTCGGGAGCCAGCTCGCGCAGCATGCCCAGGTAGTCGCTGGTCTTGAAGCGCGCCATGCTCACCAGCAGCTTGCAGCCCACCTTGTTCAGCGCGTACTCCACCTCGGCCGTGCGGTAGGCGGGGTTGATGTTGACCAGCACCAGGCCCACCTGCGCGGTGGCCAGCTGCATCAGCACCCATTCGGCATTGTTGTGCGACCAGATGCCCACGCGATCGCCGGGTGCGAGCCCCAGGCCCAGCAGTGCGCTGGCCAGGCGGTGGGCCTCGGTCTGTAGCTGGGCATAGGTGTAGCGGCGGCCCTGGTGCACGCTCACCAGCGCCTCACGCTCGGGCTGGCGGGCCACCATGTCGACAAAGAAGGCGCCGATGGTCTGCTCGATCAGGGGAACATCGGTGGCGCCACGGGCGTAGCTGTCCACCAGCGGTGCGGATTTCGTTGCGGCTGCACTCGTCACGGGTTTGTCTCCTCGGCTCTGTCATCCGGCCTGCGCCACAAGAACATGCGGGCGGGCGATCCGTAAGCATAGAAGCCTGAACACCCGACGGGTGGACACAATGGTTGCAAATCGTGCCACGGCTGGCACACTCTGCGGCGTGAAACCACCCACCCGCCCCACCCACCGCCTGCAAGCGCCCGCCACAGCCCCCGCCGCCACGCCCATCGCCTTCGTTCGTGCCATCGCTCTGGCGTATGAACGGCGTGGCATGGACCCTGCGGGCGCCCTGGCCCAGGCACAGATTGCGCCGCAGTTGCTGCACGACGACAGCGCCCGCATCACCGCCTGGCAGATGGAGCAGATCTCCGACGCCGCCATGCAGGAGCTGGACGACGAAGCCCTGGGCTGGTTCACCCGCCGCCTGCCCTGGGGCAGCTACGGCATGCTGGCACGCGCCAGCATCAGCTCGCCCACGCTGCAGGTGGCCCTGGCCCGCTGGTGCCGCCACCACGGGCTGCTGACGGACGACATTGCACTGCAGCTGACCACCGAGGGGGATACCGCCACCCTGCGCATCACCGAGGCGCGCGACCTGGGCGTGCTGCGCGAGTTCTGCCTGGTGTCGGTGCTGCGCAATGCCCACGGCCTGGCCTGCTGGATGGTGGACTCGCGCATCCCCCTCATCGCGGCCGAGTTTGCGTTTGACCCACCTCCGCATGCCGATGCGTATGCCGTGCTGTTCCGTGGCCCTGTCACCTTCCACGCGCCGCGCACCGCCATCCACTTCGACGCCCGCTACCTGCACCTGCCCCTGCGCCGCGACGAACAGGCCCTGCGCCAGATGCTGCAGCACGCCCTGCCCCTGACGGTGCTGCACTACCGCCGCGACCGCCTGCTGGTGCAGCGCGTGCGCCAGCTGCTGGCCGCACCCCTGCCGGGCCAGCCTGCCCACGCACTGCCCCAGCACAGCGCCGAATCCCTGGCTGCGCTGCTGCATGTATCGCCCCGCACGCTGCACCGGCAGTTGAAGGAAGAAGGCGCCACGCTGCAAGGCCTGAAAGACGAGGTGCGCCGCGCCCGTGCGGTGGAACTGCTGCATCGCACGCAGCGCCCCATTAAGCAGGTGGCGGAGGCGGCGGGGTTTGAGAACGAGAAGAGTTTTATCCGGGCGTTTCGGGGGTGGACGGGGAAGTCGCCAGCGGAATTTCGGAGGGACCGGGAGACAATTCCTAGATGACTGATTCTCGCAATCATCACTACATACCCCAAGGCTACTTGCGCGGCTTCGGCTGGAAGCGCGGCAAGCACCACATGGTGATAGTCCACGATTTCAACGACAAAAAAACTTACGAAGCCAACACGCGCAACGTCTGCGCTCAGCGCGATTTCATGCGATTCGAATTCAACGATCGCGCGCCTGACTGGCTCGAGACCGAATTTGGAAAACTCGAATCGAGGTCAGTGACTGCAATACGCGAAGTGGTGTCTTCAGGGATATTTGACGGCGAAAACAAGGACTACATACTCAACCTAATGGCACTGCTCGCAGTGCGCTCGCCCGAGCAACGGGAAAACATGCGGGAATTTCAAGCGCGCGTGGCGCAGCGCATGATGGACTTGGTGCTCGCGAACAAAGAGCACTGGGAATCTCAAATGGAGGAGATGAAAGAAAAAACTGGCAAGTCATCCCTAGTGACGTACGAGGAAGCAAAAAACTTCCACATGCGAGGTGAATACAAAATCGAGGTCGCACGCGAACGCCACATTCAAACGGAGATCGGTCTGCATCACACAGTGTTGCAATTGCTTGGCCAGCGGAATTGGACCCTGTACATCGTGCCCGGAGACTATGGCGAATTCATCACTACAAATCGACCTGTCGTTATCGCTTACATCAATCCCGAAAACGTGCCATTGCACCTGCGACACAGCCCAGGCTTTGGCCTCAAAAACACTGAAATCTATTTTCCACTGACAAGTCGCGCGCTCCTGATAGGTCGTTGGACTGGGAATGAGGCGACAGTCAACCCAGCAAATCAGCCGTTCATAGGGGTGATGAACAACCAAATGATTCAGCACTCTTATGGGCTGGCTATTTCTTCATGTCGCACAGTGCTCTACCACGACCCACTACTTCGCCTTAGATGCGATGACCAATTGATCAACAGATTCACAACACCCCCAAGTGCAGAAGAGATAGCACAATTCAAAGCCAGTCACGGAATCGTAGACATCTCGGAAGCTAGTCAGGCAGATTGATCGACGCCAGCTAGAACCATAAGTTGCTTGCCTACTGATTACGCTGAAACTAGACAACGACGTCACTCCGGTGCACCCATGCTCCACCTCCACCACTGCGTCAGCGCCCGCTCCTTCCGCCCCCTGTGGATGCTCGAAGAGCTGCAACTACCCTACCAGCTCCACATGCTGCCCTTCCCACCGCGCGCCAAGGCGCGGTGGTTTCTGGACGAGAACCCGCTGGGCACGGTGCCGTTGCTGGTGCAGGGCGAAGCACCGAACGAGGTGCGCATGACCGAATCCGCCGCGATGTGCCAGTACCTCGCGGCCACGCACCCCGACGCGGGGCTGGATGTGGCGCCCACGCACCCGGCGTATGGCGCCCACCTGAACTGGCTGCACATGAGCGATGCCACACTGACCTTTCCGCAGACGCTGGTGCTGCGCTATGGCCGCTTTGAGCCCGCAGAGCGCAAGCAGCCGCAGGTGGTGGAGGACTACAGCCGCTGGTTTCTGGCGCGGCTGCGGGCGGTGGAAGCCGCCGTGGCGCACCACGAATACCTGTGTGCAGGCCGCTTCACGGCGGCGGATGTGGCGGTGGGGTATGCGCTGCTGCTGGCGCAGCACCTGGGGCTGGCCCCGCAGTTTGGGCCCGCCACGCAAGCCTATTGGCAGCGGCTGCAAGAGCGACCTGCCTACCAGCGGGCGATGGCGGCGCAGGGGCGGGCGGCAGAGGAACAGGGCGTGCCCACGACCCCGGCGCCGGATACACGGCCTTGAGCAGCCTCAAGAGTTCTTGAGCACGCGCCTCAATCCTTGGCCTGCAGCCCCGCAGCTGGCGCATGGGGTGCGGTGTTCAGCAACGACTGCACCAGCGCCCGGAACTCGGGCGAGTGGCGCAGCACGCTGCCTCCCGCCTCGATGAGGTCGGTGGCTTCTTCCGACGTGATCGAGAACGCCGTGGGCACCTGCAGCAGGCGGCGGCGGGCGATGTCGTCGGGCGCGTCGCGCAGGTTGACGGGGATCACGTGGACTTCGGCATCGGGCGCGAACACATCGGTGCTGCCGGGTGAGCCCGTGGCAAGCGACTGCTGCCACTGCCGCGTGATGTCGCGCAGAAACTCCTGTGTCTCGCGCGTGGCGCGGGCGCCGGTGCCAAACAGCAGGGCGTCCACCACCTGCGCCATGTTGGGCACCTTGTCGCTCTGGCTGATGTCCACCGAGGGGTCGCGCTCGGCGTTCACGGTGATCAGCACCAGCTTGCGGATGGTGCGGGGCGGGATGCCCACTTCGCTGAAGGTCTGGCGCAGGCCGCCACCGGCCAGGGCGCGGTCGAGCAGGCGCTGCACGCCCAGGTTGTCGGCCAGGCCGCCGTCCACCAAGTGAATGTAGGGCTTGCGCTGCGCGTCGGTGTAGCTCAGCTCGTGCGCGCGGTACAGCCGGGCGCGGTAGTCGCCGGTGGCGGCGCGGGCGCTGGCGGCCGAGGTGCTGCGGCGCTCGGGGCAGTGGTGGGCGTAGTTCTTGAGCGTCATGGGGCTGAGCAGCAGCGGCACGGCCGATGACGAGGCCACGGCAAACGACAGCGGCACCTTGCGCAGGTCCGAGCAGATGAGCGAAAACTGCTCCCACGTGAACTCGAAGCCCGTGCCCAGCGACATGTCGGTGGCGGTGATGAACAGCTGCGGGTGGCGCGGGCGGCGCTCCACGTCGCCAAAGGTGAGGCCGCCATACAGCTCGTCGAGCCGCCGCGCGAGCAGGTGGGTGCGGCCCAGCCAGGGCGAGGTGAGGTCGATGAGGTTGCCGGGCCGCAGCGCCTGGGTGATGAGGCTGTTCTGGAAGTTCTGGCGCAGAAACTCGTGCTCGAAGCGCGGCAGGCCGTCGATGCCATGCGCGGCAAAGTAGGCGGCCACAATGCTGCCGCCCGACACGCCGCTGATCACGTCGGTGGCGTCAAGCAAGGTGGTGGGGCTACCGTTCCACACAAACCGCGTTTCCTGCATTTCGGTCAGCACGCCAAACCCGAAGGCCGCAGCGCGCGCACCACCACCCGACAGGGTCACGGCCACCAGGATGCTGGGGTCACGCTGGGACTTGCGCACCGGGATGCTCTGGTCCTCGGGTGGCAGGGGTTCGTTGATCCAGGGCTTGACGGAGGAGCAGCCGGCCAGGGCCAGGACGGCCACGCCGAGCGCTGCGCACCGCGCCCAGAACGCCCATCGTGTGCTCTTGTGGTGCATACCGTGCATGACACTCCTTGGGGGTTGCGTTAGCGCGCTGGCCAGTCGCTCAATCCATCCGCTGGGCCGTCAGCAGCCCAGCAGGCCGGGCAGGTCTGCCATGCTGCTGAACACGTATTGCGCCCCGGCGGCACGCAGCGCTGCGCCGTCGCCCAGCGGGTCGTAGCCCAGCACAGTGGCCCCGGCCGCCACGCCTGCAGTGACGCCGATGGCAGAGTCTTCCACCACGGCGCAGCGCGCGGGGTTGGCCTGCAGCGCGGCCGCTGCGGCCAGGTAGACATCGGGGGCGGGTTTGGTCTGGGGCACCTCGTGCCCGCTGAAGATGCGGCCTTCAAAGTACGGCATGAGCCCGACCTTGACCAGTTGCATCTCGACCTTGAAGCGGTCGGCCCCCGAGGCGCAGGCAATGCGCCCGCCGTGGTGGGCATGCACGCGCTCGATGGCGGGGTGGATGTGGTCGATGGCCAGCAGGCGCTCGTTCAGTGCGATGTTGCGCCGCTCGTAGAAGAGGGCCATCCACTCGTCCGTCAGCGGACGGCCGGTTTCGGCCTCGATGCGGGCGGTGGCGCTGCGCACGGTGCGGCCTATGAAGTAGTCCATGCACTCCTGGTGCGAGATCGCCCAGCCCGCTTCGTTGAGCATGTCGCGCAGCACGCCGTTGGTGATGGGCTCGCTGTCCACCAGCACGCCGTCGCAGTCAAACAGGATTGCTTCAAATTTCATAGCTAAAAAGGCATGATGGTCGCGCGGAAGCGGCCATTTTTATTCAAATTTTCAGACATGGATGTCGCCATCCACATAGAACCAGCGCCCGCCTTCGCGCACGAAGCGGCTGGTTTCGTGCAGGCGCACGGCGCGGCCGCCCACGCGGTAGCGGGCGACAAACTCCACCTCGGCGCGGTCGTCGCTGATGGGGCGGTGGCGGCGCACCTCCAGCCCCAGCCACTTGGTGCCGGGCTCGAAGTCCAGCGTCGCCGGGCGGGTGCCGGGGTACCAGGTGGCCTGCAGGTAGTCGGCACGCTCAGCCACAAAGGCGGTGTAGCGCGATCGCATGAGGCTTTCGGCATCGGGCGCGGCGGCATCGTCCCCGTGGTCGAGGTAGCGGCCGCAGCAGTCTGCGTACGGCAGCGCCCTGGCCTGTGCGCCCTTGGCGGCCTTGCCGGGCGCAGCCTGCGTGCGCCCGCAGGGGCAAGGGTCGGTGCTTTTCATCGGCGGCATGGGATAGCAGCACAAAGGTGCATCGTCACTTCAGCGCACCGAAGACCTTGCGCGCGATGGCGCTGCCCGCACCGGCCGGGTTCTGGCGGATGCGGCGCTCTTCCTCGCCGATCATGAGGTACAGGCCGTCCAGCGTCTTGCCGGTCACGTACTGCGCCAGGTTCGCCTCTTCGGGCTTGAGCAGGCCAAAGCTGGCGGCCTTGCCTGCAAAGGCGTTGTACTTCTGGGTGAGCCCCACTTTTTCCGTGGCCTCGTTCACCACGGGCAAAAAACGCTGGCCCAGCGGGGCGCGGGTCTTTTCGGCAAAAAAGGTGGTGACCGAGGTGTCGCCGCCGGTGAGGATGTTCTTGGCATCGGTCACCGTCATGTTCTGCACGGCGCCCACCAGCAGGTCCCGGCCCATGGGCACGGCGGCTTCTGCCGCGCGGTTGATGGAGACCACCAGCTCGTCGATGCGTTTGCCCTGGCCCAGGGACTTCATCACCTTGGCGGCATCCTCCAGGTAGCCCGGCAGGCCGATGCGCACCTTGGGGTTGCCCAGAAAGCCGTCGTTGCGCCCCAGCAGCGACACCGCCGCCTGCGCGCCCTGCGACAAGGCCGCCTTGAGCCCGCTGGATGCATCAGCGCTGGAAAGATCGCTCAGCGACAGGGCCCAGGCCTGCTGCCAAGTGGCGCCCAGCAGGGCACCCAGGGCGCTGGTTTGAAGGAGGTGGCGGCGTTGCATGGCGGTGTTTCTTTCTGCGGGGAGCGGTGCCTGCGAAGGCAGGCGGTTGCGGCGGATTTTCGCTCAGCGCCGTAGACTGGCGCGCGACAAAACCCTGCGACAAGGAGCCCTGCGATGTGGAATATGAGTGTGCCGTGGTGGGAGTTCGTGCTGCGTGGCGTGGTGGTCTATGTGTTTCTGCTGGTGTTCTTGCGCCTCACGGGCAAACGGCAGACCGGGCAGTACGCGCCGTTTGACCTGGTGCTGCTGCTGATCCTGTCGAACGCGGTGCAGAACTCGATGAATGCGGGCGACAACTCGCTGGTGGGCGGGCTGGTCTCTGCCGCCACGCTCATCGGCTGCCATGTGGTGCTGGCGCAGCTGACCTTCCGGTACGCGGGGATGGCGCGACTGATCGACGGCATGCCCCAGGTGCTGGTGCAGCAGGGGCAGGTGAACACCGACCTGATGCGCAAGGAGCTGCTCTCGACCGACGACCTGGAGGCCGCGCTGCGCGCCAGCGGCTGCCTGCACCTGCACGAGGTGGAGCGGGCAACGATCGAGACCAATGGACAGATCACGGTGGTGCTGCGGCGCCGAGATGGCTGACGCAACACCGCACCACCACGCTTTTCTCGGCAGGAGAACCCTCCTTCGGTCGGGTTGCTGCGGCGGGGCGCCGCGCGAAAGATCAAGGCCTTTTGTTCTGGCGTTTTGCGCTATCCATCGATCGGCCTATGACCTCCTCTCTTGCCTGCGGAACACAGTCCGCCCACCATCCTGCCACGGCCCACACACCAGCGCACTTGCAGCGCGCGCAATTGCAAACTGCGCATTTGCCACGCCTGTCCGCGCTGGGGATCGCCCTCGCGGCCGCGCTGCTGCTCTCGGGGTGCGAAACCACCAACATGCGCATGGGCAGCGCCGATGCCAAGACCGTGGCCACGGGCAGTGCTGCGGGCGCTGCCACCGACGGCGCCAGCAGCGAGCTGGAACGCTGCGAGTCGTCGCTGGGCACGGTGTCGCTCATAGAGAACCAGCAGGCTGGGTGGTACACCATCCTGCGCGACCAGTACCGCCTGCCGCCCACCGCCAATCTGCTGCGCCTGCTGGTGCAGCAGTCCAACTGTTTTGTGGTGGTAGAGCGTGGCGCCGCTGGCATGAATGCCATGAACCGCGAGCGCAACCTGATGCAGTCGGGCGAGATGCGCCAGGGCAGCAACTTTGGCCAGGGGCAGATGGTGGCGTCCGACTATGGGCTATCGCCCGAGATCATTTTCCAGAACCACAACGCGGGCGGAGCGTCAGCCTCTCTGGGGGGCCTGGTCGGCGGGCGTGCGGGCGGGCTGCTGGCAGCCATCGGTGGCAGCCTGAACACCAAGGAGGCCAGCACCCTGCTCACCCTGATCGACAACCGCTCGGGGGTGCAGGTGGCCGCCTCAGAGGGCAGTGCGGCCAAGACCGACTTTGGCGCCATGGGCCAGCTGCTCGGCGGATCGGGCGGCGCACGCCTGGGCGGCTATTCCAACACCGCTGAGGGTAAGGTGATTGCAGCCGCCTTCATGGACGCGTTCAACCAGATGGTGCGATCGCTGCGCAACTACAAGGCCCAGACAGTGCGGGGCCAGGGCCTGGGTGGCGGTGGCCGCCTGGGAGTGGATGGCGCAGCGCCCCCGTCGCAAACCTCGGCACCGCGCGCAGCCGCCGGTGGTGCAGGTGGTGCCCCCGGCATGGCGCTGAAGGACGCCCAGGCCCGGCTCAACGACCTGGGTTACAACGCGGGCGTGCCCGACGGCGCGATGGGCGGGAAGACTGCGACCGCATTGCGCGCTTTCCAGAAGGATCGCGGCATTGCGCAGTCGGGTCGGCTGGACGGTGCCACGGCGCTGGAGTTGTCGAAGTAACCGCCACCGACGGGCGCACAAAACGCCCGTTGAAAAGGCCGCCATCGCACGCTGCGATGGCGGCCTTTTTATGCACGGCGCCGAAGCGCCGAAGCCATCAGTTCTGCGTGTAGCAGATCTTGTTGGGGATCAGCGTGTTCATGTAGCTCTCGACGCTGGCCACCGTCGGGAACACCGTGGGTGTCGAGTCCCCCAGCAGGCACAGGTAAGGCCCTTTGCGCGCCCACACGGTGCGTGAGGTCAGCCCCGTCACCTGGGCCCAGCTGCCCCAGAAGGCAGCGGCAGAGGCCGTCGCCTCGGCGCGGTCAAAGGTGAAGCTGCCGCCCGCCCCAGGCTGCGCGGCCGTCACCGTGCCTGCACCCGAGCAGCTCGCGTCGGCATAGGTCACGCCGCCCAGGGTGACCGTCGCACGGGTATCGTTCTGCCGGTTGATGCGCCACAGCAGGCGGGTCCACCGGCCAGGCCCCGAGGGCGAGCACTGCTCCTGCTTCCAGTCGCCCTCGGGCAGGGCTGCAGCTGCGGTGGCACAGCGCACCTCCACCGTGGTCACATGGGCCGAGCCCACGGTGCCCGTGCCGTTGGCCACGGTGCAGCCCTGCCCGCTGGGCAGGGTCTTCACGGTGACCGCATAGGCAGCGCCACCCGCCAGCGCCGTGGCAAAACTAAAGCCGCCATTGGCCGCCACACCAAGATCGTCGCGCCCGTTGTTCTGCAGCACCAGGCCGCTGCCGGTCAGGCCCGTGACCGTGCCGCCCACGGTGAAGGTGGCGGCGGCCAGGTTCTCGCAGCGCACCTGCACGTTGCTCACGTCTGCCGTCGCGGTGCCCGTGCCCTGGGCCACGGTGCAGCGCTGGCCTGCGGGTTGCGCCTTGACGGTGACGGCATAGGCCACGCCCCGGTCCATGCGGGTGTTGAACACAAAGTTGCCGTTGGTGCTGACCGTGAGGTCGTCGGTGCCCAGGTTCTGCAGGGTCACGGTCTTGCCCGCACCAAGGCCTGCCACGGCGCCACCCACCGTGAACACCCCCACGGCCGGCGGGGGCGTGCTGCCGTTGTTGTCATCGTCGCCACCGCCACATGCCGCCAGCATCGCTGCGGCCAGGCCAAGGGGGGCCCAGCGGAATGCGGGCCGTGCGGGGTGCCAAATGCGCTGTGCGCGGGTTGAAGCCATGGGCAGAAACCTCCAGGGTCGTGAAAGGAGGGCGGATTCTGTGCAGCGCAGCACGCCGCGTGAAACCCTACCGAGGTAGGGTTTGCGCGCCACCCCGGCTGGGCCACACTTGGCAAAATTTGCCCTCGCTCAGCCCTGTACACCCCACCTTTGTCAGCCTGGCCATGCCCCCCTCCCCCTACGCCCTCATCCTGGACGACCACCCGCTGGTAGCGCGTGGTGTGGCCGAGTTCCTGCGCTCGCGCCTGCCCCAGATGGAAGTGGCCGTGGCTGGCCGCACCGAAGACGTGCTGCCCCTGGTGGCCGAGCGCGGCGCACCCGCCATCGCACTCATCGACTTCTGGCTGGCCGAAGGGGCCGCGCTGGACCTGATTGCCCAACTGCGCCAGCACTGCCCGGGCAGCGCGCTGGCCGTCATCAGCGGCGATGACGACCCGGCCGTGATGGAACGCGTGCGCAAGGCGGGCGCCCATGGCTTCATCCACAAGCAGGCCCCGCCCGAAACCTTTGCCCTGGCGGTGGAGGCGCTGCTGTGTGGCCTGGCCTGGTTTGAGCCCCCCAGCCACGGCGGCCAGCCCCCGCGCAGCCGCGACCTGCCCGTGACGCCGACGGAACTGGGCCTGTCAATGCGCCAGGGCGAGATCCTGGCGCTGGTGCTGCAGGGGCTGCCCAACAAGCGCATTGCACTGCAGTACGACCTGTCGGAGAGCACGGTCAAGGAGCACATGAGCGCCATCCTTCTGCGCCTGGGTGCCCGCACGCGGGTGGAGGCCATCACGCGGCTGCGTGGGCGGCGGCTGGTGCTGCCATCCATGGGCGAGCTGTGATGCGGGCCGGGAGCGCTTTCACACCGGTGGCACGCATCGCACGGTTCGCGCGGTTCACGCTGTTCACAACGCCGGGGCGCTGATGGAGCAGGCTCCCGCCTCTGCCGCGCCCGCCCGGGCCCCGCGCCCCCCGGCCCAGGAGCGTGCGCAGGCGTCGCTGCAGACCGTGAGCATGGCGGGCCAGGCCCGGCTGCTGGAGATGACCTACCAGCGCCTGCACACCAGCATCATGGTGCTGCCCCTGGTGGCGCTGGCGCTCACGCTGTTCTACCGGCTGCAGCATGACGCCCACTGGATGTGGGGGTGGTTTGGCTTTTATGTGGTGTTTGCCGCCACGTCGCTGGCCTTGCGCAGGGCCTTCCGGGGGGACCAGGCAGGGCTCGCCCCGGCCGACCTCATGCGCCGCTGGCGCCCCCGGCTGGAGTTGTGCGCCCTGGTCCACGGCGCGGGCACCACGGCCCCGGTGGTCATCGTGGCAGGCCATGCCAGCTACGACTTTGCGCTGTTGCTGCTGGTGACCAACGCGGCCATCCTTGCGGGCAATGCCACGCACCAGACGCCGGTGCTGAGCGTGTTCATGCGGTTTTTCATGACCGGGTGGAACGCCTCGCTGCTGGCCCAGCCCTGGCTGTTTCCGAACCACTGGTATTTCATCCTCCCGCTGTCGCTGCTGCACACCTTCACCATGTACCGGCACTCGCACACGGCGCACCGGTTTTTTGTGCACCAGGTCTGGCTGGAAGAACGCGGCCAGCAGCTGTCGGCCCAGTACCGCGAGGCACGTGACGCGGCCGAGGCTGCGCTGGCCGAGAAAAACCGCTTTTTGAGCACTGCGGCGCACGACCTGCGCCAGCCCGTGCACGCCATGGGCCTGCTCACCGAGGCCATTGCGCTGCGCAACCGCGATGCAGCCCTGGCCGCCCCCCTGTCCGACCTGCGGCTGAACCTGCAGTCGGTGCAGCTGATGTTCAACTCACTGCTCGACCTGTCCAAGATCGAGTCTGGCCAGCTGGCCATGCGGCCCGAGCCGCTGCTGCTGCGCCCGTTTTTCAAAGAACTGGAGATCCAGTTCCTGGCCGAGGCCCGCTCGCGCGGGCTGCGCCTGCGGCTGCACATGCCGCCAGCGGGCGCTGCCGTGCAGGCGGATGCCGCGCTGCTGCGCCAGTCGCTGTCCAACCTGGTGCACAACGCGCTGCGCTACACGCTGCAGGGCGGCGTGCTCATCGGGGCGCGACGGCGGCAGGGCCATTGGCGCATCGAGGTATGGGACACCGGCCTGGGCGTGGCACTGGAAGACCGCGCCCGCATCTACCAGCCGTTCTACCGCCCCCAGCATGCCTGGCACATCAACCGCGAAGGCCATGGGCTGGGGTTGGCCGTGGTGGCACGCTGCGTGGACCTGATGGGCGCGCAGCATGGCCTGCAGTCGCGCCTGGGCGCGGGCTCCTGCTTCTGGCTGCAGCTGCCCGCAGCCGCCCCGGGCCCCTGCCCGACCAGCCCCCGCAGCCCAACCGCTCGGCCGCTGCGAGGCCGCTGCCTGATCCTGGACGACGACCCGCATGTGCTGGGCGCCTGGTCGGCCCTGCTGGGCAGCTGGGGACTGCAAGTGAGCCTGGCGTCCGATGCCCGGCAGGCGTTGGCACATGTCGATGCCGGTCAGGCCATCGATGTGGTGCTGTGCGACCAGCGGCTGCGCTCGGGCGAAAGCGGGTTTGACGTGCTGCTGGCCCTGCTGGCGCGTTGCCCGCAGGCGCGGGGGGCCATGGTGAGTGGCGAGTTCGACGCCCCGGCCTTGCGCCGCGCCGAAGACGAGGGCTACCTGGTGCTGAAAAAACCTGTGGAAGTGGCCGACCTGCAGGCGCTGCTCAGCCGCTGGCTGGCGGCGCCGGCCGATGCGGCTGCCGCCACGGAGGAGCCCCAGCCATGAGGGTGCTGGCACTGTGGCGGCGGTGGTTCCCCCGCCCACTGGACACCGGCGACCTGGCCGAGCGCGGCCAGGTGCGCATGCTGGAGCTGACCCACCAGCGCCTGGCCCAGGGCATTTTTGCTATGCCGCTGCTGGGGGTGCTGTTCACGATGTGGTTCCAGGGGCTGGGCCGCAACCCCCTGGGCATGCTGGCCTGGACGGTGCTGTACACGCTGGCGGCGATGGCCGTGTTTGTGCAGTCGCGCCAGTTGCGGGCCAGCCGCAGCGGCACAGCGCCCCCCGACGACGCCGCGTGGCTGCGGCGCTGGCGGCCCCGGGTGCGCGCCACGAGCTGGGGGCAGGCGCTGGGCCTGGCTTCGCTGGGCGCCATCGTGGTGCTGACCCCGGGGCGCGCCAGCTTCGACTTTGTGCTGTTGCTGCACGTGAGCCTGGCGGTGGTGATTGTGGGCACAGCCACCTTCCAGCTGCCGTCGCTGGGCACATTCTTGCGCTTCTATGGCTTTGGCTGGGGCGTGGTCTCGGTGCTGGTGCCGCTGTCGCTCTCTCAATGGCCCAACCTGTTCGGCAACCCGGCCATGCCAGACGGGCCGCCCGCATCGCCCTGGCGCTTCATCATTCCCATGTCGCTGCTGCTCATGGCGGCGCTGTACCGGCATGCCGTGGTGGCACACAATTTCTTCCTGCAGCAGGTGCGGCTTGAAGAGGAAAGCCTGCGCCTTGCCCAGGAGGCGCAGCAGGCCCACGCCGAGGCCAAGCAGGCGCTGCGTGCCAAGAACCTCTTTCTCAGCACCGCCAGCCACGATCTGCGCCAGCCCATCCACGCCATGGGCTTCCAGATCGAGGCGCTGGCGCGGCGCAACCACGACGCCACCCTGCTGCCCGCGCTGGACGACATGCGCCGCAGCCTGCGCTCGGTGAGCCTGATGTTCAACGCCCTGCTGGACCTCTCGCGCATCGAAAGCGGCACCCTGCAGGCGCGGCGCCAGCCTGTGGCCTTGCGCCCGCTATTGCACGACGTGGCCCTGCTGTTCCGAGCCGAAGCGCGCGACCTGGGCCTGGTGCTGCGCGAGCACCTGCCACCTGAAGATGCCACCGTCCTGGCCGACCCCGTGCTGCTGCGCCAGTGCGTGATCAACCTGGTGCACAACGCGCTGCGCTACACCCGCCACGGCGGTGTGCTGCTGGCCGCACGCCGACGCGGCGCGCAGTGGCGCATTGCCGTGTGGGACACCGGCGTGGGCGTGGCCGAGCAGGACCACCAGCGCATCTACCAGCCCTATGAACGCCTGCAGCGCAGCACCCTGCAGGCCGATGCAGGCCACGGCCTGGGGCTGGCCGTGGTGGCCCGCTGCGCCGAGCTGATGGCGGCCGAACATGGCCTGCGCTCGCGGCTGGGGCGGGGGTCGTGCTTCTGGCTGCAACTGGCGGCCACGGCCGCCGTGTTGCCCCCCGCAGCCCATGCCCCCCACGCGGGTCGGGGCACAGAAGGTGCCAGCACCACAGCCCCACCACCCCTGCCCACCCTGCGCGGCACCTGCCTGGTGCTGGACGATGACCCGCAGGTGCAGCAGGCCTGGCGCAACCTGCTGCGCAGCTGGGGGCTGCAGGTGCGCCTGGCGGCCAATGCGCAAGAAGCGCTGGCCGCCGCAGCCAGCGGCCCGGCCCCGGACGTGGTGCTGTGCGACCAGCGCCTGCGCACGGGCGAAAGTGGCTTTGACGTGCTGCGCACGCTGCTGGCCCGCCACCCTGGCGCGCGCGGCGCCATGGTGAGCGGCGAATTCGACGCCCCGGCCTTGCAGGAGGCCGAGGCCGAGGGCTATGTGGTGCTGAGGAAGCCCGTTGATGTGGGCGAACTGCACACCTTGCTCACGCGCTGGCTGGATTCAGAGGTACCGATGGTCCAGCGCTGAGGCCCGGCCATCCGGGCGGCAAACTGGCGTGCCCCCCAACCCGGCATAGTGCGCGGCTACAAGAGCCATGCAGCCGCCCACGGAGCCACAGATTGAAGCAGCAAGATCCGACCAGCCCCTCTACCAGCGGCAAGCCCCGCTGGCTGTACCAAGCCCAGGATGCCAACGGCCAGCCCACCGAGGGTTTTGTCCACGCCACCACGGCCGAAGAGGCGCTGCAGGCTGTGAATGCACTGCAGCCCCCACTGAGCCAGGTGCGGCTGCACACCTCGGGGCTGTATGCCCGCGCCATGACCGAGATGACCGACGAGGTGCTGGGCCCCATGGATGTGAAGGCGCTGCGCCAGCTGGCGCGCGACCAGATCGAGGCCCAGGAGAACCCGGGCGTGTGGACCCTGCTGCGCCAGCTGCTGCGCAACAACCGCACCTGGCTGCTGGTCTGCGCCGCGCTGCTAGCACTGGCCGTGTGGCGCGAATGGAGTGTGTGGGTGCAAGGGATTCTGGTGGTGTCCATGCTGATCCCCTTTGCCTGGTTTGCCTACATGCACCGGTTCCAGCGCATGTACCAGCAGGCCCTGCTGGCCCATGCCACGGGCGACCTGCCGCGCCTTCAGGTGCTGGCCGAGCGCCTGGCCGACGCCGCCGAGCGCCACAGCTTCATGCGCGAGCCCGCCTGGGACGCGGCCGTGCGCATGGCCTGGTTTGAGGCCCGCACCGAGGGCGTGGACGCCGCCATACTGCGGCTGCGTGTGCACCCCATGCGCCCACCCGACGACACCGACTTTCTGGCACGCACCTACACCCTGCCCCTGGCGGCGGGTGACCACGCGGGCTTCACCACACGCCTGCGCGAGCTGATTGCACTGCGCCCCGCCGAGCCCATCCTGCAGCTGGACCTGGCACTGGGCGAAGCCCGGGCGGGCCACACCGACGAAGCACAGCGCCTGCTGGACGCCACCCCGATCGAGCTGCTGCCGCCCCATGGCCAGGCCTTCATCGACTGGGTGCGGGGTCTGATTGCGCTGCGCGACCCAGCCCTGGCCAGCGAGGCGGCCCGCCACCTGGGCCAGGCCTGCGCGCAGTTCCTCACGCTGGTGCCCAAGGCACCGGGCGCCTGGCCGTCACTGGCGGTGTGCACCTGCGATTACGCACTGGCCCTGGCCTGGAGCGGCCGCCCCGAGGCGGCACGCGAGGCTTTTGCAGGGGTCTACCCCGTGTCCCGCCACCACGCCGAGCCCGAGCGGCTGGCCATGCTGGAGCGCGAGCTGCGCATGCGGGGTTGAGGCTCAGAGCGTTTTCGCGGTCTCAGGCCAGCGCGCGCTGGATGATGATTTTCTGCACGTCGCTCGTGCCTTCATAAATCTGGCACACGCGCACGTCGCGGTAGATGCGCTCCACCGGGAAGTCGTTCACCACGCCGTAGCCACCCAGCGTCTGGATGGCAGCGCTGCACACGCGCTCGGCCATCTCGCTGGCAAACAGCTTGGCCATGGCGGCTTCCTTCAGACAGGGCTTGCCCGCATCGCGCAGCGCGGCGGCATGCCAGATGAGCTGGCGCGCGGCCTCAATCTGCGTGGCGCAGTCGGCCAGGCGAAATCCCACGGCCTGGTGGTTGAAGATGGCGGTGCCAAAGCTCTCGCGCTCTTTCGAATACGCGAGCGCCGCATCAAACGCGCTGCGCGCCATGCCCACGCTTTGGGCGGCGATGCCGATGCGGCCGCCTTCGAGCGCGCCCAGGGCAATCTTGTAGCCCTCGCCTTCGGCACCAATCAGGTTCTCGGCCGGGATGCGACAGTTGTCGAAGTTGATCTGCGCCGTGTCGCTGCTGTGCTGGCCCAACTTGTCTTCGAGCCGCGCCACCACATAGCCCGGCGCGCTGGTGGGCACCAGGAAGGCACTCATGCCCTTCTTGCCCGCGCCCTTGTCGGTGACGGCGATCACGATGGCCACATGGCCGTTTTTGCCGCTGGTGATGAACTGCTTGACGCCGTTGATCACGTATTCATCGCCCTGCTTGACCGCCGTGGTGCGCAGTGCGGAGGCGTCGGAGCCCACATGCGGCTCGGTCAGGCAGAAAGCGCCCAGCATCTCGCCACGCGCCAGCGGCGTGAGCCAGTCACGCTTTTGCTGCGCGTTGCCGTAGCGCATGAGGATGGCGTTGACCGGGCAGTTGGTCACGCTGATGGCGGTGCTGGTGCCGCCGTCACCGGCAGCGATCTCTTCGAGCACCAGCGCAAGCGTGAGGTAGTCCAAGTTGGCACCGCCGAACTCTTCGGGCACGCAGATGCCGTAGGCGCCCAGCGCGGCGAGGCCCTGGTGGGCCTCCTTGGGGAAGTGGTGCTCCTTGTCCCAGCGCGCGGCGTGCGGCCACAGTTCGGTCTGTGCAAAGTCGCGCACCGCGTCGCGGATCATTTCCTGGTCTTGGGTCAGCAGCATGGGGTGTCTCCGAAAGTCATTCGTTGTTCGTCGTCAAAAGATGAATTACCAGTGCGCAGCACGGCGGCCGTCGTGGTGCAGCAGGCGGCCCTTGTCGGCGGGGGTCAGGCCTGCCACCGTGCTGCGCAGGCCCCGCACGCTGTCTTCCACCGTGAGCGGGGCGCTGTCGCCGCCCATGTCGGTCTGCACCCAGCCGGGGTCGATGGTGACCAGGGTGGCGCCGGGGTAGTCGTGCTGGGCGGCGGCCACAGCCATGTTGAGCGCGGCCTTGCTGGTGCGGTACAGCCAGGAGCCGCTGTTCGGCACGCTGCCGATCTGCGACATGGACGACGAGATGAACGCAAACACCCCGCCCGCCTCGGCCACCAGCGGCGCCACCTGCGGAAGGGCCTGCATCGCGCCCAGCACATTGGTGTGCATGACGGCGTCGAAATCCTGCTGCGTGGGCGGCGTGAGGGCATTCGGTCGGCGGATCACCCCGGCCACATACCAGGCGATGTCGATCTTCTCGCCGTCGAGCTGCCAGGCCAGGCCACTCACGCTGGCGGGGTTGGCCACGTCCACCGTCAGCGCCTCGGCGCCCAGGGCCAGCACCCGCTCGCGGCCCGCCTCGTCGCGCACAGTGGCGATCACGCGGCGGCCCGCCTCGGTGTACTGGCGCACCAGTTCCAGGCCAATGCCCCGCGATGCGCCGATGACGAGTATGGAGTTCATTTTTTGAACAAAATTGGCCTCTCCCGCGCGTCCATCATGCGAAAGCAGCTATAAAAACATGAGCAAACCAGTGTTGCACTGATTTGCCCTCCGCAGCACCCGACAGCGCCGGGTGCTGCCATCACACCGGTTACACCAGCTCCAGCGCCACAGCCGTGGCCTCGCCACCGCCGATGCACAGCGTGGCCAGGCCCTTGGTCAGGCCACGTGCCTTGAGCGCATGGATCAGCGTGACCATGATGCGCGCGCCGCTGGCGCCGATGGGGTGGCCCAGCGCGCAGGCGCCGCCGTTCACGTTGACCTTGTCGTGGGACAGATCCAGTTCCTTCATCAGCGCCATGGGCACCACGGCAAAGGCTTCGTTGATCTCCCACAACTGCACGTCGCCCACTTGCCAGCCGGCCTTGGCCAGCGCCTTCTGCGTGGCGCCCAGCGGGGCGGTGGCAAACCATTCGGGCTCTTGCGCGTGGGTGGCGTGGCTCACGATGCGGGCCAGGGGCTTGGCACCCAGCTTCTTGGCGGTGGACTCGCGCATCATCACCAGCGCGGCGGCGCCGTCGTTGATGCTGGAGCTGGAGGCGGCGGTGATGGTGCCGTCCTTCTTGAACGCGGGCTTCAAGGTGGCGATCTTTTCGAGCTTGACCTTGCCGGGGCCTTCGTCCACGGAGACCACGGTCTCGCCCGCGCGGGTCTTGACAGTGACGGGCACGATCTCGGCCGCGAACGCGCCGGACTCGGTGGCCGCCTTGGCGCGCTGCACGCTGGCGGTGGCAAACGCGTCCTGCTGTTCGCGCGTGAAGCTGTATTTGGCAGCGCAGTCTTCACCAAAGGTGCCCATGCTGCGGCCGGCTTCGTAGGCGTCTTCCAGGCCGTCGAGCATCATGTGGTCAAAGATGCGGTCGTGGCCCAGGCGGTAGCCGCCACGGCCTTTTTGCAGCAGGTAGGGGGCGTTGGTCATGCTCTCCATGCCGCCCGCCACCATCACATCGTGCGTGCCCGCCAGCAGCATGTCGTGCGCCATCATCGCGGCCTTCATGCCGGAGCCGCACATCTTGCTGAGCGTGACGGCCCCTGCACCCTTGGGCAGGCCTCCCTTGAACGCCGCCTGGCGTGCAGGCGCCTGGCCCTGCCCGGCCATCAGGCAGTTGCCAAACAGCACTTCGCCCACGGCGTCGGGCGACACACCGGCGCGTTCGATGGCGGCCTTGATGGCAGCACCGCCCAGGTCGTGTGCGGCCAGGCTGGAGAAGTCGCCCTGCAGCGAGCCCATAGGGGTGCGTGCGGCGCCGACGATGACGATGGGGTCTTGGATGGACATGGGAAGGTCTCCTGGGTAAGGGTCAGAGGAAAGGTGTTCTGAGGGAAAGTGGGAGGTGAAAACCGGGGCTTGGCGAGCGGTCAGCCTGCCGCAGCACCGTGCGCAAAGCGCCGTTCCGTGTCGTAAGGGAACACATCGAACATGTGGCCTGCCTGGATGCGCTCCTTGTGCGACTGCCAGAACGCGGCGTCGAGCAAATCGGCGTGGTGCTGCATGAACACCTCCCGCACCGCGTCGTTGCCGAGCAGGAAGGGGCCAAAGGTTTCGGGGAACACATCACGCGGGCCCACGCTGTACCAGATCTCGCCGCTCATCTCTTCTTCTTCGTTGCGCGGCGTGGGCACGCGGCGGAAGTTGCAGTCGGTGAGGTATTCGATCTCGTCGTAGTCGTAGAAAACGACCTTGCCGTTGCGCGTGACGCCGAAGTTCTTCCAGAGCATGTCGCCAGGGAAGATGTTGGCGGCCACGAGGTCTTTGATGGCGTTGCCGTATTCGATGACGCTGTGCTCCATCTGCTGGCGCGCGCGTGGGTCGGACAGGCCAGTGTCGAAGGCCTCCTGCAGGTAGATGTTGAGCGGGATCATGCGCCGCTCGATGTACAAGTGCTTGATGATCACCTCGGTCTGGCCGTCACCGTCGCGGTCGCTGATTTCGAGCTGGCTGGGCGCGAACTTCTCGATCTCGGCAATCAGCGCGTCATCGAACCGGTCGCGCGGAAAGGCAACCTCGCTGTACTCCAGCGTGTCGGCCATGCGGCCCACACGGTCGTGCTGCTTGACCAGCAGGTACTTGGCCTTGATCTGCTCGCGCGTGGTTTCCTTCTGGTGCGGAAAGTGGTCCTTGATGAGCTTGAACACGAACGGAAAGCTCGGCAGGTCGAACACCAGCATCACCATGCCCTTGATACCCGGCGCGATGCGGAAATGGTCGCTGGAGTGCTTCAGGTGGTAGAGAAAGTCGCGGTAGAACAGTGTCTTGCCTTGCTTGGCCAGGCCCAAGGCGTTGTAGATCTCGGCGCGCGGCTTGCGCGGCATGAGGCTGCGCAAGAACTGCACGTAGGCGCTGGGCACCTCCATGTCCACCATGAAGTAGGCGCGGGCAAAGCTGAACAGCATCTGCATGTCGTCCTCGCCAAACAGGGCGGCGTCGATATAGAGCCTGCCGCTGTCGTCGTGCAGGATGGGCAGCGCAAACGGCACCTCGTTGAAGCCGTTGATGATCTTGCCCACCACGTAGGCACCCTTGTTGCGAAAGAACAGGCTGGTGAGCACCTGGATCTGGAAGTTGGTGCGCAGCTTGACCTTGTCCAGGCGGCTGCGCATGGCGGCCACCACGCATGCGGTGTCGCGCGCCAGGTCGGCGAACTCGCGCTGGAGCTGGAAGTTCTCGACGATGCTCTGAAAGGTGTCGCCCAGCGTCTCGCGTGTGGGGTAGTAGGCGCGGTAGGTGGGCCGCGCGGCGGGCTCGTCGTTCTCGATGTATTCGGTGCTGACCGCAGGCCGCACAAAGATGAAGTCGTTGTGGAAATGCGTGCGGTGCAGGATCTTGGTGGTGACCGAGTTGAAGAAGGTCTCGGCCAGCTCGGGCTGGTGGTGGTTCACCAGCAAGCCGATGTAATGCAGCTTGACCTGGTGCCACACGTCCATGGGCTGCGCCCCTGCCTCGAACTCTTTCTCCAGGCGGCGCACGCATTCCTTCACCCGCAGGTCGTAGAACTCGATGCGCTCACGCTGCGCCCGCTGCTGGCCATGCCAGTCGGCGGTTTCAAAGCGGTGCTTGGCCCGCGCGGACTCGGTGCGGAACAGCCGGTAGTGGCGGTTGAAGCCATCCATCATGGCCTTGGCAATGCCGTAGGCCTGGGGGGCATCGAGGCGTTGCGGGAACATGGCGGGCTTGGGGCCGTTGCGCTGCGCGGGCTGCGGTTGCGTGCTTGCTGGCTTACTGCCGCTTGACGGCAGCCACACCGGCAATGGCCGCCTTGTAGAGCGACTCCAGCCCCTCGGTGCTGTCCACCGTCATGTGCAGGTTGTTGATGAGCCCGTCTTTCAGGCCATAGCACCAGCCGTGCAGCGTGACCTTCTGGCCCCGGCCCCAGGCGTCGAGCATCACGGTGCTCTGCGCCACGTTCACCACCTGCTCGATGGCGTTCAGCTCGCACAGCACGTCATGGCGCCATTGGGGTTCAATGGACGCAATCAGGTCGCGGTGGCGATCGCGCACATCCGACACATGGCGGATCCAGTTGTCGGCCAGACCGACACGCATGCCCTCCAGCGCCGCCAGCACGCCACCACAGCCGTAATGGCCCACCACCATGAGGTGTTCGACGCGCAACTGGTCCACCGCGTACTGGATGGTGGACAGGCAGTTCAGGTCGGTAGGCACCACCACGTTGGCCACGTTGCGGTGCACGAACACCTCGCCGGGCTCCAGGCCGGTGATCTGGTTGGCAGGCACGCGGCTGTCGGAGCAGCCGATCCACATGTACTTGGGCTTCTGCTGTGCCAGCAGGCCGGTGAAGAAACCAGGGCGCTCGCGTTCCATCTGCGCCGCCCAGGCACGGTTGTGGACAAACAGGTCTTCGATGGATGTGGGCATGGTGGGTCTGGCTCTTTCAAACGGTGGATCGGCCCGGGGCAAGCGCCCGCAGGTCAGCAGGTTTCAGCAAACAGCTCGCGGCCGATCAGCATGCGGCGGATCTCGCTGGTGCCAGCACCAATCTCGTACAGCTTGGCATCGCGCCAGAGGCGGCCCAACGGGTACTCGTTGATGTAGCCGTTGCCACCATAGATCTGCACGCCTTCGCCCGCCATCCAGGTGGCCTTTTCGGCACACCAGAGGATGACGCTGGCGCAGTCCTTGCGGACCTGGCGCACATGGTCGGTCCCGAGCATGTCGAGGTTCTTGGCCACGGTGTAGGCAAACGAGCGCCCCGCCTGCAGCACGGTGTACATGTCGGCCACCTTGCCTTGGATGAGCTGGAATTCGCCAATGCTCTGGCCGAACTGCTTGCGGTCGTGAATGTAAGGGATCACGTTGTCCATCACCGACTGCATGATGCCCAGGGGGCCGCCGGTCAGAACCGCGCGTTCGTAGTCCAGGCCACTCATCAGCACCTTGGCGCCCTGGTTCACGCCACCCAGCACATTTGCTGCAGGCACTTCAACGTCCTGGAACACCAGCTCGCCCGTGTGGCTGCCACGCATGCCCAGCTTGTCGAGCTTTTGCGCAATCGAGAAGCCCTTCATGCCCTTTTCGATCAGGAAAGCCGTGACACCACGCGCGCCCAGTTCAGGTTCGGTCTTGGCGTAGACCACCAGTGTGTCGGCGTCTGGGCCGTTGGTGATCCACATCTTGCTGCCGTTGAGCAGGTAGTAGCCGCCTTTGTCCTCGGCCTTCAGCTTCATGCTGATCACGTCGGAGCCTGCGCCGGGTTCGCTCATGGCCAGCGCCCCCACATGTTCGCCGCTGATGAGCTTGGGCAGGTACTTGGCCTTTTGCGCCTCGTTGCCGTTGCGGTTGATCTGGTTCACGCACAGATTGCTGTGCGCGCCGTAGGACAGGCCCACCGAGGCGCTGGCGCGCGAGATTTCCTCCATGGCGACCATGTGCGCCAGGTAGCCCATGGCGGCGCCGCCATACTGCTCGGGCACCGTGATACCCAGCACGCCCAGGTCGCCCATCTTGCGCCATAGGTCCATGGGGAACTGGTCGCTCTTGTCAATCTCGGCCGCGCGGGGGGCGATTTCAGCCTGCGCGAAGTCGCGCACAGCGTCGCGCAGAGCGTCGATGTCTTCGCCCAGCTGAAAGTTGAGGCCGGGCAGGTTGGCAGGAATGCTCATGGGGTTTGTCTCCTCGTAGAAGGTGGGGAAATGGGCAGGGCTCAGCCCTGGATGCTGTCGCGTCCGGTGACTGCCATGAGGGTGCACCCCATGGTGGCGACCAGCTTTTCTTGGTTGCCGTCAATGGCGAAGGCTCGGCCCTCGCAGACGGTGATGGTGCGGCCGGGCTTCAGCACCCGCCCTTCCATGCGGAACCGCTCGCCCTTTGCCGGGGCCAGCAGGTTGATCTTGAATTCGATGGTGAGAACGGCGGCGTCCTCTGCCATCAGGGTGAAGCCCGCATAGCCACAGGCGGAATCCAGCGCCGTGGCAACCATGCCGGCATGCAGGAAACCGTGCTGTTGGGTCAACGCTGCCGCCCAGGACAGCTCAATGTCTACAGCACCGGGCTCCAGCAAGCCCAAGCGGGCCCCCAGGGTCTGCATCGCCCCTTGGCGTGCAAAGCTGCCCTTCACACGGTCTGCGTAATGGTCACAGCGGGGCTCGAAAGGGGTCGTTGTCACGACGGTCTCCTGATTTACGTTTACGTAAACGTCAATTATGGATCATTTTTCTATTTCCACCTTGCGCAGCAGTGCACGCGCCTCTTCTTCATGCTCCTGGACCTCCTCCAGATTGGCCCGCAGGTCGGCCATTTGCTCCTCCAGCTGCTTGCGGTGCACCACCAGCACATCGAGGAACTTGCGCAATTGCACGCCGGTATCACGGGGACTGTCGTACAGGTCAATGATCTCCTTGGCCTCGGTCAGCGACAGCCCGAGACGCTTGGCGCGCAAGGTCAGGCGCAGGCGGGTGCGGTCCCGCGCGCTGTAGACGCGGTTGCGACCCGCAGCCCCCGTGCGCTCGGGCTGCAACAAGCCCATGTCTTCATAGAAACGAATGGCCCGGGTGGTGAGGTCAAACTCTTTGGCAAGGTCGCTGATGGTGTAGGTGTTGGCCATGGTGTGGGCTGTATGCATACAGAGCGGATTCGCGCAGGAGACAGCCCACGGGCCATCGATCCCTACAATGCATCGAATGCATGACGTTTACGTTAACGTCAATGCTAACGCATACGACCATTGCCATGAACCCACTCGAACACCAGATCCACTATCCACTCGGTGATGCACTTCCCCCCGAAGGCAGCGCCATTGAGGTCGCACCTGGCGTGAAGTGGATCCGCATGGGGCTGCCTTTTGCCCTCGACCATATCAATCTGTGGCTGCTGAGGGACAGGCAACCCGATGTGGGCGGCACCATGGTGGAAGGCTGGGCGGTGGTGGACTGCTGCATCGACAGCCCTGGCACCCGGGCGCAGTGGGAGCAGGTGTTCGCCAGCAGCCTGGAGGGACTGCCCATCCTGCGGGTGATCGTCACCCATATGCACCCGGACCACATCGGTTTGGCCCATTGGCTGTGCGAGCGCTGGAACGTGCACCTCTGGATCAGCGCAACCGACTACCAAGTCGCCAGAACCGCTGTGTACGACCGCAATGGCTTCGGCGGCGAAGCGGGTGCTGACTTTTACATGCTGCATGGGATGCAGGATGAAGCATTCCTTCAGCATGTGCGGGGGCGCGCCTCGTATTTCCCGACCCTCGTGCCCGCACTGCCGCCCCGTTTTCGCAGACTCATGGATGGCGACACCATTGAGATCGGCGGGCGCAGATGGCAGTGCATCAGTGGCTACGGGCATGCCCCCGAGCACATAGCGCTTTACAGCGAGGAGCTGTCAGCACTTCTCAGCGGCGACATGGTGTTGCCACGCATTTCCACCAATGTCAGCGTTCATGCATCCGAGCCAGAGTCGAATCCACTGCGGCTTTTTCTGACGTCCCTGCTGCGCTACCTGGTACTGCCACCCGACACGCTGGTGCTTCCCTCCCACGGAAAGCCTTTTCAGGGCTTGCACGAGCGCATTCACCAACTGCAAGACCACCACCGCGACAGACTTGATGAGATCCTTGCGGCAGCTCAACAGGGCTCGCTTTCAGCCTTCGACGTACTGCCGATCATGTTCAAGCGCAAGCTCGACGCCCACCAGATGACCTTCGCCATGGGTGAGGCTTTGGCCCATTTGCATTGGCTGTGGTTAGATGGTCAGCTGCAGCGGGTTCTGGACGCTGGCGGGGTTCACCGGTTTCAGCTCGCACCGTGTTCATCGCAATAGGACCCTGCATGGTGGTGCAATGAAAATCAGCTGACAGCGCTCTTCTCGCACAAGTTTTGCTGCGCAGATATTCGATAGCGCTGCGGTGACAGAACCTGCGACCAACCGAAGAGGATTGGAATGCGCTCGGCGATGGGGAGTGGTTGCAGGTATTCAGCGAGAGCAGAGGACTGCGAAGCTGGAAGGTGGTTTGGGTTTGGTCTGGAGGTGTGTGATCCGCAAATCAAGCGCCCCAAAGCAAAACGCCCTTCTACTCGGTAGAGCAGAAGGGCGGTTTGGGCTGTAAGAGCCTGACGATGACCTACTTTCACACGGGAACCCGCACTATCATCGGCGCAAAGTCGTTTCACTGTCCTGTTCGGGATGGGAAGGAGTGGTACCAACTTGCTATGGTCATCAGGCATAAC